>NZ_JXSS01000048.1 GCF_000855665.1 Lysobacter sp. A03
GGGGGGGGGGGGGGGGGGGGGGGGGGGGGGGGGGGGGGGGGGGGGGGGGAGGGGGGAGGATGGGGGGCGGGGGGGGGGGGGGGGGGGTGCAGGAGGGGTGGGGGGGGGAGCGGGGGGGGGGGGGGGGGGAGGGGGGGGAGGGGGGGGGTGGCGGGGGGGGGGGGGGGGGGGAGGGGGGGGGGGGGGGGGGGGGGGGGGGGGGGTGGGGGGGGGGGGGGGGGGGCGTTGGGGGGGGGTTGTGGCGCGGCGGTGGGGGGCGGCGGGGGGGGGGGGGGGGTGGGAGATTCAGCGCAGTGCGGCGTCGGGTACGTCCAGTTCCAGTGACAGCGCCAGGTGGTCGGACTGCGCGGCGGGCATCGCCTGCGCTCCGGAGCAGCCAAGGTCACTGCTGATCAGGATGTGGTCGATCGCCCGCTGTGGCTGCCAGCTGGGGAAGGTCGGCACCGCGCAGGCTGGAGGTTGCAGCCGGGTGTTGCGGAACAGCGCCTGCATTTCCGGGCGCTCGATGGCGCAATTGAAGTCGCCCATCAGGACAGCGTGACGATGGTCCTGCAGCAGCTCGGCGATGAAGCCCAGCTGCGTGCTGCGCGAGTTCGCACCCAGCGACAGATGGGCAATGGCGACCACCAGCCCGTCGTCGCCTTCACCGAATCGGGCCAGCAGGACCCCACGTCCTGAGATCCGACCCGGCAGCGAGTGGTCGGTGACCTCGATCGGCTGCAGTTTGCTCAGCAGGCCGTTGGCGCTGGAGGCGACGCCCGCCATGCGCCGGTTGGGCTGGTGGCTCCAGTAGTCGAAGCCGCCATGGCGTGCCAGGTACTCGGTCTGGTTGGTGAAGCCCGAGCGCAGGCTTCCCGGATCGGCTTCGTTGAGGCCGACGATGTCGTACTGGCCCGCCAGTTTCGCGATCAGGTCCAGACTGCCGCGCTTGTTGCCGGCCGGAAGCACGTGCGACCAGCTGCGCGCCACGTAGTCGTGGTAGCCCCGAGTACTGGATCCCGCCTGGATGTTCGCGCTGAGCAGGCGCAGCCGGCGCGAACCCACCGGTGGACCGGCGCCATCGGAGGCGGCCGGATCTACGTGGAGATTGGATTCGGAAGCAGGCATGGCAGGCACGGCGCGCGGCAAATCAGCCCCGGTCGTCCGTGGCTGCATCGCCGGCGGGGGCAGTGTCCGCTTGCGGTGCGGCCTTGGCCGCCCGCTCCGCGGCGATCAGGTGCTCGGCAACGTTGAGCTTCTGCTCCCAGTCCTTGACGATGATGCGGTACTTGCCATCAACGACGAGATCCGGGGTGGACTCGACCCCCGAGTGCTGCATGAACTTCAGCGCGCGGCTCATCTTCGCCTTCACGCTGAAGCTGGCCATGGCATTCGCGAACTGCTTGGGATCGGCGCCAAAACGGCTGTAGAACTGGGCAATCTGGTCCTCTTTCGCGTCCGGCGGCAGGCTGCGCTCAAGGTGGACGGCGTTGAACATCGCGTCGTGGCTCTGGGCCAGCAGCCCATTGGCCTGCGCGGCGTAGAAGGCCTTCGCAAAGGGATCCCAGTGACCGCCGAACGGCGCCGCCAACGGGGTGAACTGCACGTCCTCGGGCAGCTTGGTTGCCCACGCGGTGACCAGCGGCTCGAAGCTCGCACAGGCCGGACAGGTGTAGCCGAACACTTCCACCACTTCAATCTTGTTGTTGTTGGGCTGGAAAGGCTGGCCGTTGGGAATCTCCACGTAGTCCACGCCGGCGACCGGTGCCGGACCTTCGGGAGCGACGATCGGGCCGGGCGTGCGCACCAGGGTTTCAGAACCCTTGCCACCGGTTGCTGGAGTCTGGGCATCAGTCGCGGCGGTGGCGTCCGTTGCTGCGGACGTCCCGGCTGCCGGCGAGGCGGGATTGGCAGTGGCCTGCGCGGCGGTCGACGCAGGCGCGGGACCCTCGCTGGCGTTGGTGGGCGACTCCGATGAGCAGGCCGCGAGTGCGAGCAGGGCTGCCAGGGTCAAGCCGAAGCGGGGCAACAAGGTCATTTGTGGTTCTCCAGAAAATGTCATAACGGTCGCGGTCGGAGCCGCACTACTCGGTAACCGGTTCGCCAGCTTCGCGGTGGATCACCCCGAATGCTGGCGGCAAGGCCTACTTTTTCTGCTGCGCCAGCGCGGCACGCTCGCGGTTGACCAGCGCGTCGGTGATGCGCAACACATCCTCGGACGTCTTGCCCAACACGCGGTACTTGCCCGCCACGATGAGGGTCGGCGTGCCTTCCACTTCACTGTGCGTAAGGAAGTCCCGCGCCGCCACCAGCTTCCCGTGTACCGGCTTGCCCGTCATGAGGGCGGCAAAATCGTCCGCGTCGGCGCCGTATTCGGTATAGAACCTGGCGATCACCTCCGGTGTCGCGCCACCGATGGGCAGGCGGTGCTCCTGGTGGATCGCGCGGAACATGTCGCGGTGGGTGCGCTCGACGAGGTTCATCGATTGCGCGGCATAGAACGCCTGCGCATAGGGGATCCAGTAACCACCAAAGGGCGCGGGGACCGACACGACGTTGACGTCTGCCTTCTGCTGCTGCTTCCACTCCTGCAGCGCGGGCTCGAAATTCGCGCAGTGCGGGCAGGTGTAACCGAAGACCTCGACCACCTCGATCGTGCCCGGGCGCGGCTCGAACGGCGCGCCATCGGCGATCAACGCGTAATCCTTTCCGGCGACGAGGGCGTCGGCTGCGGGCGGCGCAGCGCAGGCGAGTAGCGGCAGCACGGCCAGAAGCGCGGTCGCGGCAACACGTGCAAGCCGGGTGCGGCTGGAGGTGGGCAGGGCGGAATGAAACTTCATTGGCACGAATCCCTCAAACAAGAACGCCGACCGTAACGATACGGCCGGCGCGATGAACGACAAGCGCAGAGCTGGGCGCAGGACGGTCGTATCCTCAGCCCTGCGGATCTTCCGGCTCTGCTTCGGTAGCGGGTGCAGCATCGACGGGTGCCTCGGCGGGAGGGGCATCTGCCGCCGGTGGCTCAGCCGCGTCCGGCGCGGCGCTGCCGTCAACGTTGCTGTCGGCGTCCGCAGCTTCAGTGTTGTCGGCCTCAGCGGCGGCCACAGCGGCCGGCGCCGGCGCAGCGGCCACAGCCGTTGCGTCCACGCCGATGTCGTCAGCGGCCGGGTGCAGGCCCTGCATGTAGCTGGCCAGGCTGCCGATTTCCTCGTCGGTCAGCGGCTTGGCGATCGTGGCCATGATGTTGAACAGGCGTGGATCGGTCCGCGAGGTGGTGCCGGCGCGGTACAGCTCCAGACGCTGCTGGGCGTACTCCGCGTGTTGGCCGCCGACGTGTGGGTAGGCCGGCCCCGGGTTGCCGGCGCCGGACGGTCCGTGGCAGGCCATGCAGGCGGGGATGCCACGAGCCGGATCACCGCCACGGAACAGCTGCTCGCCGATCTCGTAGAACTTCATGTCGGTGTAGGGGCCACTGGTCACGATGCTGTCGTCGGCCACGCCGGCGCCGGACTTCTGGGTCGCGAAGTAGGCACCCAGATCATGTGCGTCCTGCGCACTGAGCATGTCGGCGAACGGCTTCATTACCGCGGCCATGCCGTCGTTGCGCTCGCCGCTCTTGAACAGGGCCAGCTGGTGCGCGATGTAGCGCTCGCTCTGGCCGGCAATGCGCGGATACATCGGAATCTCGGAGTTGCCGTCCAGCCCGTGGCAGGCGGCGCAGGTGCCCGCGAGGGTCTGGCCGTTCTGGACATCGCCCCAGGTGGCGTGCTCGGGCGCTGCCGGTTCCAGTGGGGCAGTCTCCACCGGTGCGGCGTCGGGGACCGGGGTCACCGTGGTCTGGGCATAGGCAACGGCCGCCGCCGCGAAGACGACAAGACCTGCGATACCTAGGACGCGGGCGTGGCTCATGGGGCTGGGCTCCGGAAAACACTGAAGTGACAGCCTGTTAACGGCCGTCGAACTGCAGAATTATCATCGGCGCGGCGCATGGGGTCAACGCGAGTGCCGGTTGCGGCTGCTTTTCGCGTGCGCCCCCGACACGATTTCCACGCGTGGGATGGTGATTCCCGCGCGTCGTCGCGCCGGCCGTGCGATCCTATCGCGATGGCCAATCCCCTTATCCGTGCCCAGTACCTGCTGGCCGCGCACACCCCGGCGCAGCTGCCGCCCGACGGCGGCTTCGAGGTCGCGTTCGCGGGACGCTCAAATGCAGGCAAGTCCAGCGCGCTCAACGCCATCTGCCAGCAGAACGCGCTGGCCCGGGTGTCCAAGACCCCGGGGCGTACCCAGCAACTGGTGTTTTTCGAACTCCCGCCCAGCACCGACCGCTTTCTCGTTGATCTGCCCGGCTACGGCTACGCCAAGGTGCCCAAGGACCTGCAGGCACACTGGCAGGCCTTTCTTGATCGCTATTTCCGCACCCGCGAGGCGCTCAAGGGCCTCGTGGTGGTGATGGACATCCGCCATCCGCTGAAGGAGTACGACAAGCAGATGCTCGGCTACGCGGTCAGTCGTGGCTTGCCTGCCCACGCAATCCTGACCAAGGCCGACAAGCTCAGTCGCGGCGCACAGGGCACCGCTTTGCTCGAAGTGCGCAAGGCGCTCAAGGCAGACCATGGCAATGCGGTCACCGCGCAGCTGTTTTCCGGGGAGTCCAAGCTCGGTGTCGACGAGGCCCGTCGCGTGATCGAGGGCTGGCTGGAACTGTGATCCGTCCGCAACGGGAGGGCGCCCCGATCACGGCGGCATTGCAAAGCTGCCGGGTCCCCACACATCTGTCAGTGCGATACCCATGACCCATGACGAGGTGAGCGTGTCCGGTTCCAGTCACGTAGAAGAGCCCCTGATCGAATCCCGTAACCAGCTGGTGGATTACCTCAGCTCCGGCACTCGCGAGCGCGATGATTGGCGGATCGGTACCGAGCACGAGAAGTTCGGCTTCCATTTCGATGACCTGCGTCCGCCGACCTTCGACGGCGAGCGCGGCATCGAGGCGTTGCTCAAGGGTCTGGTCCAGTTTGGCTGGACGCCGGTGGAGGAGCACGGTCGGGTGATCGCGCTGACCCGGGACGCGGCGTCGGTCTCGCTGGAGCCGGCAGGGCAGCTGGAGCTCTCCGGCGCACCGCTGGAAAACCTGCACGAGACGTGCCGCGAGGCGTCCTCGCATCTGCGCGAGGTCCGCGCGGTGGCCGAGCCGATGGGCCTGGGCTTCCTCGGCATGGGCTTCCAGCCCAAGTGGCGCCGCGACGAGATGCCGTGGATGCCCAAAGGCCGCTACAAGATCATGCGCGAGTACATGCCCAAGGTCGGCAGCCTCGGCCTGGACATGATGACCCGCACCTGCACCGTGCAGGTCAACCTGGATGTCGCCTCCGAGGCCGACATGGTCAAGAAGTTCCGGGTCTCCCTGGCGCTGCAGTCCATCGCCACCGCGCTGTTCGCCGACTCGCCGTTCACCGAGGGCAAGCCCAACGGCTTCCTGTCCTACCGCTCGCACATCTGGACCGATACCGACAACGATCGCAGCGGCCTGCTGGATTTCGTGTTCGAGGACGGTTTCGGTTACGAGCGCTACGTCGACTACCTGCTCGACGTGCCGATGTACTTCATCCAGCGCGGCGACAACTACATCAACGCGGCCGGCCAGTCGTTCCGCGACTACATGGCCGGCAAGCTGCCGGCGCACCCGGGCCACCTGCCGACGCTGCAGGACTGGGCCGATCACACGACGACCGCGTTCCCGGAAGTGCGGCTGAAGAAATACCTGGAGATGCGCGGCGCCGACACCGGTCCGTGGAACCGAATCTGCGCGTTGCCCGCGTTCTGGACCGGGTTGCTCTACGACGACAGCGCGCTGGACGCCGCCTGGGACCTGGTCAAGGACTACAGCCTGGAGGAGCTGCACGCACTGCGTAACGGTGTGCCCCGGCAGGCCTTCAAGCTGCCATTCCGCAAGGGCACCGTGCTGGACGTGGCCCGCCAGGCGTTGCAGATCTCCGCTCATGGATTGGCCCGCCGCGCGCGCCTGAATGATGTCGGCAGCGATGAGACGATTTTCCTGTCGCCGCTGATGGAACTGGTGGAGGCTGGGGAGACGCCCGCCGAACGCAAGCTCGCGCTCTACCACGGCGTGTGGGGCGGCAACGTGGATCCGGTGTTCCGTGAGTTCGCCTACTGAGGGGGGCTGCATCGCGCACGGTTCGTGCCAAATGATGCACCGCAACACCAGCTGCGTTACCGTGGCTGGATGAGCACAAAAAACGACACTGCTACCGATACCAACGACGATTCGCTGCGAACGGTGAAGTTCGCCGCGGTCGATACGTTCCTGCGCGAAGACGTGAACCTGCTGGGCGGCATGGTCGGCAATATCCTCGCCGAGCAGCGCAGCCCGGACTTCCTCGCCGAAGTCGAAGCGCTGCGCCGGGCCGCGATCAGCCGGCGCGAGAACGACCAGCCGGTGACCGAGCTGGCTGATGCGCTGGCCGGCCACGAGTTGCACAAGGCCAGCGACCTGGGCCGCGCCTTCTCCACCTATTTCCAGGCTGTGAACCTGGCCGAGCGCGTGCACCGCATCCGCCGCCGGCGCGATCACGAGCGTGCCGAACAGGGCGCCCAGCCCGGCGGCTTGCTGGACGTGATCGGCTCATTGGCCGGGCAGGGCGTGGAAGCCGCCGAGCTGGCCGAATTGCTGCCGCGGATGCGCATCGAGCCGGTCTTCACCGCGCATCCGACCGAGGCGGTGCGCCGCGTGCTGCTGCACAAGGAGCGCCAGATCGTGCGCAGCCTGGTCAATGACATCGACCGCAACCGCACGCCGGCCGAGCGCCGCGCCGACCACGGTCGCATCCGGATGGCCCTGACCGCCAGCTGGCAGACCGTCGAGGCGCCCGCGGCCAAGCCCAGCGTCGCCGACGAATTCGAGCACGTCGGTTTTTACCTGTCCGAGGTCCTGTACCGGGTGCTGCCGGTGTTCTTCGAGAACTTCGAGGCCGCGCTGCGCGAGCACTACGGCGATGGGGTCGCGCTTCCCGACGTGTTGGGTTTTGGCAGCTGGGTCGGCGGCGACATGGACGGCAACCCGAACGTGGGCGCGGACACGATTGCCGACACCCTGGCTGGACAGCGAGCGCTGGTACTGGCGGCCTACCGTCGCGACATCGGGCGCCTGGCCGACCTGCTCAGCCAGTCACTGAGCCGGGTGTCGGTGAGCGATGCGGTGATCGAGCAGGTTGCGGCTTACCGCGAACTGCTGCCCGAGGCGGCAGCCGAGCTGCACCCGCGCCACGCCGACATGCCGTACCGGAATCTATTGATGCTGATGGCGGCCCGGCTGCGCGCCACCAGCGGCGACGAGAGCGTCGGCTATCCCGACGCCGCCAGCTTCGTGGCCGACATTGAATGCATCCACGCCAGCCTGATGGCGAACCGCGGCGAGCACGCCGGAGACTTCGTGCTGCGCCGGCTGCTGCGGCGCGCGCGCTGCTTCGGTTTCCACCTCGCCAGCCTGGACCTGCGCCAGGACTCTTCGGTGCACGACGCCGCCCTGGCGGCACTCCTGCAGGATCCGCAATGGGCCGGGCGCAGCGCCGAGGAGCGGGCCGACCGTCTGCACCGGATGATGGCCGGCGATCTGGCTCCCGCCGATGCCGACGCGAGCGACGCGGTGCGCACGCTGGATGTCTTCCGCGCCGTGGCCCGGCTGCGGCCGCGCTATGGCGAGCGTGTGTTCGGCCCGTACATCATCAGCATGAGCCGCAGCGCCGCCGATGCGCTGGCTGTGTTGGCGCTGGCCCGGGTTGCCGGTTGCATCGAGCCCGCAGGCGATGGGGCAGACGCGGAGCAGGTGGTGCCGCTGGACGTGGCGCCGCTGTTCGAGACCGTGGCGGATCTTGAAGCAGCGGATGCCACCATGCGCGCATTGTTCAATGACCCGGTCTACCGGGCGCACCTGGCAGTACGCGGCAATCGCCAGCTGGTCATGCTCGGGTACTCCGACAGCGCCAAGGACGGCGGCATCATCGCGTCGCGCTGGGCGCTGCAGCAGACCCAGGTGGCCTTGACCGCACTGGCCCGCGAGAGTGGTGTCCGCATCGTGTTCTTCCACGGTCGCGGGGGTTCGGCCAGCCGCGGTGGCAGCAAGACCGAGCGGGCCGTGATCGCCGCCCCTCGGGGATCCGTTGACGGCGTGCTGCGGCTGACCGAGCAGGGCGAGGTGATCCATCGCAAGTACGGCACCCGCGCGATCGCCCTGCGCAATCTGGAACAGGCGACCGGCGCGGTGATGCGGGCAACCCTGCGTCCCCGGCCGCTGGATACCCGGGCGCCGCGCTGGCGATCGATGGCGGCCGAGCTGGCCCGCGACTCCAGCACCCACTACCGGTCGCTGATCCACGAGCATCGGGATTTTTCCGCCTACTTCCGCGCCGTCACGCCGATCGACGTCATCGAGCGGCTGCGCATCGGCTCACGCCCGGCCAAGCGCATAGGCAGCGGCGGCGCGGAGTCGCTGCGCGCCATACCGTGGGTATTTTCCTGGTCGCAGAACCGCTCGGGCCTGACCACCTGGTACGGCGTGGGCACCGCGCTGGAGCAGGGCCTGGAGCGCCATGGCGCCGATGCCTACGCCGAGCTGGCGCGCGACTGGCCATTCTTCGCGACCCTGGTCGATGACGTGGAGATGGTCCTGGCCAAGTCGGACCTGGGTATCTTCGAGTGCTATTCGCAGCTTGCCAGCGACACGCCGTCGGCAACGGGCACGCCGGACCTGCACGCGCAGATGTATCCGGCGATCGCGGCCGAATTCCGCCGTACCCGCGATGCGGTCCTGGCGATCAAGGGCGAGGACGAACTGCTCAACGGCGACCAGCGCCTGCAACAGTCGATCCGCCTGCGAAATCCCTACGTGGATCCGATCAGCCTGTTGCAGGTGGACCTGCTGAAACGCTGGCGCGCCGGCGACCGCAAGGACGAGGAGCTGCTGCAGGTGCTGATGGCGACCGTCAACGGCATCGCCGCCGGTATCCAGAACACCGGTTGAGCCCGCGGCCATCCGTGCCGCCGAGCTGGTGTTGGACAGTGGCGTTGACGAAGCCAGCAACCGGCCGGCGGGAATTCCGGCCGGTCCCACGACCGGTCAGCGCCGGCGGGCGGCCCGGATCTGCGCGTCCACGGCCGCGATGGCGGTGAGGTTGACCACCCGCCGCGAGGTGGAGTCGTTGGTGAGGATGTGCGCCGGCTGGTCCAGACCCATCAGGATCGGACCAATGGCGACGCCGTCGGTGGCGACCCGGAACATGTTGTAGGTGATGTTCGCGGCGTCCAGGTTGGGCAGGACAAACAGGTTTGCGCGGCCGTGCAGGGTGGTGTTGGGGAAGATGCGCTTGCGCAGCGCCTCGTTCCAGGCGGTGTCGGCCATCATCTCGCCGTCGACTTCAAGCTTGGGCGCGCGCGCGCTGAGGATCTCGCGGACGCGTCGCATTTTCGCCGCCGACGGGTTGTCGTGGCTGCCGTAATTGGAGTGCGACAGCAGCGCCACCTTGGGTTCCACCCCGAACAGCTTCAGGCGATAGGTCGCCTGCAGGGTCGCCTCGGCAATCTGCTCGGCGCTCGGGTCCAGCTGGACGTGGGTGTCGAGGAAGAACCAGGCGCCGGCATCGTTGATCACTCCCGTCATCGCCGAAGTGCCGGTGATGCCGCGGTCGAAGTCGAACACGCTGCGCAGGTAGCCGAGCTTCTTGTTGAAGCGCCCGACAATGCCGCAGATCATCGCGTCCGCCTCGCCGCGCTCGACCATCAGCGCCGCAATCAGGGTCGGGCGCGAACGGATCAGCGCCTTGGCCGCCTCGATGGTCACGCCGCGACGCTCGGTCAGCGCGTGGTACTGCTGCCAGTACTCGTGGAAGCGCGGGTCGTCGTGGATGTTGGTCAGCTCGAAATCCACGCCCTGGCGCATGCGCAGGCCGAGGCGCTCGATACGGTGCTGGATCACGTCCGGACGACCGACCAGGATCGGCGTTGCCAGGCCCTCGTCGATCACCGTCTGCACCGCGCGCAGGACGACTTCCTCCTCGGCCTCGGCATAGACGATGCGCTTGCGGTCGTGGCGGGCACGGTCGTAGACCGGCTTCATCAGCAGGCCGGTGCGGTGGACGAACTGGCCCAGCTGCTCCTCGTACGCCGCCATGTCGGCGATCGGTCGCGAGGCCACGCCCGAATCCATCGCCGCGCGGGCGACCGCCGCGGAAACCATCACCATCAGGCGTGGATCGAATGGACGCGGGATCAGGTACTCGGGGCCGAAAGTCGGGACATCGCCGCCGTAGGCCGTGGCCAGATCGCCTGCCTCCAGCCGTGCCAACTGGGCGATGGCGTGCACGCAGGCGAGCTTCATCTCCTCGTTGATCACCGTCGCGCCGACATCCAGCGCGCCACGGAAGATGTAGGGGAAGCAGACCGCGTTGTTCACCTGATTGGGGTAGTCGGAGCGTCCCGTGGCGATCACCGCATCCGGGCGCACCGCCTTGGCGTCGTCGGGCAGGATCTCCGGGTAGGGGTTGGCCAGGGCCATGATCACCGGGCGCTCGGCCATCGTGGTGACCATTTCCGGAGTGAGGATGCCGCCGGCCGACAGTCCGAGGAACACGTCCGCGCCGTCAACGATTTCCGCCAGCTCGCGCAGCTTGGTATCGCGCGCATAGCGGGCCTTTTCCGGGTCGAGATTCTCGCGGCCGGTGTAGAGCACGCCATCGCGATCAAAGGCGAGGATGTTCTCCGGCCGCGCGCCCAGCGCCACCAGCATGTCCAGGCAGGCGATGCCGGCCGCGCCGACACCGGTGGTGGCGATGCGCACGTCCTGGATCTGTTTGCCGACCACTTCCAGCGCATTGAACACCGCCGCGCCCACGATGATCGCAGTGCCGTGCTGGTCGTCGTGGAAGACCGGGATCTTCATCCGCTCGCGCAGCTTGCGCTCAACGATGAAGCACTCCGGCGCCTTGATGTCTTCCAGGTTGATGCCGCCGAAGGTCGGCTCCATCGCCGCGATCATGTCGACCAGCTTGTCGGGGTCGCGCTCGTCCAGCTCGATGTCGAACACGTCGATGCCGGCGAACTTCTGGAACAGCACGCCCTTGCCTTCCATCACCGGCTTGCCCGCCAGCGGACCGATGTCGCCCAGACCCAGCACCGCGGTGCCGTTGGTGACCACGCCGACCAGGTTGCCGCGCGCGGTGTAGTCACGTGCCGCGTTGGGATCGGCGACGATCGCCTCGCAGGCGTAGGCCACCCCGGGTGAGTAGGCCAGCGCCAGGTCACGCTGGGTCACCATCGCCTTGGTGGGGGAGACCTTGATCTTCCCGGGCGGATTCTCGCTGTGGTAGTCGAGGGCGGCTTGCTTGAAATCGTCGTGAGTGGCCATTGCGTACGCGAGGCGGAAGAAGCCATCGATTCTATCCCTCTGCGCCCGCGGCGCCAGCGGCCCCAACCAAACCGTCCATAACGCAGGGCTATGGAAGGACCGCGTTTTATCAGTGTCGCAAGTGCGGGGGCTGACCTATGGTCGAGTCCACTGCATCGCATCCGGGGTTTGCGCTTGCCAAGTTTTGCTGGATTTCCTGTCGTCCGATTGCTTCGCGTCACCGTTGTCGCGGGCGCGCTGGCGGCGTGCACCCACGCACCCGGACCGGACCTGCCGGAGGCGGACCTGCTGATCGTCGGCGGGTCGCTGCATGACGGTGGCACCGGCGCGATGCGCCAGGCCGACGTCGCCATCGTCGATGACCGTATTGTCTGGGTCGGGCCGCACGCATCGCGGCGTTATCGGGCCGCCCGCATCATTGATGCCGGCGGCAAGGTGGTCGCGCCGGGCTTCATCGATCCGCATTCGCATCCCGACACCTACATCCGTTCCGACGATCCGGCCCAGCGGCGCAACGCGCCGTGGCTGTATCAGGGTGTGACCACGATCGGCATCGGGGTCGATGGTGGCGGCAGCCCGGATATCGCGAAGCAGCGGGCATGGTTCGAAGGCAACGGGGTTGGAACCAACCTGGTGCCATACGTCGGGTTTGGCGCGGTGCGCTCACGGGTGCTCGGGCAGAGCGCGCGTGTCCCGGATGTGGCCGAGCTGGCGCAGATGCGCGAGCTGGTGGCATCGGCGATGTGCGAGGGCGCGTTCGGCCTGTCGAGCGGGCTTTTCTACGTACCCCAGAGCTACGCGACCACCGACGAGGTGGTCGCAGTGGCAGGAGAAGCCGCGCGCCGCGGCGGGTTGTATGACACCCATCAGCGCGACGAGTCGTCCTACGGAGTCGGCCTGGTCGAGTCGACCCGGGAGGCGATCCAGATCGGCCGGCGCGCGGGCATGCCGGTGCACATCGCCCACATCAAGGCGCTGGGCGTGGATGTGCATGGCAAGGCTGCCGAACTGGTCGCCCTGGTGGAGCAGGCGCGGGCGGACGGCCAGCGGGTGACCGCAGACCAGTACCCGTGGCTGGCCTCCGGGACGGGACTGGCGGCCGCGTTGCTTCCGCCCTGGTCACGCGAGGGCGGGCACAAGGCGATGCTGGAGCGCTTCGCCGATCCCGCGCAAATGGCCGACATCCACCAGGAAATGCGCGACAACCTGCGCCGCCGTGGCGGTGCCGACGCGATCCTGCTGACTTCCATCGGCGAGGAATGGATCGGAATGACGCTGGCCGAAGTTGCGTCCGACTGGCGCGTGTCCGCGGTCGACGCCGCACTGCGCATCATCGGCCAGGACGAGCGTCCGCCCGGCGTGCGCAGCAGCGCGTCGATCGCGTCCTTCAACATGCGCCAGGACGACGTGGACCTGCTGATGCAGCAGCCCTGGGTGGTTACCAGCTCCGATGGCTCCAACGGCCATCCGCGCCAGTACGGCAGCTTTCCGGAGAAGTTCGCTCGCTACGTGCGCGAGAGGAAGTTGCTCGATATTGCCACCTTCATCCACCGCTCCACCGGCCTGACCGCCGATATCCTCGGTCTGCAACAGCGCGGCCACCTGAGGCCGGGGTACTTCGCCGACGTGGTGGTGTTTGATCCGGCGACCCTGGCGGCCCGGGCCACCTACGTCGAGCCGCGCGAGCTTTCGGTCGGCGTGAGCCATCTGATCGTCAACGGCGTCGTTGCGATCAGCGATGGCGAGCAGACGGATGAGCTCGGCGGCCGGATGCTTCACCATGTGCCAACCGAAGGCACTTGCCCGTGACTGCGGATGCGCGTTTGATCACTCTTCACAACCAAGGGAAGAACCCAATTGCTTCAACTTGACGCGGTGGAAACCGTCGCCCTGGGCGGCTTGGCTCTTCTCGGTGGGTATGCCCTGTGCCGCGCCGTTCCGATTTTCCGGCGCTACAACCTGCCCGAGCCGGTGGTCGGCGGGCTGGTGATCGCGCTGATCGTGCTGTTCGCGCACGGCCAGGGCACGACCTTGTTCGAGTTGGACACGACCCTGCAGACGCCACTTATGGTGGCGTTCTTCACCACGCTGGGGGTCAACGCGAGCCTCGCTTTGCTGCGGATCAGCGGACGCCAGGTCGGCATATTCCTGGCCATGGCGACGGGCTTCGTGGTGGTCCAGAACCTGGTCGGTCTTGGGGTCGCCTCGATGTTCGGCCTGCACCCGCTGTTCGGGGTGCTGGTGGGCTCGGCGACCATGGCCGGTGGGCCGGCGACGGGATTGGCATTCGCGCCGCTGTTTGAGCAGGCGGGTCTGGCAGGCGCGGAGTCGATTGCCATCACCTCGGCAATGGCCGGCATTGTCTGCGGGGGCATCGTGGGCGGCCCGGGCGCCACCGTGATCATCCGCCGCTGGCGGCTGAAGACGCCGGGCGGCCATCCCACCGAGGTCCCGGATGTGACCGAGGCCAAGGTGGATCCGCCGCAGACCGAGGGTCAACGCGAATTCAGTGCGCTCAAGAGCATCATCTTCATCATGGTGGCGATGTGGCTGGGTGGCTGGATCGGCATGGGCTTCGAATCCCTGGGGCTGACCCTGCCGGCCTATATCGGGGCGATGTTGATCGGCGCCGTGGTGCGCAACATCGACGATGTGACCGGCTGGATCGGACTTCCGCTGCGCACCATCGACCTGATCGGCAACATCTGCCTGGCCCTGTTCCTGGCGGTGGCGCTGATGAACCTGAAGCTGTGGGAGCTCGCCGGCATGGCGCTGCCGCTGGCGGTCAACATGGTTCTGCAGGTGTCGATCGTCGTCGCGTTCTGCGTGGTGGTATTCCGCGCCATGGGCAAGGACTACGACGCGGCGGTGATGGGCGGCGGCTTCATCGGCTTCATGCTCGGCACAACGGCCAACGCCATGGCGGTCATGCGCACTTTGGTCCAGCGCTACGGCATGGCCCCGCGGGCCTTCCTGGTGGCGCCGTTGGTGGGCGCGTTTTTCATCGACTTCACCAACGCACTGGTCATCACGGGGTTCATGAACTTCGCGCGTTAGCGCTTTGTGCCGTGGCTACTGGGCCACGGCTGCGGCGCCCGGACGGCGTGGATCCGCGGCGCCTTCCACGCCGTGCTCGCCCACCCACAGGATCTGGGTGCTGCCGATGGTCTCGCCGGTCTCGATCCGGTGGCCACGCTTCTCCAGCAGGCGCAGGGTGTCGGGGCTGATGCCGCGCTCCACCCGCAGTACGCCCTCGCTGTCCATTTCCTGGTGGATGCGCGGCAGGCTGGTGGCTTCGGCGATGTTCAGGTCGAAGTCGACGACATCCACGATGCTCTGCATCACCGTGCCGGGGATGGTGTTGCCGCCCGGGCTGCCGGTGACCATCTGCAACTGGTCGCCCTTGAACAGGAAGGTGGGCGCCATGCTGGAGACCGGGCGGCGGCCCGGATGCAGTGAGTTGGGCGGCTCGGGCTGGCCGGACTCGCGGGCCTGCAACTGGGCGCGCATGGAGAAGTTGCCGACCAGGTTGCCGAGCAGGAATCCGGTGCCGTCGACCATGATCCCGGAGCCGAAATCCGAACCGAGCGTGTAGGTGATGCCCACCGCGTTGCCGTCCCCGTCGATGACCGAGAGGTGCGTCGTCTGCGGGCTCTCATGCGCCCATGGATCGCCGCCGGGCACCCTGGACGCCGGCTTCGCGCGGCGCGGCGAGATGCGCTTTGCCCGTTGGGCGGCGTAGGACTTGGACACCAGCCCGCGCAGCGGGAGGTCGACGGCGTCCGGGTCGCCCAGGTGCAGCCGGCGGTCGGCCCACGCCAGCTTGATCGCCTCGCTCATGTAGTGGATGGCGTCGGCTGAACCCGCGCCGTAGCCGGCCATGTCGACGTTCTCCAGGATGTTGAGCATGCCGATGATGCCGGCGCCGCCACCGCTGGCCGGCGACATCGTCACCACCTCGTGGTCGCGGTAGGTGCTGCGCAGCGGCTCGCGTTCGGCGGCCCGGTAACCGGCCAGATCGTCTTTGCGGATGAGCCCACCATTGGCGATCATGCCCGCCACCAGGCGGTCGGCGATTTCGCCCTCATAGAAAGCCTTTGCGCCGTGCTCGGCGATCTGCTTCAGCGACCAGGCCAGGTCGGGCTGCACCAGCCTCTCCCCGGCCCGCAGGGCGCTGCCATCGGGGTGCAGGAATACCTTCGCGCCGGCCGGACTCAGGGCCAGGCGTTTGCGTCCCCAGTCCAGCGCGAAGGCCTCGTCGCGGCTGAGCACGATGCCGTCCTCGGCCAAGGTGATCGCGGGCTGCAGCAACTGCGCCCAGGGCAGGCGACCGTACTTGGTGTGCGCGCTGGCCAGCCCGGAGACCGTGCCCGGGATGCCGGCAGCCCGGTAACCCTGCTTGTCGCCCGCGATCCTGCCGTCGTCGTCGATGAAGCGGTCCAGCGTGGCCATCCCCGGCGCCTTGGAGCGGAAGTCGATGGCCACCGTCCGCTTGTCGCCGGCCAGGTGCACGAGCATGAAGCCGTCGCCGCCGATGTTGCCCGCTCGCGGCAGGGTCACCGCCATGGCGAAAGCCGTCGCGACCGCGGCATCCACCGCGTTGCCACCGTCGCGCAGGATCTGCGCACCGATCCCGCTGGCCGCCTCGTTCTGGCTGGCGACCATGCCCGTCTCGCCCTGGACCGGCTTGTGGATCGCGGCGTAGTTCAGCAGTTGCCGGGTTTGCGCGGTGGCCTGCACGGAGCAGAGCGCGAGCGCGGCACTGACGACAATTCCGACCAGTGCGCGCGATGAAATCGCCTGGGGGTTTTTGAGGGGCATTCCGGGTTCCTTTTCTATGGCCAACGCCCTGCGCGGAAGCAGTGTGCAGAAGGGCGGAGTGCTCTCGAGCATGCCGCCGCGCCAAGCCGATGTCCCGCAGTTTCTTTGGCTTATCCCATAGCCCCAGGCTATCCCCTGGCAAAGTATTGGTGGCCTTGTCGCGCGATCGCGGTGGCTAAGATCGGGACAAGCGTTGCCACAGTCAGCCGCTCTCCCGGGGGATACACAAATGAACTACGCACCCAAACGCACGATTCTCAGCGTGATGCTCGCCTCGGCGATGCTCATGGAGCCGGCCACCGCGCTGGCCCAGGACGCGGCCCAGCCGGATCAGCCAGCGCAGACGCTCGCCGTGCCGGTTGCAACGGACGATGCAGTCCCGGTAGCTGCCCAGCCAGCCGATGCGAAGGCCAAGGACCTTGATCGGGTCGTGGTGGTCGGCAGCCATCTTGCGGGCAACAACGACACCGGCATGCTCCCGGTGTTCGTGGTCTCGGAGGAGGATGTGGCTGCCACCGGCGCCGTCTCCGGCGAAGACCTTCTGCAGTCGCTTCCGCAGGTCGGCGACATGATGTTCGACAACACCGATACCGCGGGCAACCTCAACGCAGCGCGCGGCGATGTCGGCTCGGTCAACCTGCGCAACCTGGGCACCGGCAACACGCTGATGCTGGTGAACGGTCGCCGCATGGTCAACCATCCCGGCACCCAGACTGAAACCTACGTGCCGCGCCAGACCGCCAACATCAACGCGATCCCGCTCTACGGCGTGCAGCGCATGGAGACCCTGCTGGGCGGGGCGTCCGCGCTGTACGGCTCCGATGCCGTGGCCGGCGTCATGAACGTGGTCATGGATACGCATTTCCAGGGGCTGCGCGCCCAGGCCCAGTACGGTGGTTCGGAAGGCACCGATTTCCGCCAGGGCAACTTCAACGTGAAGGCCGGAAAGTGGTTCAACGACGGCCGTACCCGGGTCTCCCTGCTGGGCGGGTACACCTACCGCAGCATCTTTGAGAACTCCGAGCGCGACTACGCCGCCAGCCAGGACCACCGGCCGTTCTTCGAAGGCACCCAATGGGAGGGGATGACGGCATTTGATGACCGCATGACCTCCAGCGCCTGGGGCGCGTTCCAGACGGTCGATCGGGTGCGCGTACGGCAGGACGGCAAGGCGATCACGACCGCTGCCGGCAGCTTCCACATCGAGCCCATTGCCAACGGTTGCGTGACCGCGCTGTACGACGACGTGTGCATCCAGACCGGACTGCAGAACAGCACCATCGACCGGCCACTGCGCTTCAACGCCAACTCGCAGCGCTACCTGATGGGCGGCGTCGACCGCGGCAACCTGTTCACCACCATCGAGCACGACCTCAACGATGACTTCGTGGCATTCGGCGAGGTCAGCTACTACCAGTCGACCTACGACGGCATGCGCGAGCAGGCCGCCTCGCTGGCCGCGGCACCGATGATCGTTCCCAAGTCCAACTACTGGAATCCGTTTGGTGCCACCTATCTGCCCGACGGCAGTCTCAACCCGAACCGCCTGCAGGGCATCGATGCGCCCGAAGAGGGCCTGGACGTGCGCATCAGCAGTTATCGCGCCACCGAGACCACCCGTCCCTACGAGGTCGATGACAAGTCGTATCGCGTCCTGGGCGGGGTCCGCGGCGACGTGGGTGGATTCGATTGGGAAAGTGCCGTGCTGTATTCACGCGCCCGCACCGTCGATACCCAGTACGGCACCATCAGCAACACGCTGTTCGCCGAAGCCCTCGCCCGTGCTGACGAGAGTGCCTACAACCCCTTCACCGGGGGCAACCTGGATGACTGGAGCCAGCCGCCGGCAATGACCAACGCCGACACGGTCGCCGGTTTCCTGGTGCCGGTGGTGCGTCGCAGTACCGCATCGCTGTTCCAGGTCGATACCCGTTTCGCCCGTCCCGACCTGTTCGAATGGTGGGCAGGCGATGTCGGGCTGGCGTTCGGTGCCGAGTGGCGCCATGAAAAACTAGACGACCAGCGCGATCCGCGCCTCAACGGCCAGATCGGCTACACCAACCCGCTGACCGATCTCCCAACCAGCGACGTGCTCGGTGCGAGCCCGTCGGGCAACAACGGTGGCTCCCGCTCGGTGGCTTCGGCGTATGCCGAGATCGCGGTGCCGCTGGTGTCACCCGAGATGGCGATTCCGCTGGTTCGCTCGCTTGATCTGCAGATTGCCGGCCGCTATGAGCGCTATTCCGACTTCGGCAGCGTGTCCAAGCCGAAGGTCGCGTTTGCCTGGGACATCCTCGATGGCCTGATGATGCGCGGCAGCTGGTCGGAGAGCTTCCTGGCGCCCAACATCCTGCAGATCCATTCCGATGGCACCGTGGTCAGCAATACCCGTCTGGACTACTACCAGTGCGAGGCCGACCTGCGCGCTGGCCGCATCTCCAGCTTCAGCGCGTGCGGCAAGTCCTTCAGCACCCAGGCTGTGCGTGAAGGCAACCTCGACCTAAAGCCGGAAACCTCCGAGGCGACCTCGGTCGGCCTGGTGTTCCAGCCGCGGTTCCTGCCCGACGCCATGGGCGACTTCACCTTCACCGCGGACTACTGGAAGATCGACCAGGAGCAGATGATCGCCATCACCGGCGAACAGACCCACCTGGCGCTCGACTACCTGATGCGCATCCAGGGATCGTCCAATCCCAACGTGCTGCGCGACGATCCCAGCGATGAGCAGATCGCCAACTTCGCCGGCACCGGACTGGAAGCGGTCGGCAATGTCCTGCAAGTGCGCGACCAGTACACCAACCGCCTGCCGCGCCGGACCCGCGGCATTGATTACGGCATCTCGCATCGTCTGCGCACCGCGGACTGGGGAACCTTCACCACCAACCTCAATGGCAGCCGACTGCTTGAGCAGATGCAGATGCCGTCGGACCTGGAAGACCTCGTGATGAACGCCCAGCAGGACGGCGTGATCAATGACGGCTTCACGATCCGCAACGCCGGCAGCCTGTTGGGCATCAATGGCACCCCGGAGTGGCGCGCGACCCTGAGCAGCAGCTGGCGCTACCGCAACTGGAGCCTGGGTGCGTTTGTCCGCTACGTCGGCCCGTTTGATTCCAGCGGTGCCCAGCAGGCGGACGGGACCCTGTTCCGCGTGCCCTCCTGGACCACGACCAATCTGTGGGCCGAACACCGCTTCAAGAAGACCGGCAACGTGTTCGAGGACACGACCGTGCGCTTCAACGTCCGCAACATCACGGATCGTGATCCACGCCTGGCGCCGCGTAGCCTGGGCTTCTATTCGGGCCTGCACAATGCGCTGGGACGGGGCTATTACCTGACCGTGACCAAGACGTTCGACTAGGCAGCATTACCTGTGCAACAGCTGACAGGCCCGCGCGGGCCTGTCAGCAATTCAGTTGATCCTGCACGCGGCCGCCTATTGTTGAAAGATGGCGGCATTGACCACAACGCACCGGAAAGAACGTGCTCCCCATCATCCAAACACTGCGGTCGGACTGCGTGCCAACCCCGCTGAACACCAAACGCCTCCTCGATATGCGGCGGCCGCTGGGCGCGTTGCTGCTCACCGCGCTCCTGGGCGCCTGCCAGACCACGCCCGATCCGGTTGCCGGCGACATCCAGACCGGCGGCGTCGTGGTTGCCGCCAACCCGCTTGCCGTGGATGCCGGCACCGCGGTCCTGCGCCGCGGCGGCACCGCGATGGACGCTGCGGTCGCCGTGCAGTTGATGCTCGGCCTGGTCGAGCCGCAGAGTTCGGGCATTGGCGGCGGCGCGATCATCATGGCTTACGACGCGCGCAGCCAGGCGGTCACCAGCTACATCGGTCGCGAAGCCGCGCCGGCCCTGGCCGACGGCACCCTGTTCCAAGGCGAAGACGGCAAGCCCCTGTCACGCGGCGATGCAATGCTGTCGGGCGGCGCAACCGGCGTGCCCGGCGCGGTCGCGGTGTTCTCGCAGGCCCAGCGCGAGCACGGCAAGCTGGCGTGGGACCAGCTGTTTGCAGAGACCATCGAGAAAGCGGAGCAGGGCTTCCAGGTCACGCCGCGGCTGGAGGAGCACATTGATGGCAGCTTCCCACAGGCGTCCGCTCCGGACGTGCGCCGGTTTTTCTCCCACCCCGACGGGCGCCCGATGCGGACCGGGGATCCGGTACGCAACCCGAAATATGCCGCGACCCTGCGCAAGCTGGCGCAAGGCAACGCGCCGGCGTTCTACCGCGGTGGGCTCGCCGAGGCCATCGTCGCGCGCACGCACGAGTCTCCGCGGCCTGGCCGGCTGAGCACGCGTGACATGGCCGAATACGCGCCCGGGAAGGCCGAGCCGCTGTGCCGTCCGCTGCGCGCCTACATCCTGTGCGTGCCGCGCCCGCCCACCAGTGGCGTCGGCCTGCTGCAGTTGATGGCCATGCTGGACGGGACCGATATCGACCAGCGCGGTCCCGAGGACCCGCAGTCGTGGTTCCTGGTCGCCGAGGCCAGCCGGATCATGTATGCCGACCGCGACCACTACGTCGGCGACCCGCGCTTTGACGAGGTGCCCGTCGAGGGTCTGCTGGCGCCGGCCTACGTCGACCAGCGGCGCGCGCTCATCGGGGAGTACGCAGCACTTTCTTACGCGCATGGGCAGCCTCCGGGAGCAGCTTCGCACGGTCCGGATCGGACCGAGGAGCCCGGCGGCACCAGCCATTTCGTTGTCGTCGACCAGTGGGGCAATGCGGTGTCGGTGACCACCACGATCGAGTCCTTCTTCGGCTCGGGGCGGATGGTGGACGGGTTCTTCCTCAACAACCAGCTGACCGATTTCTCCTGGTCCAGCGCCAGTGACCCGGATGCCGCCAATGCGATCCAGGGCGGCAAGCGTCCGCGCTCCTCCATGACCCCCGTCATCATCCTCGATCGCGACGGCCGCTTTGTCGGGGCGCTGGGCTCGCCGGGTGGGTCGGCGATCCCGGCCTACATCGGCAAGACCCTGGTCGGCCTGGTCTATTGGGACATGTCGCTGCAGGACGCCGTGGCGCTGCCCAACCTGGTCGCGCGCGGCAGGCGTTTCAACGGCGAGGCGTCGCGATTTGCTCCGGCCTTGCTGGACACGCTGTCGCAGCGTGGCATGGCAGTCCGCGCCGGGTCGGGCGAAGACTCGGGCCTGCATGGTGTTTTCTACCGTGACGGGGTGCTGGAATGGGCCGCCGACCCGCGCCGCGAGGGCGTGGGTAAAGAGGTCGTCCACTGATGAGTACGCTTGAACCTTCCCGGCCGGGTGACGGCGCGGACGATGCCCCCGTCGATGTAACCGTGATCGGTGCCGGCGTCGTCGGCATCGCCACGGCCTACGCGGCGGCGCGCCGCGGCCTTTCGGTTCGCATCATTGATCGCGCGGCTGGCCCGGCGATGGGGGCGTCCTTTGCCAACGGCGCCCAGCTCAGCTACGCCTACACCGAATCCATGGCCAGTCCGTCGCTGTGGAGCAAGCTGCCGTCGATCGCGCTGGGCAGGGACCGCGCGTTGTCGATGCGCTGGTCGCTGGACCCGGATTTCCTGCGCTGGGGCATTGCGTTCCTGCGCAATGCCACCCCGGCAAGGTTCCGCGAAAACACGCTCGAGGTGCTCGAGCTGGCGGCAGAGTCGCGCGGGGCGATGGACGCCCTGCTGCGGCAGCACAACATCGATTTCCAGCACACCGCGCCGGGCAAGATGCACCTGTATCGCGACCCGGCTGCGCTCGACGATGCGGCCGCCATGGTCGCGGTCAAGCGCGAATACGGCGTCGATCAGAGTGTGCTGAGTCCTCGCCAGGCGGTCGCGCTGGAGCCGGCGCTTGCCGGTGCCACCGGACTTGCCGGCGTCGTCCATTCCCCGGCCGAGGAAGTCGGCGACCCGCTGCGCTTCTGCATCGACCTGCTGGCGATCCTGCAGGCCGATTACGGGGTGACGACCTGCTTCAATTTCGAGGTTGCCAACGCGTCCCCGGCAAAGGACGGGTTCATCCTGGCATCGCCCGACGGGCGCCGGCTGCGCTCGCGCAGGCTGGTGTCGTGCGCCGGCGTCGACGCCGTGGCGCTCTCGCGCCGCAATGGTTTGCGGCTGCCGCTGATGCCGGTCAAGGGCTACTCGTTCACCGCCGCGCCGGGAGCGTTGGCTCCCGCAGTCAGCATCACTGACACCGACCGCAAGCTGGTGTTCTGCCGGCTCGGCGACAAGCTGCGTGTCGCGGGACTGGCCGAGGTCGGCAACCACAGCGCCGCCGTCGATCCGCAAAGGGCCGAGCGGTTGGTGGCGATGGCGCGGGAGTCATTGCCGGATGCCGCGAAGTACGACGCGATCGACAGCACCTGGGCGGGCCTGCGCCCCATGACACCAAGCTCGGTGCCGATCATCCGGCGTGTCCGGCCGGATGTGGTGGTCAACGTCGGCCACGGAATGCTGGGCTGGACCCTGGCGATGGGGTCCGGGGAGCGTGCCCTGGATGCACTGCTGGCGAAGTAGCGCCGGGTCAGCGACCTGCCGCGGCGCATCCGCGGCCGGCGCTTTGTCACCCCTCGGACCGGTGCCCTAAGATCAGGGCATGCGCCTTCGCCAAATTGAAGTTTTCCACGCCGTCTACACGACCGGCTCGATCAGCGCCGCCGCCCGGGCGCTGCACGTGTCCCAGCCCTCGGTCAGCAAGGTGCTTCATCACACCCAGTCCAAGCTCGGTCTGAAGCTGTTTGCGCTGGTTAGGGGGCGGCTGGTGGCCACGGACGAAGCGCACGCGCTGTTTGTCGAGGTCAACGAGATATTCGAACGCCTGGGGTCGCTGCAGAAGACGATCAGCAACATCAAGAATATCGGTGGCGGCCACATCCGGCTCGGGGTGGTGCCGTCGCTCGGCCTGCACGTCGCGCCCCTGGCTATCGCACGTTTCCGGCAACTGCATCCGGAGGTGACGTTTGACGTGCAGACCCTCCACCACGACGAGCTGTTCCAAGCGCTGTACGAGCGCACCTGCGACATCGCGATCGCCTATGCGCCGCCGTTGCACCCCCGGATGAAGCGACGTCTGCTGAATACCGCCCAGATGGTGCTGCTGTTCCAGCGCGGGGACCTTCCGGATGTAGGGGATTCGGTATCACTCACTCTGTTGAACGGGCGCGACGTGGTCGGGATGACCGCCAGCGGTCCGGTGGGCGATGCGCTCGCCAGCGAGATGCGTCGACGCAAGGTCGAGGTCCATGAAGTGGTCTCCAACCAGACCTTCTACACCGCTGCCGCGCTCACCAGCCACGGCGCCGGAATGACGGTGGTGGATGAGTTCACCGCGCGCGCCACGGTCCACAACGGCGTGGCGTTCCGTCCATTCGCGCCGCCGATCCGGTTCAACGTGGACTGCGTGTTCCTGGAGGACCGCAGGCCATCCAAGGCGGCCGAGGAATTCATCGGCCTGTTCAAGTCGGTTGTCGGTGAGATCCAGGAGGGGGTGGATGACGCGGAGAATGCGGACGAGACTCCGGTATTGATGGCGGGCCGCTCAGGTTAGGAATTCGATGTTTCGTCAGAAATTCTCAAACTGTCGTCAGTACCTCGACGGAACTGCGGTTTTATTCTCGAACCCTGCGTGAACAGCGGAATTCAGGCACTCACACGAAAAAGCGCGATATAAAAGCCCGGGTGCGGAACGCCGTGTCTTTGACAGGTCAACTCAAGAAAAGTGCAGTCGTGGAGTGGAAGCGCCATGAATATTTGGGCAACGTGCGTGACGCTGGCCTTGCTGTTGGCTGCGTGCAGGGGAGGTGAGCACAACGACGACCAGTCGCCGGTGTTATCGAACAGGACTTCCTCACCCGTCAGCGAACAGGTTTTTGAAGTCACCTTCTACAACCCATCCTCGATAGTCATTACATTCCCCGAGGAGAACCTGCTTGGGTACCCGGTCGCGAAGCCGCGCATAAGCTTGCTTGTCTTCAGGGCTGGAGCGCAGATTGCACCCTGCGCGCACGTGGATCCACCACCTCGGGTTGCGCAGCACTCGCTTGAGCCTATGCAGGTGTTTCGGCGGTCAGTCGATGTGGAACTGGTGCGGCGTACCTACTGTCTTGGACCCGGTAAGTACCAAGCGTTGCTGGAATACGCAGGCAGTGACGATGAAACGCTGCGCAGCGAGGTGACGGAGTTTGAAGTAGGCAACCGGCTCCCCACCGTGCCGGAAAAGTCCCGGCCGTTATGAACGCAGATCGGACCGCTTGAATGTGAGAGCTGCCGCACTCGCAACCCATTATTTGGCGTCCTCCCGATCCAGCGACAGCGCGTTTTCGATCGCTTCAGATATCCGCAAAATCCGTATCGTCAATCGTATCCAGCCGGATCTGGTTGGCAAACAGCGAGAACGCGAGCATTCCACCCAGGCCATTCGCCCGCGCAACCCAGCTGGGTAACCAGCGCGGTGGCACCAGCACGCCGGACTCGAACATCGGCGCCAGCCTTTGCACGTCACCCAGGGTCATCTTGCCGGCGAACAGCCAACGGCACAGGCGCAGTTGCTGCCGGCGCAATGCCCAGCGGAAGAAGGTGTGCACGCCGATCAGGCCGCGCAGGTAGACCGTGTCCTTGGTGAAGGCGTGGCCACCGGTGGTCGGCACGCCGCGGAAGACGCGCTGGGCGGAGGCAAAGCCTTCGTGCGGGCTCTGGCCGGCGTCGAGGAACAGGCGGAACACTTCGATGAAATCCGCGCCGTCCAGGGCGCAGGCGATCGCCTCGATGCGCAGGCTCAGGCGTTTCATGCGGGCGATGTCGATGTTGCCGGTGATCTGTTCGGCAAAGGTCGCCATGCCTTCCTGGGTGGCGGTCGCGCGCGGTGACGCCAGCGCCAGGCTGCCCAGCACCGGTTGTTCGCGTCCGTTGAGGGCGCTGAGCGAGTGGACGAAGGCTTCGTGCTGCAGCAGCTGCTGGCGGTCGTAGTCGGTGAAGGCGGCGCTGGTGCGCAGTCGGATCCGGGTCGCACCGGCCGCGGCCTTGGCGATCAGGTCCGGGTCCAGCACGACCTCGATCATGCGTTCGTTGAAGTAGTCGTCCAGATCGCGCTGCAGTTGCAATTGCAAGGCGGTGGCGGAGATCTCGACCTGCTCGGCCGGAGAGGCCAGCTCATGGTCGAACTGGTCGGCGATCTCGATGAAGTGTTGCGCCGCCACACGCGCGCTGGGACCGTTGCCGGGCAGCGGGGCGTCCACGCTGCCGTAGAGCTGTTGCGAAAGGTCACTGACCGCACTCGTGCCCAAGGCCTCGCACAGGCGGCCAGCGGTGTCCCAGCTCGCGGTCGCGTCGATCAGATACTGGCCCAACGGGTGGCTGGCATCCGCCTCGCGGGCAATCGCGGCCAGCTCGGCGCGCGCTTGGCTGAAGTCGTGCTGCGGGTACTCCACATGCGGCAACCGCGTCACCCCGCGGGCATGGTCGGCGAGGAAGGTCGCGCCGTGCTTGGCCGGCCAGCTCGCCAGCGTTAGTACCTTGATCCCGCGTGCGGCCTGGACCATGCGCGCGTCCAGCGCGGCGTGATGGACGATGTCGGGCTCAGTCCTCGCCGTAGTCATCGTCGATCCGGGGGCGTTGCCGCGACGGTTTGCCGGGTGCCTTTTCCACCGGCTTGCGCGCCGGGCGCGCGGACAGCGGTGGCGCGGCGGCTCCGTTGGTTGCCGGGGCGGCGTGCTGGGTCTGGCGCTCGGCAAGCTTGTCGGCGGCGCCGGCGACTTCTTCCTGCAACTTCACGTAGTTGGCGAAACGGCGCGGATCCAGCTTGCCGTCCTCGATCGCGGCACGGATCGCGCAGTCCGGTTCGCTGGCGTGGCGGCAGTCGCGGAAGCGGCAATTCGCGCCCAGCGCATCGATGTCGCTGAAGTTCTCGGCCACATCCTCTTCGCCGGTCGGTTTGAGTTCGCGCATGCCGGGGGTGTCGATCAGGCAGGCGCCACTTTCCAGCGGGATCAGCGCGCGATGGGTGGTGGTGTGGCGGCCGCGCTCGTCGCTCTCGCGCACCGCGCCGGTTTTCATGCGTTCGCTGCCGACCAGGGTGTTGGTCAGGGTGGATTTGCCCGCGCCGGAGCTTCCTACCAGCACGGCGGTGGTACCCGGCCGCAGCCACGGGTTGAGGCTGGCGACGCTGTCGGGGTCCAGCGCGTTGACTGCGCGCACGGGCACGTCCTGCGCGGCGAGGTCGATCAGGGCTTCCAGCGAGCCGGGCACGTCATCGGCCTGGTCGAGCTTGGTCAGCACCACCACGGGGACGGCGCCGCTGCCGCTGACCAGCAACAGGTAGCGTTCGATCCGGCGCGGGTTGAAGTCCGAGTCCAGCCCGCACACCACAAACACCGTGTCCACGTTGGCCGCGATCAACTGCTGCTTGTAGTGCTCGCCGGCCGCGCCACGCTTGATCGCGGTACGCCGGGGCAGCAGGGCGACGATCTGGTCCTTGGTGACGATGGCGTCCTCGGGCGCCGGCTCCACCAGCACCCAGTCGCCGACGCCGGCGCGCTGCTCGGTCGGGGTGGCGCCTTTCCGGTAACTCGGTGCGCGCTGCCAGTGCGGCGGCGATTCGACGGCCATGCCTTCTTCCGGCCCGACCGCAACCACGTAGCCGGTGCGGTGCTGTTCCACGACCCGGGCGGGGTAGGCGGTCGGAAAGTCCGCCAGCATCTCTCGCCACGCTGCGAAGGCGGGCCGGCCGTGATCGTCCAGCGGCCAGCCGATCGCCTGCAGGGCGTGGTTATCGTTCATGCACGAGGAGGGCGCGGGTCCATGGCGCGATTCTACATAGCGACGCGGCGATTCCCGCAGGCGGAACGCTGTTCGCGGGCGGCGAATCGGATACGCTGGAGGCCCCTACGTCGCTGCTTCCTATCAGAATGTCGTCAAACCGTCTGCAGACCCGTGCCCGCCTGTCCGAAGTGCGTTACGAGATCCGGGGCGAGCTCGCCCGCCGCGCGCGCGATCTGGAAAGCCAGGGCCGGACGCTGATCAAGCTCAATATCGGCAACCCGGGCGCGTTTGGATTCCGCGCGCCCGAGCACCTGCAGCGTGCAATCACCGAGGGCATTTCCGGGACCGACCCCTATACCCACCAGCAGGGCCTGCCTGCCGCGCGCGAGGCGATCGCCGAGTTTCATCGCGATCGCGGCAACGGGGTGACGGCCGATGAGGTCTTCGTCGGCAACGGCGTCAGCGAGCTGATCGACCTGTCCCTGCGCGCGCTGCTCAATCCGGGCGACGAGGTGCTGCTGCCGTCGCCGGACTACCCGCTGTGGTCGGCCTCCACGATCCTCAATGACGGCCGCCCGGTGTATTACAACTGCGCGCCGGAAAACGCGTTCATGCCCGATCCGACCGAGATCGAGGCGCTGATCTCACCGCGCACCCGCGCGATCGTGCTGATCAACCCGAACAATCCGACCGGCGCGACCTATCCGCGTGCGCTGCTGGAGCAGATTGTCGACATCGCCGCCCGCCACGGGCTGCTGCTGATGTGCGACGAGATCTACGACTCGATCCTGTACGACGGGGCGACCTTCCAGCCGCTGGCCCCCTTGGCCGGGGACGTGCCGTGCCTGTCGTTCGGTGGGCTCTCCAAGGTCCACCGCGCCTGCGGGTGGCGGGTGGGTTGGGCGGTGCTGGCGGGCGATCGCGCGCGCACCGCCGATTTCCACCACGCCATGGACCTGCTGGGTGCGCTGCGCTTGTGCTCCAACGTCCCCGGCCAGTTGGCGATCCGTGCTGCGCTGCATGGCGCGGACACGATCTCCGCGCTGTGCGCCCCGGGCGGTCGCCTGCATGCCGCGCGACAAGCGGTGATCGAGGGCGTCGCCGCCAGCGCGCACATGCAACTGGTGGCGCCGGGTGGCTCGATGTTCGCGTTCCCGGCCGTGGTCGGCCCGGCCGCCGTCGGTTTCGACGACCACGCTTTCGCGTTGGAGCTGCTGGAAACCGAAGACGTGCTGGTCGTGCCGGGTTCCAGCTTCAACGTGTCGTACCGGAACCACTTCCGGATCACCCTGTTACCGGAGCCGGCCGAGCTCGCTGAAGTGTTCCGACGCATCGACAGAGTGCTGGACCGGTCCGCCGAGCGCGGTCGCGCGGTGAAGACCGCAGCAGTCGCCCAGACTCAGTCACGGGTGGCGGTGGCCTGAGTGGCAGCGCCGACCTCGACCGCGGTGAATTGGCTCGCCCTGGGCGACAGCTACACCATCGGAGAGGGCGTCGGAGGCGCGGAGCGTTGGCCGGAATTGCTGGCCGACCGGCTGGCCCGGGACGGCATCGCCGTGACACCGCCGCGGGTCATCGCCGCCACCGGCTGGACCACCGACGAGCTGTCCACCGCGATGGACATCGCCGAGCCGCTGGGGCACTGGGATCTCGTCTCGCTGCTGATCGGGGTCAACAACCAGTACCGCGGGCGCAGCGTCGCCGACTACCGCGGCGAGTTTCACGCATTGCTCAAACGTGCCATCGCGTTGGCGGGCGCGCGCCCCGAGCGGGTACTGGTGCTGTCGATTCCCGACTGGGGTGTGACGGCTTTCGCCACTGCCCAGGGCCGCGATGCGGAACAGATTGCCGCCGAGATCGACCAATACAACGGCGCGGCTGCGACGCTGTGCGCCCGCCACGGCGTCGCCTTTGTCGATATCACGCCGGTCAGCCGCGAGCGCGGCGGTGAGGTGGCCATGCTGGTCGATGACGGGCTGCATCCGTCGCAGGCGATGTACGCGCTCTGGGCCGATGCCGCGTTACCGGTCGTGGCGCGGATGCTGGATGGAACCGCTTCGCGCTGATGGCGTCCTCCGGCGCGCCGCTGTCGGCTGACCAGGCGCGCGCGATCGCCGTTGCGTTTGCCCCTGAGCGAGGTTTCCGCCAGCACTGGGACTACCACTACAGCCTGGCCAAACTGCGCAGCGACCCTTTGTATCCGGGCGTCTGTGCAGCCTTGCGCGGCAGCACCCAACCCTTGCTGGATCTGGGGTGCGGACTGGGCCTGCTCGCCCACGCCTTGCGCGCCGACAGCATCGCGCTGGCGTACCGCGGCGTCGACAACGATGCCGGCAAGATCCAGCGCGCCACCCGGGCCGCGGCTCGGCGGAACCTGCACGACGCGGCTTTCGAATGCCTGGACCTGGCCGCCGCATTGCCGCTCCATCAGGGCAGCGTGGCGATTCTGGACGTGCTGCAGTTTCTTCCGCCCGACGCCCAGCAGCGCACCCTGGATGCCGCGCTCGCCATGCTCGTCCCCGGCGCACGCCTGGTGATCCGTACAGGACTGGATGACGGCAGCCCCCGCGCCCGCATCACCCGCGGGGTGGATGTGTTTTCTCGCGCGATCGGCTGGATGAATGCCGGGCCGCGCTCTTACCCGGACCCGGACGCGCTGCGCCGCCGCTTCGACGACGCAGGGCTGGCCTCCAGTTTCACGCCGCTGTATGGCAACACGCCGTTCAACAACTGGCTGGTGGTCGCCACCGCTCCGGTGGACGGAGCGGCACGGCCCTTGTCGTTCAACCAGCGCGCGTCCCAGAACGGGTAATCGCCAATGCGCGGCACGAGTCCGGTGCGCACGGGCGTCATCACCAGACGGCGTGCGGCGTCGAGTTCATCGTCCACCCGAGCTGCGTGAAAGTCGCTTGCCCACAACCCGCCCAGGTCCGGATGGCGCGCGGCCAGCACCCGCCCGCTGCGCAGCTTCAGCCGCCCCACACAGGCGCCAAGATCGTCAAAACCGCCGAGCGCCACCAGCCCCTGCCAGCAGTCGGGCATCAAGACCCAGGCGATCAGCTGCGAGCGTTGCCATTGCGCGGGCGCGGACATGACCCGGCACGCTTCGGCTGCGAGGGGCCAGTCGGCGAAATGCGGCTCGCCTCGAGCAGTCGCGATCCTGATCCGGCGCAGCCGCGCCAAGCGCGCGGACGCACCCGGAGGCGGGGCGGCGCGTTCGAAGGATGCGGCATGAGTCGTGGTCATGAACACCAGCCTGTCCGGCCAGACGGCGCGCGTGGATCAGGAGAAGCATCATCGCGCCGTCGGTAATGAACACCTGCGCACCTGGTCACGCCAGCCGGCAAGCGCCAACAGCCGCGGATTGCCCTCGCGCGTTAGAATCACCCGCATAGATCCCACCTGATGATGAGGCGTGGCCACGGGGCCGCGAGGCGCATGACCCATACCTATGAAAGCCCGCTCAACGAGATGATGCAGAACGACCCGGATCCGACCGAAACCCGCGAGTGGGTCGAGTCGGTCGAGGCGGTCATCCAGCGCGATGGTCCTGAGCGCGCGCACCAGCTGCTTGAGCGCATGGTCGAGGTTTCGCGGCGTGCCGGTACCCACCTGCCGTTCGAGCCGACCACCGAATACATCAACACCATTCCCACCCAGCTGGAGGCCAAGAGCCCCGGCGACCACGCGCTGGAGTGGAAGATCCGTTCGATCATCCGCTGGAACGCGATGGCGATGGTGGTGCGCGCCAACCGCAAGCCGGGCGACCTGGGTGGCCATATCGCCACCTTCGGCTCCTCGGCGACCCTGTACGACGTCGGCTTCAACCATTTCTGGCGCGCGCCCTCGGGGGACCATCCGGGCGACCTGCTGTTCATCCAGGGCCACGGCTCGCCGGGCATCTACGCGCGCTCGTTCCTGGAAGGGCGTTTTACTGAAGACCAGCTCGACAACTTCCGAATGGAAGTCGATGGCCGCGGCATCAGCTCCTACCCGCATCCGTGGCTGATGCCGGACTACTGGCAGACCCCGACCGTGTCGATGGGTCTGGGCCCGATCAGCGCGATCTACCAGGCGCGCAACTTCAAGTACCTGGAAGGCCGCGGGCTGATGCCCAAGACCGACCGCAAGGTCTGGTGCTTCCTCGGCGATGGCGAGACCGACGAGCCCGAATCCTTGGGTGCGATCTCGGTCGCCGGCCGGGAAGGGCTGGACAACCTGGTGTTCGTGGTCAACTGCAACCTGCAGCGCTTGGACGGACCGGTGCGCGGCAACGGCAAGATCATCCAGGAGCTGGAAGGCCAGTTCCGCGGCGCCGGCTGGAACGTGATCAAGAACATCTGGGGCAGCTACTGGGATCCGCTCTTGGCCCGCGACACCTCCGGCAAGCTGCGCCAGCTGATGATGGAAACCGTCGATGGCGAGTACCAGAACTGCAAGGCTTTCGGCGGCGCTTATACCCGCGAACATTTCTTCGGCAAGTATCCGGAGACCGCGCAGCTGGTCGCCAACCTCAGCGACGAGGACATCTGGCGCCTGAATCGCGGCGGCCACGACCCGCACAAGGTCTACGCCAGCTACCACGAGGCGGTGAACACCAAGGGCATGCCCACGGTGATCCTGGCCAAGACGGTCAAGGGCTACGGCATGGGCGTGGCCGGCGAGTCGCTCAACCCGGCCCACGGCACCAAGAAGATGGACGACGATGACGTGCGCGCGTTCCGCGACCGCTTCAACATCCCCATCAGCGACGCCCAGCTCAAGGACGGCAAGGTGCCGTTCTACCACCCCGGCAAGGACTCGCCGGAAATCGAGTACATGCTGGAGCGCCGCAAGGCCCTCGGTGGCTTCCTGCCGCAGCGCCGCCGCAAGGCCAGCCAGGAGTTGGAAGTCCCGCCCTTGGCCAACTTCGAGCGCCTGCTCAAGTCCACCGGCGAGCGCGAGATCAGCACCACGATGGCCTTCGTGCAGATGCTCAATATCGCCCTGCGCGACAAGGTGACCGGCCCGCGCCTGGTGCCGATCGTGGCCGACGAGGCGCGTACCTTCGGCATGGAAGGGTTGTTCCGCCAGATCGGCATCTATGCGCCGTTCGGCCAGAAGTACAAGCCGGTCGACCGCGACCAGCTGATGTACTACCGCGAGGACACCGCCGGGCAGGTGCTGCAGGAGGGCATCACCGAGGCTGGTGCGTTCGCGTCATGGCTGGCGTGCGCGACCAGCTACAGCACCAACGACTTCGCCCTGATGCCGTTCTACATCTACTACTCGATGTTCGGCTTCCAGCGGGTCGGCGATGCGGCCTGGCAGGCCGGCGACATGCGCGCGCGCGGCTTCCTGCTGGGCGCCACCGCCGGCCGCACCACGCTGAATGGCGAAGGCCTGCAGCACGAGGACGGCCACAGCATGGTCCAGGCGGGGCTGATCCCGAACTGCCGCAGCTACGACCCGACCTTCAGCTACGAAGTGGTGACCATCATCCAGCACGGCATGCAGCGCATGCTGGCCGAGCAGCGCGACGAGTACTTCTACGTCACCCTGATGAACGAGAACTACGCCCACCCCGACATGCCCGAGGGCAGCGCCGAGGGGATCATCAAGGGTATGTACCTGTTCAAGGACGCCGGCAAGCCCAAGAACGGCGAGCTGCGTGTGCAGCTGATGGGCAGCGGCACCATCCTGCGCGAGGTCATCGCCGCGGCCGAGTTGCTGGAGAAGGATTTCGGCGTGGTTGCCGACATCTGGTCCTGCCCCAGCTTCAACGAACTGGCCCGCGATGGTGCCGACGTGGAGCGCTACAACCGCTTCCACCCGGAAGCCAAGAAGCCGCGCAAGGCGCACATCACCGCGTTGCTGGAAGGTCGCGCGGGTCCGGCGATCGCCGCCACCGACTACATCCGCAGCTACGCCGAGCAGGTCCGCGCGTACGTGCCAATGACCTACAGCGTGTTGGGCACCGATGGCTTCGGCCGCAGCGACACCCGCGCCAACCTGCGCCGCCACTTCGAGGTCGACCGCTACTACGTCGCCCACGCCGCCATCGCGGCGCTGGCGGAGGACGGCAAGATGACCGCCAAGGACGTCGCGCGCGCGATCAAGACCTACAAGATCGACGCGGAGAAGCCGAACCCGCTGGGGGTTTGAGGCCGGCAATGCAGTAAAAAAAGGGCGACTACGGGTCGCCCTTTTTTATTCCGGTCGTTCAACTGGATGGCACACCCTCATCAGGCATCGCCGCCAGCTGCCTGAGGATGTCGACGAAGGTGTCCACGCCCTGCGCACCGCTGACCAGGTGGCGCTGATTGAAGATCACCGCGGGCACACCGCGGATACCCTGGCTGGTCCAAAACCGCTCTGCCTCGCGCACGTCGGCGGCAAAGCGCTGGTCGGCGAGCACGGCCAGCGCTTCGTCGCGATCCAGCCCGATTACCGCCGCGACATCCGCCAGCACGGCGTCGTCGGACAGGTTGCGGCCGTCAGTGAAGTGGGCGGTAAAAAACGCCATCTCCAGATCGTGCTTGCGGCCTTGCTGATCCGCCCAGTGCATGAGCTGGTGCACGTTGAAGGTGTTGTGAATCCGCATGTCGTCGGTGAACTGGAACTCGAAGCCCAGCTCGGCGCCTGCCTTGGTGATGGCGTTGCGGTTGGCGTTCGACTGCTCGGTGGTCGAGCCATATTTTTCGGCAAGATGCTCACGCATGTTCTGGCCCTCGGCGGGCGTTTCCGGATTCAGCTCAAACGGGTGCCAGCGGATCTCATGCGGCGTGGCGGTGGCCTCCAGTGCCCTCGCGAGCTGCTTGTAGCCGATGACGCACCAGGGGCACATCACGTCGGAGACGATGTCGATCTGAAGCTTTTTGGGCTCGGGGGTCATGGCATTTCCTTGGATTGAAGAGGGGGTGCGGCGCGAGCGGCGTACCGACAATGCGGCGCCCGTGAGCTGCTGCCTGCAAGCCAAGCGTAACGCCGGCGGCGGACAGCTACCGGCAAGGGCAGGGTAGGCGGGTGGGCGCGGGGCATCAGTAGAATGGCCGCTCCGCCCGCTCTAGCCGCTCGCCGCCATGCATTTCAACCTTGCCGCACGCCTCCTCGTTTTCGCCCTTTGCCTGGTGGCGTCGTGGCCGGGCGCCGCCCGCCAGACAACCACGCCGACCATCGGGGAGCAGCGGGAAGCGGTGCTGTTCTGGTCCCAGGCGCAGCGCGAGGCGGAATTCCGGGACATGGGCGCGCGCTTTCCCAGCGACCGCGCGGAAAGTGGCTCGCACATCCGCGAGTTGCCCGAGGGCGAACCCCTGATCCTGGGCGCGGCCGGCGATGCCAAGTGGCTGGACCGCTACATGGCCGAGCACCACGTCGCCGGCGTCATGGTCCTGCACAAGGGTCGGGTCCGCGTGCAGCAATACGCGCTCGACTTCCGCCCGGACCAGCGCTGGGAGTCTTTCTCGGTCGCCAAGTCGGTCACCTCGGTCCTGCTCGGTATCGCGCTGCAGCAGGGACACATCGCCAGCCTGGACGACACGCTCGTCACCTACATCCCCGAACTCGCCGACAGCGCCTATGCCGACGTCACGGTGCAGCAGCTGTTGACGATGACTTCGGGCGTGCAGTGGAACGAGGACTACGCGGATGACCAGTCGGACGTGGCCCAGATGTACCGCGGCGCGTGTGTCGACAGGAAGGCTCACGTGCTCTCCTATCTGAGCCGGCTCCCGCGGCAATGGCCGGCCGGCAGCCACTGGAATTACAACACCGCCGAGACCGATCTGCTCGGTATCGTGGTCGAGCGCGCGACGCGCCGCCCGCTTGCGAGCTACCTCTCGGACACGATCTGGAAGCCGTATGGCATGGCAACCGACGCGTTCTGGATCCGCGATGAATGCGATGGCAGCAACACCGGCGGCAGCGGCCTGTCGGCAACGCTGGGCGACTACGTGCGGCTGGGCCAGTTCATGCTCGAGGGTGGCCGCATCGATGGCGAGCCGGTGATCGCCGAGGCCTGGCTGCGCGGTGGAACCAGCGAGCAGGCCAGCACCGACGCGCCCGAGCGCGGCTACGGCTACCTGTGGTGGACCGATACCGACGGCAGCTACGCGGCGGTCGGCATCTTCGGTCAGATGGTGTACGTCGATCCGGCGCGCGAGCTGGTCATGGCACAGGTGGCGGCGTGGCCCAAGGCGACATCCAACGAGTTGGTCGCCGCGCGGCGCGCGCTCGTCGAGCGGGTGAAGCAGGCCGTCGACACGGAATAGCCAGGTCGGCGACGGCCGGTCAACCGGATCAGGGAGCGTCGATCTCGTAACCCAGCGCTCGCAACCGGGCCACGTAACCGTCCGGTGCCACGAGGTCTTCCAGCGGCAGCACGGCAAAGGTGGTTGCGTTTTCCGCCAGCGACGCTTCGGCCACCCGCAGCCATTCATTGCGCACGCTGGCGCGGATGTCCGGAATGCCCCACTTGCGCGAGAACTCCGCGTTGGAGAACACGTCCGCGCAGGTGTTGTTGCGCCGGGCGAGCTGGTCGAAATTGATCTGCGCCAGGTCACCGGTGGCCCACGCGTTGGCGTTGGTGATCATGCGCGGCAGCAGCTGGTCGATCGCGTCCAGTGTCGCTTCCAGGCAGTTGGAATCATTCAGCGACATGCGGCGGACGTCCTTGATCGCGCCCGCCGGATCCTCGATTTTCACGGTCACCTTTGGCGTCGTCTCCTTGATCGATTCGGCCTGGATCACCGCACGGATCGGCGGGCTGACGATTTTCGGGGAGCCGAGGCCTGCCTCGCGGATGGCGGCGCTGAAGAGCTCCTGCGCAGCAACCATCGGACGCTTGCGCTCGATCCCGCGATCGCGCGGCAGGTAGCGCTGTCTGGCAGTCGTCCAGCGGGCATACAGTTGCGGGGAAAGCACGTCCTCCAGCTTGGCGCCGTCCGGATTTTTCTCCGCCTTGAGCATGCCGTAGCCCAGCGACAGCTTGCGGAAGAAGCCGACGTCGGCGTCGACCACGAAGTGAGGCCGCCACAGCACCTCCTGCGACTGGCCGACCAGGTCCACTACCGAGTCGGCATTCCAGGTAATGCCCTCGGGGAGTGGCGACAGCGTTCCCAGGATCCACAGGTCGTGCTCACCCTTCGAAACGCGCCACAGCCCCGGTCCGGGCTGCGGGCCGGTCACGGCGACGGAATCCAGGTTGATGATTCCCGCCGCCGGCTGCGCGGGTGCACTCGTGCCGGCGGAGGCACGTGGCCCTGTGCTGGTCTGCGTCGCGGCGACACAAGGTAGGGAGAAAAGAGCCGCCAGCACGCCCGCCGTGATGCGCTTCCTGTTCATCATCATCGCGTTTCGATCCATCGAATTGAGAAACGCATCCTAGGGCAGGTGCACGCAGGATGTGTTCGCTTTCCGTAAGGCCGCGACGGTCACCGCCAGCGCTTCTTCACGGATTCTTGATCGCCGCTTAATTCAATGCGTTGCACCCTGCGGGTTCGATCCGCGGATTGTCCACGGACGTTGCCGGAGAGCGCAGATGGCTTACATCAGTGGATTCGTCCTGGCGGTACCGACGACGAAAAAAGACGCGTTCATCAAGCACGCCAATCTGGCCGATGCGGCGATCCTCGAATACGGCGCAACACGTGTAGTCGAGTGCTGGGGCATCGACGTCCCCCAAGGCAAGCAGACCGACTTCCACCGGGCCGTACAAGCCAGTGGAGCTAACGCGCGAAGAGCCGTCGTTGGCCTAGCTGCGCGATATCAAACGGGTGGCGGAGATGAACGGTGACACCGGATCACTGGCCGGAAAAGTCTCCTCCAACGCCTCGTCCTGGTTGTCGCTGTCATGTTGTTTTTGATCCGGCTCGGTCACCGGGACTTCCTGCTTGCTGCCGGGCTCCGTGATCGGCGCGTCCGGGCCAGTGCCCGGTAACGGCGGGTCCTTGCGATCGTCATTGGGCAGGCGGCTCATCGGCATCTCCATGATCGGGTGGACTCCCACCCTTGCGCAGAGGCCGTTAGCGCGCTGTAGACACTGCGGTTACAGCGCGCTGGCCGGGCCGTGCGCGCCGACGCACCCGTTGCTGCAGGCTCCGGTGCACGTGGTGGTCAGCATGTTGCGGACGATGATCCCGGCGTTGGCCAGCGATCGGAAATGGCCAACACCGACGCCATCGACGAGCCGAGCGAGTGGGCAACGATATCCACCTGGGATTTGCCGGTGTAGGCCTTCACCGCATCGATGAAGGTTTTCAGCTGGTTGTAGGTACACGGCTCGTGGTGGTTGACCTGCGAATTGCTGCGTTCCACATCCGACAGATAGGTCACGCCGAACAGCTCGCAGTCCTCCGACTTTTCGTGAACGCTTCGCATGATCGTGACATTTCTTGCACGCGGTAACGACGCGGTCGCTGTCAATTTCGACAGCACAGCCGCACTGCTGCGGCTTCCCCAACGAGGACATCACGATGACGAAGGACCCCAACGAATCCCGTGACATGAACCGCGATCCGCTTACAAAGACACCCGGCGCGCACCCGGTGGGCGTTGGCGTCGGCGGCGTTGGCGGCGCGGCGGCAGGTGCCGGCATCGGCGCCCTGTTCGGCCCGATCGGCATGCTGGTCGGCGGGGCCGTGGGCACGCTGGCTGGCGCGAGCGCCGGCAAGAGCGTCGCCGAAAGTATCGACCCGACCGGTGAACACGATTACTGGCGAAACGAATACAGCAACCGCCCGTACGCCAACCCGCAGTACAACTACGACGACGACTACGCGCCGGCCTACGAGTACGGCAACACTGTGCGCAGCCAGTACGCCGATCGTCAGTGGGACGACTCGCTGGAGCAGGACATCCGCAGCGGCTGGGAAAAGGCCAAGGCCAAGTCGCGCCTGTCCTGGGAAGAGGCCAAGGACGCGACCCGCGATGCATTTGATCGCAGCGACCGTACCTACCGCACCTACGGCGCGACCGACAACTACTACCGCGACCAGTACAAGAACGCTGTGTACTACAAGCCCGAGTACGACTACGACAACGATTACCGCCCGGCCTATCGTTACGGCACCCAGGCGCGCAGCGCGCACCCGAACCGCGAGTGGGACGACAACCTTGAGGCCGAGTTGGGCAACCGCTGGGACAACGCCAAGTCGACGTCCCGCATGGGCTGGAACGAGGCCAAGCACGCCGTCCGCGATGCGTGGCACAACGTCGAGCGCGCCCTGCCGGGCGACTTCGATCGCGATGGCCGCTGATCTCCAGTGAGCTGGTAACCCGGCTCCCCGCTTTCGGGCGGGGGGCTTTTTGCACATCAACACGAGGTGTCCAAGATGCCCCGCGGAGACAAGTCCAGCTATACCGACAAGCAGAAGCGCCAGGCTGAACGCATCGCTTGGGCCACGGTCAACAAGCAGGACGGCGGCGGCAATAAGGGTGGTGGTTCAAAAGACTGAAGCGCACTGACCGCCGGAACTGATCCGGCATCCGTGGAGGAACAGCCCGGTGGGTAATGACGTAACGCCGCTGGAGTGGGGCCGTCTACTGGTTGGCCCGTATCCCCCGCTTTTCTACGCCGAAATCGCACTCCGCATCCTGATGTTGCTGGCGCTGTTGCTGCTGGTTGTCCACATTCTTGGCAAGCGCGGCCAGCAGAACCTCAGCCCGATGCAGCAGTTGCTGATGGTGGCACTGGGCTCCGCGGCAGGCGACGTGATGCTCTATCCCGAGATATCCATCGGCTACGCCGCGATGGTGCTTGTTGGCGTGACCGGCCTGACGATTGTCATCGAAAAGTCGGCCAACCATTCGCGGAAATTCCGCGACTATCTCGAATCACGCCCCTGCGTGCTGGTCCAGGACGGCGAGATCGATCTGGCCACCCTGAAACGCGAGCGCACCACGCGGCGCGAGCTCTACGCGATCCTGCGCCAGAACGGGGCGCGAGCGCTGTCGCAGGTCGAGCTGGCGATCCTGGAGGTTACCGGTGAGATCACCGTTGTACTAAACGACTCCAAGCCCGAGAAGCGCGACCTCATTGATTACCTGCGCGTCCCGGGTGGCAAGGATTCGCCAGCGGCAGTGAAGCCCGGCGTTCCCGTATGACTGTGTCAATGCGCATTGGCGGCTGACCTCGCGTCACCACCATTTCACCGGAGGCGTTCCAGTGTTGGCGGGCCCGCCCGCGCCGTGACCCATCAGTCCGATCTATCACCCCAACCATTGCGGAGACTCACATGGCAGACGACATCCTCAAGACCCTGAAGGAAGAACACGACCATCTGCGCGACCTGTTCAAGAAGATGGAAGACACCACCGAGCGCGCCGAGAAAGGACGCACGGAACTGCTTGAAAAGATCAAGCAGGGCCTGATTCCACATGCGGTGTGGGAGGAAGAAGTTTTCTATCCCGAGTTCAAGAAGCGCGCCGACCGCGATGGGCGCAAGACCCACGCCGAAGCCGTCGCCGAGCACCGGGCCGTGGAGTTGCGCGTGCTGCCCGACCTGGAAGCCGCCTCGCCGACCACGACCGAGTTCGCCGGTCGGGCCAAGGTGTTGGGCGAGTTCGTCGACCACCACGCCACCGAGGAAGAGGACACGATGTTCAAGATGGCGCGGTCCTTGTTCAGCACCGAGGAACGTGCGCAGCTGGACGCTCAGTACAAGGAATGGAAGGGCACACCGGCCGCGGCCAAGGCCGTGGAGAAAGCGCTGCGCAAGGGCGCCGAGGCGAACAAGACCAATCCACCACCGGCCAGTTGATTGGGGGCTCCGTGCGACCGCGAGGTCGCACGGTTCTTCAACCACGCACCGGACCGCAGAGACGCGCTACTCGTCCAGAAGGCGCCGATAGCCCTGCAGCCCGAGCCGCTCCAGGCTGGCGATATTGCGCTCGACGATCTCCTCCGGGTCCGGGAATGCCTCCACCGCGCGGTCGATGCTCTCCTCGCGCAGCAGGTGCAGCATCGGGTAGGGCGAGCGGTTGGTGCAGTTTGCGACGTCGTCGAAGTCGCTGCCGGCGAACCGGTAGTCGGGGTGGAAGCTCGCCACCTGTAACTCGCCCTCAAGTCCGAGCGCATCGATCGCGGCGTCCACCTGGTCGAGGAAATCGTTGTAGTCCGCAAAATCGGCGAGCACCCGGGGGTGGATCAGCAGGGTCGTATCGACCACCTCCGGATCCGCCTCATGCAGCCACAACAGCTCGTCGGCCAGGTCGGCCAGCAGTGCATCGGGCGTGTCCGCGTCGCTGACTACATAGCGGATCTGGTCCTTCACCTGCACCGCCTTGGCGAAGGGGCACAGGTTCAGGCCGATCACCGCGCGCTGCAGCCAGCGACGGGTCGCGGCGATCGGGTCGTCGGTGCCCACTGGCTCAGTCGCGGAAGTTATCGAACTGCAACGGGCGTTCGAACTCGCCGCCTTTCAGCAGTGCCATCGCGGCCTGCAGGTCATCGCGCTTCTTGCCGTTGACGCGCAGCTTGTCGCCGTTGATCTGACTGTCGACCTTGATCTTGGACTCCTTCAGCGCGGCCTGGATCTTCTTGGCCAGCTCGCGCTCGATGCCCTGCTTGACGCTGATCTTCTGCCGCGCGCCGGCCAGGTTGGTCTCGATATCGCCAAAATCCAGGCAGCGCGCGTCGATGCCGCGGGCGATCAGCCGCGCGCGCAGGATGTCGGTCATCTGCTGCAGCTGGAAGTCGCTGGGTGCCGACATCGAGATCACCTCGTCCTCCAGGCTGAAACTGGCGTCCACGCCCTTGAAGTCGAAGCGAGTGGTCAGCTCGCGGCTGGCCTGGTCGACCGCGTTGGTGAGCTCGTGGCTGTCGACTTCGGAGATGACGTCGAAGGAAGGCATTGCAGTACTCCGTGCGGGGCAGAAATGGTCGGGCAAGCGTGCTTGCTGCAGGAAGGGTAGCGCAGGCGCCACTGCCGAGGGCACGGGAGTCCGGGTTTACACTGGCCATCCCCCGTCGTGACCCGGAATTCCCATGCTCAAGACCCCCGCCTACGCCGCCCCCGACGGCCAGTCGCCGCTGGCGCCCTTCACCATCGAGCGCCGAGCGCCGCGTGCCGGCGAGGTTCTCATCGACATCCTGTATTGCGGCGTCTGCCACTCCGACCTGCATCAGGTGCGGGCGCAGTGGGGCGGCAACGGCATCTTCCCGATGGTGCCCGGCCACGAGATCGTCGGCCGGGTCGCCCAGGTGGGCGAGGGCGTGGAACGCTTCAAGGTCGGCGATGCGGTGGGAGTGGGCTGTTTTGTCGACTCCTGCCGCCACTGCGCGCAGTGCGAGGCGGGGGAGGAGCAGTACTGCGTCGAGGGCATGACCGGCACCTACAACTCCCGCGAGCGCGATGACGGTACGCCCACCTACGGCGGTTACTCCACCCGTATCACCGTCAGTCAGGATTTCGTCCTGGACATCCCGGACGCCTTGCCGCTGGACCGGGCCGCGCCGCTGTTGTGCGCCGGCATCACCACCTATTCGCCGCTGCGCCAGTTTGGGGTCCGCGCGGGCCACGAGGTGGCGGTGGTGGGCCTGGGCGGACTGGGCCACATGGCGGTCAAGCTGGCGGCGGCGATGGGCGCCAAGGTGACCGTGCTCAGCACGTCCGAATCCAAGCGCGAGGCAGCGCTGGAACTGGGCGCGCACGACTTCGAGGCGACCCGCGACCCGGCCACGTTCAAGAAACTCGCGCGCCGCTTCGACCTGATCATCGACACCGTATCCGCCCCGCACGACTACAACGCCTACCTTGGCCTGTTGAAGTTCGACGGTTCGATGGTACTGCTGGGCATCCCTGACGAGCCGGTCCCGGTGGCCGCCGGTGCGCTGATCATGCAGCGGCGCAAGCTCTCAGGCTCGCTGATCGGGGGCATCCGCGAGACCCAGGAGATGCTCGATTTCTGCGCCGGGCACGGCATCGCGGCGGACATCGAGCTGATCAACATGGACCAGATCGAGGTCGCCTACGAGCGGATGCTCAAAGCCGACGTGCGCTACCGCTTTGTCATCGATATCGCCAGTCTGCGCGATGAAGCCGGTGGCTGAGCCGGCGTCGACTGCGCATCCATGACGGCGCACCCTGCCCGGGTTCCGGCCCCGTTGATGATGCTGCTGGCAGTAGCAACGTTTGCCTTCATGGATGCCGGGTTGAAGGAGCTGGCCGGCACCTACCCGGCGATGCAGGTCGCTGCGCTGCGCGGCGCTTCATCGCTGCCCTTCATCCTGGTCTGGGTGATGACCACCAGTGGCCTGCGGCCGTTGCTGCGCGTGCGTTGGCCCCTGCACCTGCTGCGCGGCGTGATCGGCATCAGCATGATGGCGTCGTTCGCCTTCGCCCTGCGCACCCTGCCGCTGACCACCGCGTACTCGATCTTCTTCGTTGCCCCGCTGCTGATCACCGCGCTGTCGGTGCCGGTGCTCGGTGAGCAGGTGGGACCGCGGCGCTGGACCGCGATTGCGATCGGGATGGTTGGCATGCTGGTGCTGCTGCGTCCGACCGGCGAGGGCATGCTCAGCTGGGCGGCGCTGGCCGTGCTGCTGGCGGCGACCGGCTACGCGGTCAGTGCGATCACGGTGCGTGTGCTGGCCCGCACGGATTCCAATGCCTCGATGATCGTCTGGCTGCTGGTGATGCTGGCCATTGGCGCCGGCGCACTCGCATGGCCGAACTGGGTGCCGCTGAGGGCCGAGGACGCGTGGGTGATCGTCGGCACCGGCCTGGCCGGCGCCATCGGCCAGTACGCGATCACCGCGGCCTTTCGCTCCGGATCGGCGTCACTGCTGGCGCCGCTGGAGTACACCGCGCTGGTATGGGGCGTGTTGCTGGATGTGACCATCTGGGGCGTCCTGCCCGATGCGATCACCTGGCTGGGCGCCGGAATCATCATCGCCAGCGGCCTGTACATGCTGCGCCGCGAGCGGGTGCGCGCGGAAGACACACACAACGACGGGCCCGAAGGCCCGCCGCGGATCATGCACTGACGTCCGGGACCCCGACGGTCCGGAACGGCAGTGGCACGATCAACCCATAAACGACTGGATCTGGCTTTTATCGAAACCGGTCAGAAGCGCGCGCCCAGGCCCAAGCCCACTACCACCGGGTTCAGCTTGGCGTCGCCGACCTTTATGCCGTCGAGCCTGATGTCCGAATCGCCGTGCAGGTAGCGCAGGTCCGCGCGGGCAAACCAGCTCGGGCTCAGGGCAACGTCAACACCGGCGGTGGCCATGGGGCCCTTGGCGGTCTCCACACCGATGCGCTGACCGGCGAGCGGGCCGGTCGGCTCGGGCGTCTCGCCGTCGAAGTTGCTCTCGTAGTAACCCACGCCAAGGAACGGGCGCACGATCTGCTCGCTGGTGCCGAAGTGATACTGGGCGCTCAGGGCATACGGCTGCGCGTCAACACTGCCGATCTTGTAGTTGTTGGCGTCGCGCACGCGGTGATCGAACTTGTCCGCCGCGCCCCAGGCCTCAACGGCGAAGTTCTCGTGGAAATACCAGCTCGCGCTCAACGTCGCGGCGGTGCCGCCGTCGAACTGCGTGCTCGCGCCGGCAATGGTGGGGTCGCTGGTCGGCTCGCTGACGGCAAAGCCACCAACCACGGCGAAGCGCTTGCCGTCATTGGTTGAATCGTAATTGCTGTCCTGGGCGAAGGCGGCCGGGGCAATGGCCAGGGCGCCCAACAGGGCAACACTAAGGTGGCGGAAACGGATCATGGGGAACTCTCCAAGCTTCTTTTGACTTGTGGGGGAACCGGCCGGTTGCCCGGCAGGCGTGGCTACCCTAGCCGCCAGAAAATGAATGCGACTTGTGTGCGTCGGCGCAGTGCACGGAACTTTTCCGAATGAAGGCGACGTCCGGCGCCGCGCGCGTGCCAGAGCGCGGATGAAGGTCGCGTTGACACCATTTTTCGCATCGAATAATGATGGAAATCAGCGACCTATAAAACTTCTTGCGAGTCTTTCGCCGTCGGCGCCGGGCTGGTTTGCCCAACGCGTCCACGAGCTGAACAGAGCCGTAGCCCGGAGAGGTGCACCGCATCCTTGTCCGTGGCGGGGACAGTGCTCTGCCGCCAAAGCGCAGCTGGTTTGCATGTCGGCACTATTGGCGCCTCCCGCCGCCAGCGGCCACAATAGGGTTTTGGTGCTAGTCGGAGCCGCACATGGCTGAGTTGAAGGAAGCGCGCGTCCCGGATATCGGCGGATACGATGGCGTGCCGGTGATCGAGGTGCTGGTCGCTGTCGGCGATACGGTGCAGCTGGACCAGGGTCTGGTCACGCTGGAGTCCGACAAGGCGACGATGGAGGTTCCTTCACCGTTTGCCGGCGTGATCCGTGAACTCAAGGTGGCCGTGGGCGATGAGATCGCCGAAGGCAGCGTGGTCGCGATGATCGAGCCAGAAGCCACTGACAAGCCCGCAGGCGCGGACAAGGACGCGGCAAAGGATGACGATAGGACCGCTTCGGGGTCTTCGGCCAAGGACGCGGCTGATGCCGAGCCGCCGCGCGCGCAGCCCGCTGCCGCCGCCGAGGAGACGCGCACAGCGGAAACTGCCACGGCCGTTGAGCCTGACCACGTCGGCACCCCCAACAAGCTGGCGCAGCGCGAAATCGCCCGCGCCGGCGACGATGCCACCGGCGACCGTGCCACCGCTGACGATGCCGCCGGCCCGCATACGCCGCCGGTGAGCTTCGACGCCGATGAGCTGCTCCCGGGCAAGGGGCCCTACGCCAGCCCGGCGGTGCGCCTGTTCGCGCGCGAGCTCGGGGTGGATCTGATGCAGGTCGAAGGCAGTCAGCGCGGCGGCCGGATCAACAAGGAAGACGTGCAGAAGTACGTCAAGCAGGCGATGCAGTCCGGCGGCGCCTCCGCGGCGGCGCCGGGCACTGGTGGCGCCGGTCTCAACCTGCTGCCGTGGCCGAAGGTCGACTTCGCCAAGTTCGGCCCGGTCGAGACCCGGGAACTGAGCCGGATCGAGAAGATCTCCGGTGCGAACCTGTCGCGCAACTGGGCGATGATTCCCCACGTCACCCAGTTCGAAGACGCCGACATCACCAAGCTGGAAAAGCTGCGCGTCGAGCTCAACAAGGAAAACGAGCGCGCCATCGCCAAGGGCGGCGCGACCAAGCTGACGATGCTCGCCTTCCTGATGAAGGCCAGCGTCAGTGCATTGAAGAAGTTCCCGGACTTCAACGCGTCCCTGGACGCAACGGGCGAGAACCTGGTCCTCAAGCAGTACTTCCACATCGGCTTTGCGGCCGATACGCCCAACGGACTGGTGGTGCCGGTGGTGCGCGATTGCGACACCAAGGGCGTGATGGAGATCGCCATGGAAACCGGCGAGCTGGCCGCCAAGGCGCGCGAGGGCAAGCTGGGTCCGGCGCAGATGAGCGGTGGCTGTTTCACCATCAGCTCGCTGGGCGGCATCGGCGGGACCAAGTTCACCCCCATCGTCAACGCGCCGGAAGTGGCGATCCTGGGCGTGTCGCGCGCATCCATGCAGCCGGTCTGGAACGGCGACAAGTTCAAGCCGCGCCTGATGCTGCCGCTGTCGCTGAGCTATGACCACCGCGTCATCGACGGCGCCGCGGCGGCGCGCTTCACCACGTATCTGGCCCAGGTGCTGGCGGACATGCGACGGGTGCTGCTGTGATGCGAGCCGCGCTGGCCCTGGTCGCGTTGCTCGCGTTCACGCCACTGGCCCAGGCCAAGAGCGACTGCGAGGTCGATCTCGGCATGGGCTGGCCGCCGGCGACGCGCAACCACGGCACCGCGGTGGAAAGGCTGTTTGCCGCCGGCGATACTCCGGTGTTGAGCCTGGTGCGCCTGCCGCCGCGCGGCAAGGAAAGTGGCGTGATGCTGGTGCGCTCCGCCAACGGTCAGACCTGGACAGTTCGCTCAGCAGTTGCCGCCGAGCGTGTGGACGCGATGACGACCATTCCCGGCGGCATCGAGCGCACGCTCAAGGTCGACAAGCCGGCGAAGGTGCGCGAGTCCGTCATGCCCGCTGCGCTGGCCGAGCGCGTGGTGGCCTCGTGGGGCCGCGCGCTGACTGCGGTCGTTCCCGATGACCGCGCCGCAACCTTCCAGGAGAACGAGCTGCTGGTGTTCGCCGTCAATGACCAGCGCGTCAGTGGCACCGAGCCGGCCTGCGGTCCGAGCCGCATGCTCGCCCGCCAGGCGCAGGTGCTGGTGGATGCGGCTGATTCCAAGGACAAGCACCTGCCCAAACGCTGGAGCACGTTGATCAAGCTGCTTGACCAACTCGATACCCAGCTCGCGGCGACCCCTTAAAGCCGGGGCGACTGCCGGGCTACACCCCACACCGTGGCCGCCCGACGGGCGCCCGGGTCCCGCTACCGTCGCCGCACCGCTCGCAGGTGCACGACCCCAGGAGGCACACGCATGGCAAAGATCGAGATCAAGGTCCCCGACATCGGCGACTACGACGGCGTACCGGTTATCGAGGTCCTCGTTGCAGTGGGCGACACCGTGGAAGTGGACCAGGGCCTGGTCACGCTGGAATCCGACAAGGCCACCATGGAGGTGCCTTCCAGCGCCGCCGGTGTGATCAGCGAGCTGCACGTCAAAGTGGGTGACACCGTCGCCGACGGCGCGGTGATCGCGGTACTCGAGACGGACGACAAGGCGGACGCGGTTGAGGAAAAGCCGTCTGCGAAGGCCGACGAGGCCAGCGCAGCGGCCCCGGCAAAGCAGACCGGGTCCGCCAAGGACGCACGCATCAAGGCCGCAAGCGACAACGCGGGCGACGGAGACGGGAAAACGGGCGGGTCGCCATCGGATGGGCGCGCCTCTGCTGGCTCCGACGACGCCGCAGGCAAGCATACCGGCGGTGGTCCTCAGCCCGCAGCGGCGAGCGGACGCAAGGCCGATATCGAGTGCGAGATGCTGGTGCTGGGCGCCGGTCCCGGCGGCTACACCGCCGCGTTCCGCGCCGCCGACCTGGGCCTGGATACCGTGTTGGTCGAGCGCTACCCGGATCTGGGCGGCGTTTGCCTCAACGTGGGCTGCATCCCGTCCAAGGCGCTGCTGCATGCCGCAGCGGTGATCGATGGCGCCAGCCATGCCGGCGAGATGGGCATCGAGTTCGGCAAGCCGAAGATCGCCCTCGACAGGCTGCGCGACTACAAGAACAAGGTCGTCGGCCAGCTCACCAAGGGGCTGGGCGGCATGGCGCGCCAGCGCAAGGTGGAGGTGGTCACCGGCGTTGGCCGCTTCCTCTCCGCCAATGAGCTGGAAGTCACCAGCGAAGACGGCAAGACCCAGCTGGTGTCATTCCGCCAGTGCGTGATCGCCGCCGGCAGCCAGGCCGTCAAGCTACCCGGCTTCCCGTGGGACGACCCGCGGGTCATGGATTCCACCGGCGCGCTGGAGCTGGCCGATGTGCCAAAGAAGCTGTTGGTCGTGGGCGGCGGCATCATCGGGCTGGAGATGGCGACCGTCTACAGCGCGCTGGGCAGTGCGGTCACCGTGGTCGAGTTCATGGACCAGCTGATGCCCGGTACCGACAAGGACCTGGTCAAGCCTCTGGCAGACCGGCTGAAGAAGCAGGGCGTGGAAATCCATTTGCAGGTCAAGGCCGCCGGCGTGGAGGCGCAGAAGAAGGGCCTGAAGGTCACTTTCGAGCCGGCCCGGGACGGTGGCAAGGCGCCGGATGCGCAAATGTTTGATCGCGTGCTGGTGGCCGTGGGCCGCGCACCCAACGGGGGCAAGCTGGATGCGGAGAAAGCCGGCGTCAAGGTCACCGAGCGTGGCTTCATCCCGGTCGATCGACAGATGCGGACCACCGCGTCGCACATCTTTGCCATCGGCGATCTGGTCGGCAATCCGATGCTCGCCCACAAGGCCAGCCACGAGGCCAAGCTGGCTGCAGAGGTCGCCTCGGGTGCAAAGAAGGAGTGGGTCGCGCGCGTTATTCCCTCGGTGGCCTACACCGATCCGGAAATCGCCTGGGTCGGCGTCACCGAGAACGAGGCCAAGGCGCGCGGCCTCAAGGTCGGCGTGGGCAAGTTCCCGTGGGCGGCCTCGGGCCGGGCGATCGGCATCAGCCGCACCGAAGGGTTCACCAAGCTGCTGTTCGACGAGGCCAGCGGCCAGGTGATCGGCGGCGGCATCGTCGGCGTGCACGCGGGCGAACTCATCGCCGAGATCGCGCTGGCCATCGAGATGGGCTGCGAGGTGGGCGACATCGCCCACACCATCCACCCGCACCCGACCCTGTCGGAATCGGTCGCCATGGCTGCGGAGATGTTCGACGGCACCATCACCGACCTCTACGCGCCGAAAAAGAAGGCCTGAACCCCGCGCGGACAAGAGGAAGCCCCGGCGGATCAGGCCGGGGCTCCGAACCCGCCGCTGCCGTTTGCCTTGACGAGGAGAGAGGGGCGACGGGGTGTCGAGGATATTGACCCGTCACGCGCTGCAAGGTTCCCGCGGGGTGCAAATAATCCCGTCGCGCTTCGGCTTGGTTCAGCTGGGATTTCCTGAACAGGACCCGGCAGTTGCCGCCGACGCCGGCGCAACCTATAATTCGGCGGCTTGATTGGGCGTTTATCTGCCCGTCCTCCAAAACCGACGAGCCGAGCGTGCACGATCCCATGTCCGCAGGCCGCCGGTTGGCGTTTCGCGCGATCGCCTTTCAGGCGGGCGCAACAGCGTTGACCGCGATGGCCTTCCTTGCCCAGGGTGCGGAGTCCGCGCTGGCGGCACTGGTCGGCGGATTCGCCTTGGTGGCCGGTGGTGGTCTGGCGGCGTTGGTGGCGCTGGGCGGTGGTGTGAAGCCGGCAGGCTCGGTCCTCGGACTGATGCTCGCCGGTGTTCTGGTGAAGTGGTTGGTGGTGTTTGTAGTCCTCGCGGTTGGTCTGGCGGGGTTCCAGTTGCCGCCGCTGCCGATGCTGGTAGCGGTCGTTGCAACCATGCTGGCCTACGTGCTGGCTCAAATCCTGAATCGAGAAGGTGTCCTTCGTGAGTGAACAGACCGGCTCTGGCGGCCTGAACGAATACATCCAGCACCACCTGCTGCAGAACACGATCGATCTGGGCGGCTTTGCCTTCCACATCGACACGTGGGTCGTGTCGCTGGTGTGCGGCCTGATATTCATCGGCTGGTTCGGCTTCTACGCGCGCAAGGCGACCTCCGGGGTGCCCTCCAAAGGCCAGGCGTTTGTCGAGATGGCGATGGAGTTCGTCGACAACCAGGTGAAGGACAACTTCCACGGCGACCGCAGCTCGATCACGCCGCTGGCGATCACGATCTTCATGTGGGTCGTTTTGATGAACGCGATGGACCTGCTGCCGCTGGATACGCCCGGCGTGGCGATCCAGGCCGTGGCGGGTGCCGAGGCGGCCGCCCACACGTACTTCCGTTGGGTGCCCACCGCCGACCTGAACACCACCGCGGCGATGTCCGTCGTCGTGTTCTTCCTGATCCTGTACCACTCGATCAAGGCCAAAGGCGGCTTCGGCTTCGGCAAGGAACTGCTGACCTCGCCCTTCGCGGCCGAGAATCCGGTGACCAAGGCAGTGCTGATGCCGGCCAACCTGGGCCTCAACGTCATCGAATACTGCGTCAAGCCGGTATCACTGGCCATGCGACTGTTCGGCAACATGTACGGTGGCGAGCTGGTGTTCATGCTCATCGCCGGCCTGCTGGGCGGCGGGCTGCTGATGTTCGTTCCCGGCGTGATCTTCAACCTCGCCTGGGCGATCTTCCACATCCTGATCGTGCTGCTGCAGGCCTTCATTTTCATGATTCTCTCGGTCGTCTATATCGCTGGCGCCTACGAGAGTCATTGATCGCGTCATCGCTTCACGCTCCACCGCTTTTTCAACGCTTCATCCTTCCGCCAATCCAAACCAAACGTTTCAGTAGGAGAAAACCATGGAATTTATCGCCAGTGTGCAGGGCCTGACCGCGATCGCGATCGGCATGATGGTCGGTCTGGGCTCGATCGGTGCGTGCCTCGGCATCGCCATCATGGGCGCCAAGTTCCTCGAGTCGGCCGCGCGCCAGCCCGAGCTGGTGCCGATGCTGCAGGGCCGCATGTTCCTGCTGGCCGGCCTGATCGACGCCGCGTTCATCATCGCGTTGGCCGTCGGCCTGCTGTTCGCCTTCGGCAACCCGCTGCTGGGCGCACTGAACGTCGGTTGATCGATCTGCTTGAACCTGCGCGTCCGGATTTCCGGGCGCGTTTCCCGGGCCACCGCGCCCGCAGCCCGCATACGGAGCTGTCATGAATATCAACATGACCTTCTTTGGTCAGATGATCTCGTTCGCGTTGCTCATCTGGTTCACCATGAAGTTCATCTGGCCGCCCATGAACCGGGCGATCGAAGAACGCCAGAAGAAGATCGCCGACGGACTGGCGGCTGCCGAGCGCAGCCAGCACGATCTGGCCCAGGCCCAGCAGAGTGTCGACGCCGCGATGCGCGAAGCGCGGACCAAGGCCAACGAAGTGATCGACCAGGCGCATCAGCGCGCCAACCAGATCATCGAGCAGGCCAAGACCGACGCAATGGTGGAAGCCACCCGCCAGAAGGCGATGGCCGATGCCGAAATCGTCGCATCGCAGAACCGTGCCCGTGAGGATCTGCGCAAGCAGGTGTCGGCGCTGGCCGTCAGCGGTGCCGAGAAGCTGTTGCGCCGGGAAATCGATGCCAACGCCCACAAGGCGCTGCTCGACGAACTCGCCGCCCAGCTTTGATCCAGCCAACGACCGGATGCCCTGAGCAATGAGCCAGTACATGACCCTCGCCCGACCCTACGCCCGCGCCGCGTTCGCAGCGGCGAGCGGGGCCGGTCAGGTGGCCAGCTGGTCGCAGGCGCTTGCGCTTGCCACCCGCGTTGCCGCCGATCCGAAGGTGGAGGCGCTGCTGAACCACCCGCAGCTTTCGACCACCGAGGCCGCATCGCTGCTGGCAGTCGACGGTGCCGGTGAAGAATTTGGCCGTTTCATCGAGCTGCTCGCGTCCAATCGCCGCCTGCCACTGCTGGCGGAGATCGCCGGCATGTTCGAGCAGCTGCGTGCAGAAGCCGAGCGCGTCGTCAAGGCGCGCGTCACGTCCGCCAGCGAGATGCCGGCCGCCGAGCTGGAATCGATCCGCGTTGGCCTCAAGCGCCGCTTCGGTCGCGAGGTCGAGCTGGAAACGGCGATCGACGAGTCGCTGATCGGTGGCGCGGTGATTGATGCCGGCGACGTGGTCATTGACGGCTCGCTGAAAAGCAAGCTCTCGCGCATGCAGTCGGCGCTGACCGGCTGACCGGCTCCAATCGAAGATCCGAATCATCTACTTCCGGCGTCCGCGTCGGGTACCAGGGAAACACCCATGCAAACCACGCTCAACCCGTCCGAAATCAGTGAACTGATCAAGACCCGCATCGAGAAGGTCAAGCTGTCCGCAGAGTCGCGCAACGAAGGCACCGTGACTTCGGTCGCCGACGGCATCGTGCGCATCCACGGCCTGGCCGACGTGATGCAGGGCGAAATGATCGAACTGCCCAACAGCATCTTCGCGCTGGCCCTGAACCTGGAGCGCGACTCGGTCGGAGCCGTGGTGCTGGGTGGCTACGAGAACCTGCGCGAGGGCGACGTGGCCAAGACCACCGGCCGCATCCTGGAAGTGCCGATCGGCAACGAGCTGCTGGGCCGCGTGGTGAACGCTCTGGGCGAGCCGATCGATGGCAAGGGTCCGATCGACGCCAAGCTGACGGCACCGGTTGAGCGCGTTGCTCCCGGCGTGATCTGGCGCCAGTCCGTCGACCAGCCGGTACAGACCGGCTACAAGTCCGTCGATGCGATGATCCCGATCGGCCGTGGCCAGCGCGAGCTGATCATTGGCGACCGCCAGACCGGCAAGACCGCGATGGCGATCGATGCGGTCATCAACCAGAAAGACACCGGCATCAAGTGCGTGTACGTGGCGATCGGGCAGAAGGCCTCGACCGTCGCCAACATCGTGCGCAAGCTGGAAGAGAACGGCGCGCTGGCCCACACCATCGTGGTCGCCGCGACCGCGTCAGAGTCGGCGGCCATGCAGTACATCAGTGCCTACGCCGGCTGCACCATGGGTGAGTACTTCATGGACCGCGGCGAAGATGCGCTGATCGTCTATGACGACCTGTCCAAGCAGGCCGTGGCCTACCGCCAGATCTCCCTGCTGCTGCGCCGCCCACCGGGCCGCGAAGCCTACCCGGGTGACGTGTTCTACCTCCACTCCCGCCTGCTGGAGCGCGCCGCGCGCGTATCGGTGGACTACGTGGAGAAGTTCACCAACGGCGAGGTGACCGGCAAGACCGGCTCGCTGACCGCGCTGCCGATCATCGAGACCCAGGCCGGCGACGTGTCTGCGTTCGTGCCGACCAACGTCATCTCCATCACCGACGGCCAGATCTTCCTGGAAACCGACCTGTTCAACGCCGGCATCCGGCCTGCGGTGAACGCGGGTATCTCGGTGTCGCGCGTGGGTGGCTCGGCGCAGACCAAGATCATCAAGAAGCTCTCGGGCGGTATCCGTATCGCACTGGCGCAGTACCGCGAGCTGGCGGCGTTCGCACAGTTCGCGTCCGACCTGGATGAGGCGACCCGCAAGCAGCTCGAGCGCGGCCAGCGCGTCACCGAGCTGATGAAGCAGAAGCAGTACAGCCCGATGTCCATCGCCGATCAGGCGTTGTCGATCTATGCGGTCAACGAGGGCTTCCTCGATGACGTGTCTGTGGGCAAGATCCTCGCGTTCGAGGAGGGCCTGCACGCGCACTTCGCCAACACCCAGGGCGAGTTGATCAGCAAGATCAACAGCAACGGCGCCTGGAACGACGAGATCGAGGCGACGTTCAAGCAGGGCATCTCAGAGTTCAAGCAGACCGGCACCTGGTAAGGCGGAAAAGACGATGGCAGGCGGACGTGAAATCAAAACCAAGATCAAGAGTGTGCAGAACACCCGTAAGGTGACGCGCGCGCTCGAGATGGTCTCGGCTTCCAAGATCCGCAAGGCGCAGGAGCGGATGAAAGTCTCGCGCCCGTATGCGCGGGTGATGAAGCAGGTGATCGGACACCTGGCCCAGGCCAACTCCGACTACCAGCATCCGTACATGATCGAGCGCGCCGATCCCAAGCGCGTGGCCTACGTCATCGTATCCTCCGACCGTGGCCTGGCCGGCGGCCTCAACAACAACCTGTTCCGCAAGCTGCTGGGCGAGATCCACAACTGGCAGCAGCAGGGCGTTGAGGTAGACGTGGTCACCATCGGCCAGAAGGCGTCGGTGTTCTTCCGCCGGATCAAGGTCAACATGCTTGCCACCGTCACCCACCTGGGTGACCAGCCCAGGGTCGAGCAGCTGATCGGCGTGATCAAGGTCGTGCTGGACGGCTACAGCGCCGGGAACATCGACCGCGTGTTCATCTGCTACAACGATTTCATCAACACCATGGTCCAGCGCGCCGCGTTCGACCAGTTGCTGCCGCTGCCGCCGTCCGAGGAGGCGATGTCGCGCCACGACTGGGACTACATCTACGAGCCGGACGCCGAAACCGTCCTGGATCACGTGATGACGCGCTACATCGAGTCGCTGGTTTACCAGGCGGTGCTCGAGAACGTGGCGTCCGAGCATGCCGCGCGCATGGTCGCGATGAAGTCCGCGTCCGACAACGCCAACAACCTGATCGGTGACCTGCAGCTGGTCTACAACAAGGCCCGCCAGGCCGCGATCACCCAGGAAATATCCGAGATTGTCGGTGGCGCTTCAGCGGTCTGACCGCGGCACTGCCGGCTTCTGTCCGGAACTCCACATACCCCAATCCCGCGGCCGCGATGTGCGATCCGCAAGCAGCTTCAGAGATACGAGGAAACATCATGAGCCAGGGCAAGATCGTTCAGATCATCGGCGCCGTCGTCGACGTCGAGTTTCCGCGCGATGCGGTTCCGCGCATTTACGACGCGCTGAAGGTCGACAACACCGAGATCACGCTGGAAGTGCAGCAGCAGCTGGGCGACGGCGTGGTGCGTACGATCGCGCTGGGCTCCACCGACGGCCTCAAGCGCAACCTGGTGGCCACCAACACCGGCAAGGGTATCTCGGTGCCGGTCGGCCGTGGCACGCTGGGCCGCATCATGGACGTGCTGGGGCGTCCGATCGACGAGGCAGGGCCGGTCGAGGCCACCGCGCAGTGGGAGATCCACCGCGAGTCGCCGAGCTATGAAGAGCAGGCCGCGGCCAACGCGCTGCTGGAAACCGGTATCAAGGTCATCGACCTGATGTGCCCGTTCGCCAAGGGAGGCAAGGTCGGCCTGTTCGGCGGCGCCGGCGTCGGCAAGACCGTCAACATGATGGAACTGATCAACAACATCGCCAAGGCACACGAAGGCCTGTCGGTGTTCGCCGGCGTGGGTGAGCGTACCCGCGAGGGCAACGACTTCTACCACGAGATGAAGGACTCCAACGTCCTCGACAAGGTCGCGATGGTATACGGCCAGATGAACGAGCCGCCGGGCAACCGCCTGCGCGTCGCGCTGACCGGCCTGACCATGGCCGAGTACTTCCGCGACGAGAAGGACGAGAGCGGCAAGGGCCGCGACGTGCTGTTCTTCGTGGACAACATCTACCGCTACACCCTGGCCGGTACCGAGGTATCCGCGCTGCTCGGCCGCATGCCGTCGGCGGTGGGTTACCAGCCGACCCTGGCCGAGGAAATGGGCGTCCTGCAGGAGCGCATCACCTCCACCAAGACCGGCTCGATCACCTCCGTGCAGGCCGTGTACGTGCCCGCGGACGACCTGACCGATCCGTCGCCGGCGACCACCTTCGCCCACCTGGACGCAACGGTGGTGCTGTCGCGTGACATCGCCTCGCTGGGTATCTACCCGGCGGTCGATCCGCTGGATTCGACCTCGCGGCTGCTGGACCCGAACGTGATCGGCCACGAGCATTACGACACCGCGCGCAAGGTCCAGGCCACGCTGCAGAAGTACAAGGAGCTCAAGGACATCATCGCGATCCTGGGCATGGACGAGCTGTCCGAAGAGGACAAGCAGGCCGTGTCGCGGGCGCGCAAGATCGAGCGTTTCTTCAGCCAGCCCTTCCACGTCGCCGAGGTGTTCACCGGCTCGCCGGGCAAGTACGTGCCGCTGAAGGACACCATCCGCGGCTTCAAGGGCATCGTGGACGGCGAGTACGACCACCTGCCCGAGCAGGCGTTCTACATGGTCGGGAGCATCGAGGACGCGGTCGAGAAGGGCAAGAAGATCACCGGCGAAGCCGCCTGATCCCTCTCCTTCTTCCGTTCGCGGAAGAAGGGCGCCCCACCTTCCGATCCACGCAGAGAATTCTATGGCTAGCACCTTCCGTTGCGACATCGTCAGCGCCGAAGAGGAAATCTTCCGCGGCGACGCCACCATGCTGGTGGCGACAGGCGAGATGGGCGAGCTGGGCATCGCGCCCAAGCACGCTCCGCTGATCACCCGTCTGAAGCCGGGCAAGATCTTGGTGACGCTGCCCAATGGCGACCAGCTCGACTTCGCCGTGACCGGCGGCATCCTTGAGGTGCAGCCGCAAGTGGTGACCATCCTGGCCGACACCGCGATCCGCGCCCAGGACATTGACGAGGCCGCCGTGCGCGCCGCCAAGGAAGAGGCCGAGCGCATCCTGGCCCGCCGTGCCGAGCCGATGGAAGTGGCGGAGGCGCAGGCGCGCCTGGCTGAGGTGACCGTGCAGTTGCAGGCGCTGGAGCGTCTGCGCCGGAACATGAAGCACTGACAGACGCCACACCGAAAAGCGGTATCGACAACGCCGGCCTCGAGCCGGCGTTGTCGTATCTGCGCTATCGAGGGTGCCGCGTCAGCGTCGGTAGACCCAGTGGCGCGACAGCACGAAGCCCAGCCCGCCCAGGGCGATTTCCACCGCGGGTTTTGCCAGCCAGGCCCACTTGAGGCCGGCGACCTGGTTGATCCCGCCCATGGCCCAGGTGCTGATCGCTGTGGTCAGCGTCCACATCAGCAGGAAGCGGAACAGCTGGCGCCGGCCGAGCACCGTGTCATCGCCGGCAAAGGTGATCCAGCCGTTCAACCAGAAGCCTATCAGCGCGCCACTGACGCGCCCGGCGATGTTCGCCAGCTCGACCGACAGCCCGTAATGGCTCAGCGCGACCATCACCGCCCAGTCGAGCAGCCACTGGCCCACGCCGATGGCGAGGTAATGCTGGCCCTGCCGGGACAGGCTCATGGTGGCGGCGCCGAGAGTTCCAGTGGGATGCGCCACCACTGGACCTCGTTGACGGTCAACTCGAGGCGCGCGCCACTGCGTTGCAGGCCTGCTTGACGCGGGGCCGTCAGCGTTTCGGGCGACACGATCACCTCGCCAATGCCGGCGGCATTGAGCAGCGCCTCCCAGCTGGCGCCGGTCGGGTCGGCATCGGCCATCGCGCTTGCGGCCTGCATCGCGGGTGCATACCACGCGACGGTGCGGCCGCGACCCGCGAGCTCCGCGTGGTAGGGGTTGGAAAGCATCAGCACCGCTCCGGACGCCGGGGCGCGCTCTCGGATTGTCGCAATGATCAGCCGCTCAGGCGCATAGCGCCGGAACAACGCATCATCGTTTCCAAGTGACGCGAGGGCGCGCTTGGGGCCGCCAACGTGCAGCAGCCAGTGGCCGTTGGCCTGGAAGGCGAGGTTGAGCAGGCCGACAGCGACGATCAGTGTCACCGCGCTGCGTGTGGGCAACCACCGTTGCAGCGCAAGCATCAACGGCGGCAACAGCAAAACCATGGCGGGATGGAGGTAGCGTCCATATTGCAGCGCCGTCAGCGGCAGCGCCATGCCCAGGGTGGCGCAGATCGCCAGGGCTCGGCTACGCCGATCAAGGAGCGCCAGCAACCACGCCCCCGCCAGCGCGATCAACACAAACCCCAGACCACCATCCCAGCCTTCCAGATAGCGCGCGGTATTGAAGGTGAGGTTCCACGGCAGGTCGGCACCAAAGCCGGCCTGCCAACGGTCGTCGGTAAAATTGTCCGGTGCAAAGTAAGGCGACTGGAACACGTGGTTGAACAACGGCAGGACCGGATTCCCGGCAATCCGCCAAGCGTAGACATAGCTGGACGCGGCAGCTACCAACGCGAGCAGCGTTGCCCCGATCAGCGGCCCGATGGCCAGTCGCTGGCGATGTCGCCATCCCGCCCAGACGATCAGCGGCAAGGCCGCCACGCCATGCATCACCTTGAACGCGCACAGCAGCGCGAACAGCAACGCGACGACCCAGACCCGGTGGCGGACTTCAACCGGATCCAGGATCACGGCCGCCAGCGCCAGCGTGAACGCGGTGGCCGCGGTTTCCGTCTGCATCCCGCCCATGAGACCGGCCGTCAAAGGCAGGCTGGCGAACAGTGCAACCGACGCCCAGCGCAGCGTGGGCTGGAGACCGATGTTGGCACCGATCTGCCACAGGCCGGCAGCGCTGGCGATCAACCAGAAGGCATTGAGCGCGCCGCGCGCCTCGGCCCGCGCAAGCACCTGCGCGACCGCATGCAGCACATCGGACGCCCAGGGCGCCAGGGCCCACACCTGATGAGTGGGGTCGAGTGCGTAACTCCCGTGCACCATGAGTTGCCAAGGCAGGCCTGCGTGGTAGGCCAGATCATCGTGCTGCATGGTCGGCATCCAGGCAGCGCTCGAAGCCACGCCCAGCAGCAACACTGCAAAGGCCGCCGCGCGCGGGGCGAGCTGTACCGCAGCCTGCCAGCCGGCCACGGCGGATCGGAGCTGTTCGCGGAGCGCACGATGGCGTGTGGAGGCAATCAGCACCAACAGGGACAGATAAACCCACCACCGATGCAGTGGCAGCTGCAGCGTCCAACTGACCAGGACAGCGACCATTGCCAAGCCAACCAGGCACGACAACACAGGCCGTCCCGGCCCGGTCACCAATCCGCCCAGCGCAATGGCCGCGACCAGCATGAGGGCGACCGCCAGCGCCGGCAGTACGCCGCCGAGCCATACCAGTGCCAGCATCCAGACCAGCCCCATCGCATTGGCCCAGCTCCACTGGCGCCAATGCCGAAGCGGCCAGGCGAGCAGCGTAACCAGCCCTGCGATCAGCACGTTCTCGGCGAAGCGTCCAGTCGGCAACGCCTCCCACAAACGATGCTGGATGAGGCCGAAAACACACGCGCCCGCGGCCGCCCAGATCACCGCTTGAGCAAGCATTGGACTGCGTGAAAAGGCAGCAGCGTCGCGCACCGCGGAATCCTAGCAGATGGACTGGGGCCCGGAATCGCGACGTGGCAGGCCAGACGCGACAACCGTCGGCTTATCGAGTCCTGGATTTCCCCGTCCTTTCAGGAACGATCTAGAATCACTACCGCGAGAATCAGTCCCGCGAGCGCGTCCGCGCCCATCCTGTTTTTATCGGTAGTTTCCGGAGTCCGCATGCCAGCCCCCCTGCACGTCGTCATCCTCGCCGCCGGTGAAGGCAAGCGTATGAAGTCAGCACTGCCAAAAGTGCTGCAGAAGATTGCCGGCAAGCCGATGCTCGGCCACGTGGTCGCCACGGCGCGGGCGCTGCAACCGGCCGGTATCCACATCGTCTACGGCCACGGCGGGGAGAAGGTGCGTGACGCGTTCAGCGGGCAACCCGATCTGCTGTGGACCGAGCAGGTGGAGCGGCTCGGGACCGGCCATGCCGTGCAACAGGCGATGCCCGACGTGCCGCAGGATGCGCGCTTGCTGGTGCTCTATGGCGATGTGCCGCTCATCACCGCGGAGACGCTGCAGCGATTGCTGGCATCGACCGGCCGGGTGGGAGTGCTGGTGGCCGATCTGGAGGATCCCACCGGTTACGGGCGCGTTCTGCGCGACGCCCAGGGCATGGTCGCCCGCATCATCGAGCAGAAGGATGCCAGCGAGCAGGAACGCGCGATCCGCACGGTCAATACGGGCATCCTGGTCGCCGACGGTGAGCCGCTGCGGCGCTGGCTGGAGCGGCTGGAGAACAACAACGCCCAGGGCGAGTACTACCTGACCGATATCTTCGCCTCCGCGGCGGCGGAGTTTGCGCCGGCCGGGATGGTCCACGTCGATGATCCGGTCGAGGTGGAGGGTGCCAACGACCCGTGGCAGCTCGCCCAGCTTGAGCGCGCCTTCCAGCTGCGCGCGGCCAAAGCACTGACCGTCGCCGGGGCGCGTCTCGCCGACCCGGCGCGGCTGGACATACGTGGCGAGGTCACCGTCGGCAACGATGTGGAGATCGACGCCAACGTCGTCCTCGAGGGCCGCGTGGACCTGGGTGAGGGTGTCCGGATCGGGCCCTTCTGCCGCCTGCGCGACGTGAGCCTCGGCGCGGGTACCGAGGTTCGGGCGCACTGCGACCTGGACGGGGTCGTCGTCGAAGGCGCCGCCACCATCGGCCCCTATGCGCGCTTGCGCCCCGGCACGGTGCTCGCCGACGGCGCGCACGTGGGCAATTTCGTCGAGATCAAGAACACCCGCATCGGGGTTGGCAGCAAGGCCAATCATTTGACCTACCTGGGCGATGCGGTCATCGGCAGCGGCGTGAATATCGGCGCCGGCACCATCACCTGCAATTACGACGGGGTCAACAAGGCGCGCACGACGATCGAGGACGGGGCATTCATCGGCTCCAACAGCTCGCTGGTGGCGCCGGTCAGCATCGGCAAGGATGCGACGATTGCCGCGGGCTCGGTAATCACCCGGCCGGCGCCGGAAGGCAAGCTCAGCGTTGCCCGATCCCGCCAGTCGGTGGTCGAGGGCTGGCAGCGTCCGGCAAAAAAACCGAAGAGCTGAGGGCGGCGATATGTCTTCGGCTTCCCGGCTAAACTGGGCGGCTACCTGCAGGAGTCCGAGTCATGTGTGGAATCGTTGGTGCGATCGCGGATCGCGATGTGGTCCCTGTCCTGATCGAAGGGCTGAAGCGGCTGGAATACCGCGGTTACGATTCCGCCGGCATCGCCGTGATCAACGACCACGACGTGCGGCGCGTCCGGCGCACCGGCCGGGTCGCCGAGATGGAGGCTGCCGCGCTTGGGGAGGGCCTGCAGGCACAGCTGGGCATCGGCCACACGCGTTGGGCCACCCACGGCGGCGTGACCGAGGCCAATGCCCACCCGCACGTCAGTCACGGCGTGGCGCTGGTCCACAACGGCATCATCGAGAACCACGACCAGCAGCGAGAGAAGCTGATCGCAATGGGCTACGAGTTCGAGTCGCAGACCGACACCGAGGTCATCGCCCACCTGATCCACTCCTTCCTGGTCCACGGCGCGGACCTGCTGACCGCGGTGCAGGCGGCGGTGCGCGAGTTGCACGGCGCCTATGCGCTGGCCGTGGTCAGCCGCAAGGAGCCGGGCAAGTTGATCGCCGCGCGCATGGGCTGTCCGCTGCTGATCGGCGTCGGTGAGGGCGAGAACTTCATCGCCAGCGATGTGTCCGCGATCCTGCAGGCGACCCGCAACGTCATCTTCCTGGAGGAGGGCGACACCGCCGAGATCACCCGCGACAACGTGGTGGTGTTTGGCGCGGACAACCATCCGGTCCAGCGTGAGGTGCACCAGTCCGACGTCTCGCTGGCCTCGCTGGAGCTGGGCCCGTACAGCCACTTCATGCAGAAGGAGATCCACGAGCAGCCGCGTGCGATCGCCGACACCATCGAGGGCGTAATCGATGCCGGCGAGTTCTCCGCCGAACTGTTCGGTCCCGATGCGGCGCAGGTGCTGGATGGCATCGAGGGCGTCCTGATCCTCGCCTGCGGCACCAGCTACTACGCCGGCATGACCGCGCGCTACTGGATCGAGGGCATTGCCGGGCTGCCGTGCTCGGTGGAGATCGCCAGCGAGTACCGCTACCGCGACGCGGTGGCCAATCCGAAGACGCTGGTGGTGACCCTGTCGCAGTCGGGCGAAACCCTGGACACGATGGAGGCGCTGAAATACGCCAAGTCACTGGGCCAGGAGCGGACCCTGTCGATCTGCAACGTGCCCGAGAGCGCCATCCCGCGCGCCAGCCGACTGGTCTACTACACCCGCGCCGGGGCCGAGATCGGCGTGGCCTCGACCAAGGCGTTCACGACCCAGCTGGTGGCGCTGTTCACCCTGACCGCGACCCTGGCCAAGCTGCAGGGCCGTCTGGACGAAGCGGGCGAGGCGGACTACATCGACGCGTTGCGCCGACTGCCCGGTAGCGTCCAGCACGCGCTCAACCTGGAGCCGCAGATCACCGCCTGGTCGGAGCACTTCGCGCCCAAGGAGCACGCGTTGTTCCTCGGCCGTGGTGTGCATTACCCGATCGCGCTGGAGGGAGCGCTCAAGCTCAAGGAGATCTCCTACATCCACGCCGAGGCCTACCCGGCGGGCGAGCTCAAGCACGGCCCGCTCGCGCTGGTCACCGACGACATGCCGGTGGTGGTGATCGCGCCCAACGACAGCCTCCTGGAGAAGGTCAAATCCAACATGCAGGAAGTGCGCGCGCGCGGCGGCCAGCTGTTCGTGTTCACCGATGCCGACAGCAACTTCCATCCCAGCGAAGGCGTGCACGTGATCCGCGCGGCGCGCCACGTCGGCGTGCTGAGCCCGATCATCCACACCATCCCGGTGCAGCTGCTGGCCTATCACGTGGCCCTGGTGCGCGGCACCGACGTCGACAAGCCGCGCAACCTGGCCAAGAGCGTAACGGTCGAATAACGCCCCGGTAAAAACGCTATCCAGTGGGTAAAAGCGCGTGCTAGTCTGCGCGCTCGAAGGGGAGTAGCTCCCACACGCTGTACCCGTCAATACGAGCCTAGGCTCCGGCGCAGCGGCATGGCATCCATTGCCATGTGAGCAAGACCTTCGCGAGTCACTGCAAGACGCCTGATGGCTTTTTGCAGTGGCGACCGACCAGACGCTGGCATCCCGCCAGCCGGTCGGCAACGCGAAGGAATAATCCGATGGAACTGCTCGCCAATCCCGAAGTGTGGGTCGCGCTCGCCACCCTCACCGCCCTGGAACTCGTCCTGGGCATCGACAACATCATCTTCATCTCGATCCTGGCCGGACGGTTGCCGGTCCAGCAACGCGATCGGGCGCGCAAGCTGGGGATCCTGTTGGCCGCCGTCACCCGGCTGGCGCTGCTGTTCGCCATCGCCTGGATCATCGGTCTGACCGCGCCGCTGTTCACCGTCTTCGGCCATGCGTTCTCGTGGCGCGATCTGATCCTGATCGGCGGCGGCCTTTTCCTGATTGCCAAGGCCACCCATGAGATCCATCAGCGAGTGGATGGCCCGCCTGTTCAAGTCAGCGCTGCCACGGCAGCGACAGCGACCTTTGCCGGCGTGCTGGCCCAGATCATGCTGCTGGACATCGTATTCTCGCTGGACTCGATCATCACCGCGGTCGGCATGGTCGATGAGCGCTGGGTCATGGTGACCGCGATCGTGATCTCGATCGTCTTCATGCTGGCCTTTGCGCGAGCGATCAGTGAATTCGTCGAGCGCCACCCGACGGTCAAGGTGCTGGCGTTGAGCTTCCTGATGATGATCGGACTGGTCCTGATCGCCGACGGCTTCGGTGTGCACATCCCGAAGGGCTATGTCTATGTGGCGATGGCGTTCTCGGTGTTTGTCGAACTGATCAACCTGTGGATCCGGCGTAGGGAGCGGGCGCCCGAGGCGGCCGAAGCGTCAGGCGGGGAGCCGGCGTAGCAGCCGCAGCAACGCCAGACGCCAGCCCTCAGTCATCAAGCTCGCGGAGACGGGCTGCATCGCTGGGCCGACCGCCCAGCAAGCCCTCCAGGCCAGTGAGCATCTCGCCGATCCGCAGCCCGTCGGCATCGATGCTGTACTCGCGTAACTCATTGGAATGATCGCTGGCCCGAACCTTGACCACCGCCAACATCCGCAGCAGCCGGCTCTCCACTTCCATATAGCGCTGCACGATGATCGCGTCGGTCATGAAGGCCGTGCCGTAGGGGCTGAAGCGCAGATCGGTGTAGCGGTCTTCGAGTTCGGAGGTCATCAGCACGGTGACCCCGACGCTGGCGAGCGCGGCCACCATCCGGGCGAGATTTTCGCGGAAGTCGGCGCGGAAGGTGGGCGCCAGGGCCATCTCGAAGCCTGACAGCGAATCGATCACCACCCGCTTGGCGTCTAGGCGGCGAACCTCACTCAACAACAGTCCGACGACCTCATCGATGGACAGGTCGGCCGCGCGGCTGTCCACGACGCCGACCTGTCCGCCGGCGATGAGTCCGGCCAGCACGCGGTCGCGCGATCGCTGCGGAGGTTGCTCGAACGCGGCGATTACGCCGGCCTCCCCACAGCGCGCGCCTTCGGCCAGGAACGCGCCGGCCAGGATACTCTTGCCCGATCCGGACGGTCCGGCAACCAGCAGCGAATACCCTCGGGGCAGGCCGCCGCCCATCATCTCGTCCAGGCCCGGTACGCCCATGAGCGCGCGCGGTGCCAGCAACTGCGGCTCGACGTCGTCGGCCAGTGACAGGGCACGCGCGGGGGCGAACACCTTCACCCCAGCCGCGGAAATGCGGAACGTATGGAGCCCGGGCAACGAGGGGTGCCCACGCATCTTCCTGATTTCGACCTTGCGCACCATGGAATTGCGCTGCACGCTCTGGTGCAGGCAGATCATGCCGTCGGCCACGGTGAAAACCGGATTGGCTTCCGACTCGATGGAATACTCGCCAATCAGGAAGGTGGTGGCCTGCCAGCTTGTCATCAACATCCCGAGCTGCTGGATGAACCGCTGCAGGTTGTTGCTTGATCCGTCCGTGAGCGTGCTCACCTGCGCGATGGAGCGAAACGAATCGACGAACACCAGCGACGGGTTGTACTTTTCCACCTCCAGCACGATCCGGCCCAGCACGTGGTCCAGATCGTTGGACAGCACCTCGTCGGAGAGGTTGATGAAGTGGATCGATAGGCCGATGGCGTCGCTCTGGAAGAAGTCGAACTGCTGCTGGTAACGCAGCATCTTCAGTGGCGGCTCGCCCAGCACGGTCAGGTACAGCGCAGGGCGCTCGGGCGTCGCCAGGGCAAACATGATCTGGTGCGCCAGCGTGGTCTTGCCACTGCCCGGGTCACCGGCGATGAGGTTGAACGAGAACTCGGGTATGCCGCCGCCGAGTACTTCGTCCAGGCCGGGCACGCCCGTTGCCAGGGCTTTGATGGACGATTGGGTCTTCATGGTCATCTGTCCGGTACGTCGGTGTCGCTTGAGTGATTCGCCCACACGGAACGAAGCAATCGCTCGGTGAGCGAGAGCCCCACCAGTGTCACGATCAGGTCGTAGAAGGTTTGCAGCAGCGCCTCGCCGACGGTGAGCGCGTCGGCATGGCTTTGGTGGGCGAGAACGTCATGCAACGCGTCGAAGTGGGCCTCTGCATCCATTCCTGCAGTGGCAGGAGTGCGCGCCAGAATGGGGCGGAGGCTGGGCGTCAGATAGAGGCTGCGCCGGATCAGCAGCAGGACGCTGCGTGCGCCCAGTGTCGGCGACATGGCGTCATTGATCTCACGCAGTATCGAAACGAGCACATCCGCAACCCGGGCCGGATTCGCACTTTCCCCGACCCTTGCGGGCAAGGTCTGCGACAACCACGGATTGGAATGGGGCACTTGATCCAGCCGGGGCAGGCTTGGCGACCGGCAAATCGATCGTCTTGCGTTGCCGCCTGTTGAACGCGTCGACGTCTGTTGCGGTGCGGCCGACACGTTGTGAACCTGCAGCATAGGGCATCGGCGTCCACGCGGCGTGCCCAAGGCTCAGGCGGCGTCGGTGCCCACAAAAAGAAACCGGCGGGATGTCCCGCCGGTTCCGGTGCCGGCTCAACTTTCGCGCTGCAGCGCTGGGCTGATTACTGGCGCGGCGTCCAGCGCAGGGTCAGGTGCCATTCGCGACCGGCCTGGTTGTAGTAGGCGGCGGTGCGGTAGTCCCGATCGAACGCATTGGCCAGCTTGGCCTGCACGCTCAGCGCATCGGTGAGGGCGTACTCGGCGCGCAGGTCAAGGGTGGCGTAGCCCGGCAGCGACACGGCGTTGGCTACGTCGTCGTAGCGCGAGCCTTCGGCGATCCCGGTCAGCCCGAGGCGGAAGTCGCCGAAGGCGCGGTCCAACGAGGCCCGCGCGCTTTTGCCGGCACGGCGTGGCAGCTCGTTGCCGTTCTGGAAGCCGCCGCTGCGGTTCTCGGTATCGACGACACTGAAGCTGGCATCGACCATCCACTCGGCGACCTCGCCCCGGATGCCCAGCTCGGCGCCGCGCATGCGCGCGCGCTCGACATTGCCCGGCAGGCCGATGGCGCCGTCGAAGGCGATGAGGTTGTCGACCTTGGTGTGGAAGGCATCCAGGTTGACGTCCCAGCCGTGGGCGCTCCAGCCCAGTCCGATCTCGGCGGTCTCCGACTCCTCGGGCACCAGGTCGGCATTGCCGAAGCCGGGGAAGTACAGATCGAGGAAGTTGGGCGCCTTGAACGCGGTGCCCCAGCCGGCCTTGATGCGCCAGCCGCCGGCGATGTCCATGCCCCAGCCCAGGCCGCCGGTGGTGTAGCCGCCGAACTGGTCGTTGTCATCGCGGCGCACACTGGCCTCCAGGCGATGCGCGCCCAGGCGCGACTGGACTTGCGCGAAGGCGGCGCGGTTGGAGCGCGAGTCCACCTCGTACGCGGTGTCACCGGAGACCTGGTCGCGCGACCAGTCCGCACCCAGCGTGAGCACGTGTGCGGGAGCGAGGTTCAGGTCGGCCTGCAGGGTCGCGCTGTCGCGATCGGTGCTGAACCCGCCCATGAACGCGTCGTCCTTGTACTGGTCGGAGGAGTCCACGTTGCGGCCGGCGGTCAGGCTCAGCTTCGCGCGCTCGCTGGCCTGCCACGACAGGTTGCCGCCTACGACCTGCTGCACGGTCTCTGCGTAGTTGGTGTAGTCGCCGTCGTACTCGTTCTCGCCTTCGCTGCGCATGGCGTGCAGCTGCAATTGCCAGGCATCGTTGAAGTCGTAGCCGCCGCGCAGCGAGAGCGCGTTCTGGATGTAACCATCCTTGTCGGGTTCCGCTGCGGCCAGCCCGCAGCCGCCGAACGGGCTGGGCGCGGGTTCGCAGGCATTGAAGCCCTCGGTACGCTGGAAGGAGTAGTCCGCGCCAAACCAGCTGCGCTGGGTACGTCCGCCAAAGCCGGTACCGAATTCATGGGCGCCGTTGCTGCCGCCACCGATGTGCATCCGCGGCGCGAAGCCGCCGTCGCCGTCGCGGCGGGTGAAGATCTGGATGACGCCGCCGATCGCGTCGGCACCGTACAGGCTGGAGCGCGGCCCGCGCACGATCTCGATGCGCTCGATCAGCTCGACCGGCAGGTTCTGCCATGCCGCAAGTCCCGAGGTCGAGGAGCCGATGCGCACGCCATCCACCAGCACGACGGTGTGGTCGGAATCGGCGCCGCGCAGGAACAGGCTGGTCAGTTTTCCGGCCCCGCCCTGGTTGGAAATCGAGATGCCCGCGCGGCCGCGCAGGAGGTCGGGAATCGAACGGGCCTGGCTGCGCTCGATGGCTTCGCGGTCAATCACTTCCACCGGCGCCAGGACATCGGCGACGGAGTTGGCGGTGCGGGTCGCGGTGACCACGACCTGGTCCAGGTCGGTTGCCTGCGCCCGTAGCGCGGGCGAGGGGGCAGCATGGGTGGCCGTGGCAAAGACTGCCATGGCCAAGCCGGCCGCGATGGCTGCGGCAAGCGGGGTCGAGGTGGATCGCATGGGTGGTTCTCCTTGCGCATGCCGCTCCGTCCCCGGGGTGGCGATGCGTTGCATTGCGGGGGAGTCGCAGATGCGGGAACCGGGCAGCAGGCGGGCGCAGGGCGCAATCTCGCCGCCGCCATGCCCTCCGCATCGCAACCAGTCGACTTCGTGGCCGGTCTCCGGACTTGCGAGAGGTGTCAGAACCACGACACCAACCACGGCGCCTTCCCATGCCAGAGCACAGTGGCGGTGAGCCGTGATGGGACAAGCCGACAGGCGGCCGGTCCACTCGCTTACCGTTGCGGGGGCAGTGCCGGCCTGGCCGCTTTTGGCGGCGTCACCGGCTTCCCGTTTCAACCCGTTGGCACGACGCCTTCAGGTCACCTCGAAGCCGGCGCATTGTACGCCATCGAGCCGGCGCTCCGCTCAGTCGGGCTGGTGATCGTCAGGGCGCGGGGCGACGGTGTCGGCGGTCAGCACCGTGGTGGTGACCGGACCGGCGGGAGGCGCATGGCGCGGTGGTGGCAAGTCGTCGATGGCGGCCTCCGCGGCAGCCACCAGTTCGCCGCGACGCTCCTGTGGCACGTCCTGCCAGTGGCAATCCCGGAGCGCGCCTTCGATCGAATACAACAGGTTGAGCGTGGGCCGGAAGCCCGCGCGCTTGACCCGCATGAAGGCCTCGACCGGACCGGCTTCCACCAGATCCTCGCGGGTGCGCAGGCCGACCTGGTGCAGCCACGCAGCGGACTTGGGCCCGATGTTGCGCAGCTTGTCCTTCAAGCCAGCGAGTCCACGAAGACGGCGGCAATCGTTTCCAGCCCGCGCTGGTCATCGGCGTCGAAGCGGTCAAGTTTGGGACTGTCGATATCGAACACGCCGATCAACCGGCCATCGGCGACCAGCGGAACGACCACCTCGGAGCGCGACGCCGAATCGCAGGCGATATGACCGGGGAAGGCGTCGACGTCGGCAACGCGCTGGGTCTTCCGGGTGGTCGCCGCGGCGCCACAAACGCCCTTGTCCAGAGGAATGCGGACGCATGCCGGTTGGCCCTGGAACGGCCCGACCACGAGTTCGTGTCCGTCATGGAAATAGAAGCCGACCCAGTTCAGCGCGGGCAGCGCGTGGTAGACCAGTGCGGAAAGGTTGGCGGCGTTGGCAATACGGTCGCGCTCGCCGGCGAGCAGGGATCGCGCCTGCGACGCCAGTTCGGCGTATTGCTCCGGCTTGCTGCCGGAAAGCGTGGTGGCTGTGAACATGGCTGTCAGTCTAGCTGACAATAAAAAACCCGGAGGCTTGCGCTTCCGGGTCTGTATTCCCGCCGGGGCGGAAAAGAGGCCAGTCTTACTTGGCCTTGGATGCCTTGCTCGCGTTCTTGGCGAACGACTGGGTCTTCTCATTGACCGCATTGGCGACCTGCTCGGCGCTGGACTGGGCGGTCTTGGCGGCCGAGGCGAGCTGCGACTTGCTGATGTCGGCAATCTGCTCGTTGGCCTTGCTGCTGTGCTCCATCACCTTCTGGGTGACGGCAACGCCGCGCTCGAGGTTCTCGCGCGCAACCTGCACGCCCTTGGGCCAGACGTTCTTGATGCCATCAGCGTCGCGCACTTCCGCGGCTTCCCCGAGGAAGGCGAACGTGGCGTTGGCGCGGTCCTGGATGGCGGCCAGCTGCAGGGCGAAGATCGACTCGGTGCTCTCGATCGCCAGACGGTTGACCTGGGCGGCGGCATCGGCGAACTCGCGGGTAGCGGCGGCAAACTGCTCGTTGAATTGGGTGTACATGACGGACTCTCCTGCTTATCTCGACAAGAGATTTGTCGATTTGTGCGTTGCAGCATATCGCAGCGTATGTTGCGATGCAACATAAGGCGTTCAGGTCCATTCAGCCTGGCTTTCAGCGTGCGCGGAAGCCGTCGTAAAACCGGTCAGCCGCGATAGCGACAACCCGAAGTGCAGGTTTCATGCACGACAACCTCACTCAGCAACGGCAGCGTCGGCTTCAGGCGTTCCCAGATCCACAGCGCGAGACGCTCGCTGGTCGGGTTCTCGAGCCCCGGCACCTCGTTGAGGTAGTGGTGGTCCAACTGGTCATACAGAGGCTGGAAGGCGAGCTTGATGTCGGAGAAGTCCATGATCCAGCCGGTGTGCTCGCCGGGTTCGCCTTCCACGTGGATCTCGATACGGAACGAGTGGCCGTGCAGGCGCGCGCACTTGTGGCCTGCGGGCACGTTGGGCAGCCGGTGGGCCGCCTCGAGGGTGAAACTCTTGAAGATGTTCATGGGCGCCATTGTATCGGCACCTCGCGGCGCGCCCGGCCTCACGAGCTGAATCGGCAGCCGGGGCGATTCGTCGCCAGCTCGGTGTGGTGGCAAGATGGACGGACATGGAAACTCTATCCAAGCCGACGCCGGTCATCGATCTGGCCTCGCTGCGCCATGGTTGCGCCCAGTGTTCACTGCGACAGCTCTGCCTGCCGGCAGGAATCGGTGCCACCGACCTGCAACAACTGGACGAAATCGTTAAACGCCGGCGCCCCGTCGCGCGCGGCGAGCTGCTGTTCCGCGCCGGCGACCGCCTCGGCGCGGTTTACGTCGCCCGCAACGGTGCCTTCAAGACTGTCAGCACCAGCGAGGAGGGCGATGCACAGGTGGTCGGCTTCCATATCGCCGGCGAGCTGATCGGCCTGGATGCGCTGGGCGAGGGGGTCCACCGCTGCGACGCGGTGGCCCTGACCGCGGCCAATGTGTGCGAGGTGCCCTTCGAGCAGTTGACTGCCGTGGCCGCCCAGGTGCCAGGCCTGCAGCAGCAGTTGATGCGGGTGATCGGCCAGAGCGTGTCGCGCGACCAGGATCACCTGCAGATGCTGGTCCGGCGCCAGGCCAACGAGCGCATTGCGCTGTTCCTGGTCGGCCTGTGCGAGCGGCTGAGCAACATCGGTGAATCCGGCACCCAGTTCCGCCTGCCGATGAGCCGCGAGGACATCGCCCACTTCCTCGGCCTGGCGCTGGAAACGGTCAGCCGTGGATTCAGCCGGCTGCAGGACGATGGCGTGATCACCGTGGTCGGTCGCAAGGTGGAAATCCTCGACGCGCCGGAGCTGCAGAGATTGGCGCAGGGCGGCGAGCTGGCGTGTACTGCGAAACGCGGCGCGACGGGCTGAATCGACTCAACGACGCGGAAGTGTGGGCGTTTTCCGGGACCACTACACGGGCCGGGGCAGGCACCCCAGCGCGCCCAGCAAGCTGTGCAGCGCCGGTACCTGCATCAACCACGGAGAGGCGATGGTGAGCAGGCCAGCGGCAAGTACGAGCAGGCCGGCGCCAAGGCGCCATCCACCGCGCTGTAGACGCTGGCCCAGACGCGCGCCGGACCAGGTCAGCGAGACCATCAGCGGCAGTGTGCCCAGGCCGAAGGCTGCCATCGTCAGAGCGCCGTTGCGCGCGTCGGCCTGCAGCCACGCCGCTGCCAGCATGGTCGTGCTCAGGCCGCACGGCATCCAGCCCCACAGCATGCCCAGGCCGATCCGCTTGGCGCTGGTATTGGCCGGCAGCAGGCGGCGCTGCAGCGGCCGCAAGGTGGCCCACAACTTGCCGGTGCCCGGCCCTGACAGGAATGCCAGACGTCCCTTGCGATCAAGCAGGCGAATGGCCACCACCACCAGCACCAGTCCGACCCCGGCGCGCAGCGCCATCGCGAGCCATTCCACCCGCGCCAGATCCAGGATGCCGTGGCCGAAGCCGCCAACCAGTGCGCCGGCCAGGGTGTAACCAAGGACGCGGCCCAGGTTGGGCTCGACCGCGTACTTCCAGCTCGCGCGCGGGCCCATTGCCGAGAAGCCGGTGGCGATGCCGCCGCACATCGCGGCGCAATGGACGCCGCCCATCAGCCCGGTCAGGAGTGCGGCGCCCAGCGTCAGCCAATCCAGCGGCATCGTCAGTCGTTCCGGTCCTGCGCGGGTGCGTCCACCTCGGCGCCGTCACCGGTCGGCGGCGCTGGCGCGGAAGGTGAGGTCTCCGCGCGGGGCGGATCAACCTTGCCGACCCGTGAATCAACCACCGGGCGGTCGTGCTCGTCCTCGCGCAGGATATCCAGCGCAGGGGTGTCCATGTCTTCGAACTGGCCACGCTTGACCGCCCAGATGAAGGCCCACAGGGCGAGGCCCAGGCCGAGCATGCTGACGGGAATCAGGAACAGCAGGATATTCACGGGCGACCCTCCGCGGCGGTCAGTGGGGGGCGGGGCAGCGCTGGCGCGGTGGCTGGCGCACGGGTCAGGCGCAGCGCGTTCGCGGTCACGATCAGGGAGGACACCGCCATGCCCAGCGCGGCGATCCAGGGCGTGACCATGCCTGCCGCCGCCAGTGGCAGGGCGAGGACGTTGTAGCCGATCGCCCAGCCGATGTTCTGGTGGATGATCCGGCGCGTCCTTCGGGCCACCGAGATGGCCTCGGGAATGCGTGACAGCGAGGAGCCGGTCAGCACCAGGTCGGCGGCGCGTTGGGCCAGCGCGGCGCCTTCGCCGATCGCCAGCGAGACATCCGCGCCGGCGAGCACAGGGGCGTCGTTGAGGCCGTCGCCGATCATTGCCACGACGCGTCCCTGCGCCTGCAGCGCGCGAGCGTAGGCGAGCTTGTCCTCCGGGCTCTGCCGCGCGTGCGCATCTTCGATGCCAACCTGGCGGGCGAAGCGTTCCACCGCACCGGCCGCATCGCCGCTGGACAGGTGGACCGAGAGCCCCAACTCACGCAGCGATTCCACCGCGATGCGGGCGTCGGCGCGCTCAGACTCGGCCAGCTGGAAACGGGCGACTGCCTGCGCACCATCGCCCAGCCACAGCCAGCCATCGTCGCTGGCGCCCGCGGCGAAACCCGCCTGCCCCAGACGCCACAACCGGCCGGCGACCACCCCCTCGATGCCCTGGCCGGGAACGGCGCGGACATCGCGGGCCAGGGGAGCGTCCTCCACGCGCGCAAACGCCCGCGCGATCGGATGGCCGCTGTCGCGCTCCAGCGCTGCGGCGATCCGCAGCACCTGGGTGCGACCCAGGTCGGCCGACACCTCTACCGCCGCCAGCGCCGGCTTGCCGTCGCTGAGGGTGCCGGTCTTGTCGAAGACGATGTCGGTGGCGTCGGCCAGCCGGTCCAGGGCGTTCTCGCGCACCGCCAGCACGCCAAGCCGGGCCAGTGCGCCATGCGCAGCCGCCAGCGCGGCGGGCACGGCCAGGGACAGCGCGCACGGACAGCTGATCACCAGCAGCGCCAGGGTGACCTCGAAAGCGCGTGACGGGTCGTAGGCGCGCCAGCCGAAGTACACCGCGACTGTCGCCACCAGCAGCCCGCTGACGAAATAGTGGGCGACACGCTCGGCGGTGCGGGCCAGCGCGGGACGCTGCGCCTGTGCCTGTTCGACCAGCCGGGCCAGTTGCGACAGGCGGGTCGCGCTGCCCGTTTCGGTGACTGCCAGCCGGGCAGGGTGTTCTCGGCAGACGGTGCCGGCGAATACCGGATCGCCCACCGATTTGTCGACCGGGCTGGACTCGCCGGTGAGCAGCGCTTCCTCGAAGCGTGCCTTGGCATCCAGCAGTCGGCCGTCCGCGGGGACGACTTCACCCACCGCCACGCAGGCGATATCGCCGATCACCAGTGCCGGCAGGGGGATCGACTCCCGGCTGCCGTCGGCCAGCTCACGGGTGGCAAAGGCCGGCCGCGCCCGGGCCAGCGCATCGACCTGGGCGCTGGCGATGTTGCGCGCGCGTTGCTCGAGCATCCGCGCGATCGAGAGCAGGAACACGAACATCACCGCGGCGTCGTACCAGACGTGCTCGCTGCCCCGGATGGTGCCGATCACGCTGGCGAAATACGCCAGCAGTGTCGAGCCGGCGATCAAGGTGTCCATCCCCAGTTGGCGGTGGCGCAGCTCGCGCCAGGCGCCGCTGATGAACGGCCAGCCGGCGTAGAACACCACCGGGGTGGAGACCAGGAACGTCAGCCAGCGGAAAAAGTCGCGGGTCGGGATCGGCATCGAGCCGGTCGTGTCCAGGTACAGCGAGCCGGCGAGCATCATCGCCTGCATCGATCCCAGGCCGGCCACGCCGATACGGATCAGGTCGCGGTTGCGCTGGCGGCGATGGGCGCGCTCGCGCGCCTCGCCACTGGCCAGATAGGGCCGGTAGCCGAGTGCCACAAGCCGTTGCAAGGGAACCGAGAGCGAGGTCTGCGCCGGATCCCAGGCGACCCGGATCCGTCCGGTGACGGCGTTTGCGCCAGCCTCCAGAACGCCGGCCTCGCGTGCCAGCACGCGGTCGATCAGCCACGCGCACGCGGCGCAGCGCATGCCATCGGTGAGCAGGGTGATCTCGCGGCCGCCGGGGATGTCGTGGGCGTGTTCGGCGAGCAGTTCGTCGCGGTCCCAGACCGCCAGGTCGACGGGGTCGGTATCGACCCGCCCGGCATGCTGGCTGCGCAGCTGGTAGTAGTCGCCCAGGTCGGCTTCGCGGATCCACTGCGCTGCCGCGGCGCAGCCGTCGCAGCAGAACAGGCGCGATGAGCCATCCAGTTCGACGCGCGCCGGCGACGCGGGGAGGTCTTCCCCGCAGTGGTAGCAGCCGTCGGTGTCCGCGAGCAGCGATTCGTTGCGCGTGGTGACGTCTGCGCTCACGGCCGCAGCCATTGCACGGACCTACTGCGCCTGCAACGAAGGCCGCAGGTTGGTGGCCTGCTGGCCCTTGGGAAGACGCCCTCTCAGGCGCCAGTGCGAGTCCTCAGGACCCAGCTCGACCTTCCAGTCGTGGCTGTCGTCGAGCTCGGCGTCGACACGCCATCCCAGCTCGCCGGGGCCTAGCAGCAACACGGTGTCGCGCGCCGAATCGGAAGGATGGGCGAGGGTCAGCCGCAGCGGCGCGTCGCGGTCGAAGGTGCCACTGACCGGCAACACCTCAATGAAGCCGCCCTCCGCATCGGTGCGAACGATCGCGCTGAGCTTCTGCTCACTGGCGATCGCATCCGCGCTGAGGTCGGCCGTCTGGATCTGCGCGGTGCGCTGGACATCGTCGCGGACCACATCGTTGCCGTCGCCACCGGCGATGAAGATCAGGCCGATGCTGGCGATCACCACGGCCGCCGGCAATGCGATCACCAGCCAGACGATCGGCATGCGCCAGGGCGATTCCGGCTTGTCGGTGGGGTCGGGCGTACCGCGGCGCTTTTCGGGGGAGGGATCCGTCATGGGGTAGGTCCAAAGAAGCTGCTGTCCGCGACCTGGCGGATGCTGCCGTCGGCCGACTCGATGATGAAGCGCACCTCGTGGCGGCCCTGCACGCTGGCCGGCGCGGTGACTTCCACCGGTACCGACGCAACCTGCGCCGCCAGCACGTGCACGCTGGTACCTGCGTCGCGCAGCTCGATCCCCGGTGTCGTGGCGTCCAGGGTGATGCGGTAGTCCTGCTCCAGGTCGGTCTTGTTGACCAGTTTCAGGGTGTAGCCGTTGTCGATGCCGTCGGCGGTGACCCGGTAGAGCGCGTTGCGGTCGCGTAGCACGTCCACGATCAGTGGGCTGCGCGCGGCGATGCCCCAGGCCCAGGCACCGATCAGAACGAGCAGCAGCGCCGCGTAGACGAACACGCGCGGGCGCAGAACGCGGGTCGGCTTGCCGTCGATCGCATTCTGGGTGGAATAGCGGATCAGGCCACGCGGGTAGCCCATCTTGTCCATGACCTCGTCACAGACGTCGATGCAGGCACCGCACGCGATGCAGTCGTACTGCAGGCCGTTGCGGATATCGATTCCGGTCGGGCAGACCTGCACGCACAGGGTGCAATCGATGCAGTCGCCGGCCAGCTCGGGATCCGGGCGCGGCAGGGCGACCTCCAGGCTGGCACCGAACTCGGCATCGTTGGGCAGCCCGGCGTCGGCGCGCGCCACTTCCATGGCGTTGCCCGCGGCGTCGTGATGGCTGGCGCGGAACACCAGCTCGTAGGCCAGCACCTTGTCCAGCAACCCGCGTCCGCGCGAAATCACGTCGCCCAGGCCGCGACGGCGCGGTCCACGCGGCTCCCCGCGCATCGGGTCGTAGGCGATGATCAGCGTGTCACGGTCGAACATCGCGCTCTGGAAGCGCGCGTAGGGGCACATATAGCGGCACACCTGCTCACGCAGGAAGCCGGCGTTGCCCAACGTGGCCAGTGCGTAGAAGAACACCCAGAAGGTTTCCCACCCGTTCCACTCGAACGGCCAGATGCGCTGGCCGAGGCTGACGATCGGGGTGAAGAAACCAACGAAGGTAAAGCCCGTCCATAGCGCGAACACGATCCACAGGGCGTGCTTGCTGCCCTTGCGCAGGATCTTGTTGCCGTTCCACGGCCCGGCGTCGAGCTTCATGCGCTTGGCGCGATCGCCCTCGGTCCAGCGCTCCATCCACAGGAACACCTCGGTCCAGACGGTTTGCGGACAGGCGTAGCCGCACCAGATTCGCCCGGCCAGGGCGGTGACGAAGAACAGCACCATGGCCAGGATGATCAGCAGCATCGCCAGGAAGGTGAAATCCTGCGGCCAGAAGGTCAGCCCGAAGACATGGAACTTGCGCGCCGGCAGGTCGAACAGGACCGCCTGGTGGCCGTCCCACTGCAGCCAGGGGAACACGTAGTACATGCCCAGCAACCAGAACACCGCCGCCTTGCGAAGGCGATCGAACCGGCCAGTGACATCGCGCGGATAGACCTTGCGCTCCTTGACGTAGACGGAGCTTCCGCTGCCGTCGTCAAGGAGGTCGATGTCGATTTTCTTGCTCACCGCGGACTGCCTGTATTGATGGTTACTTCGGGGGTAACGATTGGTTGAACCGGCTTGCGGGCCGCAGTAGCAGCCAGGTAAAGAGGCTCGACGACGCGGTCGCCAGCCAGAACATGAAGAAGCCGATCGTGTAACCCAGCCCCGGAGTGATGGACACCTCGGGGAAGGTCATGTCGCGCAATTGCAAGGGATCGACGAGGGCGAAGAAGACCATCGTGGCGACCCCGGCGGCAAAAAAACTCGGCCAGAGGATCGCCCCCACCCGCTGCGCCATCGGGCGGGGCGGGTGGTCCATTGCAGTGGGCCGGGCGTATTGGCTCATTGGGCCGCCTTGCTGTCCGCCGGCGTGTTGGACAGCGACCAGATGTAGGCGGCGACCAGACGAGTGCGGGTCTCGCCCAAGAGGTCACGGTGCGCCGGCATCACCCCGTGGCGACCGTTCTCGATGGTCTCATAGAGGCTTTCCTTGCTGTCGCCATACATCCAGTAGTCGTCGGTCAGGTCGGGAGCACCAAGTGCCTGGTTGCCCTTGCCCTCGACCCCGTGGCAGGCCACGCAGACGCCGTCATAGAGTTTCTTGCCGCGTGCGGCCATGAAGTCGTTGCGGGTCGTCTGGTCCGTGCCCAGCGCGCGCACGTAGGCGATGACATAGTCGATCGCGTTCTCGCCGCCCATGCCGGTCAGCACCTTGCCCCACTCGGGCATCACGCCTTCGCGGCCGTCCAGGATGGTTTCCAGGATCGTTTCGGGTTCTCCGCCCCAATGCCAGATGTCGTCGGTCAGGTTCGGGTAGCCGATGGCACCCTGGGCGGAGGAGCCGTGGCAGGTCGCGCAGGTATTGGCAAAGATCGATCGGCCCAGGTTCAGCGCCACCGGATCGCCGGCAAGCTGGTCGATCGGCTGCCCCTCGTAGGGACGGAAGGTCTCGGCCAGGGTCTCGTCCCACACCGCCTTGTCCTGCGCGTGCTCGGTTTTCGACGTCCAGCCGCTGTAACCGGGGTACTTGCCCAGCCCGCCGTACCAGAAGAAGTAGGCGAAACCGAACGCGATGCTGATGTAGAAGCCCTGGATCCACCAGCGCGGCATCGGCTTGTTGTACTCGGTGATGTCCTCGTCCCAGTAGTGACTGGTTTCCTCGGGCTTGGGATCGCCGGGGCGGCGCTTGGAGGTCCACCACAGCAGCCAGGTGATCCCGAGCAGGTTGAGTGCCGCCAGGGCAATGACATACCACGACCAGCTGGTGCTCATGCGTCCTGTTTCCTTGCGTCGTTGGCGGCGTTGGCGATCTCGCCCGGTTCGTCTTCAAGTGCCAGACGGGCGGTCTCGTCAAATGACGCCTTGTTCTCCGGGCGCCAGGCCCAGACCCAGATGCCGATGAAAACCAGCATCAGGAAGAGGGTGATGAATCCAGAAAGCATCGCTCAACCTCCACGCGGCGCGTGCAGGCCGAGGCCCTGCAGGTAGGCGACGACCGCGTCCAGTTCGGTCTTTCCGGCCACGTCCTCGGCGGCGCTGGCCACTTCCTCGTCGGTGTAGGGGTCGCCCAGACGCTGCAGCGCCTTCATGTGACGGGTGATCTTCGCGCCGCTGACCTCGTTCTTGGCCAGCCACGGGAAGGCCGGCATGTTCGACTCGGGCACGAGGGCGCGCGGATCGACCATGTGCACGCGATGCCAGTCATCGGAGTAGCGGCCGCCGATCCGGGCCAGATCCGGTCCGGTGCGCTTTGAGCCCCACTGGAACGGTCGGTCATAGACCGACTCGCCGGCCAGTGAATAATGGCCGTAGCGCTCGGTCTCGAAGCGCAGGGTGCGGATCATCTGCGAGTGGCAGTTGTAGCAGCCCTCGCGGACGTACACGTCGCGCCCCGCCAGCTGCAGGGCCGGATAGGGCTTCACACCCGGCAGCGGCTTGATCGCCTCGGCCTGGTACATCAGCGGCACGATCTCCGCCAGCCCACCCAGCGATACCGCGATGGCCACCAGCACTGCCAGCAGGCCGACGTTCTTCTCAATCTTCTCGTGTCCAAAAGCCATTTTTTCGTCCTCAGCCCTTTGCCGCTGCCGCGTGTGGCGGCAGGACCGGGTGTGCGGCGGGTGCGAGCACGTTCTGACGCGTGCGCCACATGTTCCAAGACATCAGGCAGATGCCTGCCAGCACCATGACCCCGCCCAGCAGGCGGCCCAGGTAGTACGGATAGGTGACCGCCAGCGACTCGACGAAGCTGTAGGTCAGCGTGCCGTCGGCGTTGGTCGCGCGCCACATCAGGCCCTGGGTGATCCCGGCGATCCACATCGAGGCGATGTAGAACACCACGCCGATGGTGTGCAGCCAGAAGTGCGCGTCGATCCACTTGATCGAGTACATCTCCTTGGCACCGATCAGGCGCGGGTAGAGGGAGTACAGCGAGCCGAAGGAAATCATCGCCACCCACCCCAGCGTGCCGGCGTGGACGTGGCCCACGGTCCAGTCGGTGTAGTGGCTGAGCGAGTTGACGGTCTTGATCGACAGCAACGGGCCTTCAAAGGTCGCGATCATGTAGAAGCTGATGGCGACGATCAGGAACTTCAGGATCGGGTCGGTGCGCAGTTTGTGCCACACGCCCGACAGGGTCAGGATGCCGTTCATCGCGCCGCCCCAGCTGGGAGCGAGCAGGATCACCGAGAACACCATGCCCACCGATTGCGCCCAGTCGGGCAGGGCGGTGTAGTGCAGATGGTGCGGGCCGGCCCACATGTAGACCGAGATCAGCGCCCAGAAGTGGACGATCGACAGCCGGTAGGAGTAGATCGGGCGCTGCGCCTGCTTGGGCACGAAGTAATACATCATCGCCAGGTAGCCCACGGTCAGCAGGAACGCCACCGCGTTGTGCCCGTACCACCACTGCGCCATCGCATCCACGGCGCCGGTGTAGAGGGAGTACGACTTGAAGAGTCCGGCCGGCATGGCCAGGTTGTTGACGATGTGCAGCATGCACACGCCGATGATGTACGCGCCGTAGAACCAGTTGGCGACGTAGATGTGCTTGACCTTGCGCTTGGCGATGGTGCCGAAGAACAACCACCCATAAGCCACCCAGACGACCGCGATCAAGATGTCGATCGGCCATTCAAGCTCGGCGTATTCCTTGCTCTGGGTGATTCCCAGCGGCAGCGTGATCACCGCGCTGACCATGGCCAGCTGCCAGCCCCAGAAGACGAAGCTGGCGAGCTTGTCCGACAGCAGGCGGACGTGGCAGGTGCGCTGGACAACGTACAGGCTGGTGGCAAACAGCACCGAGCCACCGAAGGCGAAGATCACCCCGTTGGTGTGCAGCGGGCGCAGTCGGCCGTAACTGAGCCACGGGGTGTCGAAGTTCAGCGCCGGCCAGTACAGCTGGGCGGCGATGAACACGCCGACCGCCATGCCCACGATGCCCCAGAACATCGTCGCCACCACGAACTGATGGACGACCTTGTCGTTGTAGTAGCCGCGGGGCGCGGCGGCCTCGGGTACGCCGGGAGCGCCCGGCCTTGCCACGGCATCCTGATGCACAGTCATGAATGGACCTTCATTTGCGTTAGCACCTATTTTCCCGAATACAATTTGACGGGTACTTGATCTGGATCAATCTGGTGGGGTGCGGTGGGTGGTAATGGCGTGCCAGCGGGATGCCGACGCCGACCACTTCCCGGCGATTCCGTGGCCGGTCCTGGCGCGCACCGGTATCACCACGGGCGAACGGACACAGCGCCGCTCGTGATGGACCGGCTGGGCGCTTCGACTGCCCGCCTTCCTGCCGCCGCTGGAGACCAGCACTGCATGCGGACAGGTACGGACATTGTAGATGATCGCGTCAGCGAAACGCAGCCATGCCCGACGCCGGCTCAGCGGGAGGCTGTGCCGGATCTGGCGGGTCCTGCTTCAAACAACCGGGCTGACGGCTTACTTCAGCGCCTTGCGCACTGCTTCGACGAACTCCGGATCGGGCTTGCTGCCCATCTTCTCGGTACGCGCCAGGATGCGGCCCTCGCCGTCCAGCAGGACCAGGGCGCTGGTGTGGTTGAACTCGCCGTCGGCCAGGGCGCGATAGCGGATGTTGAGCACGCCGGCCACCGAGCGGACATCGTCGGGCGCCGGACTGGCGAGGGTCCACTGCGCCGGATCGAGTTTGCGCTGGGTGGCCATCCGGGCCAGTGCCTGCGGCGTATCGCGGGCCGGGTCCATGCTGATCAGGGTCACGCCCAGCTTTTTGCGCTCGCTGTCGTCGAGCTGCTTCTGCACCGCCTTGCCACTGTCGATGATCAGCGGGCAGATGTACTGGCAGGAGGTGTAGAACATCGATACCAGCTGGGGCTTGCCGCGCCTGTCGCGCCAAGCGCTGGTGCGGCCGGCCTGGTCGGTCAGTTGCACGTCCAGCTGGTAGACCGAGTTGCCCGGCAGGGGCGACTTCTGCGCGGCCGGTGGGGCAGCGAGCGCCGAAGCGGGGATCGCCACCGTGCCGCCAGCCAGCACGGTCAGGGCGATGGAAAGGGCAAGTGATTTCATGGTGTGTCCTTGACGCAGCGGAAACCCAGGTTGGCGGTGGTCGCCTCGGCGCTTAGCGAGGACAGCATCGCCACGCGCATCAGTACCGCGTAGTTGTCACGGTCGTTCATCGACAGCGCACCTGCGCCGCAGAAGCGTGCGTTGTCCGGGTCGCCCTGGTTGCGGTTGTCGGCGTCCATCAGCATCGATGAGAAGTCCTCCGTCCACTCCCAGACCAGCCCGTGCAGGTCCTGGACGCCGTAGACGTTGGCCGGTTGCAGGCCGGCGCGGGGCAGGGCGGCGTTGGAGGGCCGCGAGTACCAGCGCAGGATGCGTTCGCGCCAGATGCGGTCGCTGCGCGCGTCGCGCCGGGTCTCATCGGCGGCCGCGGCGTATTCCCATTCTGTCCAGGTCGGCAGGCGCGCGCCCTCGGCCGCGCAGTAGGCGTCGGCGGCGAACCAGCTGACCTGCACCACGGGCTGGTCCGGCTTGGCGGTATCGCCCAGCTCCAGCGGACCGGCCCAGTGCGAGAGGTAGCGTTTCTCGGCCATGACGGTCGGCACCCGGTCGCGCCGCCACTTCGGGTTGGCCTTCACGAACGCCAGGAAGTCGGCGTTGGTGACCGGGGTACGCATCATCGAGTAGGCCGCGACCGGCTGTTTGCCGGGCGCGTCTTCGTAGTTCAGTGCACTGGCAAACTTGCCGGCCGGTATCGGCAGGTAGTCCCCCTCGCCGGCGAGGACGCCGACGAAGGGGATTGCCACCAGTACTGCGGCGGCGATCGCGCGGATCACGTCAGTGGCCCGCCGAGGCGTTGGCCGGCTTGTTCTTGCGGATCTCGGCGACCTGTTCCTTGGTGATCTTGCCACCCGGGTTGTTCCAGCTGTTGAGCACATAGGTGGAGATGTTGGCCACCTCGTCGTCGGTCAGCTGGTTCATCGGCGGCATGATCGAGTTGTAGTCCTCTCCATTGACCGTGACCGGGCCCTGCAGGCCGTGCAGGATCACGCGCGGCAGCGATGAGGGATCGGCCTTGATGTAGTCCGATGCCGCGATCGGCGGGAATACGCCGGCCATGCCCTCGCCGTTGCCCTGGTGGCAGGTCGAGCAGGTGCCCATGAACAGCTCCTTGCCGGCCGCCATCTGCTCCTCGACGGTCAGGTCGCCACTGGCCTGGGCCTTGGCCGCCACCGCCACCGCACCCAGGCTGTCGGCAGCGCGGTCGCCGATGTACATCTCGTCGACTTCCAGTCCCGAGTAGATCTCCTTGTTCTCCGGGCCGTCGGCCTTGAGGATCGCCAGCGCACCCTTGTTGAAGGCGCGGAAGATGCTGTGGTCAACCAGCACGTAGCTGCCCGGGACTTCCAGGTGGAACTCCATCATCGCCGCGCCGCCGGACGGGATCAGCGTGGTCTGCACATTTTCCTGATAGTTGGTGCCGCCCTCATACCAGACCTTGTCGAAGATCTCGCCGATCACGTGGAAGCTCGACACCAGGTTGGGGCCGCCGTTACCGACGTGCAGTCGCACGGTCTCGCCGACCTTGGCGGTCAGTGCCTTGTCGCCGGTGGTGGACCCTTCCGAGCCATTGAACAGGACGTAGGTCGGGTTCTCGTCGATCGCCTTTTCCATATCGAACGGCTGCAGGCCTTTCTCGCGGTACTTGCCCGTGGTGTAGAAATCACCCTGCATCACGTAGTACTCGCGATCCACCTCCGGCAAACCTTCCGGCGGCTCGACCAGAATCATCCCGTACATGCCGTTGGCAATATGCATGCCGACCGGTGCGGTGGCGCAGTGATAGACGAACAGGCCGGCGTTGAGCGCCTTGAAGGTGAACTGGGTGCGGTGGCCGGGCGCGGTGAAGCTGGATGCGGCGCCGCCGCCCGGACCGGTCACGCCGTGCAGGTCGATGTTGTGGGGCATCTTGCTGTCAGGCATGTTGCGCAGGTGGAATTCCACCGTATCGCCCTGGCGCACGCGGATGAAGCTGCCCGGCACGGTGCCGCCGAAGGTCCAGAAGGTGTAGTCCACGCCCTCGGAGATCGGCATGACCTTCTCGATCACGTCCAGCTCCACGATGACCTTGGCCGGCGCGGTACGCCCGGTTGCCGGCGGCACATGCGGAGGACTGGTCAGGATCGCGTTGACCGGCTCGCCCTGCGGCGGACCGAAGTCGCCCTTTCGCGATCCTACGATCTTGTCCTGGCTGGCGCCGCTGGCAGGTGTGTCGGACGACGGGCTGCTGCGGTCACAGGCCGGCAAGGCCAGTGCCAGTGCCGCCAGCAGCGGTATCAAATAGACGTTCTTGGGCTTCATCCGTGACTCTCTGTGGTGGTTTGAAAGGGGTTGGGAAGAATGGCGGCCAGCCGGGCCCATTGAATTGTGCAGGCGTGCGCTGGATTTGGGACAAGGGTTACAGCAACTGTGACCTGCAGTTTGATCCTGATCAAATTTCCCCTGTTAATCATCGTTCTTGTGTCCGGCGCTTGACCGAGATCAGCTGGCACCGATTTGCCCGGGTTTCTGCCGGGGCTGTGGCTTGCGGTGAGCTACAGTGCTCCCGCGTGTCCCGCGCTAAAGTTGCGAGCACCACAAAACGTCGTCACGTCGCAGTCTGCACCCCGCTGAAAGGCTCAAGCGAAACCGGAGTCCGGACAGTACGGAAGCGTACGGCTGTCCGGGTTGACGTTGGTCAACACATTTCTTTCGCCAAACCGGCAGAATCCAAGGTTTCCCCTGCGCTGTGTGACTACATGAATCGACCTTCTTCCTTTGATCGCGAGCAGCTTTTGTCCTGCGCCCGCGGCGAGATGTTCGGCCCTGGCAACGCGCGACTGCCGGCGCCGCCGATGCTCATGTTCGATCGCATCACCGAGATCACCACCGAGGGTGGCAAGTACGGCAAGGGCTTTGTCCGCGCTGAGCTGGATATCCGCCCCGACCTGTGGTTCTTCCCGTGCCACTTCGAGAACGATCCGGTCATGCCGGGCTGCCTCGGGCTGGATGCGATGTGGCAGCTGTGCGGGTTCTACCTGCCCTGGCTGGGCGCACCCGGTCGCGGTCGCGCGCTGGGCGTGGGGCAGGTGAAGTTCAGCGGCCAGGTCCTGCCCGATGCCAAGCTGGTGACCTATGAGCTGGATATCCGCCGGATCATGCGTGGCAAGCTGGAGTTGGTGATCGCCGACGGTCGCACCCTGGTTGACGGGCGCGAGATCTATGTTGCCTCCGACCTGCGGGTGGGGCTGTTCACCTCGACGGAGGGTTTCTGAGCATGGCCGGTGTGGCAGACAGGCGCGTAGTGGTTACCGGCATGGGCATCGTGTCCTGCCTGGGTAACGATCAGGCCAGTGTGACCGGGGCATTGCGTACCAGCACCCCCGGTATCCGTTTCATCCCCGAATACGCCGAACTGGGCCTGCGCAGTCAGGTCGCCGGCGAGCCGCAGATCGACCTGGTCGAGCAGATCGACCGCAAGGTCAAGCGCTTCATGGGCGACGCGGCCGGGTTCGCCTACGTCGCCATGCGCGATGCGATTGCCGACGCCGGCCTCAGCGACGAGCAGGTCCGCGACGTGCGCACCGGGCTGATCGCCGGGTCCGGTGGTGGTTCGCCGCAGTGGCAGATCGAAACCGGTGACCTGTTGCGCAACCGCGGTGTGCGCAAGGTCGGTCCGTACATGGTGCCGCGCACCATGGGCTCCACCGTGTCGGCAACGCTGTCGACCGCATTCGGTATCCGCGGCCTGAGCTATTCGATCTCCGCCGCCTGCGCGACCTCCGCGCATTGCATCGGCGCCGGAGCCGACCTGATCCGCCACGGCGCGCAGGACATCATCATTGCCGGCGGTGGTGAGGAGCTGCACTGGGGCATGACCGCGCAGTTCGATGCGATGGGCGCCCTGTCGACAAAGCGCAACGACGCCCCGGAAAAGGCCTCCCGTCCGTACGACGCCGACCGCGACGGCTTCGTCATCGCCGGTGGCGGCGGGATGCTGGTGCTGGAGGAGTACGAGCACGCCGTGGCACGGGGCGCGAACATCATTGCCGAACTGGTCGGCTACGGGGTGACCTCCGACGGTGTCGACATGGTCGCTCCGTCGGGTGAAGGTGCCGTGCGCTGCATGCAGATGGCGATGGCCGGGATCCACGGCACGCCGGTCGGCAAGGTGGACTACCTCAACACCCACGGCACCTCCACCCCGCTAGGCGACGTGGTGGAGTTGCAGTCGATCCGCACCGTGTTCGGTGACGACGTCCCGCCGATTTCATCCACGAAGGCGCTCAGCGGCCACTCGCTTGGGGCGGCCAGCGTGCACGAGGCGATCTACTGCCTGCTGATGATGCGCGAGGGCTTCATTGCCGGTTCGGCCAACATCGACTACCTCGATCCGCGCGTGAAAGGCTTCCCGATCGTGCAGCAAAGCCGCGATGCGACTCTGGGCACGGTGATGTCCAACAGCTTCGGCTTCGGCGGCACCAACGCCAGCCTCGTGTTTGCCCGCGTCTGAATCCCGTTCCCGTCGCTTCAGGAGTTTGACCGCATGAAGACACAAATCCCGCTGGCCCTTGCGCTCGCTGTCGCGATCGGTCTCGGCGCTTCGCCGTCAGTGGTGGCGTCGCCCCTGGGCCAGGACGCGTCGCACAGCCATGCCGGACACGCGCAGGCCGAGCCGGCCTCCGCGGCGACCGCACACGACCACGCCAGCCACGACCAGGCCGACCAGACCACCCACGACCACGACGTGCACGCACACGCTGACCATCATGCCGATGCGGCGGTAATGCCAATTCCCGCCGACCACGTCAAGTGGAAGCCAGACGCGCCATTGATGGAAGGCATGCAACGCATGCGCGATGCAATGAAGGGGCTGCATCACCACGAAATGGGCCATCTCAACGACACCCAGGTTGACCAGCTGGCAACCCAGGTGGACGAGGCGGCGGCGTTCATGTTCGCCAACTGCAAGCTCGAGGCCGAGCCTGACATTGCGCTGCACGGCGTACTCGCCCGACTGATGGCGGGCGCGGAAGCCCTGCACGCCAACCCGACCGATCCGGCCCCGGTGGCGGACATGAGCGCTGCGCTGGCGGACTACCCGAAACTGTTCGACGACCCGGGTTTCACGGAAGAAGGCGAGGGCGCCGGTCAGGGCGACGACTGAAGCCGTCGTCGCGACACCCGGGCTGGTTTGGCCCGGGTCGTATCCCCGGCTATCTCTCGGCTACGCTCGCTTCATCGCGCAGTGCGTCAGGCCGTTGAGTGTCCTCAAGCCAAGGGATGCCACTCTCCGCTGCTCAGCGTAGCCCGCAGGGCGGCCTCTGCGGGCGCAGGGTCGATCCCGTTCTCGGCCAGCCAGGCGGGGTCGTACAGCGTCTGGTCGTAGCGCTCGCCGGGGTCGCACAGCAGGCTGACGATGCTGCCGTGCTCGCCGGCGGCGCGCATACGCGCCGCCAGTTCCAGGCACGCTACCAGGTTGGTCCCGGACGATCCGCCGTAGCGTCGGCCCAGTTGCTCTTCCAGCAGATGCATCGCTGCCACCGACGCGGCATCGGCCACTTCGATCACTTCATCCACCACCTCGAACAGGAAGCCCGGCTCGACCTTGGGCCGGCCGATGCCTTCCACGGCGGTCGGCTGGCTGGCGACCGAGCTGCGGTCGCGCGTGCGCCAGCCGTGCACGAAGGCGCTGCCGGCGGGTTCCGCGACGCATAGGCCTGTTTCCAGCGCGCGGTAGCGGATGTAGCGTCCGATCGTCGCCGAGGTGCCGCCGGTGCCGACACCGCAGACGATCCACGCCGGGTGCGGATGCGGCTCGCAGGCCAGCTGGCCGATGATCGACTCGGCGATATTGTTGTTGCCGCGCCAGTCCGTCGCCCGCTCTGCGAGGCCGAACTGGTCGAGGTGGCAGGCGCCGTTGGCGGCATGCCAGGCGGCGCGTTCGTGTACCTGTGCGGGGTCATCGACCAGATCGCAGTGGCCACCCAGCGCGTGCACGTCGGCGATCTTGCGCGGTGCGGTCGCGGTCGGCATCACCGCGGTGAACGGCAGGCCGAGCATGCGCGCGAACCACGCCTCGGAGATCGCAGTGCTGCCCGAGGAGGCGTCCACCACCGGCTGGCCCGGGCTGAGCCGGCCATTGCACAGCGCATACAGGTACAGCGAGCGGGCGAGCCGATGCTTCAGGCTGCCGGTGGGATGCGCGGCCTCGTCCTTGAAGTAGAACTCGATGCCCGGAAAGCCGGGAAACTCCAGCCGCAACAGATGGGTGTCGGCCGAGCGCGCCGCCTCCTGGCGCAGGCATAACAGGGCTCGCGCGGTCCAGCTGCGCATCGTCGCACTGTCGCAGACCGTTGCCGGTGGCGTCGCCGCGCCAGCAGGGCGGAAATCATTGCGTGGATGGAATGCGTCGGGACTCATGGGCGTGGGCTCCCCAGCAGCGCCCGGATCCTTCGGCCCAGGTGTGCCAGATACAGGTCGATGTAGCTGATGCCGTTCTCGTGATCGATCAGATACGGATTCATCAGGGTGTGACGCAGGATCACCAGCCGATCGGCATCGGTGTCCTCGTCGTCATCGACCAGTGTCGCAGGGTCCAGCTGCAACCGGGTCAGGATCCGGTTCATCTCAGTCTCGCCGAGGGCCTCCGGGCGCAGGGTCGTCATCGAGCCGAAGAACTGCTTGAGCTGGAGCGGCTGGCTGGCGTCGGCGCGCAGCTCGTCGTGCAGGCTGCGGACGAACGCGTTCGCCCGTGCCAGATCCGCGTTGCCGGCAGGGTTGATCGCCACGCAGACCAGGTTGCTGTCCGGCGCAAAGGGCACGGTGACGTGGGCGATGCCGGCCAGCTCCACGGCAAGACGTTCGGCGCGGGCGTGGAAGGCCTCGGCGGCGAGCACCGTCTGCCGCGGCAGACGACCGAAGTTGGCGTGGTCCAGCGGCAGCACCTTGTGGGTGACATACACCGCCGCAGCGGCCGCCCCGGATTTGGAACCTTCCGGCACAAACTGGCCGAGCCGGCGGTAGCGGCTGAGGTAGTCGGTCGCCCGGGTGTCGTGGAAGACGTAGTCGGCAGCTTCGGCCAGCAGCGCGGTGGCGCGATGGTCGCGACAGATGAAGGCGCCGGCGCCATAGGGCAGGTAGCCCAGCTTGTGCGGATCGACGGTGACCGAGTCGGTGCGGCCCAGCGCGGCAAACGCGGCATGCACTTCGGGCTGGGGAAAATGCGCGAACCCCGCGCGGACCTCGTCGATGCGGCGCAGGCTGCCGTCCGGATTGCGGAACAGCGTGGCCAGGTAGCCACCCCAGGCGGCGTCGATGTGCACGCTGAAGCCCAGCCCCTTGCCCTGGAATCGATCACGCAGGTCGACTACCGCATCCACCGGGTCCACGGTGCCGTACTCGGTCGTCCCCAGCACGGCGACGGTCATCAGCACCGGCTGGCGTTCGCGCTGGCACTGCTCGAGCGTCTGCTCCAGCGCCTGCGCATCCAGGCGCATGCCTTTTTCCGGCAACAGGCGCAGTTGTTCCCGCCCCAGGCCGAGCAGCTTCAGACCCTTGCTCCAGGAGTAGTGCGCGGTGATCGGGGCCAGCACCAGCGGCACTTTCAGATCGCGGTGGCGGGCGAAGAACTCGACCATGCCCAGATGTTCCAGTCGCTGGGTCTGTACCGCATCGCGCCAGCGCCGGCGATCGCGCGCTGGTTGCCCGGCCAGCCAGCCCTGCCACTGGCCGAGCAGTTCGATGCCGGCATCCGGACCCAGGTTGAAGGCTTCCCAGTCATCGGCCGGCAGCGCCAACCCGGGCACCTTTGCGGCGCGCAGTGCGACCGGAAACGCCTTCAGTGCCAGGGCCAGGCGCAGTGCCTGGTAGTTGGCGACGGTGCCCCCGGAAGTCAGGTGGCCAAACGCGCAGTCGGGGCGATCGGTGTCATCGGGATAGCCGAGCATCCGCGCCAGCTGCAGTCCGACCTGGACTTCCAGGTCGATGGTGACCGGCGCCGCGTCCTCGCTGACGTTGTTGGGGTTGTAGGGCAGGGTCAGGATCTGCGCCACCAGCCCCGGCAGCAGCAGGTCGGAGGCCATGTGGCCGATGTAGCGCGGGCTGTGGAAGGGGACCGAGCGTTTCAACGATGCGGAGAGCTGGTGCAGTTCGCGGCGCAGGCGCGACTCGAACGCCTTGTAGTCGGGATGCTGGGCGGCGTGGGTCGGGATCGCCGGCGGATCCTCGGGATGGAAGTTGCGCCGCCAATAGACATGGTCGCGCAGGAACTCCACGACGAGCTTTTCCAGCAGGGTGTCGTTCTCGCCGTAGGGACCCAGGAACAGCGCATCGAGCATCGGCCGGTCCGGATCGGCGACCCCGGGCGTGCCGGCGGCGATGGCCAACGCGCCGCCGGAGCGGGCGGCAGCCGAGCGATCAACCGAGGAAGGCATTGAGAAACCCCCACGGGCTGTGTGCGCGGGCAATCGAATAGACCATCCCGAAGGTGAGCAGGGCGGCGATGTAGAAGCCGGCCTTGGCCAGGCGGGTGCGGCCGCGTTTGATGGCGAACACCCCCAGCACGATGTAGACAACGAGCAGCAGCAGCTTCACCGTCAACCAGCCATTGGCGAACATCGCGCCCGGCAGCATGGTCAGCAGCATCAACGCCGCGGTCAGCAGCGCGGTATCCACGGTGTAGCTGGTCCAGCGCACCGGCAGCCAGTGCGGCCAGCGCATTCCGGCCAGCACGCCGGCACCGCGCAGGGCAAAGATCAGCCCGCTGGTGATGGCCATGGCGATGTGGATGCTTTTGATCTGCGGGTAGAACTCGATCATGGGGTTTCCTGTTCGTGACTCAGCCCGGACGGCCGTCGGAGCGCGGGGCCAGGTAGATCCGCCCCACATGGGCGACCCAGGGCAGGAAGGCGACCAGCCAGCCCACCGCCGCGACCGCCTGCCACGCCGTGCTGTCGGGGAACACTTCTGCCGCCACGCGGATCACCGCCACCACCTGGATCGCGACGAAGGCGAACCAGGCCACCGGGTACATCGTCAGCGGCCGGCCGGCGTGGCCCTCGGTCACCCGGGTCACCATGGCGATCAGGATGCTGCCGAAGAAACCGATGAACAGCGCATGGGCCGGGCCGCGACCCAGCCAGTACACGCCGGTCATGGCGTAACTGATGCTCTGCGCCGAGTACAGCGCGAACGCCAGCGGCAGCCACGACAGACCGACGAACAATACCGACAGCAGGCCCGGATTCCTGCCGCGCGGCCACCATCGCCACACCATCGTGGCGGTCAGGGCGAGCAGTGGCAGGTCCACCAGCCACAACCAGCCGTAGAGGTGGAACAGCTCCAGCAGCAGATGGCCGATAAACAGCGGCCACGCCGCGGCCAGCAGCCACATCGGCCGCCACGGCTGGTAACCGGGAACGACCCGGCTGGCGAAGAACGGGAACATCCGGTGGGCGACGGTGAAATACACCGGCAACAACAGTCCGAAGCTGCCGATCTTGATGCTGGCGAAAACCCAGACCGGTGAGGCACCCAGTACATAGGCACCCCATGCCAGCACGCCGAGGAAACCCAGGCACAGCGCGGCGAAGCACGAGCGCGCATGCCAGGTCGTGCCGCTCTCGCGCCACAGCAGCGGTGCCATCACCGTCAGGCCGGCCAGCCAACCCGCACCGGTCATCAGGACGCCAACAACAATGCCGGCTTCCCAGCCCAGCGCTCCCAGAAGGGTGGCGATCTGGCCGACGAAGATGCCCAGTCCGACCGGAACGTAACGCCAGCGGTCGATGTCCGGCAGCCCCAACCATTTGGGAAAGGTGGTCAGCAGGAATCCAAAGAAGAAGCTCGGCAGCACCTGGTACTGCATCACGAAGGCATGCACCCAGCCGGTGTGCAGCTGTGCCTGCGGTATTGCCAGTCCCGGCCAGCGGGTACCGACCAGCCATGCCGCCCACCATGCCATGGCGATCAGCAGGTTCATCGAGCCGATGAAGAACATCAAGCGGTGCGGTGCGGTGGCCAGCCGGCCCGGCGACAGCGCGGCGGATTTGGTGTTGGCGTGATTTTCCATGGGCGTCAGTGTGCCTTCGATGGGCGCGGGCGTTATTGACTTGGGTCACCCGGAAGGTGTGCACGGAAGCACGCGCATGAAAGCACGCAGATAGAACCACGCAGATATAGCCACGCGCATGAAAAAGGGGCGGCTTGCGCCGCCCCTTCCGTTTTTCAGCCATCGTTGCAGGTCAGAGGTTCGACTCGGTCTCCAGGCGAGTGTTGACCGGCTTCCGCACAAGGCGTGGTCCCAGCCACAGCGAGAGCACGAACAGCGCGATCATGAAGGCACCGGCGGCGAAGATCGTATCGCCCGGCACCCGCAGCCACACCAGCACGTCGATGATCGGACGGGTCATGAACTCCGCCGAGCGCGCGTACCAGTACCCGTTCTCCAGGTTGGCTTCCAACTGCAGCACGCCCATCGGCAGCAAGGTCAGGGTCATCATCAGCATCAGGCCGATGTTGAGTGCCCAGAAGCCGCTGCGCAGCAGGCCCTCACGCCAGACCAGGTCCGGTTTGAGGCCACGCAGGCAGTACAGCATCAGGCCGATGCCGAGCATGCCGTACACGCCAAACAGCGCGGTATGGCCGTGGGCTGCGGTCAGGTTGGTGCCCTGCATGTAGAACAGCGCCAGCGGGGTGTTGATCAGGAAGCCAAGCAGGCCGGCACCGATCAGGTTCCAGAAGCTGACCGCCAGGAAGAACATGATCGGCCACTTGTACTGCTGCATCCATGGCGTGGCGCGACTGCTCTTCCAGGTCTCGTGGGCCTCCAGGCCGATCAATGCCAATGGCACAACTTCCAGCGCGGAAATGCTCGCACCCAGCGCGATCACCCCGGTTGTGACACCGGCGAAGTACAGGTGGTGGAACATGCCCAGCACGCCGCCAGCCATGAACACGATGGTCGCGAACAGCACGTTGATCGTCGCCGAGCGTCCCCGGACCAGGCCGAGCTTGACGAAGATGAAGCTGATCACCGCCACCGCGAAGACCTCGAAGAAGCCTTCGACCCAGAGGTGGACGATCCAGAACTTCCAGTAGGTGACGATCGAGATGTGGGTGTCTTCCTTCCACATCAGGCCGGCGGCATAGAGGATGCCGATGGCCACAGTGGACAGAAACAGCAGGCCCGCGATCGAGGAGGTCTGGTTCTTGGCCCGCATTGCCGGCCACAGGGCGCGACCGACGAGGGTCAGCCACAACATCAGGCCGATGAACAGGTAGATCTGCCAGAAGCGGCCAATATCGACGTATTCCCAGCCCTGGTGGCCGAACCAGAAGTTCGGCATCGTGCCCAGCTTGCCCATCACCGCCATCCACTGGCCGGCGAACGCGCCCACGACAATGATGATCAGGCTGATGAACAGGAAGTTGACGCCGAATTTCTGATATTTCGGCTCATGCCCGGAAATCGCCGGTCCAAGATACAGGCCGGTGGCCAGCCACGCCGTCGCGATCCACAGGATCGCCAGCTGCGTGTGCCAGCTGCGGGTGACCGCATACGGCAGCCACTCGGAAAGGGCGAACCCGTAGGCGTCCTGGCCCTCGACCTGGTAGTGCGCGGTGGTCGCGCCCATCAGGATCTGGACGAGGAAGAGTGCCATCACCAGCCAGAAGTACTTGGCGGTGGCGCGCATCGACGGAGTCACCACGATCGCCCGTGCGGGATCCTGGGCGGGTGGGGCGAGTGGCTTTTCCTTGCCGTGATACGCGGCGTAATGCCACGACAGCAAGCCGATGCCCGCGATCATGAAGAGGATCGAGAACATGGACCACATGAAGCTGCTGGCGGTCGGGACGTTGCCTACCAACGGTTCGTGCGGGAAGTTGTTGGTGTAGGACTTGACGTCGTCGGGACGGTTGGTGACGGTCGCCCAGGAGGCCCAGAAGAAGAACCCGGTCATCAGTCGACGGTTGTTCTCATCCGGAACCGGGTTCTCGCGGATCGCGTAGGCCTCGCGCAGATCGTGCGTGGCCGGATCGTTGGAGAACACGCTCATGTAATGCGCAGCCACCTGCGAGATCGCCTGCGCCCGTTCGTCGCTGACGACGATGGAGCCGGTCTGGGGGTCGTAGGTGTTGGCCCGGATTTCGGGCTTGATCTCCGCGTGCAGCTTGGCCTGCTCGCTTTCGCTGAGCTGCTCGTAGGGCATGCCGAACTCGATCCGCGAACGGATATCCAGCATCGCCATGACTTCCTTGTGCAGCCACTCGGCCGACCAGTCGGGCGCGATCAGTGCACCGTGGCCCCAGATCGAGCCGCTCTGCTGTCCGCCCATCTCCTGCCAGACCCGTCGTCCGGCCTCGATGTCAGCCTTGGTGTAGAGCACCTCGCCACTTTCGGTGACCACCTGTTCGGGCATCGGCGGCGCCGTCTGGTACAGGTCCTTGCCGATCCACAACATGATCCCGAAACTGACGATGAGCAGGGCCCCCAGCCCCAGCCATAGTCGCCTCGTTATTTGCACACTTTTTGGTTCCATCGATGCTTCTCCCGGATAATGGCGGCCATATTGGCCAGTCGGGGTTCAGGTCTCGTTGACCTGGATCAAGCACCCGACCCGCTGGACCATGGACGCTCCCCATCAGGGCTCTGTCAGCCGCTGCAAGCAGACTGTAGAGCCGGGATAAATCGCGCACCTGGACCAGGCGCAAGGGCATGGCGACACCCTTCCTCCCGTCGCCGACGGTGACGTGCGGTCCGCGCATGCGCAACCCCGCCGGGCGCATAGTGCGACCGGCGTGCGTCATTCGCACGGGGAGCGCCGCCTCAGCGGTGCAGGATCGGGTCGGCCAGTGCGGCCAGCTGGTCGCGGTCGAGCAACTCCACCTCGCGACGATCGACCAGCAGCAGGTCGTCTTTCTGGAAGCGGCGCAGCACGCGGCTGACCGTCTCCGGCGCGAGGCGCAGGTAGTTGGCGATGTCGGTGCGTGCCATCGTCAACTGGAAGCGGTTGGCCGAGAACCCGCGAGCCGCCAGTCGCCGCGACAGGCCGATCAGGAACGCCGCCATGCGCTGGTCGGCCGACCAGTCCCCGGCCAGCAGTGCGGCCCGACCGATGTCACGGCTGAGCAGGCGGAACAGATGCCGTTGCAGTCCCGGCAACTTGCTCGCCAGCACCGCGATCTTGGGGAACGAGAAGCGGCACAGCATCGCAGTATCCAGCGCGACCGCGTTGCAGGGGTAGGTCTCGCCGTCGATCGCGTCCAGCCCGATGACCTCGCCGGGCAGGTGGAAGCCGAGCACGTGCTCGCGGCCGTCGCGATCGATCATGTAGGTCTTCACGGTGCCGGCGCGGACCGCGGCGATCGCCTCGAAAGGGTCGCCTTCGCGGAAGATGTGCTCGCCGGCGTGGAACGGGCCGACGTGCTCCACCAGCACGTGCAGGTCCATCAGCGAGCGCTTGTCCATGCCCTCGGCCAGGCAGGCCTGGGAGAACGCGCAGGTCGAGCAGAACGTCAGCTCATCGCCGTCGTCCGCCATCGTGGTTGCGTCATGCCGCGGGAACGCGGTCGGGCTCACGCGCGCCTCCACGCCGCGCCTAGATGGCGCGGGAGAAGCGGGGCGAGACGGTTGGTTTGGTCAGATAATGGTCGAAGCACATCGCTATGTTACGCAGCAACAGACGTCCGCGCGATGTTGCGATGATCCGTGAAGGCTCGACCTTCACCAGTCCGTCGGCCACCAGGGGCTCGAGCTGGGCGATCGCGTCGGCGAAGTAGTCGTGGAAGTCGATCAGGTACCGCCGTTCGAGCGCATCGATCGGAATCTCGCCCTGGCACATCAGGCGCTGGATGACATCGGCGCGCAGTTGGTCGTCCTCGCTCAGACGCATGCCGCGGAACACCGGCAGCCGGCCCTCGTCGAGCGCGATCTGCCAGCTCGGCAGGTCTCGCGGGTTCTGGCTGAAGCTGTCGCCGATATGGCTGATCGCGCTGACGCCAAGGCCGATCAGGTCGGTGTCGGAGTGGGTGGTGTAACCCATGAAGTTGCGGTGCAGCCCCCCGCGGTCCTGCGCCGTCGCCAAGTCGTCCTCTGGCAGGGCGAAATGGTCCATGCCGACATAGGAATAGCCCGCGTCTGTGAGCTTCTCGATGGCCAGCTGCAACAGCCCCAGCTTGACCTCCGGCGAGGGCAGGTCTTCGGCATTGATCTGGCCCTGCGCCTTGAACAGGTCGGGCAGGTGGGCGTAGCTGTATACGGCCAGCCGATCGGGGCGCACCTTGATGACGGTATCCAGGGTTTTGGAGAAGCCGTCCAGCGACTGCTTGGGCAGCCCGTAGATCAGGTCGACATTGACCGAGCGCATGCCACTTTCGCGGCAGGCGTCAATGATGGCGACGGTCTCCTCGACTGACTGGATGCGGTTGACGGCATCCTGCACGGCCGGATCGAAGTCCTGCACGCCCAGACTGGCGCGGTTGAACCCGATCGCGGCGAGCTCGGCGATGTCGGCCGGCTTGACGAAGCGTGGATCCAGCTCGATTGACAGGTCGCGCTTGGGCGATTCGGAAAAGTGGAAATGGCTGCGCAGCGAGTCCACGACCTCGCCCAGTTGCGCCGGGGAGAGGAAGTTGGGCGTACCGCCGCCGAAGTGCAGCTGGATCACCTCGCGGTCGCGGTCGAACATCGCCGCGGTCATCGCGATTTCGCGGTACAGGCGTACCAGGTAGGTCTCCCCGCGCGCCAGGTCGCGAGTGATGATCCGGTTGCAACCGCAGTAGAAGCACGGACTCATGCAGAACGGCACATGCACGTACAACGACAGCCGCCGCGGTATCGGATCGCCATTGCTCGCCAGGATCGCGTCGCGCAGCGCCCCCTCGCCAAAGTCAGCGGAGAATTGCGGCGCGGTCGGGTACGAGGTGTACCGCGGGCCGGGCCGGTCGTAGCGCTGCAGCAGCGACGCGTCGAATTGGAGGGGACTGGACATGTCGGTCAGGCTATCCAGCACCGGTGGGCGATGCCTTGATCGGGATCAAATGGACGTGTGGCGAAGATCACCGGTCAATGTCAGCCTTGGTGCTAAGTCGCGGTCGGAGCGCCAGCTCACTCGCGAGAGTCGCGAATCTGAATGTGGGATAATGTGACGTACGTCTCTTCACGGTGTGTGAGGTGTGGAAACCGTAACATTGTGTGAGTTGACCCTGTATGACCGTGTGCCCGCTGAGATCTTGGGGTCCGGCGTTAGGCCTTCAGCGCAGAGCCGAATCACCTTCCCCGCGTTATATGAGAGTCCGAAAATGACTATGAATCTGAAACCACTTCTCCTGACTGCCGCCATGGTTGCGGCTGGCCTGACCGTTTCCACCGCTTACGCGCAGTCCGTACCTTCGCCCGTTACCGCCAACATGGGTGTGCAGATCGAAATCGTGGAGGGCTGCGAAATTAATGTGACGCCGACCTTGATGAATTTCGGGACGCACAGCGTCTTGTCCACAGCCCAAGACGCCACATCGGACTTCGAAGTGACCTGTACTACGGGAGCTTCGTACGATATCGCGCTTGGTGGCGGCAACAGCGCTGATATCAACGCCCGCGTCATGCTCAACGGCACGGAAGAAGTGCAATATCAGCTTTACCAAGAGGCTGGTCACACAACCGTGTGGGGCGATGGCGCAGAAGGCGCGTTGTTAGCCGGCACAGGCACCGGTGCTACTCAGCCGTACACCGTCTACGGCGAAGTTCCGGCGCAGACTACACCGCCGGAAGGCGTATATACCGACACCGTGCTCGTCTCTGTCATCTACTAAGTCGAATGACTTTTAGCCGACTATTGTCCCGCAGCTTCTTGGCTGCGGGGCTCTTGGCAGTAGTCACCGCAGCCGGTGCTTCCGGCTTGCAGGTCTCGCCGATCAGGCTGACGTTCACGCCTGCCAGCCCCGCTCAGGGCTTGTGGCTGACCAACACCGGTGGCGAGGTCTTGAACGCACAGGTTCGGGTATTCTACTGGACGCAGGACAGCGGCAAAGACGAATTGACGCCAACCCAAGCGCTCCTAGCCAGCCCCCCAGCGCTCAGCCTTGCGCCTGGCGTGCGGCAACTCGTGCGGGTGATCCGCACCGATGCCTCAGCCTCCGGCGTTAGCGAGGACGCCTACCGCGTCCTGATCGACGAACTTCCCCCAGCGGCGCAGGCTGAACAAACCGGAATTCGCTATGTGATGCGCCATTCCGTGCCGGTGTTTGTCGGGCAATCGGTAGTCGCGCCGGATGCCGCCACAGTTGCTGCGGCGTTGCAGTGGTCACTGGTCCGAGATGGCGAGGGTGTGTCGCTGCAAGCACACAATTCGGGATCCATGCACGCTCAGGTCAGTGCTGCGACCCTCCTGCAGCCGGGCAACCAGCCGGTGGAAGTATCTCCAGGCCTCCTCGGCTACGTTCTGCCCGGCATGACCATGCGTTGGGCACTGAACGTACCTGCGGCACGAATCGGCACTGGCACGCAACTGAAGGCGAGGATCAATGGCAAGCCGCTCGACCAGACGTTCCCTGTCGGCGACCTGCCTCACTAGCGCGTTGCTGCTGGGGATCGCCGCAACCACATCGCCCAAAGTGCTGGCGCGCAGTTCGGGCCTGTCGGTGATTGCGGACTCGGGCTCAGGCTTTCTGGAGACAGCCGCGGGCGAAGACCTCTATCTGGAGGTTGTGCTCAATGGCAATCCAACCGGAAAGATCGGGCATTTCGTCCGCGACGGTGCACGCTTTCACGCCAGCGCCGAAACCCTGCGCCAGCTCGGCTTTCGCATGTCGGCGGAGACGCAGGGGCTGGTCGAGCTAACCGGCCTTCCCCGCGTGCAGGTGGATTACAACTCCGCGGCCCAGCGTCTGGATATCACCGCAACGGCGGACCTGATTGATCAGTACGCCACCGTCCTCAACGCGCGCACCAGCACCATCCCGCAACCCACGGCCTCGCCGGGCCTGCTGTTGAATTACGACCTGTACGGCACGCGCGACAACCGCAACAACACCAGTGTGTCGGCTTACACCGAGCTGCGCGCGTTCAGCTCTTGGGGTGTGCTGTCGAATACGGCCCTGTCGCGCTGGAACGATTCGAACGCGCCCGGCGCATCCAGCGATACGGTCCGTCTGGATACCACCTTCAGTCGCTCGTTCGTGAATCAAGCGGTGACACTTGGCCTCGGCGATCTCATCAGCGGTGGCCTGGACTGGACGCGCCCGACGCGTTTGGGCGGAATCCAGTTGCGGCGCAACTTCGCCTTGCAGCCCGAACTCATCACCTTTCCGGTGCCGGCCTTCTACGGTCAGGCCAACCTGCCCTCCACCGTTGACCTCTACATCAACGGGTTAAAGCAATACAGCAGCGACGTGCCGGCCGGGCCATTCGAGTTGAACACCGTGCCGATCGTCAATGGCAGCGGTCAGGCCCAGGTCGTGGTGACCGATGGGTTGGGACGACAGAGCACCATCGCCTTTCCGTTCTATACGACCAACCAGTTGCTCCGGAAGGGCTTGAGCGACTATTCGGTGGAAGCCGGATTTATACGTGAGGATTACGGCGTTGACTCGTTCTCCTACGCCAGCGATCCCGCCGTCAGCGCCACCTATCGTGTCGGCGTGACCGACCGGCTGACCCTTGCCGGACATGCAGAAACGGTGTCAGGTCTGACAGCGGGCGGGGCCGGCGCGGTGATGGCAGTGGGTCAAGCCGGTGTCATCAACGCGTCTTACGCGGCCAGTCGCGATCACGGCACCAGCGGCCATCAAACCGGACTGGGCTACAACTGGCGCAACGAGCGTTTCAATTTCTCGGTCGACACCCTGCGCACGTCCGGTGACTACCGTGACATCGCCACGCGCTACGGCCGCTCGCCGCCCAGCCGCTCCGATCGCGCGCTGCTCGGGCTGAGCCTGGGCGAGGCCGGCAGCCTCGGTGTCAACTATGTTGCCCTGGAATATCCTGGCGAACCGCGCTCGCGCTATGGCAGCGCCTACTATTCCAAACGGCTTGGCCCCCGCACCTCGCTCAATCTCAGCGTCAACCAGAACCTGGAAGACCACGACGATCGCAGCGTGTATCTCTCCTTTTCCATGTCCCTGGACAACCGCGTCTCGGCGAGCGTGTCGGCCCAACACAGTCCCAATGGAAATCTCGCGGCGGTCGACGTCAACAAGTCGATCAACTCCGACGGCGGCTTCGGCTGGCGCCTGCGCGCGCAGGATGGTGACAACCAGAGCGGCGGCCTCGCCGAGGTGGGCTACCGCGGCCAACACTCCGACGTTCGTGCCGGCGTGCAGAGCTTCAACTCCAACACGTATGGCTACGCGGATCTCAGCGGCGCGGTGGTGTTGATGGACAAGCAGTTTTTCGTCGCACGTCGGATCGACGATGCCTTCGCGGTGATTTCCACCGACGGTGTCGCCAATGTGCCGGTCATGCGTGAAAACCGCCCGATGGGCATCACCAACAAGCGCGGTGGCCTGCTGGTTACGTCACTCAATGCCTACCAGCGCAACAAGCTCTCAATCGACCCCATGGGTCTGCCCGCCGACGTGGACATCACGCGCGTCAATGCCGAAGTGGTGCCATCCGACCGCGCTGGCACACTGGTGCGGTTCGGCATCCAGCCGATACAGGCCGCCTCGGTGATCCTGCATGGCGCCGACGGCGAGCCCATACCGGTCGGCAGCAGCGTCACCCTGCAAGGCAGCAGCGCACCGCCGATGGTGGTCGGCTACGACGGCATCGTCTATCTGGAAGGACTCGGTGCGAATAACGTGCTGGACGTGCAAACCGCGCAAGGCCAATGTCGCGCTCAATTCGATTATCAGCACAAAGCGAAGGCCGTTCCCATGATCGGTCCGCTGGTCTGCAATGAGGCAACGCCATGAACCACACCTTGTTGCGCTGCTGCGCGCTGTTGCTGCTGTTGGGAGGTGGGGTGTTTGGGGTCAGGCCTGCGCACGCGGTCGGGATCACCTGCAAAGTCGCGTCGATGACGCCTATGTCGTTCGGAAGCGTCGATCCCCAGTCGACCCAGACCGACAGCACGGCGACACTCAGCTACACCTGTGAAAACGACGGACTCTCCGAGCGGACGGTGCGGATATGTTTCCACATTGGCGAACCCTACAACGGCCCAAGAAATCCACGTCAGATGGAAGATGGCTCGTCTAACAAGTTAAATTTTCAGTTATATCGGGATGCGGCCCGTTCGATTGTATGGGGTAGCGCCTTTTCCGGCTCCGACACACCGTTGGTGGTGTCGCTCACAATGCCCGGGAGAGTGTTCCTGAGCAATCCAATCGTAATCCGTTCGGGTACCGCAACGATGTACGGGCGAGTGATGGGGGCGCAGCCAAACGTGATGCCTGGTGCTTATATGAGGATATACGCTGCGGTCGACACAGCCGTTACCTCTCGGGATCGAATCGGAGACGAGGCGCCCGCCTCGTGCGGTACTGCAGACCCAGAAACCAGGTTCCCTTTCAACGTATCGGCCAACGTAGTCAACAAATGCACCGTTACTGCAAGCCCACTGGACTTCGGCACCAACCCTGGTTTGCTGAATACTGCGGTGAATGCCAGCACCACGCTCGCGGTGCAATGCTCCAATACCACGCCCTACAACGTCGGTCTTGATGCTGGTCACAATGGGGGCGGTGACATCGGCGCCCGTAAGATGGTGCTGGGCGGAAATAGTGTCGGCTACCAGCTGTACCGGGATACCGGACGGACCCAAGTCTGGGGCAATACCATCGGCACCAACACGGTGGCTGGCACCGGCAACGGAAACCCCCAGAGCCTGACCGTGTACGGCACCGTGCCGCCGCAAACCACGCCGCCCGCCGGCACCTACAACGACGTAGTGATCGTGACGGTCACCTACTGACGGCGCTGTGCCCGGCCCCGTCGCACCGCCGGCGCCAAACCGCTACAGTACGGGGATGACTCCAAGGGCGAACCTGCATTTCCGCAATGCCGACACCGGTTGGCGATGGTGGCTTGTCGCCGTCGCTCCCGCCCCGTCGCATCTCCAGGAAATGCCGCATGTCCACGCCAGACAGTCCGCAGTACCAGCAGTACCAACAGCACGTCGCTGACGGCCACACCCGCATCCCGGTGGTGCGCGAGGTGTTGTCGGACCTGGACACGCCGCTTTCGGTCTACCTGAAGCTCGCCGACGGGCCGCACACCTATCTGTTTGAGTCTGTCGAAGGCGGCGAGCGCTTCGGGCGCTACTCGATCATCGGCCTGCCGGCGCGGCGCGTGTACGCCTTTGCCGGCAACACCCTGTACGTCACCGAGCACGGCGAGCTGGTCGAAGCGCGTGAGGTCGCCGACCCGTTTGCCGAGGTGGAGCGGCTGCGCTCGCAGCACTCGGTGCCGCGGATCGACGGCCTGCCCGGATTCACCGGCGGACTGGTCGGCTGGTTCGGTTTCGAGTGCATCCAGTACATCGAGCCGCGCCTGGCGGGTCCGGGGCCGGGCGGGCAGTTGAAGTCCGATGAACTGGGCACTCCCGATATCCTGCTGATGCTCAGCGAGGAGGTTGCCGTGTTCGACAACCTCAAGGGCCGGCTGTACCTGATCGTCCACGCCGATCCGGACGAACCCCAGGCGTGGGCGCGCGCCAACCGGCGCCTGGACCAGCTGGTCCACCGCTTGCGCAACAGCGGTACCGCGTATCCGGAGACGCTGGATTCGTACGGTCTGGATGAGGCCGATTTCATCTCCGGGTTCACCCGCGAGGGCTTCATGAAGGCCGTCGAACAGTCCCAGCAGTACATCCGCGACGGCGACATCTTCCAGGTCGTGCTGAGTCAGCGACTGAGCATCCCATTCAAGGCCCGGCCGGTGGATGTCTACCGCGCCCTGCGCGCGCTCAACCCTTCGCCGTACATGTACTTCCTCGATGTCGGCGACATGCAGGTGGTCGGCTCCTCGCCGGAGATCCTGGTCCGCCTGCAGTTCGACGAGGCCGGGCAGGGCATGGTGACGGTGCGTCCCATCGCCGGCACCCGCCCGCGCGGCGCGACCCAGGCCGAGGACGAGGCGCTGGAGGCCGAGCTGCTGGCCGACCCCAAGGAGCGCGCCGAGCACCTGATGCTGATCGACCTGGGCCGCAACGATGTCGGCCGGGTCAGCCAGCCAGGCACGGTCGAGGTGGGCGAGCAGTTCGTGATCGAGCGCTACAGCCACGTGATGCACATCGTCAGCGAGGTGACGGGCACGCTGAAGCCGGGCCTGTCCTATGCCGATGTGCTGCGCGCCACGTTCCCGGCCGGCACCGTCAGCGGCGCCCCCAAGATCCGCGCGCTTGAAGTGATCCGCGAGCTGGAGCCGGTCAAGCGCAACGTCTACGCCGGCTCGATCGGTTACCTGGGCTGGCACGGCGATGCCGACACCGCCATCGCGATCCGCACCGCGGTGATCCAGGACGGCCGCCTGCACGTGCAGGCCGGCGCCGGCATCGTCCACGACTCGGACCCGCAAAAGGAATGGGAAGAGACCATGAGCAAGGGTCGGGCGCTGTTCCGCGCGGTCGCCGAAGCGGCAAGGGGGCTGTGACGTGCTGCTGATGATCGACAACTACGACAGCTTCACCTGGAACCTCGTCCAGTACCTGCAGGTGTTGGGCGCGGAGGTGAAGGTGATCCGCAACGACGAGCTGTCGGTCGCCCAGATCGAGGCGCTGGCGCCGGAGCGGATCGTGATCTCGCCCGGTCCGTGCACCCCCGACGAGGCCGGCGTGTCGTTGGATGTCATCCGCCAGCTGGGTCCGCGCACGCCACTGCTGGGCGTCTGCCTGGGCCACCAGGGCATCGGCCAGGTCTACGGCGGTCATGTCGTGCGCGCCGGCCGGATCATGCACGGCAAGACCTCGCCGATCCGCCACCACGGCAGCGGCGTGTTCGCCGGGCTGCCGGACGGCTACACCGCCACGCGCTACCACTCGCTGGTGGTCGACAAGACCTCGATTCCGGACTGTCTGGAAGTCACTGCGTGGACCGAGAATGAGGACGGCTCGATCGAGGAAGTCATGGGCCTGCGCCACCGCGTCCATCCAGTGGAAGGCGTGCAGTTCCATCCCGAGTCGATCCTGACCGAGCACGGCCATGCCCTGCTGAAGAATTTCCTCGACGGCTGAGGCCGCGTCCATCTCAACAACACGAGCCCGCAATGCCCATCACCCCGCAAGAAGCCCTGCAGCGCACGATCGAACACCGCGAGATCTTCCATGACGAGATGGTCGAGCTGATGCGCATGATCATGCGCGGTGAAGTCAGCCCGCTGATGACCGCGGCGATCATGACCGGCCTGCGGGTGAAGAAGGAAACCGTTGGCGAGATCGCCGGCGCGGCGCAGGTGATGCGCGAGTTCGCGGTTCCCGTCGAGGTCGCCGACCGCAGCCATCTGGTCGATATCGTCGGCACCGGTGGCGATGGCGCCAACACCTTCAATATCTCCACGGCGAGCATCTTCGTCATTGCCGCGGCCGGCGGCCGGGTCGCCAAGCACGGCGGACGCAGCGTGTCGTCCAAGTCGGGCAGCGCCGACGCGCTGGAGGCGCTGGGCGCCGCGATCGAGCTGACGCCTGCGCAGGTCGCGCAGTGCATCGCCGACACCGGCATCGGCTTCATGTATGCGCCGATGCACCACCCGGCGATGAAAGTCGTGGCGCCGGTACGCCGCGAGATGGGTGTGCGCACCCTGTTCAACATCCTCGGCCCGCTGACCAACCCGGCCAGTGCGCCGAACATCCTGATGGGCGTCTTCCACGAGGACCTGGTCGGCATCCAGATCCGCGTGCTGCAGAAGATGGGCGCCCAGCGGGCGCTGGTGGTCTGGGGCCGCGACGGCATGGATGAGCTGTCGCTGGGCGCCGGCTCGCTGGTCGGCGAGCTGCGCGACGGCAAGGTACGCGAGTACGAGCTGCATCCGGAGGATTTCGGCATCGCGATGTCGGCCAGCCGGAACCTGCGGGTGGACAGCCCAGAGGCTTCGATCGCCATGCTCACCGAGGTGCTCGACAACCGGCCCGGCCCGGCGCTGGACATCGTCGCCCTCAACGCGGGCGCGGCGCTGTACGTGGCAGGCGTCGCCGAAACGATCGCCGCAGGCGTGCAACTGGCGCGCGGAGTACTCGCCTCCGGCGCGGCCCGTCGCAAGCTCGACGAGTTCGTGGCGGCCAGCTGCGCGCTGTCGGTCCGCTGAGCTTCCCACTCCCGGCCTTTCGGCCCGCGCGCGCCGCAGCGGCCGCTGTTACTTCCCCCGCAAGCCTTTCAACGCAAATTCGCCCGTCCAGATTCGTTGCCACAGTTCCGGAGTCCACTGCACGTCATGAGCGACATCCTCGACACCATCCTCGCCCGCAAGCACGAGGAGATTGCCCAGCGCAGCCAGATCCGCACCCTGGACAGCGTCCGCGCGCGAGCCCATTCGCAGCCGCCCACGCGCGGTTTTGTGGACGCGCTGAAGCAGCGGCACCTGGCCGGCGAGGCGGCGGTGATCGCCGAGATCAAGAAGGCCAGTCCGTCCAAGGGTCTGATCCGCAAGGACTTTGATCCGGCCGCCATCGCCCGCAGCTACGAGGCCGGCGGCGCGGCCTGCCTGTCGGTGCTGACCGACGTGGACTTCTTCCAGGGCAGCAACCGCTACCTGGGCGAGGCGCGTTCGGCGTGTTCGCTGCCGGCGCTGCGCAAGGATTTCATCGTTGATCCGTACCAGGTCTACGAGGCTCGGATGATCGGCGCCGACTGCATCCTGCTGATTGTCGCGGCGTTGGAGGACGGTCCGATGATCGAGATGGCCAACCTGGCCCACGAGCTGGGCATGGACGTCCTGATGGAGGTCCATGACATCGACGAGCTGGAGCGCGCACTGCAGACCGACTGCGAACTGGTCGGCATCAACAACCGCAACCTGCGCACCTTCGAGGTCTCGCTGGAGACCAGCATCGAGTTGAAGGCCGCGGTGCCGCCGGACCGCATCACGATCACTGAAAGCGGCATCGCGACGCGGGACGATGTCGCGAAAATGCGCGGCGCCGGCATCGACACCTTCCTGATCGGCGAGAGTTTCATGCGCGAGGCGGACCCGGGCGCAGCGTTGCGGCGGATGTTTCAGAGGTGAGCCGCGCCGTTCCGCCGCTCGCAGGCGCGACGCCGTCGCTGGTCGTGTTCGACTTCGATCACACCCTGTACGACGGCGATTCGGGCAGCCACCTGTTTGCCTGGATGATCCGGCGACGCTGGTGGCGAATAGCGCTGGCGCTCCTGCTGGCGCCGATGTTCGGGCCGATGGTCGCGTTCCAGCCGACCCGGCGCGTCGGAATCTCCGGGTTCGTCTGGGCCGGCACCGTGGGTCTGCACGGTCCGCGGGAACTGGATTCACTGATCGACCGCTACGTCGACCTGCATGCCGGGCAGATCCGCTCGCGCCTGCTGCCGGTCGCGCTGGAGGTGTTCCACCAGCACCGCCGCGCTGGCGACCAGGTCGTGGTGGCGACCGGTGCGCCGCCCGAACTGGCACGCGCGATCCTGGCCTTCGTCGCGCACGAGGACGTGCCCGTGGTGGGGACGCTGGTCGGGCCGCGCCTTGGCGGGCTGGGGGCGGCGCGCCACTGCCACTTCCAGATGAAGATGACGATGTTGCGCGAGGCCGGCTTCACCGCGCCTGTGGCGGTGGCCTACTCGGACAGCAGCGCCGACCTGCCGTTGCTGCTGGCGGCGGAGCGACCGGTCGTGGTCAACCCAAAGCAGGCCAATGTCGCGATGTTCCGCAAGGTGCTGCCGCCGGGCACGCCGATCCTCAACTGGGGTTGCCCGGGGCGCGCCGGCGAACCGGTGCCCGGGGCCGTCGGTAACGCGCCTCAGCGCGTGCCGTAGAGCACGATGGTCTTGCCGCGCGCGTGCAGCTTGCCGTCGGCCTCCAGCTTCTTCAGGACCCGTCCGGCCATCTCGCGCGAGCAGCCGACCAGCCGCGACAGCTCCTGGCGCGAAACCCGCAACTGGGTGCCGTCGGGGTGGCTCATCGCTTCGGGTTCGCGCGCCAGGTCGTGCAGCGCGCGGACGATGCGGTCGGTGACGTCCAGAAACGCCAGCCGGCCGGCCTTGCGGCTGGTGTCGAGCAGGCGCTGTGAGATCTGCGAGGCAATCGAATACAGCAGCTTGGGCGCGTCGTCGGCCAGACGCGTCAGCATCAGGTCGTAGAGCCGCTCGTGGCCGATTTCGGCCAACTCGCAGGGTGTCCGGGTGCGCAGGATCACCTCGCGCTGGTCGCTTTCCACGAACAGGCCAAGTTCGCCGACGAACTCGCCGGGGCCGAAATAGCCCAGCACCAGCTCGCGGTCCTCGTCCTCCTCGGCGATGATGCTGACCGATCCGGAAATGATGTAATAAAGCGTGCTGGCGGGATCCCCGGGCCGAAACACGTCCGTCCGCGTCGGGTAGCGACGACGGTGGCAGTGGGCCAGGAAGCGTTCGATTGTGGGGCCGTCAGGCGTCAGGGGGCTGTTGGATTTGCGCAAAGCAGTCAATTGATCCACCGGGATGGCGTCGTGTAGGAAAAAATCGGATTCAGCCAGCTTAGGGTGAATGGGCGCTGAGTGGCAAACTTTGCCCATCTGGGGCACTTCCGGTGAACCGTCGCTGGACGCGCGTTTTCAACCCGCGGCCAATTGCCGCATAATCCCGCCTCTTGTCATTGTCCGGATAAAGCCTAGTGGTCAAGCCGTTGCCGCGTCTGAGGTTGCAGGGTTTCAACAACCTGACCAAAGCGCTCTCGTTCAACATCTACGATGTCAGTTTTGCCTACTCCGAAGAGGAGCGGCAGCGCTACATCGAGTACATCGACGAGGAATACAACGCCGATCGCTTGACCCAGATCCTGACGGATGTGGCGGACATCATCGGCGCCAACATCCTCAACATCGCCCGCCAGGACTACGATCCTCAGGGCGCGTCGGTGACGATCCTGATCTCCGAGGAGCCGGTGATCGACAAGTCCGATGCCAAGGGCGTGATCTCCGAGGCGGTGGTCGCGCACATGGACAAGTCGCACATCACCGTGCACACCTATCCGGAAACGCACCCCGACAGCGGCATCGCGACCTTCCGCGCCGACATCGACGTGGCGACCTGCGGGGTGATCTCGCCGCTGAAGGCGCTCAACTACCTGATCGAGACGCTCGAGTCCGACATCGTGGTCATGGATTACCGCGTGCGCGGCTTTACCCGCGACGTGAAGGGCAAAAAGCACTACATCGACCACCGGATCAACTCGATCCAGGACTACCTGGCCAAGAACATCAAGTCGCGCTACGAGATGCTCGACGTCAATGTCTACCAGGAAAACATCTTCCACACCAAGATGCACCTGAAGGACTTCGACCTGGACCAGTACCTGTTCGAGGAGAAGGCGCGCAACCTGTCGTTCAAGGAGCGCATGAAGATCGAGGCGCGGCTGAAGCGCGAGATCGAAGAGCTCTACCACGGGCGCAACCTGGTCGACTGATCGGCAGGCCCGTACATGGGCAGCAACGCGAAAGGCCGGCAATTGCCGGCCTTCTTGCGTTGTTGCGAAGTCGTTTTTTTCCGATCAGACGCGGTAGGCGATGGCCTTCATCACCCGCGAGGCAGCCGACATGATGGACGGCACCGGCGGTGGCAGGATGCGCGCGCCAGCGGCCTCGGCATTGTCCGCATGCCTTGCCTCGTCGACCTTCATCACCTCCAGGATCGCCCGGCTGCGGGCATCGGCCGGCGGCAGCGATGCCAGGTTCTCGTCGATATGCGCCTCGACCTGACGCTCGGTCTCCACCACGAAACCAAGGTTCCAGCCGTCGCCGCGCAGCCCGGCCAGCACGCCGATTGCAAAGCTGCTGCCGTACCAAAGCGGGTTTAGCAGGCTGGGGCGGTCGTTCAGCTCGCCCAAGCGGTCGGCGCACCAGGCCAGGTGGTCGGTCTCTTCCTGCGCGGCCTCCAGCAGGTGGGCCCGGGTCGAAGGATCGCGCGCCACTGCCGCCTGACCGCAGTACAGCGCCTGCGCGCAGACCTCGCCGACGTGGTTGACGCGCATGAGGCCGGCGGCGTGGCGCCGCTCGCTTTCCTCCAACACGACGTCCGGCCGGTCAGCGGCCGGGTTGGGGCGCATGGCGGCAGGGGAGCCCAGAACGGTTTCCAGCGCACGCTGGGCATCGTCGAGGACGCGGTCGATCCGGCTGAGGCGGCGGGTGCTTTCCATGTCGCCAGTTTAGCGCGCGCCGCGGGTGCCCGAGGACTCGAGCGGCGGGAGGGGGTCGTTTGCACGCTCCAGTGCCTCGGCGAGAAACTCCAACGGGTGCTGCACCGGTAGCGCCGTCCCGTTGCCCAGGTGCAGGCGACAGCCGATGTTGGCGCTGAGCAGGCGGCTCGCGCCGCTGGCTGCGAATTGATCCAGCAGCGGCTGGCGGTACTCGCTGGCGCGCGCCGGATCGGTCACCATCTGATTGCCCGCAGCGCCGCAGCAGCCGAAGCCGACATCGATCTCGATCACCATCAGCTCCGGGATCCGGGCCAGCAGGCGACGCAGGGCGGGCACGCTGCCGCTGGCATTGCGCTGGGTACACGGCAGATGCAGGGCAATGCGTTCCGCGTGTGGGTGGAAGGCGAGGCGATCGCTGTGTGCGTCCAGCAGCGTCAGCGCATCCAACGCTTCGCCGTCGATAGCGCCCGCGACCGCCTTATGACAGCCACTGGCTAGGGTGAGCACCTGCGGGTGTCCGGCAAACGCCTCGCGGTTGCGTGCAGTCAGGTGCGCTGCGCCGTCGATATTGCCGGCGTGGGCGTGGAGGGCGCCGCAACAGGTCTGCCCCGGCGGAACCACCACATCAATACCCGCGGCCGCGCATAGGCGGATCAGCGCGCCACGGGCATTGACCTCGTAGGGACCTGCCATGCAACCGAGGAAGAGGGCAGCCGATTGCACAGGCGGCGTACGGCGTCCCGAGGGAGACCCGGCCGAGGCCGGAGAGGGCGGCGCCGGCAACAGCTGCAGGCGGTGCGGAAGCAGACTGCGGGTGTGGCGGTAGAGGCCCACAAGTGGGCCCAGCAGTCGGGGCCGGACTACCAGGGCTTCCAGGGCTTTTTGAAGCGCACTTGCGCCGCGGCGCTCGCGTTGGCGACCCCGCGCGGAAACCAGCAGCGCGTCATACTCAACGCCCGCCGGGCAGACCGTCTCGCAATTGCCACACCCCAGGCAGTGGTCCAGATGGGCGTCGCCAAGCGGCCCCGACTCGATCGTGTCCAGTGCCCAGGCGCGCGCCAGCGCAATGCGCCCGCGCGGCGATTCGGCTTCCATCCGCTCGCGACCGTAGGTCGGACATACCGGCAAGCACAGACCGCATTGGACACACCGGTCGGCCAGTGCGACCAGCGGGTCGGAGGCAAGCGGACGGCTGGCAGCGGGCATTGCCGGATGCTAGCATGTGCGGCTCGGTGGCTTGCGCTGCATTGCGGCGACCGTTATCATTCCGCCTCTTTACGCTCCACAGCGCATCTTTCACACCACAACGCGTGGCGAAGTTCCGGCCATTTCCCTTCCGCGGGATTGGGCGCAACAAGCCCGGCAAGGTACCCAAGAAGATCAGTCATGAAGACATTTAGCGCCAAGAACGAGACCGTCCAGCGTGACTGGTACGTGGTCGACGCCTCCGGCAAGACCCTGGGCCGCCTGGCCGCCGAGCTTGCCCACCGCCTGCGCGGCAAGCACAAGCCGGTTTACACCCCGCACGTCGATACCGGCGACTACCTCGTAGTCATCAACGCTGAGAAGATCGTGGTCACCGGCAACAAGCTGGCCGACAAGAAGTACTACCGGTTCACCGGCTACATCGGCAACCTGAAGTCCGAGACCCTGGGCCAGGCGCTTGAGCGCCATCCCGAGCGCGTCATCGAGATCGCGGTCAAGGGCATGCTGCCGAAGAATCCGCTCGGCCGCGCCATGTACCGCAAGCTCAAGGTCTATGCAGGCTCCGAGCATCCGCACACTGCCCAGCAGCCACAGCTGCTGGAACTCTAAGGTCAACGACATGGCAATCCAGCAGAACTACGGCACCGGCCGCCGCAAGTCCTCCACCGCCCGCGTGTACCTGCGCAAGGGCGAGGGCAAGATCACGATCAACAAGCGCACGATCGAGGAGTTCTTCGGTCGCGAGACCGCTCGCATGATCGTGCGCCAGCCGCTCGAACTGACCAAGTCCACCGACAAGTTCGACGTCAACGTTACCGTTGCCGGCGGCGGCACCACCGGTCAGGCCGGTGCGATCCGCCTGGGCATCTCGCGCGCGCTGGTCGAGTACGACGAGTCGCTGAAGAGCGAGCTGCGTCAGGCCGGCTTCATGACCCGCGACGCGCGTGAAGTCGAGCGCAAGAAGGTCGGTCTGCACAAGGCACGCCGCGCGACCCAGTTCTCCAAGCGCTAAGATTCTTTGCGTTACAATTTGCTCTATAGCCCCGTCGCCAAGCGGTAAGGCACCTGACTCTGACTCAGGCATTCGGTGGTTCGAATCCATCCGGGGCTGCCATACAACGAAGAACCCGCCCACGTGGCGGGTTTTTTGTTGCCTGTGCGCGAGCGGTTACAATTGAAACCATCGCGCCGCGGCGCCGTTATCAGGAGTTCCCGATGAAGCTTGGTTCCCTCAAGGAAGGCGGCCGCGACGGCACGCTGGTCGTCGTCTCACGCGACCTGACCCGCGCGGTCCGGGCCACCGGCATCGCCGACATCCTGCAGCGCGCGCTGGAAGACTGGAGCAACATCGCGCCGCGCCTGAACAGCTTGTACGAGTCGCTCAATGCCGGCGACGCCGAGGGCGCGTTTGAACTGGACGTGGCAACACTTGCCGCGCCGCTCCCGCGTGCCTACGAATTCCTCGATGGCAGCGCCTACCTGCCGCACGTGGAGCGCGTCCGCCGCGCCCGCGGCGCCGAGGTGCCGGAGAGCTTCTACACCGACCCGTTGATGTACCAGGCGGTCAGCGCCGGCTTCATGGGGCCGCGCGACCCGGTCCGGGTGAGCAGCGAGGAGTTCGGCATCGATCTTGAGGCCGAGCTGGTGGTCATCACCGATGACGTGCCGATGGCGGTGTCGGCGGAATCCGCGGCCGGTCACATCCAGCTGGTGGGACTGGTCAATGACGTGTCGCTGCGCAATCTGATTCCGGGCGAGCTGGCCAAGGGCTTCGGATTCCTGCAGGCCAAGCCGCGCTCGGCGCTGAGCCCGGTGTTCGTCACTCCCGACGAGTTGGGCGATGCCTGGCGCGACACCAAGTTGCACCTGCCAATGCTCACCCACGTCAACGGCAAGTGGTTCGGCGCGCCCGAGGCGGGCGTGGACATGCAATTCAACTTCGCCCAGCTGGTCGCGCATGCCGCCCGCACCCGCCCGCTGTCGGCGGGCACGATCGTCGGCTCGGGCACCATCGCCAACGAGGACACCTCGCTGGGGGCGTCCTGCTTTGCCGAGCTGCGTACGGTCGAGGCGCTGCGCGATGGCAAGCCCAGCACCCCGTTCATGTCCTTCGGTGATACCGTCCGCATCGAGATGCTCGACCGCGAGGGAGCCAGCATCTTTGGCGCCATCGAGCAGCGTATCGAACGCCACAACGGCTGACCGCGCGCTCGCCAGGGAGAGAGGCATGACCGAGCAGTTGACGCTGTATTCGTACTGGCGTTCCAGCGCGGCGTACCGCGTCCGGATCGGTCTCAACCTGAAGGGGCTACCGTACAAGACGGTGCCGGTGCATCTTGTCCGGGACGGCGGCCAGCAGCACGCCGAAGCCTACCGCCAGCTCAACCCGCAGGAACTGGTGCCGGTGCTCATGCACGGGGATCGCGTCATGAGGCAGTCCGTGGCGATCCTGGAATACCTCGACGAGACCTGGCCCACGCCGCCGCTGCTGCCTGCGGCCAGCCGGGATCGGCAGCGCGCGCGGGCAATCGCCCAGACCTTCGCCTGCGACATCCATCCGCTCAACAACCTTCGCGTGCTGCAGTATTTCGACCGCACTTGGAGCGTGCCCCAGCCGGAGCGCGAGGAGTGGGTCAGGCACTGGGTAGCCGAGGGCTTCGCCGCAATCGAGACGATGCTCAACGACCATCCGTCCACCGGGATGTTCTGTGAAGGCGACATCCCCGGACTGGCCGATTGCTGCCTCATACCGCAGATGTACAACGCGCGCCGTTTCGCGGTGGACCTGACGCCTTATCCCACTCTGGTCAGGGTGGAGCAGGCCTGCCTGGCGCTGCCCGAGTTCGACGCGGCACGGCCGGAGAACCAGCCCGACGCCCCGGCGCCGGAGCCTGCCTCCGGCTGAGAGGTTTCGTCCGAATGCCCGGTTTAGCGCCGGGCCTGGCGGTCGCAGCGGCGCCAGGGCGCGTCAGAACACCGACGCGTACTGGTCGTGCTCGGCGTCGGCACCTTCGGACAGGCGGAACTTCAGTGCCAGTCCGTCGCGTGAGTCGGCCGCACGCAGCGCCTCGTCGATATCGATCTTGCCTTCCTTCTGCATCCGGAACAGACACTGGTCGAAGGATTCGATGCCTTCCTCCAGCGACTCCTCCATTGCCTGTTTGATCTCGTGGATCTGGCCACGGCGGATCAGGTCCCGGATGTGCGGCGTATTGATCAGCACCTCGGCGGCGGGCACGCGGCGGCCGTCCACGCCGACCACCAGGCGCTGTGAAATGACCGCCTTCATGTTCAGCGACAGGTTCATCAGCACGTTCTTGTGTGCTGCCTCGGGGAAGAAGTTGAGGATGCGTTCGATCGTCTGGTCGGCATTGTTGGAGTGCAGCGTGGCCAGGCACAGATGCCCCGTCTCGGCGAAGGCGATTGCCGCCTCCATCGTTGACTGGTCGAGGATCTCGCCGATCAGGATCACGTCCGGCGCTTCGCGCATCGCGTTTTTCAGCGCGCTCTGGAAGGCATGGGTGTCCAAGCCGACCTCGCGCTGGTTGACCAGCGAGCGCTTGTGCCGGTGAAGGTACTCGATCGGGTCCTCGATGGTGAGGATGTGCCCGGAGACGCTGCTGTTGCGGTGGTCGATCATCGAGGCCAGCGTGGTCGACTTGCCCGATCCGGTGGAGCCGACGATCAGGACCAGGCCGCGCGGCTCCAGAATGATGTTCTTGAGCACCTGCGGCAGTTGCAGCTCCTCGATCGACGGGATCACGCTGCGGATCGCGCGGATCACCATGCCGACCTCACCGCGCTGCTTGAACACGTTGATGCGGAAGCGGCCGGTGTCGGGCAGCGAATAGGCCATGTTGAGTTCCAGCTCGCGCTCGAACTGCGGCACCTGGCCGTCGCCCATCAGCGAGTAGGCGATCTTCTTGACCATGCCGGGCGGCAGGCCGGTATTACCCAACGGATGCAGCCGGCCCTCGATCTTGATGTACACCGGCGCGCCGGTGCTCAAGAACATGTCCGACGCGTTCTTCTCCGTCATCAGCTTCAAAAAATAGCCGATGTCCATGCACCCACTCCCCGTTGACCGGACGCCGTCATTGCAACCTTGACGCCGGATTGCCCACAATGGCCGGGCGATACACCTCCACCACGGCACCCCATATGCTCACAAGCTTCTCACAATTCCGCAGCCTGCTTGCGTGCACAGTTCTCGCTTGTGTGCTCGTCGCATGCGCCACCCTGCCGCCGCCGACCAATGAGCTGGCCGATGCGCGTCAGGCCGTTTCCAGGGCCACTGATCTGGACGCTGACCAGTACGCCAGCGAGCAGCTTGCGTCGGCACGCGATGGCCTGAGTCGCGCCCAGGTGGCGATGTCGGAAGGTCGCAATGATGCGGCACGCGCGCTGGCCAACGCCGCCAGCGCCGATGCCGACCTGGCGATCGCGCTGAGCGCCAACGCCAAGGCAGCCGCCGAGCTGGCCCAACGCCGCGATGAAGTGCGCGAGCTTCGCGAACGTTTCGAAGGAGCGAGCACCCGATGAGACTCTCCACCGATATTCGTTGCCTTGCGATCGCGCTGATGCTGGCGGCCGCCGTGTCGCCGGCCCACGCACAGGGACGCTCCGATGCCGGCGCTGAGGCCCTGGGCCGCAAGCTGGTCGCACTGGATGTCAATCCTGACTACGCCAATGCCGCGTCCTTTGAGCGCCTGCAGGCACGCAACGCCGTTGATGCACTGGCCAACGCCCGCCAGAGTCAGTACGAGGCGGCGTATTACGTCGCCGACCGCCGGGTGCAGATCGCCGAGGCGGCGGCGGAGACAGCCGCGATGCAGCGGCAGATACGTGAGCTGGAACGGGAGCGCACCGAGTTGCTGCTGGAAGCCAGTCGCCGCGATGCCGCCGCCGCGCGCGCCGAAGCCGAGCGTCTGCGCATCCAGGCCCAGGTGCGCGCCGAGGAGGCGGAGCGTCTGCGCATGCAGACCCAGAGCGACGCCGACGCCATGGCCGACGTTGAGACCGCGCTGAAGGACGTCGCCGGGGCCCAGGCTGCCCGTCTGAAAGCCGCCCGCGCCCGCGAAGCCGAACTGGCCCGCCAGGAAGCCGAGCTGATGGGCGGCAAGCCCGACGAGAAGCCCAAGAAGAAGTAGCCGCGACGGCGTGCACTGGCCGATTTGTCAATAAAACGTTGGTTGTCAGCGGTTTAAGTCCGCATAGCGTGTGGGGGCAAGGCTCTTGCCAGGCCTCTGCCTCGGGCGCGCCCGAGGCCAGGTCAACGCGTGTTGCCGGTACCGGAGGTGCGGAGTAGGGTCGAATCACCGGGCGATCGATTCCCGCCCGGCGATGTCCATGCGCTGAAGGAGGCTTCAATGTTCGATGATCAATCCCAGCCCGAGATCGATGCCCTGATCGATTCCAACCGCGAGTTCAAGCAGCTGTACCAACGTCACAAGAAGCTCGACAAGAAGGTGATGGACGCCGAGTTGGGCGTGTTGCCGATCGATACGACAACGCTGGCGCAGATGAAACGCGAAAAGCTCGCGGCCAAGGACCAGCTGGTCAGGATGTACGCGGCCCAGGCTACCTGAGCGTGGTGCACTGCCGACGCCGGCTGCCGATCTGCCGGCCACCGGTGCCGGCATCCCTTAGAATCCCCGGGTCAGCCGCGAATGCCGGCGCCAGAAACCCGTTACCCGCATGCGAATTGCCAGCTCCGTACTCGACCTGATCGGCAACACGCCCATCGTGAAGGCGCAACACCTCGACACCGGTGTGTGCGAACTGTATTTCAAGCTGGAATCCCAGAACCCCGGTGGCTCCATCAAGGATCGCATCGGTCTGCAGATGATCGAGGCGGCCGAGGCTCGCGGCGACATTGCGCCCGGCGACACGCTGGTCGAAGGCACGGCGGGCAACACGGGGCTGGGGCTGGCCCTGGTCGCCCAGCAGAAAGGCTACAAGCTCATCCTCGTGGTTCCCGACAAGATGAGCCGGGAGAAGATCTTCAACCTCAAGGCGATGGGTGCGCAGGTGGTGTTGACGCGCTCAGACGTCGCAAAGGGACACCCCGACTACTACCAGGACCTGGCGGCGCGGATTGCCAGTGAGACGCCGGGCGCGTACTTCATCAACCAGTTCGGCAATCCGGACAACCCCGCCGCGCACGAGCAGGTCACCGGTCCGGAGATCCTCGCCCAGATGGCTGAGGTCGGCGGGCTGGATGCGATCGTATTTGGCTGCGGCAGCTCCGGCACCATGACCGGCCTGTCGCGCTGCTTTGCAGAGAAATCGCCGCACACCGAACTGATCCTCGCCGATCCGGTCGGCTCGATCCTGACCGAATACATCAACGAGGGAACGCTGAGCGACAAGTCCGCCAGCTGGATGGTCGAGGGCATTGGTGAGGATTTCCTCCCGTCGATCTCCGATTTCAGCCGCGTCAAGCAGGCCTATGCGATCAGCGACAAGGAAAGCTTCCTGACCGCGCGCATGCTGCTGGAGAAGGAAGGCATTCTCGGCGGCTCCTCGACGGGCACCCTGCTGGCGGCGGCGCTTAAATACTGCGTCGCGCAGACGGTCCCCAAACGTGTGCTGGTGTTCGTCTGCGATACCGGTAACAAGTATCTGTCGAAGATGTACAACGACTACTGGATGCTCGACAACGGCTTTCTGGAAGCGGAACGCCACGGCGACCTGCGCGACCTGATCCTGCGCCCCTTCTCGCGCCGAGACACCGTCGTCATCGGCCCCGACGACCTCCTGGTCACCGCCTATCAGCGCATGAAGCTCTACGACGTCAGCCAGCTGCCGGTGATGCGCGGCGACGAACTGGTCGGCATCATCGACGAGTCCGACCTGCTGCTGCATGTCTATGGCGATGAAGCCGGGTTCCGCGATCCCGTGTCCACGGCGATGGTGAGCAAGGTCGAGAAGATCGATAAGGGCGCGGCGGTCGAGGCGCTGTTGCCTGTGTTCGAGCGCGGACATGTGGCGGTCATTGTGGATGGCGACAGCTTTTTGGGGCTGATCACACGGATTGACTTGCTGAACCATCTGCGCAGACGGGTGGAGTAGAGCGGGAACCTGGTCGGGGCGCTCCGCTTGGTCGTCCGCGCGCGCCCGTCGCGATGTGGATTTTCCAGTTGACGATCGCTGACGGCGGTGAGGGACCCTTCAGCCGGCGGTGATAAACTTGCCGGCTGATTCGTCGCGGTTAAGGGAGTGCCTACAATGAGCAGTGACAATTCCAATGGCGCTGGCCGAAAGCCGGGCCTGGGCACTCTTGCGATCCATGCGGGACAGTCGCCGGATCCGAGCACCGGCGCGGTGATGACGCCAATCTACGCGACATCCACCTATGTGCAGTCCAGTCCGGGCGTGCACCAGGGCTTCGAGTACTCGCGCAGCCACAACCCGACGCGCTTCGCCTACGAGCGCTGCGTCGCGGCACTGGAAAGCGGAACCCGCGGATTTGCCTTCGCATCCGGTTCGGCCGCGAGCGCCACCGTGCTGGAACTGCTCGACAGCGGCAGCCACGTGATCGCCATGGACGACGTCTATGGCGGGACCTACCGCTTGTTCGAGCGCGTTCGTCGCCGCAGCGCGGGCCTGGACTTCAGCTGGGTCGACCTGACCGATGCCGCCTCCTTCGAGGCCGCGATCCGGCCCGAGACCAAAATGGTGTGGATCGAGACGCCGACCAATCCTCTGCTGAAGCTGGTAGACATCGGTCGCATCGCCGAGATTGCGCATAAACACGGCCTGATCGTCGTGGTCGACAACACGTTCTCCTCGCCGATCCTGCAGCGACCACTGGAGTTGGGCGCCGACATCGTCGTTCACTCCGCCACCAAGTACCTCAATGGCCACTCCGACATCGTCGGCGGCATCGTTGTGGTGGGCGATAACGCCGAGCTGGCCGAGCAGGTCGCGTTTCTGCAAAACGCCACCGGCGCTGTGCAGGGGCCGTTCGACAGCTTCCTCGCACTGCGGGGTCTGAAGACCCTGCACCTGCGGATGAAGGCGCATTGCGAGAACGCCCATCAGCTGGCGCAGTGGCTGCAAGGCCATCCGGCCGTCGAAAAAGTCCTGTACCCGGGCCTGGAGTCGCATCCCCAGCATGAATTGGCCGCTCGCCAGATGGATGGCTTCGGCGGCATGGTCAGTATCTACCTGAAGGGTGGCGCCGATGCCGCGACCCGTTTCTGCGAGCGCACGAAACTGTTCGCGCTGGCCGAGTCACTTGGCGGCGTGGAAAGTCTGGTTAACCACCCAGCGATCATGACGCACGCATCGGTTCCGGCTGAGCGTCGTGCCGAGCTGGGGATTACCGAGAACCTGGTGCGGTTGAGCGTGGGTGTCGAGAACGTCGATGATCTGCGTGCCGATCTGGATGTCGCGCTGTCGTGAACGAGGCGGTAGCAGAAGGATCGGGCAGGGTGAGCACGCCTCAGTTTGAGGCGCCCGGCGCTTTCTGGCGTGAGCTGAGGGAAAGTTTTCGCAATCCCGAGTTTTGGGCGCTGACCAGTTGGCTCGATATCATGGTGCGTGCTCGCCGCTCGCGCTTGGGGATCCTGTGGCTGCTCACGCCATCGATCGTTTATATCTTTGGCCTCGGCACGTTCTTCGCCAGCATGCGGGGTGGGGCCAACGATGATTTCTACGTACATGTGGCATTGGGTGCAATGGTATTCCGGACCCTTATGTCGACCGTCATTGGAAGCGCGAACGTTTTTCACAGCAGCACATCGTTCATCATGGACGGCCACATGCGGCTGACCGATTACCTGCTCGAGTCGCTTGCCAAATCATTCTTCGATCTGTGCATGTATCTGCCCGCTGTCATCGTCACCATGATTATGTGGGGCCACGTTTCACCGATTGGCTTGCTCCTGGCCATTCCTGCGTTGCTATTGATCTACATCAACGCACTGTGGATGTCTGCCGTGTTCGCACTTTTGGGTGCTCGTTTTTCGGATTTCGGGCAATTGTTGGGCAATATCTCGATTTTCATGTTTCTACTCACGCCGATCATCTGGTATTCGGAGATGATGCCCGCTGGAAGCGTGCGCGGCCAGTTTATGCGGTTTAATCCTTTCTATCACTTTGTCGAAGTTTTCCGTGCGCCGATAATGGGCAATCAGATTGAGACGCTCTCACTTTGGTATGTCGGCGTGATCACAATCGTTGGGTTATCGGTAGCGACATTCGCCTATAGACGGTATGCACGCTTCGTGCCGCTCTGGATCTGATGACTATGGAGGCACGCATCCGGGCCGAAGGCCTCAGCCTCGACGTTCCGACATTCCTGCAGCGTGACCGGGAGTCGACGGGATGGGGGGGGCTGTTCCTTGGCGCCGCGTTCGACCCGCCCCAGCGTAAATTGCTGCGCTTGCTCGACAACATTAATTTCGAACTGCGCGAAGGTGACCGCCTGGCCATCCTGGGACGCAACGGCGCCGGAAAATCGACGCTGCTCCGGGTGCTTAATCGCGTTTACCAACCGAGTCAGGGCAAGCTTACGGTTGACGGTAGTTGCCAGGCGCTGCTGAACATGTCGTTGGGCTTCAACGGTGAGGCGACGGTGCGGGAGAATATCTACCTGCGCGGTGTCGCGATGGGGCTGAAGGCATCATTTCTGCGCGGCGAGATTGGGCAGATCCTCGAGTTCTCGGGGCTCGGGGAGAAAGTAAATCACCGCCTGCGCACGCTCTCGTCGGGACAGAAGATGCGTCTGGGCTTCGCCATCTCCACCTCAGTCCAGCACGACATCATGCTGATGGACGAATGGGTGGGCGCAGGCGATGCGGACTTCATGCGCAAGGCCAAAGAGCGCATGCAAAGTCGCGTGGGTGGCAGCAAGATCGTGGTTCTTGCGAGTCACAGCACCGGCTTGCTGCGGGATATCTGCAATCGTGGAATCGTGTTGGAACGCGGCAAGCTGGTCCATGCTGGCGATATCACTACTTCGCTCAAGTACTACCACGAGTTGTTGGCAAAGCTGCGCGCGGGCGAGGAGATCGAGCTGGATACCCCGGCTGCCCGCGGCGCGCAGATCTTTGGTGCTGTCGAGGAGATCACCGTCGAGCGCGATACCTGCGTTATAAAAGGCTGGCTCATCGATACCGAAGGCGCTATGCCATGCGGCGTGGCGCTGCAGGTGGACGGCCAGCGATACGCCGCTGAGACGATCGAACGCATGCGACGTCCCGACGTCATGCGTCATTTCGGTCTTAGCGATGATGCCTGTGGCTTCCGCGTCACGATCGCGATACCCGGATTCTCCCAGCTTTCCGAATTGGGCCCGGACCTGCAGGTCCTCGGTGGAGAGTCTCCGGATCAAACCCACGCTCCTCTGCGCATCGCAGGCTCAATCACGGCGCTCTTGCAGAGCGCTCCGTAAATTGTTTTTACCCGTCTGGCCCTCCAGCGGGTTGATAAGGAACCCCTTGGCGCATGGCCCAGTATCAATCCTTTCCAAGTGCGGCGGGTGATTCGCGGACGCTGGACAAGCTCAAGGCACTACGCCTGCCCAGCCTCGAGGGACGCTCGTTTCTCGATGTGGGTTGCAATGAAGGGTTCTTTTGCGGTTTTGCCCATTTCCAGGGCGCGGGTCCGGTCGTCGGCGTAGATCACTCTCAGCTCTTTATTGACCGAGCCCGGCTACGGTTTCCGGGTTGTGAGTTCAAGCAACAAGGTTGGGAGAAGCTCCCCGAAGGGCCATTCGACGTGATCCTGCTGGCGTCTGCACTGCATTACGCCGACGACCAACCCGCATTGATCCAGGCCTTGGTGGAGCGCCTGTCCGACAGCGGCACCCTGATCCTCGAGCTGGGTATCGCCTCATCGCGCAAGGCCGAATGGATCGATGTCAAGCGTGGCATCGATGAGCGCGCGTTCCCCAGCATGCCGATGTTGCGTCAGGTACTTTCCGACTACGCGTGGAAGTGGATGGGCCCAAGCGTCCTGCAGGATGGGGATCCGGTCGCGCGCCACGTAGTGCACATCAGTCGGCGTCGCCCGGTTGCGTACCTGTTGATGCAGCCGCCGGGCTATGGCAAAAGCAGCATCGCTTCGGGATTATTCCCGCGCGCGGACATTCCGATCGTATCCGGCGACGAGCAGATCGGCCTGGTGGCGAAGGGCAAGGCCAAGGTTTCAGAAGCGCTACGTGCGGCGATCATGGAGGGCTACTCGCCGTACCATCTCGACCAGACCATCCAGCGTATCTTCGAGCAGGGACTGGGCGGCGAGCTGGTTGCTTTGTGGCTTGGCCAGGCAAAAGACAATGACGTGGCGCTGGATGTCTACGTGCCATCCGCTTACCACGGCGCGGTCGAGCAACTGCTGGAAGATCGCGGTTATCTGCCGGTGCAGCTGCGCTGGGAGCGGGTCGGGCAGGCTCCGCTACCAGAGGCGATGATGGCGGAGCAGGCCGAGGCGTTCTACCTGTCGATGCTGGATGTGGCCTCGGACTCCCGCGCCAGCGAGGCGCGGCGAAGCCAATGGGATCCGGCGGGTTTCGTCGATGAGGTGATGGTAGATGGCGACCAACTTGTCATTCGCGGATGGGCGATCGACGAGAGCGGAGCCCTGCCGGGAAAGATTCTGGTGAAGATCGGGCGACGCACCATTACGGTTGAAAAAATTGACCGGCAGTTGCGTCCCGATGTGCAACGCCATCTCGGCCTGCCGCACGCGCTGGTCGGCTATCGTGCAAGCGTTGCAGCCCCGGAAGTCCGCACGTCCGCCGACCTGACCAACGGCTTCAAGGTCTTCGTGAGGGGCGGTGCCACCTTCCAGTTGGCGGGTGAGGTGAATACGATCTTCAGCAGCAGGACCCAGTAGGCGGATGGTAGGCAATGCGGATCCAATGCAGTGGGTCAGGAAGCTCCTTGGAAGGTTGGGCAGGCGTCTGGGTGCGCGCGGTTCCGCCCCGGGTGTAAGCGACATCCAGTCAACGGAGTTGTTCGACAAGATCTATTACCTGAAAGCCAATCCCGACGTTGCAGCGGCGGGACTCGATCCACTTGCCCATTTTTGCGAGTTTGGATGGAAAGAGTCACGCCATCCAAGTGCGAACTTTGATGTGGATTGGTACCGGACGACGCATCTGGACCATGCTGGGGCAGAGATAAATCCGTTGGTGCACTACGTAACGGTCGGCCGAGCCATGGGGCTCGAGATCAGGCCGGTAAGCGACCCGGCTGCGCAGCTTGTCCGCGACTCGGGGGTGTTCGATGCGGCGTACTACATCGAGCAATACCCCGACGTGGCGGCGACCGGTGCCGACCCACTCGATCACTACCTCCGTCATGGCGCGATGGAAGGTCGCAACCCGTCGGCAATGTTTGATACCCGCTATTACCTGGATAACAACCCGGATATCGCGCGGCTGGATATCAATCCTCTTGTGCATTTCTGTGCCCAGGGCTGGAAGGAACTGCGCAACCCGAGTCGCTGGTTCGATATCTGGTGGTACTGGTCGACCCATCTCGATCCGTCCCTTGAAAGCACCAATCCTCTAGGTCATTACCAGACTGTTGGGCGCTTGAAGGAGCTGGATACGCGACCTTCGGACCGTCTCTCGCAACTTGCCGGTAGCGGGCATCGCCACGTCGCGGCAACACCAGTGAAGCGTGTCTGCCTGTTTGCCGGATACGACCGCGATGGCATCGTCGACGACTACGTGATCGCCTACGTGCGCGAGCTCAGCCGACACGCCGACGTCTATTACTTCGCCGACAGTGACATGAGGCCGGGTGAGCTCGACAAGCTCGAGGCGTTCACCAAGGGTACGTGGGCGATGCGCCATGGCCAGTACGATTTCGGCTCTTATTCGCAACTGGCCGCCAAAGTTGGCTGGGAGGTCATTGCCGGATACGACGAGTTACTGCTCGTCAACGACAGTTGCTACCTGCTCCGGGAGCTGGACGACGTCTTTGCGCGGATGGACGGCAAGGCCTGCGACTGGTGGGGGCTGCAGGCGACCAAGGGGATCGTGGCCACCAGCCGCAAGCCCTCGAACCGCTTCCAGCAGCCGATTCCGATGGAAGCGGTGCGTAGTTCGCTGTTGCAGAATTTCGAGCGCGACTACCAGTACGACTTCCATATCGGTTCGTACTTCGTTGCCTATCGCCGCCCGGTGATCGACGATCCCGAGTTCCGCCGCCTGCTCGATTCGGTGGTGCCGCAGGACTCCAAGAAGAACCTGATCCTGAAGTACGAGGTCGGATTCACCCGGCACCTGATCGCCCGCGGATACGCCTTCGAGACATTCGTTGGATCGCTGTATCCGTTCCATCCGATCTTCACCAACTGGTACTTCCGTCTGCTGGATGAAGGGTTTCCCCTACTCAAGCGGTATCTTCTGTCGGAGAACCATTACGCCATCCCTGGACTGCACGACTGGGCTGAGCGCATCCGCCATAAGATCCCGGAGATGGATGCGGAGATCATCCAGAACAATCTGGATCGGGTGGTCGATCCCGAGCGGCTTTACCGCAACCTGCACATCGGCAGCGAGCGATTGATTGACGACGCGCCGCCGCCCGAGGAATTGCTGGACGATGAAGCCTTCCTTGCCGCCGACCAGACCAGCCCGAAGTACGGGGACTGGTGGGCGTTCCCGGTCTGCGCCTTCACCGGCGTGTTTTCCGGCAACGAGCGTGCCGTGTTCGAACAGGTCAAGAATGATCCGCTGATCCACAAGATCGTGCTGACCCGCGACAAGCCGATCGACGTGGACGGGGTCAACGTTGAAGTGCTGCCGCTGGAAGGGCCGCTGGGGCAGCATCGGCTGATGCGCGCCGGCAACATCTTCATCAAGCACAGTCCGACCCGAAACCTGGTCTACCCGGTGGCGTCCAGCCTGCACAACATCATCAACCTGTGGCATGGCATCCCGTTCAAGCGCATTGGCTATGTATCAGCCGACATGCAGGACCGGCTGGACCGCATCGCGCTCGAGCACGCCAGATGCCGTGCTGTCATCAGTTCGTCGAAGATCGACACCCTGGCGATGGCGACCGCGTTCTATCCGTTGCCGTATTCGGAGGTATGGAACACGGGGTTACCCCGCAACGACTTCATCCTTCGGAAGTTTGCTCTGCTGCCTGCCGACATGCAGGAGCAAGCCGCCCGCCTCCAGGCGATGCTGCAAGGGCGGCGGTTGGTTCTTTTCATGCCGACGTTCCGCAATGCACAGGAAGACGCGTACTACCGGTTCTCGGGAGAAGAGATCGAGTTCCTCCGCGACTGGCTGCGGCGCAACAACGCGGTGCTTGGCATCCGGGAGCACATGGCAGATAGCGCACGCGTGTACGGCCAGCAACTGGGGGCTCTGGATACACTGGATCTTTCGGACGATGCTTTCCCGAACGTCGAGGTGCTGTATCGCGCGTCGTCGGCGCTGGTCACCGACTACTCAAGCAGCTTTATAGACTACATGCTGACCGGAAAGCCGGCGGTCAGCTTCGCCTATGATTACGACAGCTATCTGGGCGTCGAGCGAGGCGCGTTTTACGATCTGGAGTTCGTATTCCCTGGGCCGGTGTGCCGTACCTTCCCGCAACTTCGAGATGCACTGGACGCCCTATTCGCGCCACCAGCCTCGATGGATTTAGCTCGCACAGAGTGGAAGCGCCAGTTGTTCTTCGATCAAATTGACGACCAGAGCTCCGCGCGCGTGGTAGCGCGGGTCAAACAACTCACAGATTGCGGCGGAACCGGCAAGCCGCTGATAATCAACGGATTTCAAGCATGAAGACAGTTATTACCTACGGTACCTTCGATATCCTCCACATTGGTCATATCAATCTGTTGCGTCGAGCTCGCGCGTTGGGCGACCGGCTGGTAGTGGGATTGTCTTCCGATGAGTTCAATCATGGAAAACACAAGTCGTCCCTACTCAACTACGCAAACCGGAAGGTTGTGCTTGAATCGATTCGATGGGTCGACGAGGTGTTTCCAGAGCACGATTGGGAGCAGAAGATCGGGGATATCAAGAAGTATGGGGCGAGCATATTCGTGATGGGGCATGACTGGGAAGGAAAATTCGATTTCCTCTCCGAATTCTGTAGGGTCCAATACCTGCCACGGACGGAGGACATTTCCACCACGGAGATCAAACGGTCTCTTTCAATTGTAGGGAAGGGAGCAACTGATGACAGGTCCTGAATCAGTCAGGGGAGGAGTCAGTGGGTTGATTCATAGAACAAGGAGTTTGCTTGGGCGGAAGGCGGGGGCTGGGAACCTCAGTCGAGAGGTCAGCATTCTTGACGCTTCCGGTCTATTTGATCGCCATGCATACTTGCAGATGTATCCGGATGTCGCAGCAAGCGATATGGATCCCATCGAGCATTACATAATGCATGGTGTGGAAGAGGGTCGAAATCCATCGATGTGGTTTGATACCAGCTTTTATCTGGCGGAATATCCGGATGTCGCATCGTCGGGTATGAATCCACTCCGGCATTTTCATGAGCATGGATGGAGAGAGTGGCGTAATCCATCACCAATGTTCGACATGAGAAGGTACGCAAAAGAGCATATGGTCGACGGGGTCGGTGAAGTAAATCCATTATTACATCGTATTAACAATTCTATCGATGATAGTGATGTGCAAGAGCGGGTGCGGGACTACGACGTGGTGAGGGCGTCTCGGTTGTTCGACGGCCAGTACTATCTTCAACAGTATCCCGATGTCGCAAAAGCTGCATTGGATCCGCTTGCGCATTATATTGAATGTGGGGCCAATGAAGGAAGAAGAGCTTCTGCCTGGTTCGATACGGCGTACTACCAAAAGGCCTATCCGGATGTCCTAGCGTCCGCTATAAATCCGCTCCGGCATTTTTGCGAATTCGGATGGGGGGAGCTTCGCAACCCGAGTTCCGCTTTTGATACGGCGTGGTACTGGACCACCCATATGGCACGGAGCGGAGATCGAGGAAACCCGCTCGTTCATTTTGTCGAGACTGGGCTTGCCACGGGCTTGAAGCCGCGTGCTGTGGGTAAATTGAGTCCGCAGGATAAGCAGGAAATGATTTCGATAGCTCAGCAACTGGTAGCCGCAGGTGAGCTGGATATCGAAACGTATCAACTTGCCGGACAGGTGCTGGCCAAGTTGAAATCCTGGCCGGCTGCGGAAACCGCGTTTCGTGAAATTGTCGGATTACAGTGGGATTTTGCCTCCAATCACAGCCGGCTTGGCCATGCACTAGCGCAACAAGGAAAGTGGTGGCAGGTTGTCGAATCGCTATTGGTGGCAACAACACAAGACCCCTCGCGCGCCGACTGGTTTCATAAGTTGGGTGAAGCTCAGGAGAAGATGCACAGGTTTGGCTCTGCGGCCGATGCGTATCAGCGCGCGGCTGATATAGAGCCCGCCAATAGAGAATCGTGGTATCGACTTGGGTACGCGTACGAGAAATCGGGGAGACAGTCGCTTGCCGACAATGCCTATGAAAAGGCGATTAGGCTGAATAGAGACCTCGATGCCGGCAAGTTCGGGGTTGGCGTATTACATCAGGAGCGCGGTTACTGGAAGGATGCTGCGGAGGCGTATCAGAAGCTGGCAAAGGCGAGACCTTCGGACTCGGGTCTCCGATTTCGCCAGGGAATGGCGCATGATCGATGCTACGAATGGGATAAGGCAATTGGCTGCTATGAGAAGGCAATCGCGCTTAGCCCTCGCATCCCGTACTGGCATTACCGCCTCGGCTTCGTTCTCGAGCGAATTGGTAGGATCGAGGCCGCAGCTGATGCATATGGGCACGCGATCGAACTAAGCCCCAAGCTCATGTCCTACTGGTGCTATCGACAGGGATATGTCCTCGACATGGCCGGTCAGTATGCCCAAGCGTGTAAAGCCTATTTCGCGAGTACTCAGGATAGCCAGGAGCCATCTACTGTGTCGCCAGTCTATGAGCAGGGGGACGCATCGGGAGTCAATGCTAGATCGCTAGCGCCTCGTAGCGAGTACTTCTCGAGGTTTACCCAAGCACTCGAGGAAATCCTAGACGCGGATGGGACATGCGCAGAGACGCACTACGCGCTCGGCGCGCAACACGAGCAGGCCGGAAGCTGGGAACTCGCGGCCACGTCCTATGGGAATGCCACGGCGAGGAGCGACAAACATAGACCCAACTGGTATTACAGGCTCGGGACAGCGCTCTATCAGGCGGGTAGGGTGAAGGAGGCATGCGCTGCTTTTCGCGAAACACGAGTTTTAAAGCAGCCGTACGGTGTAGACATCTCGGCTTTTCAGAAGCACGCCGAACAATCGACACTAGCGGCATATCTCGAGTACACTCGGACCTTGCCGATCCAGCGACGTACAATAGTCTACGAGAGCTTCAATGGTGCCTCCATGGGGAGCAATCCCTACGCAATCTTTATGGAGCTTATCGATCGTCCTGATTTCTCCGGCTGGACCCATGTCTGGGCGCTCAAGGATAAGAACTCGGTTCCGGCGCACATAAGAGCCCGGCAGAATGTCGTGCTGGTCAGTCGACAGAGCGATCTCTATCGACGCTATTTGGCAACTGCCCAATATCTAATCAACGATGTAACGTTCCCGTACTGGTTTGTGCGAAGACCAGAGCAAAGGTATCTTAATACCTGGCACGGTACACCGTTGAAGTGTCTCGGAAAACATATGCCGGGGGAGTTTCTATCGCACTCAAATATTGCGCGGAACCTGTTGCAGGCGACGCATCTGATCAGCCCAAATAGGCATACCACCAATGTCCTTCTCGAAGGGTACGACATCTCCGGAATTTGTAATGCCAAGCTCGCGGAAACGGGCTACCCACGCATTGATCGTATGTTGCAGATGGACGCCGGCTCAAAGGAGCGGCTGAAGCAGCGTCTTGGCCTGGATGATGGCAGACCAGTCGTCCTCTATGCGCCGACGTGGCGTGGATTGCATGGGGCCCCAGGATTCGACGTTGAGCGTCTGGTAGGAGATCTGAGTGCGATGGCTCAGCTCCCGTGCCAGCTGGTGTTTCGTGGCCATCAACTGGTCGAGAGCGCAGTTTCAAAGACTGATCTTCCAGCGATTCTCGCTCCTCAGAATATAGACACAGGTGAGCTGCTTGCGGTTACCGATGTTTTGGTCACGGATTATTCGAGTATTCTCTTTGACTTCCTTCCTGCCGAACGTCCCATCATCTGTTATGCATATGATGCGGAAGAATACCAGAAAGAACGGGGGCTATATTTCGAGCTTGATGAATTGCCTGGAACCGTTTGCTGTACGACGGAGAGCCTCGTCGAAGCGCTGGCCCACGAGATCCGTAAGCCAGACGGAAAGAGCGAGCGCTACAAAGCCGCACGAGAGAAGTTTTCTCCTCATGAGGATGGTGAAGCAACTAACCGCACCATTGAATTCTTCTTCCAAGATAGTACCTCATCTGTTGTCTCGACAGTTGCAGACACTCGATCTTCGATACTGTTCTACGAAGGGCAATTCATACCGAACGGAATTACTTCGTCTTTCCTCAACTTGATGAAGGAACTATCAATTTCGAATTGTTATCGGGTAGCAATCGCTGCTGATCCGGGATTGATCGCAGCGGACGAGCGACGAAAGGAGAAGTTCTCCCAGTTGCCGGACAACGTTCAGGTTATCGGACGGGTTGGCAGGATGATATTGGATCCCGAGGAAAGCTGGCTGGTTCGGCGCTTTGGTGCGCTGCATGACGTCGAAGTACCAGAGATGAAAGCTATTCTTGCTGGCGCATATCAGCGAGAATACCTCCGGATATTCTCCGATGCGAAATTTGATGCATTGGTCAACTTCGAAGGGTACAGCTCATTCTGGATGCAAACTTTGGCATTTGCCCCAGCGGGTCCCAGGCGAGTGAGCTATCTTCATAATGATATGCGTAGCGAGCAGGCGGTCAGGCTCCCATACCTGTCCACGATATTTCCGATTTATCGGAACTACGATGCGTTGGTTTCCGTGTCGGAGGATATGTCGCGGACGAACTGTGAGAGCTTGTCCGAAAGCGTCGGAATTCCGGCTAATAAGTTTGTTGCGTGCATAAACTCCATTGATGTGGAATCTATTCGGAGCCTGGCACTTCAGGAGCCCCCAGAGGAGCTGGAGCGCTGGTTTACCGGGAAGACATTTGTGACGATTGGCCGCATGTCTCCGGAGAAGGATCATTCAAAGCTGATCGACGCATTTGCCGGAATTCATCGCGAATTCCCCGATGCGCGGCTTTTGATCATAGGTGATGGACCGCTTCGAAACGAGCTTGAAGTCCAAATAGCATCCATGGGCATGAAGGACGTGGTGTTGTTAGCTGGACAACACAGCAATCCATTTCCAATTCTGAGACGTAGCGACTGCTTCGTGCTTTCGTCGAATCATGAGGGGCAACCCATGGTTCTGTTGGAAGCAATGGTTCTCGGCAAGCCAATTGTCGCCACGGATATTAGCGGAAACCGTGGTGTTTTGAAGGATGGACACGGAGTTCTAGTGGATAACAGTAGTGAAGGATTGAGGGAAGGTATGCTCCTATTCATGTGCAATCCCGCCAAAGTGAAGCCCTTCGACGCAGCGGGGTATCAGGCTGATGCTAGGCGGATGTTCTCGGAAGTTGTTCTGGGTGTGAAGCAATGAGCATGCTATGCGGCGATTACGGCAGGCTGGTTGCTAAAATTCCGAGGACTGTTTCGGAAGTGGGGCGTTAGTCCGTTCACGATAGTTGCGCTAAGAGATTGGGAGTCTAGTGAAGTAGACTAGCCAAAATCTCGTCTAAGCACTTCAAAAGAATTGTGTTAACTGATTTCCCGGTTTAATTGTTAGTTATCTCGAGTGGTTCCGGGGCGGCTGGCATTTTAAAAAGTCGATGAAGGTAACTGAGCGATGTCTAGTAAAACCGTGCTGAATATTAAGACAAAGAATATGACTTGTGGTGAGGTGGATTCATTCCTCAGCACGGTGCCGGATGTTCGTTTCGTACATATTGATCACGAGGATCTCGTTCCTACAGGAAAGAACCTGATTGAGTTGGCGCGTAGGCACGAGCTTGCGAAGAAACTCGTCGTTTCGCTAGCTAATCGCGGGTTTATGGCCTATATCTTGCGCGGAACAGTGACGTCATTTGTGCATTACAAGCGCCTCGGGACGATATGGAAAATGGTCACGGAGGGACCCTTAGAGGTCGATGAGAACGGCTTGATCTACGGCTTAGAACCGCCTTTGTCCGGCCACCCAGTGAAGCATTTGCTTGTGGTGTTCTCTTCCATGGCGGGAAAAATATATACCGCCAGCATGAAGAGGCATTTCGAGCAAAATTTCGCATCTGTCCAGAAGTACATTCCTGCAGGCACCGCAGTACTGCGAATTGCCGATTTGGGCGGTGTCGTTGGCGGATGGTATATGGACACGTATGGGATTCCAGACAACGAAGCGCACGTTCAGGCTTTGATTGAGCGTGTGGTTTCCAAAGCGGGAGTAAAAAGCGAGGACGTAGTGTTCTACGGGGTATCTAAGGGCGGTAGCGCCGCGCTTTACCATGGGCTACAAGGTAAGTATCGTGTTGTCGCGGTTGATCCAATCCTAGCGGATGATTATTACGTCAACACTTTTCGTGATTCTCATTTCACCGTGGGTGTTTTTCCGAAGGACAAACTGGACAAGTTCAAGGCGCTCTCGGTAGCGATTGACCCTAAGGGTATTGCGCCGACAGCGATCATTTGCTCAGAGCGATCGCCCCAGTTTCCCTATATAACCAGCGTGCTTGGAAATGAGTTGAATGACCGCATCGCGTTTTTCAACAGCCAGCACCCGGATATTAAGGTGCATCCGGATGTCAGCCCTAAAACGCTGAATGTTGCCGTAATGGCAATGAATATGCTGTTTTACGGTGTGCCCATGCCAACTGGAATTTGCATCGTTGACAATCTCGATGGAGATGGTCGTCGGGCGCACGATATAATTGCGCGGGCGGAAGCGGCTGGACGGGAGTCCCCTCCCAAAAGCGAGGGGGAAATTAACGCCTGGCGGGTTAAGTTATCTGGTCTACAGGACGAGCTGAAGCCGCTGCTGACATCGGCATCCCGCTGCGTTAAAGCTATATGGTGCTCTGCAGTTCTTGCAGAAAAACGAAAGAAGTTTCCTGAGGCGCTGAAGTACTGGGAAGATCTTCTTGCCTCGATTGATGACGAGGAATTGCCTGCGCTTAATATGGTGAGCAGTGCTTATCGTGTGGATGCGGTTGTCGGGATTGCCCGCCTTTTACGCTTACGAGGTGATGTTCAGGAAGCAAAAAGGATGATATTCACTGTTGCGGATGATGATCAGGGTGTGATTTCATCTGTAGCAATTGAGCGCAGGCGGATTCTGGATGTCGAATCGCGTTTGGTGTCGATGGCGCGAGCCAAGAGCATTCGTGATTACGTCAAGACTGGTCGAACGGTAGCTGAGGTTGCGCCCCTTGTCACTGAATGCTTGCGTGAGGCGGGGGAGCCTTCGCTGTATCAGCATGACGACATAGAAGCCTTGATCCTCAGAGCTTACGAGGCGGCGCTGTCGTTGCCGAAAGCCCAGGCCATCGATGGCTTGAGTGCGGATCCGTATGTGAATTATAGAAAGTGCCGAGTAAAAGCTGCCAGCGATGGTGTGGAGAAATTGGTATTCGTATCAGGATTCGGATGGTCTGGATCAGGAGCCGTAGTTGATCTTCTGCGTGGATACGAGGGTAGTTATTTGGGGGGCTGTGGGCGAGAGTTGGCTTTTTTTGGAGGGACTAGAGGTTTCCCTTCGCTAACCAGTCTATTTGATGGTATACGGGGAACTGTCGATGCACGCACTTTCATGGAGTTCTTCCTAGGGCCTGCGGTCTTGGGGCTGTACTTGCCGGAAACTAGAAGTAGTAGTTGGCGTTACAACAGCTTGGTCAGGGCAAACGGGGATGCAAAGAATAGTCGATTTGCGCTGGTTAACGCATGTAGCGATTTGATCAAAATTGTGAGTGAAGTTCAGGGAGAGAACCCACAGTATGTGAATAACCAGGTGATGGCTGCGTTGGCGTCGTTTGCAGGTAATGCCATGCGCGCGCTAGGTCCGAATGGTAGCAGATCCATTATATTCAGCAATGCCATACATTGTTACGATATACGAAACATCGTATTGTTTCCCGATGCGCGCAGTATCGTGGTAAGGCGTGATCCGCGCGACCAGTTTGTTGCTCGTTATTACGAGGCGCCGGGGCACGGTGCGTATTCCGCAGATGCGTTTATTCGGCTAAACCGGCAGCGCCATTATGATTACGCACTTGCGGTAGATGGACTGGGTCTCCGTGACCGGATAATGGAGGTCGACTTCGAGGCGTTCGTTCTGGATGAAGCTACACGCGAGCGTGTCGTTATCGAAGCTTTGGGAAATGATCCCTGTATCGTTAAATCCACTTTCAATCCCGCGCAATCTAAAAAAAATATTGGAATTCATAAAAGCTTCCCGGACCAATCTGCCATCCGCAAGGTAGAGGAAGCTTTTCCTGAGTACTGCATGAATTAATCATCAGAATGGTGTTTACTATGAGTAGTGTTTATATCGGCATGAGCGCCGACCTGATTCACCCCGGTCACCTCAACATCATCCGGAAGGGTGCCGAACTTGGTGAGGTCACAGTGGGCCTGCTGACCGATACGGCCATCGCAAGCTACAAGCGAGTGCCGTACATGAGCTACGAGCAGCGCCGCGAGGTCGTTACGGCCATAAAAGGCGTGGCAAATGTCGTGCCGCAGACTACGCTGGATTACGTGCCCAACCTTCGCGAGCTCAAGCCGGACTATGTGGTTCACGGCGACGATTGGCGTGAGGGCGTGCAACAGAAAACCCGGCAGATGGTTATCGACGCATTGAAGGAGTGGGGCGGTGAACTGGTCGAAGTTGCCTACACGCCAGGCATTTCCTCCACCGCGTTGAACGCTGCACTGCGCGAGGTGGGTACTACGCCAGAAATCCGCCTGAAATCGCTGCGTCGCATGTTGCAGGCCAAGCCGATCGTGCGGCTGCTGGATATCCACAACGGTCTTTCAGGGCTGATCATCGAGAATATCCGTATTCAGACCGAAGACGGAAAGGCGAGAGAGTTCGACGGCATGTGGGGAAGCAGCCTCACCGACTCCACGGCGAAGGGCAAGCCGGATATCGAGGCGGTTGACGTATCGGCCCGCATGACCACGCTGAATGAGGTACTGGAAGTCACTACCAAGCCCATCGTTTATGACGGCGATACGGGCGGCAAGATGGAGCACTTCACCTTCACCGTGCGTACGCTCGAAAGGCTGGGTGTTTCGGCTGTGATCATCGAGGACAAGACTGGCCTGAAGAAGAATTCTCTGCTCGGCAATGACGTGTCGCAGACCCAGGATTCGATCGAGAACTTCTCCCTCAAGATCAAGGAGGGCAAGCGCGCGCAGGCAACCGACGACTTCATGATCATTGCCAGGATCGAGAGCCTGATCCTTGGGAAGGGCATCGACGATGCGATGGAACGGGCAAAGGCCTATCTGGCAGCCGGTGCGGACGGCATCATGATCCATAGTCGTGAGAAGTCGCCGGACGAGGTTCTGGAGTTCTGCACGCGTTACCGTGCGCTCGAGGACAGGAAGACGCTCGTGGCCGTGCCTACCAGCTACAACTCGATCACCGAGGAAGAACTGGCCGCCGCGGGCGTAAACATCGTCATCTACGCGAACCATCTCTTGCGGGCCGCCTATCCCGCAATGGTGAAGACGGCGACATCCATCTTGACCCACCAGCGTTCGGCCGAGGCCGATTCGGACCTCCTTCCCATCAAGGATGTGTTGAAGCTCATCCCCGGAACTACCTGACATGATCGAATCTAAGGCATTACTGGACGCACTCCAGCTACGGGGCATTGGCCTCTACACCGGCGTCCCGGACTCTCTGCTGAGCAGTTTTTGCGCTTACGTGGATGACCATGCAGAAGCGGGGCGGCACATTATCGCCGCCAACGAAGGCAATGCGGTCGCGATCGCTTGCGGCCATCATATGGCGACGGGCCAGACCAGCCTCGTTTATCTGCAGAATTCGGGCCTTGGCAACATGATCAATCCGCTCACATCGCTGGCCGACGCGGAGGTCTATCGTATCCCGATGCTTCTGGTGATCGGCTGGCGAGGCGAGCCCGGCGTCCACGACGAGCCTCAGCACGTGAAGCAGGGAAGGATCACGAAGGGGCAGCTCGATCTCCTCGAGATTCCTTATGTCGAGCTGGACGCATCGTCCGACGTCGAGCAGGTGGTGCAGACTGCATTCGATGCCATCTCCCGCGAGGGTTCGCCCGCCGCAATCCTGGTGCACAAGGGCGCATTCGTGCCGTACAAGACCCGGCGAAAGCTGGATGCCCTGTCATCCATGGCGCGCGAAGAGGCGCTCGGGCACCTGTTTGACGTGATGGGGGCGGACGATTTGGTGGTATCTACTACGGGCAAGACCTCGCGCGAAGTCTTCGAACTGCGCTCGGCGCGTTCGGAGCCGCAGGGGGACTTCCTGACCGTCGGCGGCATGGGTCATACCGCCTCCATTGCACTTGGGGTGGCCAAGGGAGCGCCTAGCCGTCGTGTTGTCTGCATTGACGGTGACGGATCGGCGTTGATGCACATGGGGGCGATGGCCATCATCGGCCAGGAGAAGCCGGTAAACTTGGTCCACGTTCTACTCAACAACGGCGCGCATGAGTCGGTTGGCGGCCAACCAACGGTCGGCGGCCGGATCGATTTTGGCGGTATCGCCAAGGCGTGTGGCTATGAGGCTTACCATCTTGCCGCAAGTCCCGAGGATATCGCTCGCGAGTGGGCTGGCATGGCCGATGTACAAGGACCTGTCTTGCTGGAGGTTCGCATCACGATCGGTTCGCGGAGCGACCTAGGGCGTCCGACCAGCACCCCGGAGCAGAACAAGCAGTCCTTCATGGCCAAAGCATCACGAGTCGAGGAGTAAGTTAGGTGTCATGGCACCACTTTAATCCGGTTCAGATCGAGTTCGGGGTTGGCAGCTTTGCTCGGCTCGCGGAGCTCGATGCGCTGGCTACCGGTCAGGTTTTGCTGGTCACGACCGAAGGGTTCGTACGTCGCGGGCAGGCCGGCGAGATCGTTCGTGTCCTCGGTGCCGACCGGGTGGCGGTGTATGACGGGGTAACTCCAAATCCGGAAATCGACGATCTGGATGCTGCGGTTCGCGAGTGGCGCCCACACATGCCTGCCACGATTCTCGCCTTGGGGGGAGGCAGCGCAATCGATGCAGCGAAGGCACTGGCAGTTGCGCTGCCGAATGGGGTGGTTGATCCGCTGGATACGCTGCTGCGTCGTGGGCAGGTCTTCAAACGTAACGCCACGTTACCCGTCGTTGCGATTCCCACCACTTCGGGCACGGGTTCCGAAGTCACTCCGTTCGCAACAGTCTGGGATGGGCGTGAACACCGCAAGCACTCCATTGCAGGTAGCGACGTCTACCCGCGGGTCGCTGTGGTCGATCCGGAATTGACCCTGTCGCTGCCGCCGCAGGAAACGCTCTATACGGCGCTGGATGCAATTTCCCATGCACTTGAGTCCCTTTGGAATCGCAACCGGACGCCCCTGTCGGAGTCGTTCGCGACGCGTGCTCTGTCCGGGGCCGTGGTTGCACTGCCTGCAGTCCTTGCGCGTCCACAGGATCTTGAAGCCCGCGTGAGCATGCAGCAGGCAAGCCTACTTGCCGGTATGGCCATCAGCCAGACCAGGACCGCCATCGCGCACTCGATTTCGTACGCACTGACCAGCCACTTTGGCGTACCGCACGGATTAGCCTGCAGTTTTACACTGCCGAATATCATTGCGAAGTATCTCGACGAACGCAATGAGGATCCGGTGCTTGCATCGTTGATGCGCGATGTCCGCCTGATGCTCGTTGGGCTGGAGCTGGATTCGCGCCTGCAGCAGTATGCGAGCCTGGCGCAGATCGAAAGCCTTAAGGGCGAAATGGTTCAGCCAGGTCGCGCCGACAATTATGTCGGCCGGATCGACAATCTGGAAGATTTCATCAGGCCTCAGGGCGGCTAACCGGGTGTCTTGTGGAGCCCGCACGAACTTTACGGAGCGAATCGCTTGTAACTTCGTTCGCGTGGCTGCAGGCCATTGTCGATTCGGAGCTGAAGCGCGTCCACGGCCGCTTCCACGTCGTGGAAGGGCAGGCCATCGAGGTCCACGGCGTCGTAATTCCACCACTGCACGCGCAACAGGCGACCTACCAGTTCGTCGTCGAAGCGCATGCGGATAAGTTTGGCAGACACCCCTCCCACAATTGCATAGGGTGGAACGTCCTTGGTCACGATGGCGCCGGCGGCACATATGGCCCCGTCCCCGATCGTGACCCCGCAGCGGATGACGACATTCGCCCCGATCCAGACGTCGTTGCCTATGACAACTGGTGTCTGGGCGGGGAGGAGGGATTTCGCAACGTCGGAAAGCGGTTCGGAATACGCGGATTCGGGAAGTTGGAACTGTCTCTTGCGCCAAGCTGCACTGTGGGGAAGCGGCGAAGTGGTCAACCAGTCCGTCGGGTGGTCGGTTTCCCCGATGATGACGTTCGGACCGATGGACGAATATCTTCCAATGGATTTCAATCGGCGCACGACGCCCGTCCTGAAGTAGGAATAAGCGCCGAACTGAAATCCGCAGCGGACTTTCAGGTCGCCCGTAACCACAATAGGATCTTCGTATTGGATAACGACACGCTGAGCAATAGATGCAGTTTTTGATATTCTCGGCACGTTGGGCTCCCGGTTCAAGATATTGCGGGTAGATTTTTATGTTACTGAGAGAGTTGTGCCCTCCCTTCCCCGAAGTGGTTGACCCAAGGAGATATTTGATTGGCCATCATGGTAGTCGGGGGAGCCGGTTACATCGGTTCCCACATGGTAAAGATGCTGTTGTCTGAAGGGTATGAAGTGGTGATTGTGGATGACCTGAGCGGCGGTCACCGTGAGAGCATTGGTGAGGCACGGTTGCTGGTCGGGGACATCGGTGATTCGACATTCATCGAGCATGCGATCGGCATGGAGAAGCCCGATGCGATCATGCATTTCGCGAGCTTCATCCAGGTGGGTGAATCGGTCGCCGATCCTGCCAAGTACTACCACAACAATGTCACCGCAACCCAGGTGTTGTTAGACGGCATGCGCCGCCACGGCGTGGACAAATTCATCTTCTCCTCCACGGCGGCCATTTTCGGCGAGCCGGAGTACGTGCCGATCGATGAGATACATCCGAAGTCTCCGATCAATCCATATGGACGCAGCAAGTGGATGGTCGAGCAGATGCTGGAGGACTTTGATTCTGCTTACGGATTGAAGTCTATTGCATTGCGATACTTCAACGCGGCCGGAGCGGACCCTGAAGGCTTGATCGGAGAGTGCCACGAGCCGGAGACTCACCTGATTCCACTGATCCTGCAAGTCGCTTCGGGTCGTCGGCCCTGCATCACGGTATATGGTAACGACTACGACACGCCGGATGGCACCTGCATCCGCGACTACATCCACGTCGCGGACCTGTGCAGCGCGCATCTGCTGGCGCTCAGGCAATTGTTTTCCGGCGCGGGAAGCGCGCGCTACAACCTCGGTAATGGGAGTGGCTTCTCGGTAAGCAAGGTGATCGACGCGGCGCGCCGCGTGACTGGGCACGCCATCCCTGTCCAGGTGGCTGAACGCCGGGCGGGCGATCCGCCAAGTCTGGTTGCCGATGCGTCGCATGCGCGGGACCGGCTGGACTGGAGTCCGCGCTACGCCGATTTGGACACGATCATCCGGCACGCGTGGCAGTGGGAGTGCAGGCGGGTGGGGCTGGTCTTAGACTGACCCCTGCCTTCTGCTGCTTCTCCCCAAAGTCTTGATTCTGGCCGAGATGGCATTCAGCTTCCTCAGTACAGCCGTTCTGTAGAATGATTGATCCTATCCCTCACGCCGCCGTGGACCTCTTTATGAAGACCCGATTGACTGCAATTCTCGTTGTTTGCGTAATAGCCGGTTGCGGCCAGACCACTGCACCACAAGCTGTTTCGCAGGAAACCTATCAACAGGTACCGGCTGACCAATCCTGCACGCAGACCAACTTCTATTCCCCATTGCCCGGTGACCTACAAGTGCAATTCCCGTTCCATTTGCGTAGTGACCGCATCTTCACGACGAAGAAAGGCAACGTGCGTCGGCGGGTGACGCTGGAAACGTTGAACGACAATGCGCCGGAAGCTTTCGTTAGCGCCAGCCAGTCGCTCGTTGCCGCAGGCTACAAGGTTAAGGGGAAGGCCAAGGGTGAGGTGGAGAAGAAATACGCGCAGACCTTCGTTCGCAAGGGCCAGCCATCAATCACACTGGTATCCAACATGGACGTAGGCTCGAAGCCTGCCAACCCGGCTGCGACGGGTCTGGTTTATTTCGAATGGGGATTGCCGGGCGCAAAGGCCAGCGTGCCTGTCGTCGCCCGCTGAGTCCCGCCCGCACCGGACCGTTTGTCAAACAGGTTCATGCGGTGACACAAAGACGCTAGCTGGTATCGCCGGGAGGGTCAGCTTTCCGACGATTTCAAGGAAGAATAGTCGGATATATGCGTTCAATTCGAGTGATAGTGCGCCCGGGAGACGCCAAGAAAAGCGTCGCCGTGTCGCGGGCGGAGTTCGTCCTTGTCGCGGGCGCCGAAGTTCAATGCATCGGCGGGAACGCCACTTGCCAAGGCGTGCAGTGCCGCATTGCTATCTGACTCGTTGTGTTCTGGGGTCAGCAACGATCCCGAACGGTTGCATGACGACTGACGCGCGGAAATAGGCGGCTCCTTATCGGCGCGCCTCAAGGTGACGAGCCGAACGGTCACGAAGCGGAAGTCGCGGGTTCATAACCTTGTTGGCACCCGGCCATGCGCCGACTCGATACCTGATGCTGCTGTGCCTGATCGTGTCCTCTCCAGTTGGCAATCACCGGCCCTCTGGCTTCCCATGCCGACGATGCCCGGCGTAAGCCGGACAGCTCCCTGACAGCAGCCAGCGGCTAAGCTATCGGATGTTTGGTTGCCGTTCTGCGTCCTGTTGCGCGCCGCTAGGCTACGAAGAGCCGGAGATTTTTGATGTCAGATATGTCTGCCGCCCATGGCAGGGGCGTGAGCTGGGAAGTCACGCCGACAGCGGGTGCTGCGGGATGCAGGATGGAACTCATTCCCGATGCCCACCTCCATCGAGTAGGCGGCGTATCCGCCGAATGGAAGTCAACCGGCGAGCGGGAATGTTTCAGCTTGTCCCTTGCGGATACGCAACGTGGTCTTCCCGCGGGCTGGTACCGCCTCGACGGACGGCTACTGCAATCGGAGCAGAAAGCCGCCACTGCCTGCCTTTATCCGACCTACGCCAACGGAGCGGACGGCGACGCCCAAATTCCCTTGCCGGACCCGAGTGAGGCCGGCCTGATCAGCGCGCTGGTGCTGTTCAAGTATGACGTGTCGGCGCTTCGCTTCTGCCCGGCTCAGGGACCTTCGTGCTTCCGTGTCGAAGACTTCAGCTTGTGCCGGGTGTCACGCAAAGCAGCGCTGTGGCGAATGCTTCGTCCGACCGCACGTACGCCCGGAGGATTCGTGTCGCGCGTATTCGGGTTCGTCACGGACGTGATGCGTGGAGGCGTATCGCAGGCAACCGACGCGCTCTACCGCGATTACCGCCGCCGCCTGTTGCCACAAGACCTGGGTGACTACGCCAACTGGGTCGCGCGATACGACACCCTCACCGCCGAGCGCATGGAGGATTTACGTGTGCGCGCCGAACAGTTCGGGCCGGATGCACCGCTGATTTCGATCCTGCTGCCGGTCTACCAGACACCGGAACGCTGGTTGCGCCGGTGCATCGACAGCGTCATTGCGCAGGCGTATCCGCGCTGGCAGCTGTGCATCGCTGACGATGCGTCGCCGGATAAGCGGGTGATGGGTATCCTGAACGAGTACGCGGGCAGGGACGAGCGCATCGACGTCATGCGGCGTGAGGTCAACGGCCATATCTCGGAGGCTTCCAACAGCGCCCTTGCAATGGCGCGTGGCGATTACGTCGCGCTGCTGGATCACGATGACGAGCTGCGACCGCACGCGCTGCTGGAAATGGCCGAGGCCATCAGCACCGGCACGAACGTGGGGCTGGTCTATTCCGACGAAGACAAGATCGACGCCGATGGGCTCCGCTTCGATCCCTACTTCAAGCCGGATTTCGACCCGGACCTCCTGCGAAGCCAGAATTATGTCTGCCACTTCACCGCCATCCGAACCGACCTCGTCCGTCAGGTCGGGGGCTTCCGGAAGGGCTTCGAAGGCAGCCAGGACCATGACCTGATCCTGCGTTGCACCGAGCGGCTGCAGCCAGCACAGATCCGGCATCTCCCGAAGGTTCTGTACCACTGGCGGGCGATCCCGGGCTCCACCGCGCTTACCCGCGACGCCAAGGACTACGCCTCATCAGCGGGTGCGCGAGCGGTGGCCGACCATCTGGACCGGCAACATCCCGGTGCGCGGGCCGAGGAGCTGTCGCATGGACACTACCGCGTTCATTGGCCACTGCCGGCGACGCTACCGAAGGTGAGCCTGATCATCCCGACGCGCGACAAGGTCGAGCTGCTACGGATGTGTGTGGAGAGCATTTTCAACAAGACCACATACCCGAATTTCGAGGTCCTTGTGGTCGACAACCAGTCGTCCGAGCCCGATGCGCTGGCCTATCTTGCGGAGCTGGAAGCGCACGAGCGGGTCAAGGTGCTGCGCTACGACGCGCCGTTCAACTACTCGGCGATCAACAACTGGGCGGTGGCGCAATGCGATGGCGAGGTGATCGGCCTGGTCAACAACGATATTGAAGTCATCTCGTCGGACTGGCTGCGGGAGATGGTGTCCCAAGCCATTCGGCCCCGCATCGGTGCGGTGGGCGCGATGCTCTATTACCCCAACGACACCATCCAGCATGCCGGAGTCGTGTTGGGGGTGCATGGTGTTGCCGCACATCTGTACTGCGGCATGCAACGGGGCTATCCAGGTCACGGCGGCCGCGCACGGGTGGCGCAGGAGCTTTCAGCGGTGACGGGTGCGTGCCTGCTGGTTCAACGTGAGATTTACCAACAGGTCGGCGGGCTGGATGAGTCGCTGCAGATTGCATTCAACGACATTGATTTTTGTCTGCGGCTGCGCAGAGCGGGCTACCGGAACATCTGGACGCCCTTCGCCGAGCTCTACCACCACGAGTCGGCTTCGCGCGGCGGCGAGGACACCGATGAGAAGAAGCAGCGGTTTGCCAGTGAGGTCGAACTGATGCTGCAGCGTTGGGGCGACTGCTTGTCGGCCGATCCCGCCTACAACGTCAATCTTTCATTGAGCAGTCTGACGTGTGAGCTCTCAAGCCCCCCGCGGCAGTGACTGGTATCCGTTTGTCCAGCGCAGCTGGCGAGCGGCGGTGTTGAGATCACGTTGGCCTGCGTCACCTTCCCGCCTTGTGTGATCTGGTGTCGACCAGCGCCATCAGCACCAAGGCGGCAATAACAGTTGCCAACCAGGGTAACAACCAGCGCAGGAGGGCGGGGCGGTACTCAAAGCGGATAGTCGCGGGTGAGGAAACCGCCACAGCGGGCATGACTCCATCCTTGAGCACGGGTGCGACCTGCTTTCCATCGACGCTGACGTGCCAGTCGTCGCTCATGCTCATCGGAACGATGACGTAGCCTTGGGCGTCGTCGTTGTAGCGCAACGTGAAATCGTCGGGGAGGTAATCCAGGATCTCGATCGGTTGGCCGGATTGCCTGTCGGGGTGATCCTCAATGCGGCTGATGTAATAGGGGCCGCCCGGGCTGTTGACATTCTCCAGGACCGCGGTGCCTTCAGCGGTGAAGACGCGTTGGAATGCGCCGTCGTCAGTACCACTCGCCAGCACGCGGTACTCGATGGTTCCGGCGTGCTCTGTTTTGTCTACAGCAAGACGGCGCTGCTTATCTGCAACGGCCCAAGCAGTCAGCCGCTCGCCCACGTTGTCGCCGTTGGAGTAGGCCAAGACGAATGCGTAATCGCCTGGCTCCAGGGTTACCGGACTGTTGAACAGGAAATCCGCGTATTGGTTGTCAACGACCAGGGATGCGGGCAGTCGCGCATCCGCAAGGCGGCTCCCCTGCTCATCGCGCAGTGTGAGCAGAACCTGGCCAGAAAGTCCTGCTTGACGGTAGGTCGCCAAACGCACGGAAACTCCTGCCAGCGAGGTGGCGCTTGCCATTTCAAATCCCTGCACATAGGAGTGGGCAGGCATTGCCGGTAGCGGGCGTCGTTCGCCCTCGTAGCTTGTGTCGATCGGAACAGGGCTGTTGGGACCGTGACGCGAATCGATCAGGGCATAGCGGACGTTGTAGTCTGCCATGTCCAATGATTCGTACTGGATATCCGAGGCTGGGAACCGCGAAGCCGACGCGCGGTGCGAATTGAACGGACGCTTTGCCATTCGATGCAGAGCGTCCTGGAGCGCGGGTGTGCGGAAGTAATGTGCGAGCCACTCACGCTGACCGTAAACACCCAGCGTTCCCGACATGAGGAAGGATCGGTCGGTGATCACGTAATCGAATGGGCCTGTCCGATCGCGGACGTAGTCAATCGTGGCCGTTTGTGGGAAGTAATAATCGGAATCCACGGGGCCGTTTAGGCCACGGAAGTACATCGATACTTCGACCATCTGGACCAGGCCTATCAGTACGAGCGCGCCGTGAAAGATGAAGTGCCGTTCACGCGCGGCTCTCCAAAGCCAATCAAGGCCCAGCGCCCCCAGGATGATCAGGCCTATGTCCAACAAGCCGATCGCGCGCGACCAGGAGTTGAACGCCATCCCGGGCAGCCAACCGATCAACCACATGGGCCAGAGCTCAAACACGAGAGCGGCCGTGATCGCCACCAATAGGACCGCGAACACCGACAGCGCGCCCAGTCGCCGCCATCTGGCCAGTATTGCCACCACGCCGACTGCGGCCCATGCCATCATGCTCGCGCCCACATACATGCTCTGCTCGACGCGCCGGACCTGATATGCCCACGGTGGGAGCAGCTGTTTCCAATGGCCCAGGTCAAGATAGCTGCCCCGCCCCTGGCGATAGCCCAGGTCGAACTGCTGCAGCCAGTAGACCAGTCCGAGCAGTGGTAGAGCGGCGAGCAGAAGGCCAACAAGGGCGCCCGCGAGGCACCATCCCGCAAATGGCCAGGGTGCTGACTCTTTCCGGCGCCAAAACGAAACAAGCAGGAGCAGCGCGTACAGTGCGGCCATCTCCATCACCAGCACGCTGAGGAACGGAAAGCCACCAAGCCAGACCAGCGCCGAGGTGGCGGCGAGCAGCAAGCTGCTGCGCATTCCCGGCCTGCCTGCGCAGCGATCAATTGCCCAGAAGACCCACGGCGCCCACATCAAGGTGAACATGTGCGGCCAGTACAGCCATGCTGTATTGAAGCCGCAGAACTGGAATGTGACGGCAGCGACGATTGCCGCCAGCCACCCCACGTGTCTTCGCAGGAACAGATGCATGCCCAAGCCGGCCAGGGCCAGATTGAACAGTGTGGCCAGATAGAACCCCCGCGCTGGGTCAGGCGTCGCGGTGAAGATGACGAAGGCAGGGGTGAACAGGTTCGTGTTTAGACTCAGGAACGTGCCGCCGCCTGCGACTTTGTCGTTCCACAGCGGCACTTGTCCCTCGCGGATTTGCTGCTTGGCAACCTCCCATTGAGGAAGCAAGGCGTTGAGGATGTCGGAGCGTTCGTAACTGCGTACCTCTACCCCTGGATCCACGAACTGCCACGCCCTTTGGCTGACCAGCACGTCGAAGGGCGTGACGGTCTGTCCCTTGAAGGGATTTGCACCCAGGGTGGCTGCGGCTACTGCGGCGTAAAGAAGCAGGAACAGCAGACCGGAGGAAAGCGGTCGCAACCAGCTGGGCACCCCGGTCACTCCACGGGCAGGTTGGATCGACGCAGCTGCAGGCTGATCCGCTCCAGTAGTTTGCGATTCGTCGCTATCAAGTCACCGATCAAGCCCATCATGTAGAGGAGGACGCCCAGGGTGATGCACAACGACGCGAGGATGACGGACTGGACGTGGCCGTCGCCCGTGCCATGCAAATAGTGAAAGAGGAACCTCAGGCCGGCAATCAGACCCACGATCATGAATACCGAACCTGTGTAAACAAACAGCGCCAAAGGCCGGTAGATAACGAACACCCGTACGATCGTAAGCAGTGAACGCTTGACGTAGCTGGGAATACTCTTGACCAGACGTGAGGGGCGCAGGTCGGGATTGGTTCGCACGGGAACGGATAGAATCCGCAAGTTGCTCTGACCAGCCTGGATGATGGTTTCCAGTGTGTAGGTATAGACGTTGAAGACATTCAACCGCAGGGCAGTCTCCCGCGATATTGCACGAAATCCGCTGGGGGCATCTTCCACCTGGGTCTTGCTCGCCACCCGAACAGCCCAACTGCCCAGGCGCTGCAGTTTCTTCTTCACCCAGGAAAAATGCTCGGTTTCGCTGATCGGGCGCGCGCCGATCACCATGTCGGCTTCGCCTGCAAGAACCGGGCCGGTCAGTTTCGGTATGTCGGCGCCTTCGTACTGATTGTCCGCGTCGGTATTGACGATTACATCCGCCCCCAAGCGCAGGCACGCACTCAGTCCGGTCATGAAGGCAGCTGCCAGACCACGATTCACCGGGTGCCTGATTACGTGGTCGACTCCAAGCTCCTTGGCCACCGTGCTGGTGTTGTCGGTTGAACCGTCATCGATGATCAGCCACTCGACGGTGTCAAACCCCGGCACCTCACGAGGCAACGCATCCAAAGCGATCGCCAATGTGCCGACCTCATTCAGGCACGGGATCTGAATTATGAGTTTCATTCCGTGGGTACTCTCCGGTGGGCGAGGGCGATGCTTCCCCACAAGAAGCTCAGCAGGTCGCCCAGTGTAGTTGCAACGCGCAAAACGATGATGATCCCAACCACCACAGGCGCAGCGAAGGTGCCTGCAAGCCAGACCGACAGTAAAGCTTCCCGGACGCCCAGGCCGGCGGGTGCACCCGGCGCAAGAAAGCCCAATATCCAGCTGCTCGAGAATGCACCGACCAGCAGCACCAGACTGGCGAGGTCGATGGGCTCTCGTGACAGGGACTTTGCAACCAGCCACAGTCCAAATCCTATCAATACGAAATTCAGTAGATAGAGCAGGTAGCAGCCCAGTGAGGTCAGCCAACCTGGGTGCATCTGGAGGGGTGTCTGGCTGGTTACGGGATCAACCGATCGCAGTCGCATGATCAGCCGTGCGATCCACGGTGCGGCGGCCATCATCATCAGCGCCCCCAACGAGATCAGGATGACCAGCGGGCCCCTATATCTGGCCATAGGCCAGTCCGCGAGCGCGGCGGGAGGCTCCCACAGGAATGTCAGCGCACTCAAGTGTGCGCATGCTACCAATACCAGAAGCGTTTCGTACGCCATTGAGAGTAGGGTGCGGGCGGTGTCTACGCCTTGCGCGCGTGCAACAACGACTCGACCCAGGTGATGCGCGACGTTCCCCGGCACATACTTGCCGATCTGCGTCGTCGCAAGTACTGGCCCCGTGATCGAGAAGCCCACCTCCTGCCCGAGCCCTTTCAAAAGAAACGACCATGCAATGGCGGTCACAGGAATCAGCGAAGCACATAGAACCGTGAGGGCTGCTCCCGCCAGCACTACTTCCGGCTGGAGCAGTTGGGTGAGGTCTTGGCCTTTCAACGCGCGGAAGGCGTATACAAGAAAGTAGCCCAGCGCGGCGATGGCCACTGCAAACCCCAGCACGCGCATTGAGCGTTTCATGGACGCTTCCTGGCGCGGAGCAGAAACCCGTTACCCAGCGGCAACCGCCGGAACGCACTTTGCACAGCGAAGGCCGATCGCAACGCGAGCTTGCCCGGAGCGGAGCTGATCAGCGGATACCACCCAAGTACATGGCCGCGCTCAATGCCACTGCGATCATTATTGGTTTTACGGAGTCCCTGGTCACCCGATCGCTTGACCTCGCGAGCAATCCCGTGGGCCTGTATCCGCTCTGTGAGGTTGCCCAAAGGAAAGCCGAAGCACTCAATGTATTCCAGGTCCAATCCTGTCGATTTCACCAGGTCTACCAGATCAGTCTTGCGATATCGTCGATAATGTCCGGCCCAGACATCCGCTGCGTTCCATTGGCGTGGATGCGCAGGCACAGAAATAAGCAAGGCGCCGCCCGGTACAAGCCAGCTCGCCCATTCCTGCATCGCCGCAGCATCGTCCTCGATATGCTCAAGGACCTCGAACGCCATGACGAGTGGAAACCGATCCGCCCAGTCTTGGCCTGGCTCGGCGTGGACCTGTATCGCCTGTCCGGATGCCAGCGCCAATGTAGTTATCAGATCGCGTGCCTGCGCGGATGTCTCCAACGCATGGCATAAGTGCCCGCGCTCCGCGAGCTCCTGCAAGAGCATTCCGGCGCCGGATCCGATTTCGATCACCTCCCCCGAGCCCATGCCTTGCAGCTGCCGCAGGATGCGATTGCGACGGAGGAGATAACGAGGTGCAGGTACCCAACCCAATTGTGGCGCTGATGGACCAAGCAGCGGATCGTCAATCAAGGGATTGGTCATGGCTCCGCCAGCCTTCGCTGGATCATTTCCAGGAACTGTTGGCCAATCGCATCGCTGGAGATGTGGCTGTTCAATTCTTGATGGCATCGAGCCGGGGTCCCGCTCTCCAGGATCTTGCGATGATGGACCATGACGGCGTCGGCCAAAGCACGTGGGTTACCGGCCGGCACCAGGTAGGTGCAACCCGAAGCTGGCGAAAGCAGCTCCCGGATGGCTGGAGAGTCGAGCGTAATGACCGGACGGCCGGCGGCGATGATCTGGAACACCTTGTTGGGAATGACACTGGCGGCCTTCTGGGATGTTCCGAATATACCCAAGCACACATCAGCGACGCTCATCCGCGCCTTCAGCTGCTCATAGGCGACCCAATCTGTCCATCGCACTTGTGGCAGGGGGTCGTCCGCGAGCAGCTGCCGGATGCGGCCCGCGTCTTGCCCTTGCCCGATCAATTCCCACTCGATGGGTTCGTGGCGGAGCAACCTTGCTGCTTCGATGATCGTTTCTACGCCGTGGAGGGGAATGAACTGCCCGTAGAAAAGCACGCGGAATCGATGAGCTTCAGGCGGCCCTTGTTCGGGCTTGTCGGATGGTTTGAAGTGTTCGAGTTCGGCACCAACCCAGACAAAGTCGCATCGTCCGGCGGACAACCCAAACAATGCCTCCAGGCGGCGCGCGTGGGCCCGCGTGTCCATGAATAGGATGTCAGGGAGTCTCAACGACAGCCCTTCAATGCGGCGCACCAGCTTGGCGGGCAGGCGTCCAGGCGTCAGCAGCCGGCGATCTTCGCAGATCGTGTCGTACGCGGACAGGAAAACATCCCACGCGATGGGAACTCCCCTCAATCGGGCGATTGGAAAGATAAGAAAAATATCCACGAGGCCGGGATAGCCGACGAGGTACAGGTCGGGGGCGGGCGCGCGACACACTCGCCAGATCAGCCGCGGGTATGCGCTGAGCCAGCGGACCAGCACTGCGAGGAGTGCATAGAGGCCGCGAATTTGGGACTTGTCCTCTATGCCCTCCCAGACGGGGGAGTGGATCTCGAGCAGATCCACTCCGTTTGCCCGGATTCCCTTCCGAAGAATCCGGTTACGCGGTTTGCCGGTGTCGTAGGTGCCCCAGAAAATAACGCGCATTCATTGGTCCGGGACTTTGGAATGAAGATGCCCGGATCGGGCTCTCAGCCCAGCGCCGCTTCCAACTCAGGCAGGATCGTAAACAAATCCCCCACCAGCCCGATATCCGCAACCTCGAAGATCGGCGCATCGCCGTCCTTGTTGATCGCCACGATCGTCCCGGCGTCTTTGATGCCGGTCAGGTGCTGGATCGCTCCGGAGATACCGATTGCCACGTAGAGTTCCGGCGAGATGATCTTGCCGGTCTGGCCGACCTGCATCTCGTTGGGGCAGTAGCCCGCATCCACCGCCGCGCGCGAGGCGCCGACCGCGGCACCGAGCTTGTCGGCGAAGTCGTAGACGATCTTGAAGTTCTCTTTCGAGCCGACGCCGCGTCCACCCGACACCACGCGCTTGGCGCTCTGGAGGTCAGGCCGGTCGGAGCTGGCACCGGCCAGGCCGATGAAGCGTGTGTGCTGCGGCAGCGAGGCTTCCACCGACACCGCTTCCACCGGCGCGTCGCCGCCCTGTGCGGCTTCCGACCAGGAGGCGGTGCGGATGGTCGCCACCACGGTGTGGGCGGCAGGCGCCTCCACGGTGATGATTGCGTTGCCGGCGTAGATCGGCCGTTTGAAGACGTGGCTGGATTCGACTTCCATCACGTCCGACACCTGGGCAACGCCCAGCAGCGCGGCGACGCACGGCATCAGGTCCTTGCCAAACGTCGTGGACGGGCCAAACACGTGGGTGTAGCCGTCGGCCAGCTTGGCGACCTGAGGTGCCAGGGTCTGCGCGATGGCTTGCGCGTTGGCAGCATTGGCCACGGTCAGGACGCGGGTGACGCCGGCGATGGTGGCCGCCTGTTTGGCAACCTCATCCGGCGATTCGGCGAAGACGACGATATCGATGGCGTCGGGTGAAAGCGCCTTGGCGGCGGTGACGCACTTGGCGGTGGCGGAGTTGAGCGCGCCCTCGTGATGCTCCGCGATGATCAGTACCTTGCTCATTACAGCAACCCCTTTGACTTGAGTGCGGCGACCAGTTCGGCCGCGTCCTTGACCATGACGCCCTTGCTGCGCTTGGCGGGCGGCGCGTAGTGGGTCGTTTTGAGCAGGTTGCCCGACTCGATACCCAGCTCGGCGAACGGGATGGTCTCCATCGGCTTGCTCTTGGCCTTCATGATGTCGGGCAGCTTGATGAAGCGCGGCTCATTCAGGCGCAGGTCGGTGGTGACCACGGCCGGCAGGTCCACTTCCAGGGTTTCAAGGCCGCCATCCACTTCGCGGGTCACCGTGGCCTTGCCGTCGGCGATCTCCAGCTTGGACGCGAAGGTCGCCTGCGGGCGGTTCCAGATCGTGGCCAGCATCTGCCCGGTCTGGTTGGCGTCATCGTCGATCGCCTGCTTGCCCAGGATGACCAGGTCAGGCTGCTCCTTCTCGATCAGCTTCAGGAAGGTACGCGCAGCCGTCAGGGGCTGGATTTCCTCCCCGTCCTCGATCACCACATGCAGTGCGCGGTTGGCGCCCATCGCCAGCCCGTTGCGCAGGTGCGCCTGGGCGTTGGCGGGTGCGATGGTGGCGACCACCACCTCGGTGGCGATGCCCTTGTCACGCAGGCGCAGCGCCTCTTCCAGCGCGATTTCGTCGAATGGATTGGCCGACAGCTTCACGCCGTCGGTCACCACGCCGGAACCGTCCGGCTTCACTTGGACGCGGACGTTGTAGTCCACGACGCGCTTGTAACCAACCAGGATTTTCATCGTTGTGGGGGATCCTTGATGAGTCTGCTTAATGTCTGCGACCGCGTCCAGGACAGCGTGGATCACGGGGCCGAAAGAACGCCCATTCTATCTGAGCGGGCCCTGCATCGCAGCTTGTAGCGGGCTATTCTGTCGGGCACGGAATTTCAAGGAATTGGCATGCTCCATCCGGTCGTTCTCAGCGGTGGCAGTGGTACCCGTTTGTGGCCACTGTCGCGGCAGAACCAGCCCAAGCAGTTCCTGACCCTGATCGGGGAGCGCTCGCTCTATCAGGAGACGATCCTGCGGGCCAGCCGTCTGCCCGGTGCGCAGCTGCCGATCACGATCTGCAGCGAATTGCACCGCTTCATGGTGGGCGAGCAGCTGCAGGCGATCGCAATGGGGAACGGCGGTATCGTCCTGGAGCCGCTGGCACGCAATACCGCGCCGGCGATCGCGCTGGCGGCGATGCAGGCGTTGCGCACCGATCCCGGCGCTACCCTGCTGGTCATGCCCGCCGATCACCTGATCGAGGACGAGGCGGCGTTCCGCGAGGCCGTTGCACGCGCGCTTTCGTTGGCGCAAGAGGACTGGCTGGTCGCTTTTGGCATTACCCCCGACTATGCGGAAACCGGTTACGGCTACATCCGCCAAGGCGAGGCGTTGGGCGCTGACGGCTATCGCATCGACCGGTTTGTGGAAAAGCCCGACCTGGAAACCGCGCAGCAGTATCTGGACGCCGGTGGCTACGCTTGGAACTCGGGAATGTTCCTGTTCAGTGCCCACGGGTATCTGGACGAGCTCGCGCGGCATGCACCGGAGATCGTCGATGCGGTCGAGCGCGCCTGGACGAAGGCCTCCAGCGATCTGGATTTCATCCGGATCGACGAGCAGGCCTTCGCGGCCAGTCCCAGTGACTCCATCGACTACGCGGTCATGGAGAAAACCGACCGCGCTGCGGTCGTGCCGGTGAGCTGCGGCTGGAGTGACATAGGCTCGTGGTCGTCGTTGTGGTCGGTCGCCGAACACGACGCCGACGGCAACCGTCAGGAAGGGGATGTGATTTCGGTGGACACCACCGGCAGCCTGGTCAGGGCGTCGGAGCGCCGGCTCATTGCGACGATTGGCGTGGAAGACCTGATCATCATCGATACGCCGGACGCGACGCTGGTGGCGCGCAAGGACCGGGTTCAGGACGTGAAACTCGTGGTCGAGCAGCTCAAGGCGGCCGGTCGCCGCGAACACCTGTTCCATCGCAAGGTGTATCGGCCGTGGGGCAGCTACGACTCCATCGGCGTGGGCGAGCGATTCCAGGTCAAGCGGATCGTGGTCAAGCCCGGCGCGGCGCTGAGCCTGCAGAAGCACCGGCACCGGGCGGAGCACTGGGTCGTGGTGTCAGGCACCGCGGAAGTGACCTGCGACGAGCGCGTTTTCGACCTGCATGAGAACGAGAGCACGTTCATTCCGCTGGGTAGCGTCCACCGGCTGCGCAATCGCGGCACCGAGCCGGTGGAGTTGATCGAGGTGCAGTCGGGAAGTTACCTCGGCGAGGACGACATCGTCCGCTTGGAGGACGTGTACGGGCGGTCCTGAACCGACGACGGCCGGTATCGGGCGCACTAAGGCAGAATAGGCGCCCGATCATTCTGCCGGTGCCGCCATGCGCCTCTCGCAATTCCATCTCCACACCAGCAAGGAAGTCCCCGCCGAGGCGGAAATCATCAGCCACAAGCTGATGCTCAAGGCCGGCATGATCCGCAAGCTGGCCTCCGGCCTCTACACCTGGACGCCGCTGGGGCTGCGCGTGCTGCGCAAGGTCGAGCGCGTGGTCCGTGAGGAGATGGACGCCGCCGGCGCGATCGAGATGCTGATGCCGTCGGTACAGCCGCGCGAGCTGTGGGAGGAAACCGGGCGCTGGGAAAAATTTGGCGGCCAGTTGCTGAAGATCCAGGACCGCAAGGAAGCCTGGTACTGCTATGGCCCGACCCACGAGGAGGTCATTACCGATTTCGCCCGTCAGGAACTGGCCAGCTACAAGCAGTTGCCGGCGTGTTTCTACCAGATCCAGACCAAATTCCGCGACGAGATCCGGCCCCGCTTCGGGGTCATGCGCGCTCGCGAATTCCTGATGAAGGACGCGTACTCCTTCCATCTGGATGACGCCGACCTGGACCGCCAGTACGAGGTGATGCACGAGGCGTACAACCGGATATTCACCCGGCTTGGATTGGAATTTCGCGCCGTATTCGCCGATACCGGCGCCATCGGCGGCAGCGCCTCGCACGAGTTCCACGTGTTGGCCGCCTCCGGCGAGGATGCAATCGCGTTCTCCAATGCCTCCGACTATGCCGCCAATACCGAGCTGGCCGAAGCGCTGGCGCCGGGGGCGCGGCCAGCCGCGGGTGAAACCATCGCCCGTGTGGAAACCCCGCATCAGCGGACCTGCGAGGCAGTGGCGGAACTGCTGGGAACCGGTTTGGAGCGGACAGTGAAGTCCGTCGCGATGATCGGCGAGCAGGGTTTCGTCCTCGCGCTGGTCCGCGGCGATCACCAGATCAACGAGATCAAGCTGGCAAAACTTCCCGGACTGGCCGATGTGCGGATGGCGACCGAGGCCGAGATTCTCGAGAGCCTCGGCACGGAGCCTGGTTTCATTGGTCCGGTAAAGCCGACCAAACCGATTCACGTCATCGCTGATCGCAGCGTGGCTGCGATGGCCGACTTCGTGGTCGGCGCGAATGAAAAAGGCTTCCACCTGAGGGATGTCAATTGGGGCCGCGACCTGCCCGAACCCGACGTGGTCGCCGACATCCGCAATGTTGTGGCGGGCGATCCCTCGCCCGACGGCAATGGCACGCTGCAGATTGCCCGTGGCATTGAGGTCGGCCACATCTTCCAGCTGGGTCGCACTTACGCCAAGGCAATGGATTGCACTGTGCAGGATGCCAATGGCAAGGCCGTGACTCCGACCATGGGCTGCTACGGCATCGGCGTATCACGAATCGTTGCGGCAGCGATCGAGCAGAATCACGATGCCAGCGGAATAGTCTGGCCCGAAGCGATGGCGCCCTGGCAGGCGGTGATCTGCATCATCAATCCGAAGAAGGATCCGGCCGTCGTGGTCGCTGCCGAAGCACTGCACCGTCAGTTGAACGGCATGGGCATCGAGGCTGCCATGGATGATCGCGGTCTGCGGCCGGGGGCGATGTTTGCCGATATGGAGCTGATAGGCATCCCGCACCGGATCGTGGTTTCCGAGCGCGGTATTGTCGCCGGCACTTTTGAATACCGTCACCGGCTGGCCGAGGCGTCGGAAAACATCGGACTGGACGCATTGCTGACCCGGCTCGGTTCCGCGGGTTAACCGCTGATTCGGCAAACCCGGAGCCACGGATATGAATGCCGGGCCGTTTTCAATAATAAGCCGCGTTTACTAACTGCGCTGACCGGCCTAGTATTAGCTCGCCGGCCGTGCCACGGCCGAGTTTCACCATCTCCCGGAGAATCCCCGATGCCACTCGATATTGAAGCCCTGACGCCCAAAGAGCTCACCGCACTGATCAATCAGGCCAAGAAGCGCAAGACCACGCTCAGCAAGCGCAAGCCTATTGCCCAGGCGCGCAAGCGCGTGATGCAGGCGGCCAAGAACGAGGGATACACGATTGCCGAGCTGTTTGGCGGAACTGGCGCGGCGGCGGCTGCCGAAACCCGTACCCGCGCCAGTGCGCCGCGCAAGGCGCGCAAGACCACGGGCAAGGTGGCGCCAAAATACCGCAATCCCGAAAACCCCAACGAGACCTGGACCGGTCGTGGCCGTCAGCCGCGCTGGTTGACCGCATTCACCGACGCCGGCCGTAACCGTGATGAGTTCCTGATCAATCCCGAGGGTTGATTCGGTGACGCACTGAATTGCGGACGTGCCGGCCCTTTGTCGGCACCAAGGAAGACGCCGGCGAATGCCGGCGTTTTTCGTTTTCGTTTCCCTACAGGTTCTTGCGCGTGGGCAGGAGCAGGTTGCCAAACAGCAGCCCGGCGATAACGGCCAGCAGGATGTTCACTACGGCCATCAGCGCATCCTGGCCCACTGCCACGTCCTGGCGCTGGATCAGGTCCATCATCCCGCGCAGGCTGACGCTGCCGGGCAGCAGCAGGATGATTCCCGGCACCCGGACCAGCGCTCCGGGGCGATCAAACCAACGCGCATAACCATTGCCCGCAACCGTCAATACAAGCGCCGCCAAGAAAATGCCGACCGGACTGCCCCAGGCCAAGCCTCCGTAGCGCGAGATCAGATAGCCCGCCGCGGCGGACATCATGACCAGCGGGTAGTCCCGCACATGCGCTCGGAACAGCACGGCAAACGCGAGCGACGCGGCGGCCAGCGCGGGCCATTCCACCCACGGTGGCTGCGGGCGGAGCGCGCGCACTGCGGGCTCAAAACCAATCAGGTGGGCCAGATAGAGGGCAATGACCGTGCCCAGGGTCAACTTGAGCACAGTGGAAAGCGCGCCCGCCGCGCGCGCCGTACCCGATACCAGGTGCTGACTGGTCAACTCGTTCATGGCGTTGGTCAGCGAGAGACCTGGCAACAAGACGATCAGCGAGGCGATGATCACGGTGTTCTGGTTGAGCGGCGCAATGAAGGTGGCCACCAGCACCACCACGAGGGTGGCGACCATCGCCAGCAGCGCATCGGACGCCTCGCGCAATCGCGGTCGCGACGCCGCCAGCACGGTCAGCAACCCGATCAGCAAGCCATTGAATCCGGCCACGGCGATGTCCAGCCAGGGCAGTCGCAGCAGTCCGCCCACGGCCGCCGCCACCAGTCCGAAGGCCATGACCTGCAGGGCCTGTGACCAGCGGGTGGGCGGGGTGTCCAACTCGTTCATGGCCTCCAATGCCGCCGCCAGTCCCATCTCGCCGGCGATCACGGCCTCGGCGATGCGGTCCGTCTCCACCAGGCGTTGCAGGTCCGTGTCACCGGGCGGCAGCCGGATCACGCGGGTGATGTCGCTGTGCCCGGGCAACTGTTGCGGATCGCTGAACGACATGATCAGGGCAGTGGGACTGACCCACGGTTCGCACTCCACGCGCAGGCGATCGGCTACCGACAGCAGTGCGCCTTCCAATCGCTGCGCGGTGGTGCCGTAAAGGTGCAGGCGCTCGGCCAGCTCGACCATGAAGGCGATGCGGTCCGGATAGCTTGCGTTGCTTAGCGGGATGGCCGCCGTGGCGTGGGATGGCGTGCTGATCATCCCGCTAGGATCGCATGCGCGCTCCCGAAGGGAGCTCTTGGACATACCCGGACCACGCGCCGTGCATGGGTCACGCATGTATCCTTCGATCACCCATGAGTGCATCCGATCCCTCGCCGCCAAGCTTCGCCCCCGATGACCGCGACGCGGCTCGTCAGGTGCTCACCGGCCAGTGGACACTCGAGCAGGCGCAGGCGGTCGGTGATCAACTGGCATCGATGCCCGATAGCACCCGCGTGCTGGATGCGACCGGCGTGGAGCGGCTCGATTCGCTCGGTGTGCTGCAGTTGCTGCGCTTCGCACGGGAGCGCGAATTGGAGTTCAAGGAGTTTGAATTCCACCCCGACCATCGCGCACTGGTTGCGGTAATCGACGATGTCACCGATGAGCGATTGCCCCGTCCGCGCGAGTACGGCGTGCGCGAAGCACTCGCGCGGCTGGGTCGCGCCGTGGCCAGCAATTGGCGCGAGGCGCGTTCGCTGCTGGGATTCTTCGGCGAGGTGCTGGTCAAGATGTTTCGGCTGGTCCGCGACCCAAGGCGCTTCCGCCCGATCGCCACTGTCTTCCATATGGAACAGGTGGGTCTGGACGCGGTGCCACTGGTGGCGCTGTTGTGCTTCCTGGTGGGCGCGGTGGTTGCGTTTCTGGGCGCGAACGTCCTGCGTGACTTCGGTGCCACGATCTTCGTGGTCGAGCTGGTCAGCATCGCGTTCCTGCGCGAGTTCGGCGTGCTGCTGACCGCGATCATCCTTGCAGGCCGCACCGCCAGCGCGTTCACCGCGCAGATCGGCGCGATGGTTGGCCGCGAGGAAGTCGACGCCATGCGCACCCTGGGCCTGGATCCCATCGACCTGCTGGTCATCCCCCGCGTGCTCGCACTGTTGGTGACCCTGCCGCTGCTGACCTTCGTGGCGATGATGGCCGGGCTGCTGGGAGGGCTTACCGTCGGTGCGTTCAACCTGGACATCCCGCCGCAGCAATACCTGACGCGGATGCAGGACACGATGTCGCTGAAGCATCTTTGGGTCGGTCTGGGCAAAGCGCCGGTGTTTGCGCTGGTCATCAGCCTGATCGGGTGCCTTGAGGGGCTGCAGGTGAAGGGCACGGCGCAATCGCTGGGTGAGCGCACCACCTCCAGCGTGGTGCAGTCGATATCGCTGGTGATCGTGCTCGACGCCTTCTTTGCCATCTGGCTGATGGAGATGGGCTGGTGACGGCGGCTGCGGATCCCACGCCCGCTCCCATCATCCGCGTGCGCGGACTGGTCAACCGCTTCGGTGCACAGGTGGTGCACGACGGTCTCGACCTGGACGTGATGCCGGGAGAGATCCTTGGCGTGGTCGGCGGATCCGGCACCGGCAAGTCGGTGCTGATGCGCTCCATCCTCGGCCTGCGCCGTCCCAACGAAGGCAGCATTGAAGTGCTGGGCGTGGACGCGCGCAGCAGTGACGACCGCATCCGGCGGCATATCGAGCAGAACACCGGCGTCCTGTTCCAGGACGGAGCGCTGTTTTCCTCGCTGACGGTGGGCGAGAACGTGGAGGTGCCGCTGAAGGAATATTGTCCCGACCTGTCGGACTCGCTGCGCTACGAGCTCGCGCTGTTGAAAGTGAAGCTGTCGGGATTACCCGGAGATGCGCTGGAAAAGTTTCCCTCGGAACTGTCGGGCGGCATGCGCAAGCGCGCGGGTGTCGCGCGCGCCCTGGCACTGGATCCGCCGCTGCTGTTTCTCGACGAACCCACTGCCGGCCTGGATCCAATTGGCGCGGCCGCGTTCGATCGGCTGATCCGCACATTGCAGCAGGCACTTGGCCTGACGGTGTTCCTGATCACACACGACCTCGACACCCTTTACGCTATATGTGACCGCATTGCCGTGCTGGCCGACGGCAAGGTCGTGGCCTGCGCCCCGATCGATGAGATCGAACAATGCGAGCACCCGTGGGTGCGTGAATACTTCCACGGCCCCCGTGCCCGCGCCGCGCAGGACGCCGGCGCGGCAGTCCGCCCGCCCAACGAGGTCTCCCCCTGATGGAAACCAAGGCCAACTACGTCCTGATCGGTGCCTTCACCATCGTGCTGACGCTGTTCCTCCTGTTTTTCGCCCTGTGGGCGGCCAAGTACTCGACCGACAAAAGCTGGCAAAGCTACCGGGTGATCTTCAACGAGCCGGTCACGGGCATGAGCGAGGGCAGCAGCGTTCAGTACAACGGCATTTCGGTCGGCACCGTGGAGAAGCTGCGCTTGGCACCCGATGATCCACGTCGTGTGATTGCCACGCTCAAGGTCCAGGCCAGCGCGCCGGTGATGACCGACACGCGCGCCAAGATGTCGATGACGGGCATCACCGGCAGCCCGATCATCCAGCTGACCGGCGGCGACCCTGCCAGCCCGCGCCTGGTCGATGTTGATAAGAGCGACGTCCCGGTGATCCAGACCGAGGCCTCCGCGCTGCAGAACATCGCCGACACCGCCAACAGGCTGGTGGCGCGGATGGATCAGCTGCTCAGCGAGGAGAACGTTGAGAGCGTGGCCCAGACGCTGGCCAATATCGAGACACTGACCGGGGCGATTTCCGACCAGCGCGAAGACCTCAGGGCGCTGATCACCAATGCCCGCGCGTCGAGCGAGCAGCTCGAAGCCACGCTGGGCAACGCCAACAAGGCCGTGCTGAGCATCGATCGCGAGCTGGTCAGCAAGCTGCCCGAGCTTGTCGCTCGGCTGGACAACACGCTGACGCGCCTCGACTCGGCTGCCATCGGGGCCGACGGAATCATCAATGACAACCGCGCAGCCATCAACAGCTTCGCCAACGACGGTCTGTCCCAGCTTGGCCCGACGCTGAGCGAGCTGCGCGGTCTGGTGCGTGACCTGCGCCGGGTAAGCGACCGTCTGGACAGCAACCCGGCCCGCTACCTGCTCGGCCGTGACGCGCTCAAGGAGTTTGAACCGGAATGAACCCGACCACGATCCGCCCTGCATCGCGCCACTACGCGCTCGGCATTGCACGCACAACGTTGGTGATCATCGGCTGTGTGCTGCTTGCGGCCTGCTCGGTGTTGGGCAACAACACGCGTGACCGGGCAACGGTGTACGACCTGGACCCGCGGGTCGAGGCCGATCCTTCCTGGCCGCAGGTCGACTGGCAGCTCTCGCTCGCCAAGGTGAACGCAACGCGGGTCGGCGATAGCCTGCGTATCGCCGTGCGCCCGACACCAAACGAGCTGCAGATCTACAAGGGCGCCAGCTGGGCCCGGATTCCGACCGACATGCTGGAGGGAGCGATACTGCGCACCCTTGAGGACTCCGGCCGCATCGCCGCGGTGGCCCGACAAGGCAGCGGGATGAGCGCGGAATACCGGCTGATGCTGGAGCTGCGCCGCTTCGAATCCGACTATGCCGGTCCCGACATGCCGCCAACCGTGGTGATCGAGGTCAACGCCAAACTGCTGCACATCGCCAGCCAGCGCGTCGTCGAGTCGCGCACCTTCCTGCAAAAGGCGCCGACCGCCAGCACCTCGATCGAGCAGGTTGTCCAGGCATTCGACCAGGCGCTGCATGCGGTCACCGGCGAGATCGTGGGTTGGGTGCTGGCGGTTGGCAAGGCCGAAACTCAGGCGCTCTAAGCACTTCGACTTTTGGCTACGATGGCACGGGAGCACTACCTGCAACGGGGTGCATACAGATGGTCCAGCCTCAACGCGGATTCGTAAGCGATTAATCGCACTTCCCGTCGCAGTGGGTCGAGGTCCAATAAAGGTTCAGTCGTCCAACGCGCGTACCAGCATCGCAGCAAGGGTTTCAGCATCGTGCCTGCAGGTCTCGAGCACCATGTCTGGGGCTTCCGGCACCTCGTACGGTGAATCGATTCCAGTGAAGTTGCGCAACTGACCGGCGCGCGCCTTCGCGTAGAGGCCTTTGGCGTCTCGCTGCTCGGCGACCGAAAGCGACGTGTCGACGAAGACCTCGAGAAACTCGCCCTCCGCGAACATGCGGCGGGCCATCTTCCGCTCCGCCCGGAAGGGTGAGATAAAGCTCACCAGCACCACCAGCCCGGCGTCGACCATCAGCCGGGCCACCTCTGCCACGCGACGGATGTTCTCAACCCGATCCTCATCGGTGAATCCAAGATCGTTGTTGAGGCCATGACGGATGTTGTCGCCGTCGAGCAGGTAGGTGTGCCGACCCATCGCCAGAAGCTGCTTTTCGACCAGGTTGGCGATCGTGGATTTCCCGGCGCCCGACAGACCGGTGAACCAGAGACATCGCGGTCGCTGGTGCTTGATCAACGCACGCGACGCCTTGTCCACGTCAACGTGCTGCCAGCGGATGTTGCTGGCCCGGCGCAGGGCGAAGTCCAGCGTACCTGCGCCTACGGTGGCGTTGCTCTGGCGGTCAATCAGGATGAAGCCACCCAGGTTGCGGTTGTCTGAAAAGGCTTGAAAGCCGATCGGCTCATTGAGATACAGGTTGCAATACCCGACCTGATTGCACTCCAGCGTCTTGGCCGCCAGGTGGGTCTGGGTGTTCACGTCGATCTGGTATTTCAGTTCGGTAATGGTTGCGCCGACCGTGCGCGCTCCGATCTTGAGCCAGTACGGGCGCCCAGGGAGAAGTGGCTGCTGGTCCATCCACAGTAGATTGGCGGCGAACTGATCGGCCACTGCCAGAGGAGCGTTGGCCGCGCAGATGATATCGCCGCGACCGATGTCGATCTCGTCGGTCAAACCCAGTACGACCGGCTGGCCTGAGCCGGCCCGGGTGACCTCGCTATCGCCGCTGAATATCCGGGCGACGGTTGAGGCGCCGCCCGAAGGCGACACCGTGATCGCATCGCCGACCGCCACCGAACCGGCCAACAGCGTACCGGCAAACCCGCGGAAATCCTGGTTCGAACGGCAAACCCACTGCACCGGTAGACGGAATCCCTCCGCGGTGTCAGGCGACTCGATCACGACGGTTTCCAGGTGATCCAGCAACATGGGACCCCGGTACCACGGCATATGCGGAGAGGGTTCCAGAACGTTGTCGCCGTCCAGCGCCGAGAGTGGAATGCCGGTCACCTGATCGATTCCCAGCTGGGCGGCCAACTGCCGGTAGTCACTGGTGATCGCCTCGAATATGTCCTGACGGTAGTCGACAAGATCCATCTTGTTGACGGCCAGCACCACGTGGCGGATACCCAGCAAGGCCAGAATATAGCTGTGGCGCCGGGTCTGGGTGAGCAATCCCTTGCGGGCATCCACCAGCACGATGGCGAGGTCGGCGGTGGACGCGCCGGTGGCCATGTTGCGCGTGTACTGCTCATGCCCCGGGCAGTCGGCGACGATGAACTTGCGCCGGTCAGTGTCGAAGTAGCGGTAGGCGACGTCGATCGTGATGCCCTGTTCGCGCTCGGCGCTGAGGCCATCCACCAGGGATGCGAAGTCGATCCCATCGCCGTTGGCGGTGGCGCGGTTGCCGTCCGCGAACAGCGCTGCGGCCTGATCATCCAGTAGCGCGCGCGCGTCGTACAGCAGTCGGCCGATCAGCGTGCTTTTGCCATCGTCCACGCTGCCGCAGGTGATGAAGCGCAGCAGTCTCTTGGCTTCGTGACGTTGCAGGTATTCCGCGATCGCCCCGGATGCGTCGCCAGCATCTTTCGCCCGGCGGGCCTTGCGACTGTTTTCACTGACGCGTGCGTCGCGTGTGGGGCACATCAGAAATAGCCCTCCAGTTTCTTCTTTTCCATCGATGCCGCCGGATCGTGGTCGATCACCCTTCCCTGGCGTTCTGAAGTGGTCGTCACCAGCATCTCGGCAATCACCTTTTCCAGCGTATCGGCGTTGGATTCCATCGCGCCCGTCAATGGGTAGCACCCAAGCGTGCGAAAACGCACCATCTTCATCATCGGCACTTCGTGAGGCCGTAGTGGCAGGCGCTCGTCATCGACCATGATCAGGGCGCCATCCCGTTCCACGACCGGCCGAGGCGCCGCCAGGTACAACGATGGGACGGGAATGTTCTCGCGCAGGATGTACAGCCATACATCCAACTCGGTCCAATTGGAGATCGGGAACACCCGCACCGATTCGCCCTTGTGGATGCGAGTGTTGTAGAGGTTCCAAAGCTCCGCCCGCTGGTTCTTCGGATCCCATCGGTGGTTTTCGTTGCGGAACGAGAAGATGCGCTCCTTGGCTCTGGATTTCTCCTCATCGCGCCGGGCACCACCGATCGCAGCGTCAAACCCACCGGCATCGAGCGCCTGTCGCAATGCCTGGGTCTTCATGACGTCGGTGTGCACGGTGGCGCCGTGCGTGGGTGGTCCCACGCCGTCGGCCAAGCCCTGAGGATTGATATGTGTGTGCAGCTTGACGCCCGTTTCCCGGACCCGGCGATCACGGAAGGCGATCATCTCGGCGAATTTCCAACCGGTGTCCACATGCAGAAGGGGTATTGGCGGCGGCGCCGGATGGAACGCCTTCAGCAACAGGTGCAGCAGTACCGAGCTGTCCTTCCCGATCGAATACAGCATCACCGGCTTGGAGAACTCGGCCGCGACCTCCCGCAGTATGTGGATGCTCTCGGCTTCCAGGCGATCCAGATGGGTGAGGGCGGCCGATTCGTGCATATGGACGTCGATACTGGGAAAGGGAGAATGCTAGTCCATTCCCCTGACAGGTCAGGCCAGCCCTCGGCATCTTGCCAAACGAAAAAGCCGCCCGCAGGCGGCTTTGTGGGGTGCCTAGGCGGCGCTCAAGCGTGACTGAAGTCGACGCCTGTCTTGTTTCGAAGCTCCTCCTCGGTGACCTCAGGCGCCAGCTCGACCAGCTTCAGTCCATCGGCGGTGATGTCCATGACCGCAAGGTCGGTGATGATCCGGCTGACCACGCCCAGACCGGTCAGCGGCAGGGTGCACTCGGGCAGGATCTTTGGCTCGCCTTTCTTGGTGGTGTGTTCCATCAGCACCACGACGCGCTGCACGCCGGCGACCAGATCCATCGCCCCGCCCATGCCCTTGACCATCTTGCCCGGCACCATCCAGTTGGCCAGGTCGCCCTTGTCGGTGACCTCCATCGCGCCCAGGATCGCCAGGTTGATGTGGCCGCCGCGGATCATCGCGAAGGAGTCGTGGCTGCCGAAATAGCTCGCACCCACGCGCGCGGTGACGGTCTGCTTGCCGGCATTGATCAGGTCGGCGTCCAGCTCGTCCTCGGTCGGAAAGGGCCCGATGCCGAGCAATCCGTTCTCCGACTGCAGCCAGACATCCATGCCGTCGGGGATGTAGTTGGCCACCATGGTCGGCAGGCCGATGCCCAGGTTGACGTAGGCGCCGTCGGTGAGTTCCTGCGCGGCGCGTTGCGCCATCTGCTCGCGTGACCAGCCCATTACTTGCCTCCTTCGCGCACGGTGCGCTGCTCGATGCGCTTCTCGGGGTTCGGGTTGTGCACGATCCGGTCCACGTAGATGCCCGGCAGATGCACATGATCGGGGTCGATCTGGCCGATCTCGACGATCTCCTCGACTTCCACGATGCACACCTTGCCCGCCATCGCGCAGGCCGGGTTGAAGTTGCGCGCGGTCTTGCGGAACAGCAGATTGCCCGCTTTGTCCGCCTTCCACGCCTTGACCAGCGCTACATCGGCAACCAATGCGGTCTCCATGACGTAATGCTTGCCGTTGAACTCGCGGGTCTCCTTGCCCTCGGCCACCACCGTGCCGTAGCCGGTGGCGGTGAAGAAGGCCGGGATCCCCGCGCCACCGGCGCGCAGGCGTTCGGCCAGCGTGCCCTGCGGGGTGAATTCCAGGTCGAGCTCGCCGGCCAGGAACTGGCGTTCGAACTCCTTGTTCTCGCCGACGTAGGACGAAACCATCTTGCTGATCTGGCGCGTCTCCAGCAGCAGGCCCAGACCGAAGCCGTCGACGCCGGCGTTGTTGGAGATGGCGGTCAGCCCGGTCACGCCGGAATCGCGGAGGGCCTCGATCAGTGCCTCGGGGATACCACACAGGCCGAATCCGCCGACCGCCAGGGTCTGGCCGTCGGCGACCACGCCCTTCAGCGCACTTTCAGCATCGGGGTAGATCTTGCTTGTTGCTCCGCCGACGGGCGGGGACACGGCACTGGCCTGGGCCATGACGAAACTCCTTGTTCGGGATGACGCCAGTCTAGCGCGCCGCCCGGCGCTGACCGAAGCGTACGTTCGGCCAATGGTCCCCGGTCCCGGATGCAATGACGCCGCCCGTAGGCGGCGTCGGCACGGACGTCGGCAGGCTGGTCAACCGTCGCTGGCTTCCAGCTTGTCCAGCGCGGCGCGCAGCGCCTTGGCAGGCAGATAGCCGCCGAGCTGGCTGCCGTCGCGGGCGATGATCATCGGCGTGCCGGTCAGCCCTGCGCTTTGGCCAACCTTGTACTGGTCCGCCACCGTGTTCCTGCAATTGCGGCTTTCGACCTCGCCCGTGGACTTGGCCTTGGTCAGCGCGCTCTTGCGGTCGGGCGAGCACCAGACCGAGACCATGTCGTTATAGCCTTCACTGCCGATCCCCATGCGCGGGAACGCCAGATATTCCACCGCAATCCCCTCGGCGTTGTACTGCTTGATTTCCTCGTGCATCTTGCGGCAGTAGCCGCATTCCACGTCGGTGAACACGGTCACGGTGTGCTTCGGGTTGGCCGGTGCGAACACGATCCGCTCGCTTGAGGGAATCGTCTTCAATAGCTTGTTGCGCATGCCGCCCAGGGTCGCCTCGCTGAGGTTCTTCTGGGTCCGGGTGTCGAGCAGCGCGCCGCCGGCGCCGGTGAACAGCAGGTAGTTGCCGTCGTCGCTGACGTAGATCACCTGGCCGCCAACCACCGCCTCGCGGAAGCCCGGCATGGGGGCCTTGCCGACGTAGTCGACCTTGATCTCGGGATTGAGTGCGGCGATGGCGGCGACCGCGCGCTCCTCCGCGGAGCCGGGGGCCGGCTTCGTGGACTCGGGGGCCTCCGCTGCAGCGGCCTGTGGCGGTTTGGTCTCGTCGGCGGAGGCGGGCGCCTTGGCGCACGCGGAGATGCTGAGCATGCCGAACGCTGCGGCAATTAGGAGTCGCTTCATGGATGTTCCTGGCGGTGCGGACGCGCAGTGCGCGGGCCCGGAGTCGGGGGTCGGATTGTTGCACGCGGTGCCTGCACCGCGCCGCGCAGCTGGGCGCTCGCGTCAGTCGTGCAGGAAGTATTCCACGGTCGTCACCACGCGCACCCGCTTGATCTGCGGGCTGCTCTGGTCGCGGTCGCTGATGCTGACCACGCCCTGGTTGGCGCTGCGTATCCCATCCAGTCGCGACTCGGAGTCCTTGGCGAACTGGACGGCGGAATCGCGCGCGGCCGCCGTCGCCTCCGCAATCAGGGCCGGTTTGATGTCATTGAGCTTGGTGTAATCGAACTCCGGCGCACTGTTTTCCCCGATCATCACGCCGCGGGTCACCAGTTCACCCGTGCGCCGGACCGCATCCAGTGCACCCGCCACGTTGGTGGTGCGCAGGCTGACGGTGGTGGCATAGCGGTAGCGCTCCGGGGGGCGGCTGTCGCCGTACGCCCACGCCCAGCGGTCCTCCAGCCTGGGCGGGGACACCACGATCTCATCGGCCTTGAAGCCGGCGGCCTCGAAGAACTCCCGGATGATCGCGGTATTGGCGTCCAGGCTGCGCTGGACCTCGGCCAGGTCGTTGCCACCCACGGTGTGCGGCAGCGGCCACACCACCAGGTCGGCATCGACGATCTTCTCGGCCGAGCCCTTGACCACGACGTAGCGGTCGGCGGTCTTCAGGCGCTCCATGCCCTTGGCGGCGAACCAGCCGGCGCCTGCCAGCCCCACCATCAACAGGGCGGCGGCGATGATCGGAAGAGCGGGGCGGACGGTGATATTCGACATCTTCGGGGGTTCCGACGTGGTTATGAGGCAAGCGTACACGCCCCGGTTCGCGTAGACGGATTTGGCGTCCGCAGTCCGCCGGGCTTGTCAGTGGCAGCCGGGGCGCCGACTATGCACGCCGACGTCGCGTGCGCCCACGGCTGCTGCCATGAACAACGAACTGATCTACCTGCTGCTGATATTCGGCCTGCTGGTCATCCCCCGCGCGCTGCAACGCTTCCAGTTGCCGGCACCGATCACCTGCCTGTTGCTGGGCCTGGGAGCGGTGCTGTTGTGGGGCGAGCGCATGAGCGACTCGGTGATCGTGCTGCTCTCCACCCTGGGCATCTCCTCGTTGTTCCTGTTTGCCGGGCTCGAGGTCGAGCTCACGGCGCTGCGCAAGGAGCTCGGCCGGCTGCTGGTTTACCTCACCACCCAGATCGCCTGCCTTGTCGGCGTGGCCTGGCTGTGCTGGAAGTACGCCGAGCTGGGGTGGCAGGCGGCGGCGCTGGTGTCACTGGCGCTGCTGACCCCGTCCACCGGGTTCATCGTCGATACGCTGGAGCGCCTGGGGCTGAACGCCGATGAGCGGTTCTGGGTGACCAGCAAGGCGATTGCCGGTGAACTGCTGGCGCTGACGGCCTTGTTCGTGGTCCTGCAGGCGGGGGACCCCACCCAGCTGGCGATTTCCTCCGGAGCGATGGTGCTGATGATGGTCGGCCTGCCGCTGGTGTTCATCGCGCTGGGGCGCTGGGTGATGCCGCACGCGCCCGGTTCGGAATTTTCCCTGCTGGTGATGGTCGGCATGGTTGCGGCGTACATCACCTACAGCCTGGGCGTGTACTACCTGGTGGGTGCATTCATCGCCGGCCTGGTCGCGCGCCTGCTGCGCTTTCGCATGCCGTTGCTGGCCTCGGACGAGAACATCCACGCGCTGCGTCTGTTTGCGACCTTCTTCGTGCCGTTCTATTTCTTCCACGCCGGCACCGAGATCTCGCGCGATGCGCTGACCTGGGAAGCCGCCGGCCTGGGCGTCGTGCTGACCCTGGTGATCGTGCCGCTGCGGATCGGCCTGGTCTGGCTGCAGCGGCGGGTCATGTTTGGTGAAGGTCACAAGAGCAGCTTCAAGGTGTCCGTGGCGCTGGCACCCACGTTGGTTTTCACGCTGGTGCTGGCCAATATCCTGCACAAGGAGTTCGACCTGTCCGCCACGTTGTTTGGCGCGCTGATCCTTTACACCACGCTCAACACGCTGCTGCCGTCCCTGGTGTTCCGCACCCCGTTCGATGTCGATCTGTTCGACGCTCCGCTGCCGACGCATCCGGAGGACCGGATGGGCAAGGCGAGCGAAGCGGGCGAGGCTCCCGCTGCGGCGCCGGGGCCGACGCCCCTTGCCTGAGGGCGAAGAGGCGTGCTCACTCGCGGGCGAGGCTTGAACAGACGGCTTTCGTCCCCATTCCAGCTTGCGCGCTCGTACCGCGCTGCACATATCGCCGACTGGCCGGGTTTCTGACCGGCCCGGCTCATCGACTGTCGATCCGACGTGTTTGCTCACTCAAGGGTTCTGTTCCCATGCCGATCTATGCTTTTGAATGCGCCGCCTGCGGTCACGATTTTGATCGACTGCAGAAACTGTCCGATGCCGACCCCACCGATTGCCCCGTGTGCGGCAAGCCCGAACTCAAGCGCCAGTTGACCGCGCCGCAGTTCCGCCTGTCGGGCACCGGCTGGTACGAGACGGACTTCAAAAAGGACGGCGACAGGAAACGCAACCTGGCAGGCGATGGCGCAGCGCCGGATGCACCAGCGAAAGGCGGCGAAGGCAAGCCCGCAGAGGTGAAGCCGGCGGAAACCAAGGCTGATGCGACCAGCGCGCCTGCGCCGACCACCCCCAAGCCAGCGCCGGCCGCCGGAGCCTGAGCGTCATCCTGAGCGGATTCCCGGAACCGGCGACCGGCCCGCTAAACTAGCTGGTCCAGCCGGAACCACCCGGCGCGTCCCGTTTTCCGGAGTCACCATGCGTACCCATTTCTGCGGCCTGATCGACGAGAGCCTGATCGGCCAGACCGTGACCCTGTGCGGCTGGGCCGACGTCGCCCGCGACCTGGGCGGCCTGTGTTTCATCGACCTGCGCGACCATGAAGGCATCGTCCAGGTGGTGGCCGAGCCGGCGGATGTGGAGGGCAACGACGGCGTCATCGCCACCGCCGCGGAGGTGGGCTACGAGGACTGTCTGCGCGTGACCGGCCAGGTGCGCCGTCGCGAATCGGTCAACAACAAGATTCCGACCGGCCAGCTCGAGGTGGTCGCCACCGCGATCGAAGTGCTGAACAAGGCCGAGCCGCTGCCGTTCCACGCCCATGAAAACCCGGGCGAGGACATCCGCCTCAAGTACCGCTACCTGGATCTGCGCAGCCCCGACATGCAGCGCAAGATGCGTACCCGCACCCGGCTGGTGCGCGCGCTGCGCCGCTGGCTGGACGCGCGCGACTTCCAGGACATCGAAACCCCCATCCTGACCAAGGCGACCCCGGAGGGCGCGCGCGACTTCCTGGTCCCCGCGCGCATGCATCCCGGCGAGTTCTACGCGTTGCCGCAATCGCCCCAGCTGTTCAAGCAGATCCTGATGGTTGCCGGGTTCGATCGCTACTACCAGATCGCCCGCTGCTTCCGCGACGAGGCCCTGCGCGCCGACCGCCAGCTGGAGTTCACCCAGCTCGACATGGAGTTCGCCTGGGTCCAGGAGTCCGACGTCCAGGACACCGCCGAGGCGATGATCCGCGAGGCCTTCCGCGAGGTGATGGACGTGGAGCTGGCGCAGCCGTTCCCGCGCATGACCTGGGCGGAGGCGATGCGCCGCTTCGGTTCCGACAAGCCGGACCTGCGCATCGAAATGGAGTTCACCGATATCGCCGAGCTGGTGAAGGACTGCGAGTTCAAGGTCTTCACCGACTGGGCCAATGATCCCAAGGGCCGGGTCGCCGCCCTCTGCGTGCCCGGCGGTGCCAGCCTGTCGCGCAAGCAGATCGACGAGGTCGGCGCGCACGCGGCCAAATACGGCGCCAAAGGTCTGGCGTGGATGAAGGTCACCGATCCGGCGCTGGGCCGCGAGGGCGTCAATTCGCCGATCGCCAAGTTCCTCGACGATGCGACGCTGGCGGCGATCGTGCAGGCCACGGCGGCGAAGGCCTGCGACCTGCTGCTGTTCGGCGCGGCCGCGTGGAGTACGGCGTCCGACTTCATGGGCGCGGTGCGGCTGAAGGTCGGCAAGGACCTGGGTCTGGTCCGCGAGGGCTGGGCACCGCTGTGGGTCACCGATTTTCCGATGTTCGAGTGGGACGAGGAAGCGCAGCGCCACGTCGCGCTGCACCATCCGTTCACCGCGCCGGCGGTGGATGACGTCGAGTCGCTGCGTGCCAATGCTCACACCGCGGTCTCGCGCGGCTACGACATGGTCCTCAACGGCAACGAAATCGGCGGCGGCTCGATCCGTATCCATCGCCCGGCGATGCAGGCCGCGGTGTTCGAACTGCTTGGTATCGACGCCGACGAGCAGCAGGCCAAGTTCGGCTTCCTGCTGGATGCGCTCAAGTACGGCGCGCCACCGCACGGTGGCATCGCCTTCGGCATCGACCGCATTGCCGCGCTGATGGCCGGCACCGAGTCGATCCGCGACGTCATTGCCTTCCCCAAGACCACCGGCGCGCAATGCATGATGACCGGCGCGCCATCGCCGATCGCCGATGAGCAGCTGGCCGAGATCCACGTTGCGGTGCGCCCCAGGAAGTAACCGCGGTCATGCCTCCCGTGATCCGCCGGGCCACGGTCGCCGATGCGGCGACGCTGTCGGAACTGGCCGCACGCACCTTCAGCCAGACCTTCGGTCATCTCTATCCGGCCGAGGATCTGGCCGCCTTCCTGGGCGAAAACTACACGGTGGATCGGCAGCGCACGATCCTGGCCCACCCGGCGTACGCGGTCTGGCTGGTGGAGCAGGGCGGCGCGGCGGTCGGTCATGCGGCGGCGGGACCGTGCGGGCTGCCGCATCCCGACGTTCGTTCCGGCGACGGCGAGCTCAAACGCCTGTACCTGCTGAAGCACATGCACAACGCAGGACTTGGCGGCGAGCTGTGCCGGGTCGCGCTGGAGTGGCTGCTGCGCGACGGGCCGCGCACGCTGTGGGTCGGCGTGTGGTCGCGCAACCTCGCCGCGCAGCGCTTCTACGCCCGCCGCGGCTTCGAGCATGTCGACGACTATGAATTTCCGGTCGGCCGTGTCCGCGATCACGAGTTCATCCTGCGTCGCCCGCCAGCCCCGCTTGCATGAATACCCGTGGCCAGAACGTCCGGCCTACACGGTGCTGCCGGGTGGAAGGAGGCAGAATGGGACCTCAGTCCGCACACGGAGTTCGACCATGAAGGCCATGACCGCGGGTATCGCCGCATGCGTTCTTTCCCTGGGCCTCGCCGCATGCGCGAGCACGCCGGTCGCCGGTGCGGGGCCGGGCCAGCTTCCGGCGCAGGGACCGGTTCAGGTCGCATGGAATGATCCGGGCACGTTCCGCGAAATCACCTACGGCCGTGACCGGGTTGATACCCGCCGTGGGGTGTGGATCGAGCAGTTGGCCGTGCACCTGCGGACCCAGGCGGAGCGGCGCCTGCCCGCCGGTGAGCAGTTGCAGGTGACCCTGCTGGATGTGGACCGCGCCGGCGAGTACGAGCCGTGGCAGGGCCCGGACTACGACGACGTCCGGATGATGCGCGATATCTACCCGCCCCGCATCACACTGGAGTTCCGCCGCCTGGATGCAGCCGGACAGGTGATCGATGAAGGCCGTCGCCAGCTGACCGACATGGCCTACCTGTCACGCCCCGGTGCCGGCCGGGACAACGACCCGCTGGTCTACGAGAAGCGGGTCCTGGACGACTGGCTGCGCCGGGAGTTCAAGGCGCCCTGAACGTGCCCGGCGGACGCGAGGCGCATGGCGCCGGTTCGGTTCCGCCCGGCGCCCCGCAAGGCCGCCGGGTGCTGCTGCTGCACGGGCTGTGGATGCCCCGCGCGTGCATGGCCTGGCATGCCAGACGTCTGCGCCGCGCGGGCTTTCGCCCTGAATTGTTCGGCTATGACACCGTCGGCGGCGGTCCTGCACGGGCGGTCCCGGAGTTGGTGGAGGCCTTGTGCGAGCCGGCCGACATCGTCGCCCACAGCCTTGGCGGACTGATCGCGGTGCGCGCCCTGGAGCGCGAACCGGATCTGCCGGTGGGTCGGGTCGTCTGTCTGGGTACGCCGCTGCGCGGCAGTGCGGCGGCAACAGGCATCGCACAGCTGCCGGTGCTTCGACGGTTCCTCGGCCGCAGCGCGGGGCTCCTGCGCCGCGGTTGCCTGGCGTGGGAGGGCGACGCCGAGCTGGGTATGGTGGCAGGCGACTCCGGCAGGGGTCTTGGTCGTTTCTTCGGCAACTTTGAGGGCCCCAGTGACGGCACCGTGGCCATCGCGGAGACCCGCGTGCCCGGTCTCGCGGACCACATCGTGTTGCCGACCAGCCACAGCGGCATGCTGTTGTCCCGGCCGGTGTCGCGCCAGATCATCGCGTTCCTGCGTACCGGACGCTTCGACCATGGGCAGTCAACTCCCGCGGTGCCTTGAGCGGGGCGTACAGGGAAAACGCAAGGGCGGCCTGCCGTCACCGGTTGGAGTAAAGTATCCGGCTGTCACCGTTCACTCAATCGGACATTGCACATGGGTAGGGGACCGTCGATCGAGGGTCGCAAGAACGCCTCGGACGCCAAGCGCGGCAAGATCTTCACCAAGCTCATTCGCGAGATCTCCGTCGCGGCGCGTGCTGGCGGGGGCGATCCGGCCAGCAATCCGCGCCTGCGCTCCGCCATCGAGAAGGCCTACAGCGCGAACATGACCAAGGATGTGGTCGAACGTGCGGTCAAGAAGGCCACCGGTGAGCTGGAAGGCGTCAACTACGAGGAAATCCGTTACGAGGGCTACGCCCCGGGCGGAGTTGCGGTGATCGTCGACTGCCTGACCGACAACAAGGTCCGCACCGTGGCTGACGTGCGCCACGCCTTCGGCAAGTTCGGCGGCAACCTGGGCACCGACGGCTCGGTCGCCTTCATGTTCAACAAGCTGGGCGTGCTGACCTACGCGGCCAATGCCGACGAGGACGGCATCACCAACGCGGCTATCGAGGCCGGTGCGGACGATGTGGTGGTCTATCCCGAGGACGGCGCAATCGAAGTGTTCACCACCCAGGACGAATATGAGGCGGTCAAACAGGCGATGGTGGACGCCGGTCATCCGCCCGGGCACGCCGAGGTGACCTGGCGCGCCGACAATGACATCGCCGTCGAGGGCGATGTGGCCGAGCAGGTGGTCAAGCTGCTGGCCTGGCTCGAGGATCTCGATGATGTGCAGAACGTCTACTCCAACGCCGACCTCGGCCTGGACGCCTACGCCTGAGGGCGTGGGCCGGTGACGTGATCCGCATCCTGGGCATTGATCCCGGTTCCCAGTGGACGGGGATCGGGGTGATCGACGTGGGCAGCGATGGACGCTGCCGTTACGTGCACTGCGAGGCGCTCAAATTGCTGTCGGCACCGGACTTCCCGGCACGCCTGGGCCTGCTGTGCGACGGGCTGGAGCGCGTGCTTGACCAGTGGCAGCCTCACCAGGTCGCCATCGAGACGGTGTTCATGGACAAGTCGGCGATGTCGGCGCTCAAGCTGGGCCATGCCCGCGGCGCGGCGATGGCGACCGTGGTGCGGCGCAAGCTGGCGATCAGCGAGTACGCCCCGCGGGTGATCAAGCAGTCGCTGGTCGGCAAGGGCGCGGCCGACAAACTGCAGGTCCAGCACATGGTCCGGTTGCTGCTCAACCTGTCGGCGATGAAGCTGCAGGCGGACGCCGCCGATGCGCTGGCGGTCGCCCTGACCCACGCGCACATGAGTGCCACCGCGGCCCGTACCGGGCTGGCGGTGACCCAGTTACGGAGACGCGGCACATGATCGGCAGACTGAAAGGCAACGTCATCCACAAGCAGCCGCCGTGGCTGGTGGTGGATGTCCACGGCGTGGGCTACGAGCTGGAGGCGCCGATGAGCACCTTCTACGACCTGCCCGAGCTGGGCCGGGAAGTCTCGCTGTTCACCCACTACGCACAGAAGGAAGACAGCGTGTCGCTGTATGGCTTCCTGCGCGATTCCGAGCGCCAGCTGTTCCGCGAGGTGCAGAAGGTCAAGGGCATCGGCGCGAAGATCGCGCTGGCGATCCTGTCGGGCATCAGCGTCGACGATTTCGTCCGCACCGTGCAGGCCAGCGACGTGGCTGCCTTGTGCCGCATTCCGGGCATCGGCAAGAAAACCGCCGAGCGCATGGTGGTCGAATTGCGCGACCGCGCCGGCGACATGGGCGGGGAAGGCGTGATCCTGTCACCGTCCGACACCCTGCGCGATCCACAGAGTGAGGCGGTCATCGCCCTGCAGCAACTGGGCTACAAACCTGCCGAAGCGGCGCGCATGGTGCGTGACGCTTCCCCGGGCGCCACCGACGACGCTGCAGCCATCATCCGCAAGGCGTTACAGTCCGCGCTTCGTTGAGCGTGAAGTTTCCAACGCTCCAGACCTGACCCAACCGCCTCCATGTCGACACCCAAGATTCCCGTTCCGCGCAACGGCACCCGTGGTGATGCTGCGGGCCACGGCAAGGCCGGCCTGGCGGGATTGATGCTGGGCGCGATCGGCGTCGTCTTCGGCGACATCGGCACCAGCCCGCTGTACACCCTGCGCGAGGCCTTCAGTCCGCATTACGGGTTGACTGCCAACCACGACACGGTGCTGGGCGTGCTTTCGCTGGTGTTCTGGGCGCTGATGCTGGTGGTCACGGTCAAGTACGTGACCATCATCATGCGCGCTGACAACGAGGGCGAGGGCGGCATCATGGCGCTGATGGCACTGGCCCAGCGCACCCTGCCCAAAGGCTCGCGGTCGGCCTACGGCGTTGGCATCCTGGGCGTGTTCGGCGCGGCGCTGTTTTTCGGCGACGGAGTGATCACGCCGGCCATTTCGGTGCTGTCCGCGTTGGAAGGGCTGGAGGTCATAGCCCCCGAGTTTGGCGCCTGGGTGGTCCCGCTGACCGTGGTCGTGCTGGTGGCGCTGTTTGCCAGCCAGCGGTTTGGCAGCGGGCGGGTGGGCAAGGTGTTCGGGCCGATCACCGGGATCTGGTTCCTGTCGCTGGCCGCGCTTGGGATCCTCAACATCACGCATGCGCCGCAGGTGCTGCACGCGGTCAATCCCATATGGGCGGTAGAGTTCTTTGCCGTCCACCACTGGCACGGCGTCTTCATCCTTGGCGCGGTGGTGCTGGCGGTGACCGGTGGCGAGGCGATCTATACCGACATGGGTCATTTCGGTGCCAAGCCGATCCGCTACGCGTGGTACTGGTTCGTGCTGCCGGCCCTGGTGATCAATTACATGGGTCAGGGCGCGCTGGTGCTGGAGGATCCGGCCGCGATCCGCAACCCGTTCTATGTCGGCGTGCCGGAGTGGGCGCGGATGCCGATGGTTGTACTGGCGACGATGGCCACGGTGATCGCATCGCAGTCGGTCATCACCGGCGCATTCTCGGTCACCCGCCAGGCGATGCAGCTGGGTTATATCCCGCGCATGCACACCAAGCACACCTCCAGCGACACCATCGGCCAGATCTATATCCCCGCGGTGAACTGGGGAATGATGGTGGTGGTGATCGCCCTGGTGCTGGCATTCGGTAATTCGTCCTCGCTGGCGACCGCCTACGGCGTGTCGGTGTCGGGCACGATGCTGATCGATACGCTCCTGCTGGCGATCTTCGCCCAGGCGACCTGGAAGAGCCTGCGCCGCTGGGTGTTGCCTCTGTGCGCACTGTTCATCATCGGCGACATCGCGTTTGTGATCGCCAATGGCGCCAAGATCATGCAGGGCGGCTGGTTCCCGCTGGCGCTCGGCATCGTGTTGTTCACCCTGCTGCGCACCTGGCGCCGCGGCCGCGAACTGCTGCGCGACGAAATGCAGAAGGGCGGTATCCAGCTGGGAAGCTTCCTGCCCGGCCTGATGCTGGCGCCACCGGTGCGCGTGCCCGGCACGGCGGTGTTCCTGACGGCTGAGAAGGGCGTCGTGCCCCACGCGCTGCTGCACAACCTCAAGCACAACAAGGTGCTCCACGAGCGCAACGTGTTCCTGACGGTGGACACGCTGAAGGTGCCTTATGCCCCCAGTGAGGCGCGCCTGCAGATCGACGCGATCGGCGATGACTTCTACCGCGTGGTGGTGCGCTTTGGCTTCATGGAAACCCCGGACGTGCCGCTGGCGCTGATGCGCTCCTGCGATCAGGAGGACGGCATCGCGTTCGATCCGATGGAGACCACCTACTTCGCCAGCCACGAGACGGTGGTGGCGGCGGCCCGCGGTGGGATGCCGGTGTGGCGCGACAAGCTGTTTGCCTTCATGCACCGCAACGCTGCGCCGGCGACCGGCTTCTTCCGCATTCCCGGCAACCGCCTGGTGGAGCTTGGCTCGCAGGTGGAGATCTGACTACCGGGCACGGTGTTCTGTGTGCGCGTGTTGCATCGGTAAGTGGCCGATGCCCGGCGCCTCGCACCATGCGACCATAGCGCGATGAATGAGGACCGCATCATCGCCCCAGACGCCACCTCCGAGGACGATGCCCTCGAGACCTCGATCCGGCCCCGGCGGCTGGACGAATACCTCGGCCAGGTGCCCGTCCGCGAGCAGATGAAGATCTACATCGAGGCCGCCAAGGGGCGTGGCGAGGCGCTCGACCACGTCCTGATCTTCGGACCTCCCGGCCTGGGCAAGACCACGCTGAGCCACGTCATCGCCAACGAGCTGGGGGTCGGCCTCCGGCAGACCTCCGGCCCGGTGATCGAGAAGGCTGGCGACCTGGCGGCGCTGCTGACCAACCTGCAACCGTTTGATGTCCTGTTTGTCGATGAGATCCACCGCCTGTCGCCGGCGATCGAGGAGGTCCTCTACCCGGCGATGGAGGACTACCAACTCGACATCATGATCGGCGAGGGCCCGGCCGCGCGCTCGATCAAGCTCGACCTGCCGCCCTTCACCCTGATCGGCGCGACCACCCGCGCGGGTCTATTGACGGCGCCGCTGCGGGACCGCTTCGGCATCGTCCAACGGCTGGAGTTCTACAGCCCCGAGGAGTTGACCCGGATCGTGCGCCGCTCCGCCGGCATCCTCGATATCGCGTGCGCGCCGGAGGGCGCGGCGGAGATCGCCAGGCGCTCGCGTGGCACGCCGCGCATCGCCAACCGGCTGCTGCGGCGGGTCCGCGACTTCGCCCAGGTGCGCGCCGGCGGCGTGATTGACCACGCCACCGCGATCGCCGCGATGGAGATGCTGAAGGTGGACCCGGAAGGGTTCGACGAGCTGGACCGCCGCCTGCTGCGCACGATCATCCAGTCCTTCGATGGCGGCCCGGTGGGGGTGGAATCGCTCGCCGCTGCGCTCAGCGAGGAGCGCGGTACGCTGGAGGATGTTATCGAGCCGTACCTGATCCAGCAGGGCTACCTGATCCGCACCGCCCGCGGCCGTATCGCATCGCCGAAAGCCTACCGGCACATCGGCCTGACCCCGCGGGTGCCGGTGGGCGAGCTCTTCGACGATCCCGTTCCCGGCGATGCCATCCCGGGTTCACCCCGCCAGTAGGCGGTCCCCTCGCCATGACGTCCTTGGAGTCCTTCGCTATGCCTGCGTTCAGCCTTCCGGTCCGGGTTTACTGGGAAGATACCGACGCTGGTGGCGTGGTCTACCACGCGCGCTACGTCGCCTTCCTGGAGCGGGCGCGCAGTGAGTGGATGCGCGAGCAGGGCTACGGCCAGGAACTCCTGCGCCATGAGCATGGTCTGGTATTCGCTGTCCGGGCGATGGAGATGGATTTCCTCAAGCCGGCGCGGCTGGACGACGTGCTGCAGGTCGGCGTCGGGCTGCAGGAGTGCCGCCGCGCCAGTGCGGTGTTCGTGCAGGAGGTGCGCTGCGAGGGACGGCTGCTGCTGACAGCGACCGTGCGGATCGCCGCGCTGGATGCGACGGGTTTCCGGCCACGGGCGATCCCCTCGCCATTGCTGGAGGCGTTGCAGGCGCAGCAGCTTCCCGCGACCTGAGCGCCATGAGACACCGCAACAAGAAAATACAGATGCAAGGTTCCATCCCCAATCCAACGCATATATCGCCCCCGCACCGGGCACCGGAGATCCAGGCATGACCCCAATGCTGAGCCTGATGCAGGCCGCCACCGCCGTCGAACCCCTGCCCGAGGAGGCCGCCAGCGCGAGCACCAACCTGGCGGCCACGCTGCCGCCTGCGATCACCAGCGACGGCGGTCTCGACATCCTCCAGCTGATCCTGCATGCCTCCTTGCCGGTCCAGCTGGTGATGCTGTTGTTGTTGTTCGCCTCCATCGCCTCGTGGGTGATCATCTTCCGCAAGACCAAGGTGCTCAACCGCGCCGAGCGCGAAGCGGAGACCTTCGAGGAGCGCTTCTGGTCGGGCACCGAGCTGAGCAAGCTCTACGCCGGCGCGACCAGCCGCAACCGCGATACCGGAGGCATGGAGTCGATCTTCGAAAGTGGCTTCCGCGAGTTCTCCCGCCAGCGCCGGGTCGCCGATACGCGGATGCAGCTGGAGACGGCGCAGCGCGGCATGCGCGTGGCCAGCGCGCGCGAGCTGGACGGCCTGGAGCGCAACCTGGAGTTCCTCGCCAACGTCGGCTCGATCGCGCCCTACGTTGGCCTGTTCGGCACCGTGTGGGGGATCATGATCTCGTTCCAGGGTCTGGCCAACGTCACCGAGGCGACCATCGCCAGCGTCGCCCCGGGCATCTCCGAGGCCCTGATCGCGACCGCGATGGGCCTGTTTGCCGCGATTCCGGCGGTCTGGGCATACAACCGGTTCGCGACCAAGGTCGAGCGCATCGCGGTGCGGTATGACGCCTTCTCCGAGGAGTTCTCCTCGATCCTGGAGCGCCAGGTGCCGCAGGAGTGACCGACGGCGTGCGCGCCTTCGCTTCCGCGCGCACCCGCTGGCCCTGACCCCCCGCCGCCCCAAGAATCCGGAAACGTCCTATGTCCGCCCCCTACCGACGACGCCGCAAGCGCCAACTCAAGGCCGAGATCAACGTGGTCCCCTACATCGACGTGATGCTGGTGCTGCTGATCATCTTCATGGTCACCGCGCCACTGATGAATCTGGGTGTGGGCGTGGAGCTGCCGCGTTCCAACGCCAAGAGCCTCGCCCAGAAGCAGGAGCCCGTGGTGGTCAGTGTGGATGCGGACGGCAACTACTTCCTGACCCTGCAGGGCGCGCCGCAGGAGGCCATGCAGCCCGCTGAGCTGTCCGCCCGGGTCGCCGCCTTCGTCAACAACAATCCCGACGTGCCGGTGTACGTGGCCGGCGACCGCGCGGCCAACTACGAGGTTGTGCTCAACGCGATGGCACTGCTGCAGTCGGCCAACGTGCCGCGCGTGTCGTTGCTGACCCGGCAGGCGGAGACTCCGCCCAAGTGAGGGAAACGCGCGCCGACACCCAACAGGCCATCGTGCTGGCGATCATCCTGCACCTTGTCCTGTTTGCCCTGATGTTCGCTGGCATGCTCTGGACGCGCAGTGCTGCGCCACAGTCGGCGGCGGGTTCGCCGGTGGAAGCCGACCTGGTGGATGCCAACGCGTTGTCCGCTGCCATGCAAAGCGTGCTCGAGGATCGACCCGAGCCGGCGCAAGCCTTGCCGGAGCCGATCGACGAGCCCGTGGACGAGCCGGTTGAACCACCTCCCGCGCCGACTCCGCAACCGCAGCCGCTGCCGTCGCCGGTCCCGGAGGATTCGCCGACCCCGCCGCAGTCCAAGCCTCAGGATTTCATCCCCAAACCCGATACGACCGAGCAGGCCGAGGTGGTCGCCACACCGACGCCCACGCCTTCGGACGAGAAGAAGCTGCAGGAAGAAAAGCGTCGTCAAGCGCAGGTGGACCTGACCGAGCGTGAGCGCCAGCAGGAGGCCGAGCGCAAGAGCCGGCTGGCCGAGCAGGCCAAGGAAGCCAAGGAGACCGAGGAGCGCGAGAAGAAACTCGCCGAAATCAAGCGCAAGCGCGCCGAGGCCGAACGCGAGATCAAGCTGGCGGAACAGAAGCTCAAGCAGGTGGCGGACGTACAGTCGCGTGCTGCCAGTCGCAGCACCGAGAGCACCGGTGCCTCCAGCGCCAGTCCGCCGCCAGGAAACAACGGCCGCGATACCGGATTGGAATCGCAATATGCGGCCGCCCTGCAACAGGCGATCGTATCCAAATGGACCCGCCCGGAAACGGTGCCGCTCGGGTCCAAGTGCACGATCGTCATCAAGCAGCTGCGCGGCGGCGAGGTTACGAGCGCGAAAGTGTCGTCGCCGTGTGCCTACGATGAACAGGGCCGGCGATCTATCGAGGCCGCCGTGCTGAAGGCTCAACCGCTGCCGTATGCCGGCTTTGAATCGGTCTTCGCACGCACGCTGACGCTCAATTTCCAGGCCGCCGACCGCTAGTTTCCCACCGCTTTCGCCGCGTCCGCGCGTTCAGCTTTGAGAAAGCGTTCACACGGATGCTGGTACACCTTCAGCCTCACCACGGGACTTGCCGAATGAAACGAATCACCCCGAGACTGCCTACGCTGTTTGCGATACTGACTCTCCTGTTCATGCTGCCCTTCTCATCGATGGCGCAGCAACGCGGCCTTGAGCTGGATATCGTCGGCGGCAGCGCGTCGGCCCTTCCCATCGCCATCGTGCCGATGCCCTATCAGGGGAGTGGCAAGGCGCCCGAGACCGACGTGGCGGCCGTGATCGCGGCCGATCTCAACCGTTCCGGCCAGTTCCGCACCCTGCGCGAGGGCGACCTGGTTGAGCGTCCAACCCGCGGCAGCGAGGTGAATTACCCGACCTGGCGCGCGCTCAACCAGGACTATTTGCTGGTTGGTCGCGTGGTCGATGCCAGCGGTGGCTACCGCGTGGAGTACGAACTGTTCGACGTTGCCAGCCAGCAGCGCCTGCTGGGCTTTGCGATGACCGCACGCGGCACCGCGATGCGCGATGTGGCCCATCAGATCGCCGATGCCGTGTACGAGAAGATCCTCGGCGTGCCGGGTGCGTTCTTCACCCGTATCGCCTACATCACCGCCAAGGGCGTGGGCCGCTCTACGAGCTATTCGCTGATGGTGGCCGACTCGGATGGATACAACCCGCAGACCGTGGTGAGCTCGCCCGAACCACTGCTCTCGCCGGCCTGGAGCCCGGATGGCAACAAGCTCGCCTATGTCAGCTTCGAAAGCGGGAATTCGGCAATCTACGTGCAGAACATCAGCACCGGCAGCCGCGAGGTCCTGTCCAAGTTCCGCGGCATCAACAGTGCCCCGGCGTTCTCCCCGGATGGCCGCCGCCTGGCGTTGACCCTGTCGCGCAGCGGCAACCCCGAGATCTATGTGATGGATCTGGGCAGCAAGGCGCTCAACCAGTTGACCAACCACTTCGGCATCGACACCGAGCCGGAGTGGAGCGCGGACGGCAGCGAGATCTACTTCACGTCCGACCGCGGCGGCAATCCGCAGATCTACAAGGTCTCCGCCAGTGGCGGCAGCGCGAGCCGGGTCACGTTCCAGGGCACCTACAACGCCAGCCCGGCGCTCTCATTCGACGGCAAGAAGCTCGCCACCGCGCAAGGCGCGGGCAATACCTACCGCATCGCCATGGCCGATTCCAGCCTCGGTTCGCCGCGCTGGAGCACTTTGTCTCCGGGCTCGCTGGATGAGTCACCCGATTTCGCACCTAATGGCGCGATGATCATTTATGCTGCGCGGGAAGGCACTCGGGGTGTGCTCTATGCGGTGTCGTCCGACGGCCGGGTGCGTCAGCGTCTGGTGCTGGCCGATGGCGATGTACGTGAACCGGCCTGGGGTCCATACCGAAAGCCGCAGTGATGCCGTCCTGATCAGTGGGCATCGCTGGCCGCGCAGTACCCGTTGGACCGTTTCCAGGTAAGCCTTTTCGTTTCACTGTTCTTACCACCGTTCCGCTCCATCGTTTCACCCTCCCATTCCGCCAAGACGAGGAAACAACAATGAACAACACCACCCGTGTCCTGATGGTCGCACTGCTCTGCGCAGCTGCCATCGGCTGCTCCAAGAAGGTCAAGGAAGCTCCCCCGGTCGACACCGGCACCACCGCCCCGGGCGCGCAGACCACTCCCGGCACTGCGGCCGGCGTCTACGGTCCCAATGACCTGGATACCGACTCCTGCCTGCGCCAGCGGGTGGTGTACTTCGATCTGGATCGCGACGCCCTGCGTCCGGAGTTCCAGGCGCTGGTGGGTTGCCACGCCAAGTACCTGCGTGACCGTCCGTCCTCGCGCATGACCCTGGAAGGCCACGCCGACGAGCGCGGCAGCCGTGAATACAACATGGGTCTCGGTGAGCGCCGCGGCAATTCCGTTTCGTCCGCGATCCAGGCCAACGGTGGTTCCGGCGGCCAGCAGACCGTGGTCAGCTACGGCGAAGAGCGCCCCGTCTGCACGGCTTCCAACGAAGACTGCTGGGCCAAGAACCGTCGTGTAGAGATCATCTACACCGCTAAGTAAAAGGCACTGAAGATGCGCAAATTGTCTATTGCAATTGCGACATCGCTGGTTGCAGCGGCGGCCCTGGTGGCCGCCGCACCTGTTTCGGCCCAGCGCATGAGCCTGGCCGAACGGGTCGGCGTGCTGGAACAGCAGGCCGGCAACAATGACGCGACTGTCGACCTGCTGCGGCAGGTGAACATGCTCAAGGAAGAAGTCACATCGTTGCGCTCGCAGGTCGAGGAGCTCAACCATTCACTGGGCGAACTCAAGGACACCAGTCGCGCGCAGTTTCTCGATATCGACCAGCGATTGGAGGATCTGGAAGGCGGTGCGGCACCGGGGACTTCTGCAGCTATCGGCTCCGCCGATGCGCCGGCAGCAAAGCCTGTGGTCGAGCGCGCCCCGAGTGTGCATGGCGACGCAGGAACGCTGGCGATGGGGGCGGGCGAGCGCGAGGCTTACGATGCCGCGTTCAATGCCCTGAAGAACGGCGAGTACGCGGAGTCGGCACGGCTGTTCCATTCCTTCCTCGGTCATTACCCGGAAGGCGTGTATGCGCCCAATGCGCTGTATTGGTTGGGCGAGAGCTACTACGTCACCCAGAACTACAAGTTGGCGATGACCCAGTTCAAGGCGTTGCTTGATCGCTATCCCACCCACGACAAGGCGCCCGGCGCATTGCTGAAGGTCGGCCTGGCCGAGCAGGGGCAGGGCGATGAGCAAGCCGCCGAGCGAACCCTGACAGAGGTCACCACCCGCTTTGCCGGCAGCGATGCCGCGCGTATTGCCACCGACCGGCTCGGCGCGATCCAGCTGGGCCGCCTGCGCTAGCCCCCCCGGCCCGGCAAGGTGCCGCGTCGGCTAAAATGGGCGGATGAATCCTGTTACTTCCGAAGCGGGCGCACTGTCGCCTGACCGCCTGCGCCTGACCGAGATTTTCCTGTCTTTGCAGGGCGAGTCGCGCAGCATCGGCTGGCCGACCGTGTTCGTGCGCCTGACCGGCTGCCCGTTGCGGTGCCAGTACTGCGACACCGCATACGCATTCCATGGCGGGCAGTGGTGGGATATCGATGCCATCCTGGCCGAGGTGGCGCGCCATGGCGTGCGCCATGTCTGTGTCACCGGCGGCGAGCCGCTCGCGCAGAAGCGTTGCATCGGCTTGCTGGAGCGCCTGTGCGACGCCGGTTACGAGGTATCGCTGGAGACCTCCGGCTCGATCGACATCAGCCCGGTCGATACGCGTGTGTCGCGCGTGCTGGACCTGAAGACGCCCGGTTCCGCGGAGGTGGGGCGCAACCTGTGGAGCAATATCGGCCAGCTGACGGCGAATGACCAGGTCAAGTTCGTGATCTGCTCGCGCGAGGACTATGACTGGGCGCGCGAAATCGTTGAGCAGCACGGGCTGACCGCAATTTGCGACGTCATGTTCTCGCCGAGTTTCAAACAGATCAGCGCGCGCGATCTGGCGGACTGGATCGTCGCCGACCGGTTGCCGGTTCGCTTCCAGCTGCAGTTGCACAAGATCCTCTGGGATGACGAGCCGGGGCGCTGACATGCACACGTCATCAGACAAGAAGAAAGCGGTCGTCCTGGTCTCCGGCGGCATGGATTCGGCTGTCGTGATGGCGATGGCGCGTGAGCAGGGTTTTGCACCGTACGCATTGAGCGTGGACTACGGGCAGCGCCACACATCCGAGCTTGAGGCCGCGGCGCGGGTGGCGGCGCAGCAGGGAGCCATTGCCCACAAGACCGTGCGCATCGACCTGCGCAGCATCGGTGGATCCGCGCTGACCGACGACATCGACGTGCCGTTGGACGAGGTCGCTGGCGATGACGCCATTCCGGTGACCTACGTGCCGGCGCGCAACACCATCATGTTGTCGGTGGCGCTGGGCTGGGCGGAGGTCTTGGGATCGGCCGACCTGTTCTGCGGTGTCAATGCGGTGGACTATTCGGGGTACCCCGATTGCCGTCCCGAGTTCATCACCGCCTTCGAGCGCCTCGCCAACCTGGCGACCAAGGCGGGCGTGGAGGGCGCCGGTATCCGGGTGCACGCGCCGCTGCAGCACCTGAGCAAGGCGGACATCGCCCGAGAGGGCGTGCGACTGGGGGTCGATTTCGCCGACACCGTGTCGTGCTACCTGGCCGACGACGAGGGCCGCGCGTGCGGCCACTGCGACGCATGCCGGTTGCGCGCGGAAGGCTTTGCCGCTGCCGGCATTGCCGATCCCACGCGTTACCTCTGACGCGCGGACGGTGAACCTGACCCCTGCGGCTGAAGCGTCTTCGCACAGCTGCGTGTTCTTGCGTTAGAATTCACGCCCCCGGCGCAACGCCGGGCTCCTGTGGGCCGTTAGCTCAGTCGGTAGAGCATCGGACTTTTAATCCGCTGGTCGATGGTTCGAATCCATCACGGCCCATATCTCTCTTCCGTTGCGCACGCCGACTTCCGCTTGTATTGGCGCCGCCTTCTCCGCGTTGGCGCTATGGTGGATTGCCCGCAATGGCGGGTTGTCACTGATCGCCGGGGGCGACAGATGCTGAGCCTCAGGCAGTTCACCAACGCGGATCCAAATGCGTCAATGTTTGCCCGTGTTTTCGACCGGGCCAAATACTGCCCGTATTCCTGCTCCTCCACGCGCGCATCCCGCGCACCCCGCACTCACTCATGAGGCACATCGCCGCCACCGCCAAACGCCTGTGCGAACGGCAAATCTGGCCCGGACTGGCTTGTTGGCTGGTCCTGGCGCTCGCGTCGACAGCCGCGATCGCGCAGGTCGACACGCCCGCGTTGCTGTCGACTGAACCGCTCCCTGGCATCAGCGTCGCGGATCTCGCCACCCGGATCGACGTGATTGAGACCCGGACGGATCTTTCCACCACCGAGCGCGAGCTTGTGCTGGAACAACTCCGTGCCGCCGCTTCGCGAGCAGAGGCCGCGGAGCTGGCGCGCAGGAGCGCGGCGGAGTATGCCGCCGGCTTGCAGTCTGCGCCGGAGACCATCGCCGCGTTGAGTGCACAGTCCGCAATGCCGCCCCAGCGTGACGCATTGCTGGAGGACGCGGATCCAGTGGCAATGCAGCTGCGATTGGCAGAACTGCAGGCCGAATCGGTGTCATTGCACGGCAGGCAACGCAAGCTCGCCGAGCAGTTGCGCGCGATGGAGAGCCGTCCAGCGGAAGCACGCGCTGAGCTGGGCGAATTGCGCACGCAGCTTGATCGTGCCCCGACCCCCGTCACTGCCACCGCATCTCCCTTGCTGGCAGAGGCCAGCAGGGTGCGGCAGGAGGCTGCCCGCGAGGAGATCTCCGCGCGTATCGAGATGATCGAGCAGGAGTTGTCCAGCCTGCCGACGCGCAAGTCGATTGCGACCGCCCAGCATGAGCTGGTGGAGCGTCGTGCCACTGCGGTGGATGCGGCAATCGAGGACATGGGTGCGCGGGTGGTGAGCAGGCGCAGGCAGCGGGTTGAGGCGGACGCGGCGCGCGCGCGCGAGTTCGAACAAAGCCTGGCGGGTCAGCCCGCGGAGATACGCGAGCTGGCCCGCGATAGCGTTGCGTTGCGAACGGAGACCTCGCAACTGGTCCAGCGATTGGATCGCGCCCGTGATGAACAGCGACGATCGAGGAACCTGCTCGACGACGCCGTTGAAGCGCGCAGGAACGCCGATCAGATTCTTGCCATCGGTGCGATCAGCGACGATGCGGCGAGATTGCTGCGCAGCCTGCAAACGGGCCTGGTCAGCGGTGAGCAGATCAAGCGGCGCATGGGGGAGCGGAACCGGGCGCTCGTCGACCTGCGCGTACGCCACTTCAAGACTCAGCAGGCGCTCCGCGACTTGCCGCCCTCCGACGGGCAACGGGCGAGCACCGCGTCCATCGACGCCCGGGAGCATCTGCTGGGACAACTCGTCGAGCACCGCCGCGCAGGGGTGGCCGACATGGCAGACGTCCAGCAACAGCTGATCGACGCGCTATCGGAAAACAACGCGATTGATGCCGAACTGCTGAGCGCCAGCGCGCAACTGCATGGGGTGCTCGACAAGCGCCTCCTGTGGCTGCCCAGCACGGCTCCCTTGGGCGATGACTGGCTGCAGCAGCTGGGCGTCGGCGTCGGCTGGCTCTTCGCGCCCTCCAACTGGTCCGCGATGCCGCGGGCACTGCTTACCGCGCTGCGCGCCCATCCGGTGCGACTTCTGTTGATGCTGCTAACCGTGGCCGCGTTGTTCGGCGCACGCGGGCGCCTGCAATCCGCCCTGCCGCGGCTGGCGAGATCCGTCGGTCACCGGGATGACAACTTCGGCACCACACTCCTGGCCTGGGCTGCGACGTTTCTGCTCGCTCTGGCGTGGCCTTTTGCCGTGGCAAGCATTGGCTGGTTCCTCGGCTGGTCCGGCGGCGGTTTCGCGAGCTTCCTCGGCCAGGGTCTGCTCAGCCTGGCGCTGCTTTGGTTGATGCTGGGTCTGTTCATTGACATGTGCCGCCCGAAGGGACTGTTTGTCGCACATTTCCACTGGGGTCCGCAGGGCACCAAGCGGCTGGCGCGGGCGCTGCGGGTGCTTCTGCTGATGATCGCTCCAACAGCTGTGCTGACCGGAATGACGGACGCCAGTGGAGACCCGGAACTGATCGATGGCATCGGTCGCCTCGGTTTCATGGTGGGATCGCTGGCGTCGGCGTGGTTCCTGTACCGCGTGCGGCGACCGGTCGATGGGGCGCCCACCACCGCACGGGCGCCGGGCGCCTGGATCCGACGCGTATCCACAGGCTGGGCGCGCGTACTTGTGGCGGTTCCGGTGGTCTTCGCCGTGCTTGCCGCGGTCGGCTACTACACCAGCGCGAAAGAGGTGCAGTCGCGACTGTTTACTTCAGGCTGGATCATCCTGGCGGTGGTCATCGTTTACTACATCGTCATACGTGGAGTGATGGTGGCCAGTCGCCGGGCCGCGTACCTCCAGGCCGACTCACTTCATGCCCGGGCATTGGCCGAAGCACGGGCGGCGGTGGGCGGCGAGGACGGCCAGGATGGCAGCGAGGTGCTGGCATTGCAGAACCAGCAGCCGGAGATCGACGCGGTGACCGTCAACCAGCAGACGCGGGCCCTGTTGCGTGCCGCATTCGGCGTCGCGCTGGCGGTGCTGATCGTGGGCCTGTGGCGGGAGATGATCCCGGCACTCAACGTGTTCAACGATGTCGTGTTGTGGTCGCGAGTGGTTGAGGGCATTGGCGAGAGCGTTGTCGCGGTCACGCTGAGTGACGTGCTGATGAGCCTGCTGATCGTGGGACTGACCGCCATCGCGGCGCGCAACCTGCCCGGCTTCCTGGAGATCATGCTGCTGCCGAGCGCCCGTGTTGATTCCGGGACGCGCTACGCGATCGCGACCATCGCGCGCTACGTGATCACCGCGATCGGTCTGGTCATCGCGCTCCAGCGCATCGGTCTGGACTGGTCGAAGCTCCAGTGGGTCGTCGCCGCCCTGGGCGTGGGACTTGGCTTCGGTCTGCAGGAGATCGTCGCCAACTTTGTTTCCGGGCTGATCATCCTGTTTGAACGCCCGGTGCGGGTGGGCGACGTGGTCACCATCAATCACACCACCGGTACCGTAAGCCGCATCAGGATGCGTTCGATTACCATCACCGACTTCGACAATTTCGAGGTGCTCGTGCCCAACAAGGCCTTCATCACCGACACGGTGCAGAACTGGACGCTGACCAGTCCGATCACCCGGGTGGTGTTGAAGGTGGGAATCGGCTACGGCAGCGATCTTCGCAAGGCGCGCGCGGTGATGGAGAGTGTGGCGGCGGCGGATCCCAAGGTTCTGCGGTCGCCGGCGCCGGATGTGCTGTTCACCCGTCTGGGCGACAGCGCGCTGGAGTTCGAGGTGCGTTTTTATGTGGCCCAGATCGACGATCGCCGCTCGGCCACGCACAGCTTGTTCGTTGCCCTGACAACGGCGCTGCGCGAGGCGGGGATCGAGATTCCGTTTCCGCAGCGGAATGTCCATGTGCATCACGTCGGACGGGTCGATGCCGCACTCTCGGGCGCCGCCCCGGCGACACCGCCTGAACGGTAACGCCGTCAGGCCACGTCGCAATCCAGCAATTGCTGCAGCACCGCCTCGCCGTAACGCGCGAGCTTGCTGCTGCCGATGCCCGCGATTCGGCCCAGCTCGTCCAGGTCGGCCGGGTCGCTCTCGGCTATTTCGCGCAGCGTGGCGTCGTGGAAGATCACGTACGCCGGCACGTTCTGCTCCTTCGCCAGCTCCGCGCGCCAGCTGCGCAGGGAGCGGAAACGGCTGGCCGCTTCGGGCGCGAGGTCCATCGGCGGCGGTGCCGAGCCGGTGCGGCCGCGGCGGGCGGCCGGTCTGGGGGCATCGCGGCGCAGCCGCAGGGTCTGTTCGCCCTTCAATACCGGGCCGGCCTTGCTGGTGAGGTACAAGGCGCCGTGGCGCTCGTGGTTGGCCGCCAGCAGGCCCGATGCGACCAGCTGGCGGAACACGCTGCTCCACTGGCGGGTGTCCAGGTTGGTGCCGATGCCCCAGGTGCTTAGCTTGTCGTGGCCGTGCTGCGCGACCTTGTCGGTCGGCACGCCGCGCAAAACGTCAATGACATGCCCGGCGCCAAACCGCTGTCCGGTGCGGAACACGCATGACAGCGCCTTGCGCGCGACCTCGGTGCCGTCCCAGCTTTCCGGCGGATCCAGGCAGTTGTCGCAATTTCCGCAATTTCCCGGGTGCTCTTCGGCGAACCAGCCCAACAGCGCCTGCCGCCGGCATTGGGTGGATTCGCAATAGCCCAGCAGTGCGTCGAGCTTGCGCAGCTCCAGCAGCTTGCGCTCCTCGCTGGCGTCGCCCTGTTTGATCAACATGCTCAGGTTGACCACGTCCCCGAGCCCGTAATTGAGCCAGGCCTCGGCCGGCTGGCCATCGCGGCCGGCACGGCCGGTCTCCTGGTAGTAGCCCTCGACCGACTTGGGCAGGTCAACGTGGGCGACAAAGCGCACGTCAGGCTTGTCGATGCCCATGCCGAAGGCGATTGTGGCGACCATCACCACACCATCCTCTTGCAGGAAGCGGCGCTGGTTGGCTGCGCGTACCTCGGCCGGCATGCCGGCATGATAGGCGAGCGCGTTGACGCCGGCGTCGCACAGCTGTTCGGCGGTTTTCTCCACGCGCTTGCGCGAGAACGCATAGACGATGCCACTCTCGCCGCGATGGCCGGCAAGGAAGTCGAGCAGCGCGCGCTGGCCGCTGCCGTCCTTCTGCGCCACGCGGTAGCGGATGTTGGGCCGGTCGAAGGAGCTGACGAACTTGCGCGCATCCTCCAGCGCCAGGCGCTCGGCGATCTCCAGCCGGGTCGGCTCGTCCGCGGTCGCGGTCAGCGCGATGCGCGGCACATCGGGCCAGCGCTCGTGAAGCACGGTCAGCTCGCGGTACTCGCGACGGAAATCGTGCCCCCACTGGGAGACGCAATGCGCCTCATCGATAGCGAAAAGCGCGATGCCCCCACTGGCATGGGCGCGGTCGATGAGGTTCATGCAGCGTCCCGAGAGCAGGCGTTCGGGTGCGACGTAGAGCAGGTCGAGCTCGCCATCGAGCAGCCGGCGCTCCACGTCGCTGGCGGTCGCCGCGTCCAGGGTTGAGTTGAGGTAAGCCGCGCGCACACCCAGCTGGAGCAGCGCTTCGACCTGGTCCTGCATCAGCGCGATCAGCGGCGAAACCACGATCCCGCAGCCCTCGCGCAGCATCGCCGGCAACTGGTAGCACAGCGACTTGCCGCCGCCGGTGGGCATCAGCACCAAGGCGTCGTCACCGTTGACCAGGCAGTCGATGATTTCAGCCTGTTCGCCGCGGAACGCGTCAAAGCCGAAAGTGCGGCGGAGTGTGTCAAGTGCCGCCGTTTTCATGACGACTGCAGCACAAATGAGGTGGGCGCACGCCCACCATGGCCGTGATGGCCTTCACAAGATTGTGTCGAAATAGTGATTTGCGTCACCTTTTAGAGGCAAAAAAGTAGTTGCGGGAAGGGTTGGCACGGAGATTGCTTACCGCTTCCCGTCAGGGTGCATCGCCCGACGATGCGCCGGGCCGCAACGAGCCCTTCCCAGTACACACGCGTACAAGCACAAGGACAACTTCCATGATGACCCCACGAACCCCGGCCCGTCGATATCAGGGCTGGCTGCTGGCCGGTATCGCAATGCTGTGGGTGGGCACTGCGGTCGCGGCCGGCGGTGTCGAGTTGAACGCACAGGTGTTCCAGCAAGTCGAGCTCAGGAATGCCGACGGCTCCATCACGCTGAGGGCGGTGCCGGCCAACGTCGTCGTACCCGGTACCGAAGTGACGTACGTGGTCACTTACCGCAACACCGGGGCGACTTCGGCCGATGCCTTGAAGATCGACAATCCCGTTCCCACGGACCTGGTCTACGTGGCTTCAGCAGGCGATCGCGCTGTCGATGCGGTGTCGGTTGACGGTGGCAAGCAGTACGGCGTGCTTGCTGGATTGACGGTCGTCGGCGAGGACGGCCAGTCGCGACCGGCGCAGGCCGGCGACGTCACCCACCTCCGCTGGGTGCTGGGCAGCTTGGCCGCAGGTGCCGAAGGCACGGTTTCCTTCGTCGCCAGGGTGAAATAAGCCGGCGCAATGCCTCGAGCCACCCATCACGACCTCACCCAGCAACACATCCAGCCATTCAAGCAACCAGATACATCGGGGAATCCAATGACACGCAAGCACCTGCACGTGAAACTTCTCGCCGCAGCCCTGCTGCTGGCCAGCGCGCAAACCGCTCTCGCCGCAGGCCCAACATCAGGCACGGCAGCGGGTACCGACGTCACCAACACCGCCAGCGTCAGCTATCAGGTCGGTGGCGTGACCCAGACCGCACCTGCGGCCGGCGTGGCGACCTTCAAGGTCGATCGCCTGGTCAACGTGACCGTTGCGGAGGTCGACGGCGGCTACACGATGGTGACGCCAGGCCTGACCGCTCAGGCGGTGACGTTCACCGTGACCAACAACACCAACAGCGTGATGGACTATCGGCTGGACGCCGCCAACGCCGCCGATCCTCACGGCGGTACGGACAGCTTCGATCCGGGCACGTACACGTACTACGTCGATGACGGCGACGGCATCTACAACGCCGCTGATACCCAAGTGACCTTCCTCGACGAGATGGCGCCGGATGAAAGCCGTACGGTGCACGTCGTCGCCGACATCCCGGTGGCGGTGGTGGATGGCCAGACTGCCGGCGTAAGCCTGCAGGCCACCGCACGCGACGGTGGCGTGGCGGGTACGGAGGGCGCGCTCACTGTACAGACCGCAGGCGCCAACACCGCGGGTGTCGACAACGTGTTCGGAGACGTGGCCGGCACAGCGGCTGGCGACGGTGCGCGCGATGGCAAGCACAGTGCCAGCGATGCGTACCAGGTGGCGGCGGCGACGATCTCGGTCACCAAGACCTCGACCGTGATCAGTGACCCGTTCAACAGCACCGTCGACCCGAAGGCGATTCCGGGCGCCGTGGTGCAGTACTGCATTGCGGTTGCCAACGCCAGCACCACCACCGCCGCTTCCAACATCGCCGTCACCGACCCGATCCCGACAGGCACCACATATGTCGCCGGCACCCTCCACGCGGGGGATACCAACTGCTCACCGACGGCTACATCTCTACAGACCGACGTCGCAGGGGACAGCAACCCCAACGGGACCAGTGGCAGCGTAGTGGGTGGCACCGTGAGCACCCTCGTGCCAACGGTCGGGGCGAACGCGACCGCAACCACGATCTTCAACGTCACCATCGACTGATATCGGCAGGCCGTTCCGTCCGCCGGCGCCTTGTGCACCGGCGGACGTAGCGCTGCGACCGCCCATAACCACGTATGTCATCGCCAGGACGCCTTCCGCGTATTCTCATTGCTCTTGCGAGTGTGGTGCTGGGTGCGTTCGCGTGCGTTTCCGCGACCGCCGCCACCATCGAAAATACAGCCAGCGTCTCCTATCAAAATGTGTCTGCGAGCGGGTCTCCGCTCGGCGATGCCATTGGACTGGTCAGCAATACAGTCAGTTTCAATACCCTTCCGGCGCCCACCAACGCCTCGCTGGGATTTCTCACCCATTCCCCCGGCCTTGGTGACACCACTCCTTTACCCGTGGATGGCGGCCAGTGCCAGATACCAAGCGGCCTCCCGGCCGCGGGCACTTTCGTGCCCATGCCTGGGCTGACCGACCAGAACGGCAATCCTTTGGATGTGGCCGTCGCCGAAGCCACTGCGGCCGCCAGGTTCTATCCCGGGCAGCCCGTTCTACTGCGTCTGGACGACGCCAACCGGAACCAGGATCCTGCAGCGCGCGAGTACGTCGAGGTCAAACTGACCACGTCCACCGGTGATGAGGAAACGCTCCGCCTGCGGGAAACCGGTGTCAACACGGGCGTTTTCGCAGTCGTCATAGCAAGCCTGTCGACACCTCCGTCGGCAATCCACGGCGACTGCCGATTGTCCTTGGCCGATGAGGGCACGTTGACTGCGGTGTACGGCGACCCGGACTTCCCGAGCGACCGCGTTACCTTGACCGTGCAGACCCTTGCGCTTGAAGCCCAGCGTGGGATGTTGCTGGCTAAACAGGTCTCGCTCCCCACCGCGTCCGCTGGCGACATCCTGCAGTACCGCCTGAACCTGCAGAACAAGCACGACGAGACGATTGGCAACGTGGTCATTACCGACACCCTTCCGGCTGGGATGCGCTACCAGCACGGTTCACTCCGGGTCGGTGACAAAGCGCTGCCCGATCCCACGGTCGCCGGCGATGGCCGAAGCCTGGCGATTTCCGTCGGTGATCTGTCACTGGACGCCGGTGTGGAGATCACTTATCTGGTGGCAGTTGCCAGCGATATCCGCGCCGGCCAGGCGATCAACCGCGCACAGGCAACCGGCTTGGGCAGGTTGGTGTCCAACGAGGCAATGGCCGCTGTACGGATCGAGGAACCACTTCTCACCTCGCACTTCACCATTGTCGGGCGCGTACTGGAGGGCGAGTGCGGGCTGCCGGCGGCGGATCTCCGGGGTGTGTCCGGCGTCCGCCTGCTGCTCGATGACGGTACCTATGTGGCGACCGACCAGGACGGGTCCTACCACTTTGAAGGCGTGCGACCTGGCACCCATGTCGTCCAGATGGATCTGGACACCTTGCCTCCGGACAAGGAGGCGGTGGCTTGCAATCCCAACTCGCGCTTTGCAGGACGCGCGTTCTCGCAGTTCGTCGAGGCCAACGGTGGGAGCCTTTGGCGGGCCGACTTCCGACTGCGCGGAAAGCCGGCGGCCACGAGCGGCGGCGAGTCTACGGGCGAATCAATCGCCGCCTCGGTGGCTGACGAGGCGTTGACCGAGCGACGGCGTGCGCGTCTGGCGATCCTCAATGACGCCACAGCTGCGGGCGGTGGGGATGTCGACTGGTTCGCCGGGCGGGTTGCAGGCGAGGAGTGGCTGTTCCCGGAGTTGACCTACAACCCACGTTCGCCCACCACCCGCATCGTGATCAAACACGCGCCAGGACAGAAAGTGATGTTGACCCGCAACGGCGAGCCGGTGTCGGCTATCAACTACGACGGCAGTTCAACCAGTGCGGACAAGAGCATTGCGATCACCCGCTGGACCGCCGTCCCGCTCGCGGATGGGGTCAACCTGTTCGTTGCCCGGCTGCAGGATACGGATGGCAACGTCGTCGCCACGCTGGATCGCACCGTGCATTATTCCGGTGCTGCGGCGCGCGCTGTGCTGGTGCCGGAGCAGTCCGTGCTGGTCGCCGATGGCATCCAGAAGCCGGTGATCGCGGTGCGCTTGCTTGACCGTAGCGGCCGTCCGGTACGCGCGGGAGTCACTGGCGCCTTCCAGCTATCCGCGCCTTACCTTCCGGCACAGACCGTGCAGGCGCAGCAGGAGCGCCAGCTCGCCGGCCTGGATCGATTCCAGCCAACCTGGCACGTGGAGGGCGATGACGGCGTGGCGTACATCGAGCTGGCGCCGACCTCGGTGGCTGGCAGCGCGGAACTGCAGTTCCGCTTCCAGGACAACAATGGTGGCAGTGCGCGAGAAGACGAGCTCAGCGTCTGGCTGGAGTCCTCGCCGCGAGATTGGGTGGTGGTCGGCTTTGCCTCCGGTACGGTGGGTTACGACACTCTCAAGGGCAACGCTCAAGCACTGGCCGAGCAGGGCGAGCAGGGCGGTCTGTATACGGACGGGCAACTCTCGCTTTATGCCAAGGGGCGGGTGCAGGGCAAGTGGATGTTGACTCTGGCCTACGATTCGGACAAACCCACCGATCGCCTGAACCGCCAGAACCTTCTCTCGACCATCGACCCGGAAAAGTTCTACACCCTGTATGGCGATACCACCCAGCAAGGCTACGACGCGTCCAGCAACGACAAGCTCTACGTCAAGCTGGAACGCGACCAGTTCTATGCCCTGTTCGGAGACTACGTGACCGGGCTGGACCGCACCCAGCTCTCGCGCTACAACCGCACGCTGAATGGCGTCAAGGTCGAGTACCGCGGTCCGGTGGTCGAGTTCAGCGGTTTCGCTGCCGAGACCGACCAGAATTTCGCCCGCGACGAGATCCAGGGCAACGGTACGTCGGGGCTGTACCGGCTGTCGCGGGGCAACATCGCCATCAATGGCGAGCGCGTGCGGATCGAGACCCGCGACCGCTTCCGCAGCGAGATCATCCTCGAAACACGCACGCTTACCCGGCATCTCGATTACGACATCGACTACGCTGCGGGCACGCTGTTCTTCCGTGAGCCGATCGCCAGCCGGGATTTCGGCTTCAATCCCACCATCATCGTGGTCGAGTACGAAACTATCGGGCGCGGCGACCAGCAGCTCAACGCGGGCGGTCGCATCGGCGCGAAACTGCTCGACGGGCGACTCGCCGCCGGGGTGACCTACCTCTCGGAGAAGGACAGCACGGGCAACACGCGCCTGGCCGGTGTCGACGCCAAACTGAAGGTGAGCGATTCCACCGAACTCCGCGTCGAGGTTGCCAGCAGCGACGGTGATGACGGATTGCAGGACCGTTCCGGAAGCGCGTATCTGGTGGAGTTGGAGCACCATGGCGCGCGGTTCGACGCGCTGGCTTACGTCCGTCGCCAGGCGCCCGGATTCGGCGTGAACCAGCAGAACGCCAGCGAGTCGGGGATGTACAAGATCGGTCTGGACACGCAGTGGCGGGTCGATGAGAAATTCGCGTTGCAGCAGCAGGCCTACCATCAGGAGGATCTGGCCGGCGGAGCGACACGGGACGCCGTCAACGCGCAGCTGGATTACCGGACCGCGGTTTGGGGCGCGCGTGCCGGCCTGCAGGTCGTGCGCGATCAGGCACTGACGGGAGAGGTGAAGGAATCCCGGCAACTCACCCTGGGTGGCAATCGGTCGTTGCTCGACAAAAGGCTTGAGCTGAGTGTCGCCGCAGAGCTCGGGCTGGCCGGGAGAAACGCGAGCGTCGATTTCCCGACGCGACTGCAATTGGGCGCCGCGTACGCCATCAACGACGCCCTGCGGCTGATTGCCGCGCAGGAGTTCACTGATGGCGAGACCCGGGACACGGCAACCACCCGCCTGGGTTTCGAAGTGGTGCCATGGAAGGGCGCACGACTGACCAGCACCCTCAACCAGAGCCAGATTTCCGAGTACGGCCCACGCACCTTCGGTTTGTTCGGGCTTAACCAGTCGCTCCACATTGGCAAGAACTGGGCGGTGGACCTGGCGCTGGACACCAGCCACGCATTCAACGCGTCTGGCGACGCTCCCCCGTTGACGCCTCCCGGCAGCGGCCCGATCTCCCCCGGGGGGATCCGTGACGGTGGCGCATTGACCGAGGACTTCATGGCGCTCTCGGCCGGTGCCACGTATCGCAGCGAGCTGTGGTCGTGGAACGGGCGCATCGAAGGTCGCGAGGCCGACACGTCCGACCGCTACGGGTTCACCACGGCGTTCCTTCGCCAGATCGACACCGGCATGGCGTTTGCCGCGTCGGCACAGGCGTTCTCCGTCGGGCAAGCGCTCGGCGGTCGTGGCTTGCTCGCCCACGTGGGCCTGTCGTGGGCCTGGCGGCCACTGGGTAGCCAGTGGTCGCTGCTCAACCGCCTTGAACTGCGCCTTGATGAACTGCGAAACGGGAGCGGCGACAGCGTGATCGGCCAGAATACGATGGCGGTCACCGGTGACGCGCGGTCGCGCCGTCTGGTCAACAATTTCGTCATCAACCACGTTTCCGACGAATGGACCGCTGAGGATATGCAGGGCAACCTGTTTGAAGCGGGCCAGCGTAGCCAGTGGTCGCTGTATTACGGTTCCAAATACGTGTTTGACCGTTACGGCCATGACGGCCGCGACTACGCGGGCTATACCGACATCATTGGCCTGGAATGGCGTTTCGACGTCAACCAAAAGTTCGACATCGGTCTTCGCGGCAGCGTCCGACACGCGTGGAGCCAGAATAATTTCAGCTACGCGATCGGTCCGGTGATGGGTCTATCACCGTTCACCAATGCGTGGTTCAGCGTGGGCTACAACGTGGTCGGGTTCGAGGACCGCGATTTTGATTCCGCCCATTACACCAGGCAGGGTGCCTACCTGATGATGCGCTTCAAGTTCGACCAGTCCACGCCGGCGTTGAGTGGAGTTCTGGGCTCGGTGGGGCGCGCGCGATGATCGCGGAACAGGTCAAGCGCTCGTCGCATTCGACCGCCCACCGGATCTTGGTGGTGCTGGCCTTCGTTTTGTTCGGCTGGTTGCTCACCGCCCCGGCATTCGCGGCCACCACCACCTGCTCCGCGTCGACCACCCAGGGCACGGCCCCGGCGGACTACGAGACCTATTGCTGGTTTGACATGTCGGGCTACAACGACGTGACCGCGCGCAGCGGTGGGGGACAGCCCTTCGTGGTGAGCTTGCCAGGCGGCGCCACGTTGAGTTTTACCTTGAAGGTCTCCGGCAATGCACTGGACGCACGTGCGGTGCCGACATGGACGGGCGGCGCGTTCGGCAATTCCGCGTTCCTGGGTATCAGCGGAAAGCCCGTGCTCTACACCCGGAACAATGGCTCCACGGTCACGGCGTCGCTGTCGGGCATTACGGTCACCACCAATGGAGGCAGCGGGCTTCCGTTCGTGTTTGTGGCCGCAGATGCGGAGTCCACCAACAACGGCGAATCGCTGCGTTTCACCACCGATGGCGACCCATGGTCGCTGTTGGCCCAGATCGCCTATGGAGCGGCAGCGGCCTATCCCGTGTTGACGGGGGTTGGTACCAACACGGTGAATCAGGTCGGCGTGGCCGGCGCCGTCGGCAGCTACGCGTTCGCGACCACCGGCAACGTGCGCAATGTGACCGCACACATGGTGGCCGGCGGCTTGCAGGGCGTGTTGTTCGGGGTGAAGTTCCCGTCGGCCGACCTTTCGATCACCAAGTCACACACCGGCAGCTTCAGTGCCGGTTTCAATGGCAGCTACAACATCGTAGTTCGTAACAACGGCACCAACGCGACCACAGGCATAACCAAAGTTGTGGACACTCTGCCTGCCGGGCTGACTTACGTGTCCGCCAGCGGGGCGGGGTGGACATGCAGTGCGGTGGGCCAGGTGGTGACCTGCACCAATCCGACATCCCTGTCCAATGGCGGAAGCCTCCCGGCCATAACGCTCAATGTGAGTGTGGCGCTCAATGCGCCGGCGAGCGTCGAGAACACCGCGTCGGTCTCGAACCCGACGTTTGACTACAACCCGGCGAACAACGTCAGCCGCGACCCGACCGTGATTGTCGGGTCGCCTGAGCCAGCCAAGGGCAACAAGATCCTTTATCTCTACGACAACCTTGAGATGACCCGGATACCGCAGTCGGTCAACAGCATCAGTCCTGCCATGGTCCCCGATGGAGACTCCAGGGACTGGTTGATGACTCCGGTTATTCCCGCCGGAAAGTCGTTGACCTTGAGTGCGGGTATCGTCACCGCGAGGCTCCTGATCCGGAAGTCAGACCCATTTCCAAATTGGCCTGCCGACGTGACTGCCGAGTTGCGCAGCGGTAGCACAACCATAGCCAGTACCACCATCAGTGCGTCCGGCGGCCCAACGCAGTACAACTTCAACTTTACGGTGCCAGAGACAACGCTGACTGCCGGCGATCGACTGGTGTTGCGTATTATCAATAAGAGTCTGGTTTCACAGATGGCCGTCTACCAGATGACCGCTGGCCAAGGTGCCAGCACGCTAACCTTCAACACGCCCACCGTTGTCAACGTCGACAGCGTCACGGTGTATTCGGCGGCGTATCCGGCGGTGGCCACGCAAGCCAGTTACATCGCCGGCAGCACGGTCTACGTACGGGCGGTTATCAGCGACCCATTCGGCGCCTTCGACGTGAGCGGCGCCACCATCAAGCTGACTGATCCTTCCGGCGCTGTGCAACTGGTTGCGGGGCCAATGGTGGAGGTTCCCGGCACGATTACTCCTGCGAGCAAGACTTTCCAATACAGCTACACACTGCCGGCAGGTGCGAAAGCAGGCAGCTGGATCGCAAGCGTCACCGGGATGGAAGGCACAGAGGGTACCGTCACCCACACCAGGAACGTCGGCTTCCAGGTGGCTGCCGCGCCGCTGACCATCGTCAAAGCGGCCACGGTCTACTGGGATCCGATCAACAAGCTCGTAAATCCAAAGGCCATTCCCGGTGCACTGGTCACTTACCGAATCACAGTTACCAGTCCGTCGGGAACGATCACGGACGCCAACTCAATGGTGGTGAGCGATCCGATCCCGCTCAACACGGTTTTGTTCGTCAACGACCTGCCTGACATCGCCGGGATCTCTCCGGTGTTCTTCACCCCCGGCAGCAGCACGCTGTCGCTGAACTTCAACACCTTGGCGGACCTCACCGACGACGTGGATTTCTCCAGCGACGGCGGCGCCACCTGGACCCATGTGCCGATCGCCGACGCCAATGGCGTTGATGCCGCTGTGACCCATATCAGGCTCAAGCCCCGGGGCACCTTTGCCCCGGGCAATACCGTGCAGATGGGTTTCCGCGTGCGCGTGAAGTAATCGCGTTACTGCAGCAGCGAGCGCAGCATCCAGGCGTACTTCTCGTGGGTATGCAGGCGCTGGGTCAGCAGGTCCACGGTCGGATCGTCGCTGGCGTCATCGGCGGTGGTGAGCACCGAGCGGGCGGTCCTGCAGACCGCCTCGTTGCCGACCGTGAGCTGGCGCACCATCTCCCGCCAGTCGGCGGTATCGGCCAGGCCCGGCTCTTCGCGGATCGAGGAGAGCTTGGTGAACTCCTTGTAGGAGCCCGGGGCATTGAAGCCAAGCGCGCGGATGCGCTCGGCGATTTCGTCCAGGGCGACCCACTGCTCGGCATACTGGGTCTCGAACATCACGTGCAGCGTGTTGAACATCGGGCCGGTGACGTTCCAGTGGAAGTTGTGCGTCTTCAGGTACAGCGTGTAGGCGTCGGCGAGGAAGTGGGACAGGCCGTCGGCGACCTTCTTGCGATCGGTGCTGCTCATCCCGATATCCACTGGCGGAGCCCCGGAACCCTTGGCCGGTGATGCCACCGGGCTGGGACGCGCGCCGCCGTCCTTGCCCTTGGCGCTGGAATCGGTGGTCTTTTTTGTGGCAGCCGGTGCTGACTTGGCCATGGAGCCTCTCCTTTGATCGACAAGTGCGATGACAATGGTGGGTCGCGTGACACACCAATGCGCTGTTTCTTTGAATCAACCCGATGAACCGTAGCAACTCCCATGGCAACGCCGCGTCACGACCCCGCAGCCAGGACGGTGCCGGGCTGGATGTCGCGCGTCGCAACATCGACGCCGGGCTGAGCCGTGATCGCGGGCGGTTGCATGGTTTGTGGTCGCGCTGGCGCAATGCGCCGGCCGATGCGGCGCTGCAGACGCGCTTCGAAGATGCCCTCAAGCAGTCGATCGCCCGGCGTGAGGCTCGGGGTGCAAAGCTGCCGCTCGCGCCGGTCGACCCGTCGTTGCCCATTGCCAGCCAGGCGGACCGCATTGTCGAGCTGATCGGCAAGCATCAGGTGGTCGTGGTCGCCGGCGAGACGGGCTCGGGCAAGACCACCCAGCTGCCCAAGCTGTGCCTGGCAGCCGGCCGCGGTGCGGCGGGCATAATCGGCTGCACCCAGCCGCGTCGCATTGCCGCGCGCGCAGTGGCCAAGCGCGTCGCCGAAGAGCTCAATACGCCGCTGGGAACCACCGTCGGCTTCCAGGTCCGCTTCAGCGAGAACGTCGGCGAGGATACGGCGATCAAGTTCATGACTGACGGCATCCTGCTGGCGGAGATCCAGTCGGATCGCTGGCTGTCGCGCTACGACACCATCCTGGTCGACGAGGCACACGAGCGCAGCCTCAACATCGACTTCCTGCTGGGTTATCTGAAGCAGCTGCTGCGCAAGCGGCCCGACCTGAAGGTCATCGTGACCTCGGCAACAATCGATACCGCGCGGTTCTCGGCGCATTTCGACAACGCGCCGGTGGTCGATGTGGAAGGCCGCGGCTATCCGGTGTCGGTGCGCTACCGCCCGCTGGAAGGCGGCGCCGAGGGTACCGATGGCACGGCAGCGCGCGAGGGCGAGCGCACGATCAACGACGGTATTGTCGCAGCCTGCGATGAGATCAGCCGTGAGGATCCGCGCGGTGATGTGCTGGTGTTCCTGCCCGGCGAGCGCGAGATCCGGGATGCCCATCGCGCGCTGGAGGCACGCAAATACCGCCATACCGAGGTGCTGCCGCTGTACGCCCGCCTGTCGGTGCGCGACCAGGACCGGGTGTTCAAGCCCGGAACCCAGCGCCGCATCGTACTGGCGACCAACGTCGCGGAGACCTCGCTGACCGTGCCCCGGATTGGCTACGTGGTGGATCCGGGCCTGGCCCGGGTCAAGCGTTACAGCCCGCGCAGCAAGCTGGACCGTCTCCACATCGAGCCGATCAGCCAGGCGAGCGCCAACCAGCGCAAGGGGCGCTGCGGACGGGTGTCCGACGGCACCTGCTACCGTCTGTACAGCGAGGCGGATTTCGAGTCACGCCCGGAATACACCGATCCGGAGATCCACCGCGCCGCGCTGGCCGGGGTGATCCTGCGCATGCTGTCGTTGGGTCTGGGCGACATCGAGCAGTTCCCGTTTCTAGAGCCGCCCGACAGCCGCGCGATTGCCGACGGCTGGCAGCAACTGGCGGAACTGGGCGCGGTCGATGAGCGGCGCAAGCTGACCGCGGTCGGCCGGCTGATGGCGCGCATGCCGGTGGATGTGAAGCTGGCGCGGATGCTGGTGGCCGCCAATGCGCACGGCTGCATGCGCGAGATGCTCGCGATCGCTTCGTTCCTGGGCATCCAGGACCCACGCGAGCGCCCGGCTGACCAGCGTGCGGCGGCGGACAACGCGCATGCACTTTTCGCCGATCCGGCATCGGAGTTCGCCGGCATCCTCAAGCTCTGGGACGCCTACCAGGACGCGCATGAGGAGTTCACCCAGTCGCAGCTTCGACGCTGGTGCGAGAAGCACTTCCTCGGGTTTTTGCGCATGCGCGAGTGGCGCGAACTGCACCGCCAGCTGAAGCTGATGGCGGTCGAGCTGGGCTGGGATCCGGGAGCTTCAGCTGTCGCCGTGAGCGGTCCCGCAGCGAAGGAAAAGGCCGCCGCTGCGCCAACGCCAACGCCATCGCCCACATCCGCGACGCCCGCGCGACGCCGTCGGCGTGGTGGTCGAACGAAGACTGGCCAGTCCGCGCCAAGCGGGAACCGTGCCGCAGCGGTGGCAGGTGAGGGTGAGACGGAGCGCCTTGGCCGCGTCGCCTATGCCCTCCTGCATCGCGCCCTGATCGCCGGCCTGCCGACCCAGATCGGTCACCGGATCAAACCGGCCGACGTGCCCCAGTCCACGGCGGCGACCAACCCGGGCGAGCGCAAGGCCGCCGATCGCAAGGCGGGTGGGTACGAAGGCCCGCGCGGTCGCCGCTTCCAGCTGTTTCCCGGATCCGCACTGGCACGGCGACCGCCGCCGTGGGTGTTGTCCGCGACGCTGCTGGATACCGCCCAATTGTGGGCGATGACCAACGCCGCGATCGAGCCGGACTGGGTCATTGACGAGTTGCCGCACCTGCTCGCCCGCCGCCATCACGATCCGCGTTGGGCGCGCTCGCAGGGCAAGGTGGTCGGCAGCGAGCAGATAAGCCTGTTCGGGCTGGTGCTGGCACCCAAACGCCCCGTCCACTACGGAGCGCTCTACCCGGAGGAAAGCAGGGTGATCTTCGCCCGTGACGCCCTGGTCACCGGCGAGATCAACACCCGCAGCGTGTTCCTGAAGCGCAACCTGGCGACCCTGGAGAAGGCGCTGGAGGAGGAAGCCAAGCAGCGTCGCGCCGGCCTGGTGGTGGATGAGGAGTGGATGGTCGAGTGGTATCTGCAGCGCCTGCCGGCCGACGTCCACAACACGCAGGCGCTGGATGCGTGGTATGTCCGACTGCCCGCGCCGCAGAAGGCCGCGCTGGAGTGGTCACTGGATGATCTGATGGTGGGGGACAGCACCGACGGCCAACGCTTCCCGTCATCGATCGCGCTGGGTAACGTGCAGCTGCCGGTCAGCTACCGCTTCGAACCTGGCGCAGTCGACGACGGCATGACCGTCTCCGTGCCGCTGCACCTGCTCAATGCGCTGGATACTGTGCGGCTGGGATGGCTGGTTCCGGGACTGGTGGAAGACAAGGCCACCGCGCTGATCCGCGGCCTGCCCAAGGCGCAGCGGCGCAACTACGTGCCCGCGCCGGACTTTGCCCGCGCGTTCCACGAAGCTTTTCCGGAGCCACAGGATGCGCCGCTGACGGAGGTGCTTGCGCACTTTCTGGGCAAGGTGACCGGCAGTGCATTGGACGCCGCAGAATTCGACGAGTCGGTCCTGGAGCCTCATCTCCGGGTCAACCTGCGCCTGCTGGAGGCGGCGGACGAGCGCCAACGCGGTGCCGATGTCGTGCTGGCCGAGTCGCGCGACCTGCAAGAGCTTCGTACGCGCTTCGGCGAGCGCGCGGCCAAGGCATTTGCGGCCCGTGCAGCCAAGGGCATGGGCCAGCGCGGTCTGGTGCGCTTTCCCGATGAGGCGATCCCCGTCAGCGTTCCCGGGGTGGCAGGGATGCCGGCGTTCCCGGCCTTGCACGATGACGGCGACAGCGCCTCCCTGCGGGTGCACGCCGACCGCGCCAAGGCTGAGCGCGCGCATCCCGGCGGGGTGCGAAGGCTCCTGTGGCTGACGCTGGGTGATGCGCGCAAACAGGCGCGCAAGCAACTGCCCGTCTCGGCCAAGCTTGGCCTGCTGTACGCCGCGATCGAGGCAGCCGCCCCACGCACGCAAGCGCCGCCGGAAGGCGACCGACTGCGGGCCGATCTCGTCGATGGCGCCTTCGCCTCCCTGGTGGCCAATGACGTTGCCGACATCCGCGATCCGTGTGCATTCGAGGCGCGGCGGGCCGAGGTGGCCAAGGCATTGTTCGGCCAGTCCATGCAGCGCCTGCAGCAGGCCGAGGAGATCCTGACCGCGGTGTCGCACGCCCGTGCCAGCCTGGAATCGCCGCTGATGGGCTGGGCCAGCGGCAATCTGGACGATATGCGCGCGCAACTGGCCGCGTTGACGCCAGCGGGCTTCCTGCGCGACGTTCCTGCCGATGTGCTGAAGGAATACCCGCGCTATCTCAAGGCGCTGGCTTTGCGCGGCGAGCGTGCGTTGCGCGATCCCACCCGCGACCAGGCGCGGATGCTGGAGCTGACGCCGTTCAGCGATGCGCTGGCGGAGGCCGCCAAGCGCGGAGAACTCCAGCAACCGGGCTGGCAGGAGCTGCGCTGGCAACTGGAGGAGTTGCGCGTGTCGCTGTTCGCCCAGGAGCTGGGCACGCGCGGGGTATCGGCCAAGAAACTGGCCGCGCAGCTGGCCCGGCTGCGCGGCTGAGGCTTACTTGGTCCGCTCGACCTTGGCCCGACTGCCGTAGCTCTCCACCTGCAGGTACCAGGCGGTGCCAACCAGGCTCGGGGTGATCCGGATCTGCGGGTTGTCGAGCTTTACCCCGTACAGCGTCGAGTCGTCGGTCTGGCGCCAGACCTGGCCGTTGTCGAGGGCGAAGCTGCGTCCCTTGCCGAATCCGTTGAACGCGCCCTGCAACCGCGCCTCTACCGGCTCACGCGCGGCGCTGCCGCCAAACCCGAGGTTCCAGCGGTTGACCTTCTCCTCGGCGGCTTTGGCGGCCTTGGTCACCTCGATGTCCATGGTGCGGTTCAGCCAGTCGTTGAGGTTGGCCAGCTGCGCGGGGTCCAGCCGGTCCAGGCCGGCCGCGCGGAACTGATCGGGTGTCATCTGCTGTTCGATACGTGTCGGCTCCTGCGCCATGCCGGCGGCGGCCATGAGCATCGCAGTGGCAAAGACCAGGGGAGCAAGGCGGCGTGGAGCGCGAGGGATGGCGTACATGGGCTGTTCCTGCAGACGGTTGGTCGCTAGTGTAGTCAGTCCTCCAGGTCGATATGAAACACTGCGATGAAGCCGCCCGCGCGCCCTTCCCCGGCCATCGCCGGTCCGACGGCAGCTATCGGGCCGCATGCCGGCCCGGTGGATGCGTTGCGCGCGCTGCTGGAACAGCCACCGGCCGATGCCATCTCAGCGCCTCTACTGGCGCGCTTGCGGGACGCTGCAGCCACTACGCCCACCGCCGCCGATGACCCGCGCGACCCGGCGGATGTCGTACGCGGGATGCTGCGCGCGTTGCAGCGACTGGACGCCGACAGCGATAGCCTGGCTGCCGCAATCCTGCACACCTACCCGCGGCTGCTGGCGGCGCTGGGACCGAAGTTGGAGGCGGAAAATCCGTCCATCGCGACCTTGCTGGACGGCCAGCGCGCCTCCGCCCAGGTATGGGTATTGCACGCCGAGCAGCAGGGCCGCAGTGGCAGCGAGGGATTGCGCCGGCTGTTGCTGGCCATCGTCCGTGACATGCGGGTGGTGCCGATCCTGCTGGCACGCCAGCTGGCGCGTATGCAGCAAGCCGCCAGCCTGCCCGAGGATCGCCGCCTTACGCTGGCGACCCTGGCCCGCGACATCCACGCACCGCTGGCCAACCGGCTGGGCATCTGGCAACTGAAGTGGGAGCTGGAAGACCTCGCCTTCCGCTATCTGCATCCCGACACCTACCGTCAGATCGCCCGGCTGCTGGACGAGAAGCGTGGCGACCGCGAGCGCTACATCGAGGAAGTCCAGCAGACCCTGCGCGAGGCGCTGGACGCGCAGGGACTTGAGGCGGACATCGCCGGCCGGCCCAAGCACATCTACAGCATCTGGAAGAAGATGCAGCGCAAGCAGGCACCGATCAGCGAGCTCTACGACCTGCGTGCGGTACGCATCCTGGTGGACGACGTGGCCGCCTGCTACGCCGCGCTGGGCGTCGTCCACGCCACCTGGACCCCGATCCCCAGTGAGTTTGACGACTACATCGCCCGCCCCAAGCGCAACGATTACCGCTCCCTGCATACGGCGGTGATCGGGCCGGAAGGCAAGACCCTGGAAGTGCAGATCCGCACCGTGGAAATGCACCGCCAGGCCGAACTTGGCGTGGCCGCCCACTGGCGCTACAAGGAGGGTTCCGGCGGCGACGCGGCGTTTGACCGCAAGATCGCGTGGATGCGCAAGCTGCTGGAGCAGGCCGATGAGGGCGGCGCCGACGATGCGGCACTGGCGCGCGAGCTGGATACCGAGCTGGTTGAGGACCGGGTCTACGTGCTGACGCCCAAGGGCGAGGTGATCGATCTTCCCGCCGGCTCCACGCCGCTGGATTTCGCCTACCGGGTGCACACCGAGGTCGGCCACCGCTGCCGTGGCGCCAAGGTGGATGGGCGGATCGTGCCGCTCGACCATCGCCTGCAC
>NZ_JXSS01000116.1 GCF_000855665.1 Lysobacter sp. A03
GACCTGGACATCGACCCCTCGCTGTTCGAGTCGATCGAGCAGCGCCTGGCGCACATCCATGACCTGGCGCGCAAGCACCGCGTGGCTCCGGAAGAACTCGCCGCGCACCGCGACGCCATCGAGGCGGAGCTGGACGCGCTGCGCGGAGCCGACCGGCGCCTGGAAAAGCTCGACGGCGAAATCGAGAAGGCCCGGCAGGCGTGGCGCAAGGCGGCGGATGACCTGGGCGCGAAGCGGCGCAAGGCAGCCGGCAAACTCGCCCAAGCCACTACTGAGCTGATTGGCGAGCTGGGCATGGGCGGCGGCCACTTTGGCATCGAAATCGAGCCGCTTTCCGCCGATAAGCCCGATCCGAACGGCGGCGAGCGCATCGAATTCATGGTCGCCGCCAATCCGGGCCAGCCGCCTCGCCCCTTGCGCAAGGTGGCATCGGGTGGCGAGCTGTCGCGCATCTCACTGGCGATCGAGGTCGCCGCGCTCGGGCTGGACGCGGTGCCCACCATGGTGTTCGACGAGGTCGATTCGGGGATCGGCGGCGCGGTTGCCGACATCGTCGGGCGCAAGCTGCGTGCGCTGGGTACCGGTCGACAGGTCCTGTGCGTGACCCACCTGCCCCAGGTCGCGGCCCAGGGGCACGCACACTATCGGGTCAGCAAGGCCGCCGCCGACGGCGTCACCCAGAGCCAGGTCCAGCAGCTGGACGCCGAGCAACGGCAGGAGGAATTGGCGCGGATGCTGGGCGGCGTGGAGCTGACCCGTGAGGCGCGTGCGGCTGCGCAACGCTTGCTGGATGACGTGAGCTGACCCGGAAAAGGGCTGGTGCGGCAACCGCGCGAGCATTGGGGGGGGGGGGGCCGCAAAGCCCCGATAACAACTGGCGCGGCTAGCGCGGCGCCTTCTTGCGCACGTACAGGACCAGCGTGTGGTCCTCGATCTCGTAGCCGTACTGCGCGGCGATGACGTGCTGGAGGCGCTCGATCTCCTCGTTCTCGAACTCGATCACCTTGCCGGTGTCCACATCGACCATGTGGTCATGGTGGCCGCCGCGGTCGAGCTCGTACACCGACTGGCCGGCCTCGAAGTTGTGCTTGAGCACCAGCCCGACCGCCTCGAACTGGGTCAGGACGCGGTAGACGGTCGCCAGGCCGATGTCCTCGCCCTGGTCGAGCAACTGCCGGTAGATGTCCTCGGCAGTGACGTGGCGGGGCTTGCTCTGTTCGAGGAACTGCAGGATCCGCATGCGCGGATGGGTCACCTTGAGACCCGCATTACGAAGATTCTGGGATTCCATCAAGGGCTCCTTGCGGGATCCGTGGCGGGCGACGAGCGCCCTGCAACACTGGATGAACGTGGACAGGGTGCAGCCGCGGCGCGGCGGCGGCAGTGTATCATCGCCCCCGATATCCACCTGCTGCAGACACCGATGACCAAGCACCCATTGCGCACGATCCTGCTCGCCCTTGCCGTTGCGGCGACCACCGCCGGATGCGGCATCGTCTATCGCCAGCCGATCTACCAGGGCAACCTGCTGAACGAGAATGCGGTCGAGCAGTTGCAGGTGGGCATGCCCAAGCAACAGGTATTGGGCCTTCTGGGTACGCCTTCGATCCAGGACCCCTACCATCCCGAGCGCTGGGACTACACCGCCAGCGAGCGCACCGACCGGCTGGCGCGCACCCGCATCAAGAACCTGACCCTGTGGTTCGATGCCAACGACGAGCTCGTCAAGTGGGACGGCGACTACTTTCCCAAGCAGGACGCGGAGCTGGCGAAGAAGTCGTCCAAACAGTTCGGCCGCAACCTGGCCAAGGAAAAGAAAAAGCGCTGAGCCACCCGCTCATTCCGTCGTTCTGGCCGACTTCGCGCGTCGCCGCCGCGCCTGCTTTGGATCGATCAGCAGCGGCCTGAGCAATTCCACGCGGTCACCGTCACGCAGAGCATCGCGCAGGCTGGCCACGACGCCGAAGACCGCCACTGCAACAGCGTCGCCGGCGATCTCGTCGGCAGGCACCATTCCCGACTCGCGGACGGCATCGCTGACCAGCGCACCGCGTGCAAGCTCCAGCTCGACGAGCTCGAAGCGATCCGGCCACGCCTGCACCACTTCCACCTTCACGACGGATCGCGATCCGCGGCGCGGATGAAGTCAGCCACCATCCGGTCCGCCAGCCTCTGGAAGCCGATCGCCATCGCCGGTCCTAGCAGGCGGATAGCCGGCTCGAATTTCAGGGTCAGGCTGATCCGGCTGGCAGATTCCTCCAGTGCGGTGAACTCCCAGCGACCCGACAGCTTGCGGAACGGCCCGTCCACCAGCGCCAGGTCGATATGCTCCGGCGCGGTAAACGTGTTGCGGGTGGTGAACCACGTCTTCAGGGCGCCCAGGCCAAGGTCCAGCCGTGCCACCACGTGGTTCTCGCCGGACTCCAGCACCTGCGCCTGGTGGCACCAGTCAAAGCGTCGCGGGTAGGCCGCCACGTCGTTGACCAGCTCGAACATGCGTGCAGCCGAATGGGCAACAAGGGCGGTGCGGTGGATCGTGGTCATGGGAGCAACAGCCATCATCCGGTATCACGGCGCGCTCCGGATCGGACACAATAGGCGCAATGACGAAGAACAAAACCAACAAGAGCGACAAGGATAAGGGAAAGTCGGGCGGAGGCACCATTGCGCTGAACAAGCGCGCCCGCTTCGACTACCACCTTGAAGAGCGTTTCGAAGCCGGTCTGGCCCTGCAGGGCTGGGAAGTGAAGTCGATCCGCGCCGGCCGCGCCAACATCGGCGAGAGCTATGCCGTGGTCCGCAATGGGGAGATGTTCCTGTTCGGGGCGCAGATGACTCCGGTGATCTCAACCTCCAGCCACGTGGTCGCCGACCCGATGCGCACGCGCAAGCTGCTGCTGCACCGGCGCGAAATCGACAAGCTGATCGGCCAGATCGAGCGCGACGGTTATACGGTTATCCCGACCTCCATGTACTGGAAGGCCGGCAAGGTCAAGCTGGAGCTGGCGCTGGCGAAGGGCAAGCAAAGCCACGACAAGCGACAGACCAGCAAGGACCGCGACTGGGCGCGCGAAAAGCAGCGCACCCTGCGCCAGCACAACAAGAACGCCTGACTGCGGTCGGGCGCGCTGCGCCACGAACGCTGCTGGCGCCCGTCCTCAAACTTCAACGCATGGTCATCCCATTTCATCCGGCGCATTGGCCAGGGTGAAGCGGAAGGTGGCACCACCCTCCTCGCTACCGTCGGCCCGGATCACCCCGCCGTGGCGCTGGACCACGCGCTTTGACGATGCCAGGCCAATCCCGTGGCCGTCGAACTGCGACTGCGCGTGCAGACGCTGGAAAGGACGGAACAGCTTGCCGACGTAGTCCTGCGGAAAGCCGGCGCCGTTGTCGCGCACGAAGTATTCGCCATCCTCCTGACCGAATTCGATGCGGGCCGCATCGCAGTCCCGGGTGAACTTCCACGCATTGCCCAACAGGTTGACCAGCAGGTTGCGCAGCAGCGCCGTATCACCGTGCGCCACCAGGCCAGGCTGGATCGCCACCTCCACCCGGTCCGCACGGTCCGGATCCCCCGCACGCAGGTCCTCGATGATCTCGGTCGCGATCCGCGACAGGTCCACCGCTTCGGTCTTCAGTTCGCCGCGGCTGATCCGCGACATCTTCAGCAGCGCGTCGATGAGGTCGCCCATGCGTCCTGCGGCCTTGCGGACGCGAGCCAGGTAGTCCCGTCCGGTGTCGTCGAGCGAGTCGCCGTAGCGCTCCACCAGGACGCGACTGAAGCCGTCGATCGCGCGCAGTGGCGCCCGCAGGTCGTGGGAGACGCTGTACGCGAAGGCTTCCAGCTCTTCGTTGCTTTGGCTGAGCTCACGCGTCCGCAGCGCCACACGCGCCTCCAGGGTCCGGTTGAGGGCGCGCACTCGCGCCTCCGCGCGCAGGCGGTCGGTCACGTCCTCCACTTGCACCAGCCCGCTGACCGCCATGCCCTCGCCGCCCGGAATGGGCGCATAGGTCAGCTGCACGTGCCGTGGCTCGCCGCCTTGGCGATGGAGCCTGCGCGTCTCACGACGTACGCCGTGCTCGTCACCCTGCTCGGCCGGTGCGAGTGCCTCGCGGGGGCTGAAGTCATCCTCGAAAAGATCATCGAATGCGCGCCCCTCAAGCTCACCGGGATCGATGCCGACGATATTGCCGAACGCCGGATTGGCCTGGACAATCCGTCCATCGGAATCCATCAGGGCCTTGCCGATGGCCGAGTACTCCATGGCGGTACGGAAGCGCTCCTCGCTGAAGCGATACTCCTCCGTCAGGCGCAGCGCGATGCGCTGCGCGCGCGACTCGGTGCGTGCCAGCATCCAGGCGATGGCGTACATCAACAGCGACGCCAGCAGCCCGAGCGAAAGGATGCTCTGCAGGCTGCCCAGTCGCGGCGCAGCTTGCGCCAAAGGCGCCGACTGGAAGTTCATACGCCAGCGACGACCGTAGTTGTCGAACTCGACCGCATGCGAGAACGCCGCCGGCTTGGCGGACTCCGGCTCGCGGCTGAAGATGCGCTGCGGCGTCGGGTCGCTTACATCGTCGATGGTGAAGCTCAAGTCACGTCCGGGAATGGCCTCGCTCACGAAGTCGTCCACCCAGAACGGCACATACACCCAGCCCAGAATCGCTTCGCGGCGCGCGTCCGCGGTGGCCGGGGCCTCGGGGCCGCGATACACCGGTCGGAACAGGAGCAAGCCAGTGTCCGACGTGTGTCCTCCTTCCCCCTGTACCAATGGCACAGGGCCCGACAGCGACGGGTCGCCGGTGTTCATGGCGCGCTCCATCGCCCGGCGTCGCACCGCTTCGGAGAACATGTCATAGCCGATGACAGCCAGGTTTTCCGGTGTTTTGGGTTCCAGATAAAGCACGACGGCCAGACGATCGTTGCCAAGGTTGGGTCGCACCTGGAGGTCGCCCCATCCGGCCTGTTGCCACTCTTCCTGCAACTCATCCAGACGCGACTGACGCAGGTAACCGGTGAACCCCAGACCGGCCACGCTTGGAAACCTGCGGCCCAGTTCCATGCCTTCCACGTAGCCGAACCACTGCTCGGGAGTCGGCCGGGCGACCGAAGCAAACAAGGAGATACCGCCTCCGGCAACCAGCTCGAAATTCACCATTCTCTGCTGCAGCAGATCGGCCGCATCCTGGGTCTGTGAGATGAAGGCTTCTTCGCTGGAGCGAAGCTCCCGGTCGTAGGCCATCTTCCACAGGATGACCACCAGAGCGAGCGAAGCGACCAGCACCCCCAATGCCCACAATTGCCCGCGCAGCGGGCGCAAACGACGGCGGATTGCGTCGGCTGGATTCTCACGGGTCGATGTCGGCATCCGCAAAGCATACAAGCGCAACGCTGTCACCGGGACCTCTGGGATACTGAACGCCACGCGCCGCAGACCTTGCAAACGCTTGTGTAGCGGCCCGGCGCCCCTATACTGGGGGAGTCAGCAATCTTGTAGTCCCCGGGGGTGCATTGGCTTCGACGGGGGTCGCGAAATCGCTTGGCGCATGCCGAGGGGGTAGCTTTCCTCGTAAATCCAGCTGCAAACTTCTAGTTGCCAACGACGACAACTACGCACTGGCCGCTTAAGGCCTAAGCCCCGAAATCGCTTGTGTCCGTGCTCGCGACGTAGGGTAATTATCACGGAATCGCCGGGAGTGGTTGCCTGTCAGCACCCGGTTAACCTAAAGCAGGCTGGTTCCCGGATGCGCTTCGCGCACCGTGCTGTTCGGGAATGAGATCCAACGGTGAGCTAAGCATGTAGTGCCGGGGATGGAGTGCCTTCGGACGGGGGTTCGAATCCCCCCACCTCCACCAATTAACGCAGTAGATTCAACGACTTAGGCCACCTCAACGGGTGGCCTTTTTCGTTGTACGGATCGTGATGTGGATATCGAAAAGACGAACTCTCGTGGAGGTCGTCGCTGAGTCGGGACGTCCCTATTCGCCCCTCAGGAATGCGACCACCGCATCGCTCCACGCCTCTGGTTGCTGATCGACGATGTCGTGGCTGCCGCCCTGAATCTCGACGTAGGCAAAGTCGGGGCGCAGGGTGCGGGCGCGCAGTGCGAGCTCGTAGATGTCGTCGCCCGTGTTGGTGAGGATCAGAGTGCGGTGGGTCAGGCGCTTGAGTGCAGCCGTGTGGTCGTAGCGAAACGCGGCGTGGTGACCCCACCAGTACGGGCCGAGAGTCTGGTATTTCTCAGCGATACTGCGGGTGATGATCGCAGGGTCCGGGTCGGTGCCCCACATGCGCACACGGGTCTCGAAGCTCTTGAGCATGTGTGAGCCGTCGACAAGTGCCACGCCTGCGGCGTGCCTCTGATCGCCGGCGGCAATGTATTCGGCGCGTTCGGCTTCGTTGACGGGGAATGGGCCGTTCAGGATCAGGCGACCCACGCGCTCAGGGTGCTGCAACGCAACTTCGGTGGCGATGAGGGCGCCGGTGTGGTGGCCGAGAACGTCGGCCTGTTGGATGCCGAGATGATCGAGCACGGCGACGACGGCGGGAGCCCAGTCTTCGACCGTCGGTATTGTCGGTGTCGGGTCGGAGAAGCCAAAGCCGGGAGTGTCGATCGCGATGAAGCGGATGCCTCTGGCAACCAGTGGCTTGAACGCGGACTCGAACTGACGGGTGGACTGAGGAGACTGATGCAGCAGCACCAGTGGCCGCTCGCCGGGGCGCGGCCGCACGAGTCCACCAGAATCCTGGAAGTGCACCAGACCCTGCAGATATCGGGCGTAGCCACGTCCCATGATCCCCTCGTAAACGCAACTGACGGCACAAGCGTTTTTAGCGGCGGCAGACCGCTGGGTAGCGACCGCGGCTGCAGCGGCGCCCCCAGCGAGGCCAGGAAGAGTGCGGTGATCTCTCATACGGAAAAGACTCTCTGGCACGCGTGACCATTCAATGTACCCATGGTTACGCGTGTGCGGAACGGAAGGAACTGCACCAAGCCCTCGGGGCTTTTTTTTGGCTGCGCCACGGGTGTGTGCCGGCGGGTTTCACGCGGCGTGGTCTGCGACCCTTGATAGAAAGTACGGCAGACAACAGGAGAGATGCATGGATTGGTTGGATCAGTTGCACGTGATCATGGGAACCGCTATCGCGATGGTGCTGGGAGGCATGGTGGGGTTCGAGCGCGAGCTGAAGAACCGGCCGGCCGGATTCCGCACCCACATGCTGGTGGCAGGCGCGGCGGCCCTGCTGGTGGGGATTGGCCTGATGACGCTGCACAACCCGGCGGTCGTGTCCGTGCTGCAACCCGAGCAGCTGCGCATGGATCCGCTGCGACTGGTGGAATCGGTGATTGCGGGTGTCGCGTTCATTGGCGCGGGTACGATCTTCGCCAGTCGCTCATCGAAGGCGATCGTTGGCATCACCACCGCGGCGTCCCTGCTCATGGTGGCGGTGATCGGCATCGCCACAGGTCTGCAGTACTACGTATTGGCGATTTCGGCGACGGTGCTGACCTTGGTGGTGCTGACGGTCCTGAAATGGATGGAGCGCCGCTTCCGCGCGCACAAGCCCGATGCCGAGGCCGAGGCACAGTAAGGCGCTCGTTCACCCAGCCTCGGCACCCGCCTCAGACCACTCCCTGCGCCAGCATTGAATCGGCGACCCGTACGAAACCCGCGACGTTGGCGCCGTCCAGGTAGCTCAACGTATCGCCCTTGTGCATGCCGTGCTCGACACAGGCGGCGTGAATGCCCTTCATGATCTGGTGCAGGCGCAGGTCCACCTCCTCGGCGGTCCAGCACAGGCGAGCGGCGTTCTGGCTCATCTCCAGCCCCGAGGTGGCGACGCCGCCGGCGTTGCTCGCCTTGCCAGGCGCGTAGAGCACACCGGCCTCTTCAAACGCCCTTGCAGCATCCAGCGAGGACGGCATGTTCGCGCCTTCCGCCACACAGATAACGCCGTTGCGGATCAGCAGCTGGGCGTCGTCGATGTCGATCTCGTTCTGGGTCGCACATGGCAGGGCGACATCCACTGGCACGCCCCACGGGCGGATGTCGGGCACGAAGCGTGCACCGATGCGCTCGGCGTACTCGCTGACACGGCCGTACTGCTCGTTCTTGATGTCCATCAGCTCGGCCAGCTTTTCAGGGGTGAAGCCCTCATCGTCGATCACGGTGCCGCCCGAGTCGGAAACGGTGACCACCCTGGCACCCAGCTCCATGGCCTTTTCGATGGCGTACTGGGCGACGTTGCCCGCACCCGACACGGACACCCGCAGGCCATCCAGGGACGCACCCTTGCGCGCCAGCATCTCCTCGACGAAATAGACGGTGCCGTAGCCGGTGGCCTGAGGACGGATCAGCGAGCCACCGTGCGAGAGTCCCTTGCCGGTAAATACACAGTCGGCACGGTTGCCGAGCTTTTTCATCATCCCCACCATGAAGCCGATCTCGCGGCTGCCCACACCGATGTCGCCGGCCGGGATGTCGGTATTGGCACCGATGTGCCGGAACAGCTCGGTGATGAAGGCCTGACAGAACCGCATGATCTCGAACGGGCTCTTGCCCTTGGGATTGAAATCCGAGCCGCCCTTGGCGCCGCCCATGGGCAACGTCGTCAGCGCGTTCTTGAAGGTCTGCTCGAAGGCGAGGAATTTCAGTACCGAGAGGTTGACCGAGGGGTGGAAACGCAGGCCACCCTTGAAGGGGCCCAACGCGAAGCTGTGCTGGACACGGTAGCCGCGGTTGACCTGCACCTGGCCCTGATCATCCACCCACGGAACCCGGAAGATGATCGTCCGCTCCGGCTCGACCATCCGCTCCAGCAATCCGTAGCGCGCATATTTCGGGTGGATCTCGATAAACGGCCAGATGCTCTCCACCACCTCGGTGACAGCCTGCAGGAACTCGGGTTCACTGGGGTTGCGGTCGGCGACGTAGGCGAGAAAATCGCCTGCGGACTGATACTTATTGGCCATTGGCATTCCGTGAAAGGAGTCGATTCATGCTGCACCGCACCACGCACGGCTGTCAATCTTTGTCCGTACAAACAATAAAAAACGGGCCCCGAGGGGCCCGTTTTCGTCAACCGGTGGTTACGCGGCGTTACGAGCGCAGCGGCACCAGGGTCAGCTCGACCCGACGGTTCATCGCGCGGCCCGACTCGGTGTCGTTGCTGGCGACCGGGCGGGTCTTGCCCGCGCCGGTGATGATGAAGCGATCGCGCACCACGCCGCGCGACATCAGGTAGTTGCCCACCGACTCGGCGCGACGCACGGACAGGCCCTGATTGTAGGAATCCGAACCGACGCTGTCGGTGTGGCCGGCCACCTCGATGATGGTCTGGTTGTACTCGCTCAGGGTACGCGCCAGGTTGTCCAGCACCGGGTAGAACTGCGGCTGCAGATCCGACTTGTCGAAGCCAAACGTGATGTTGTCGGGCATGTTCAGGGTGATGTTGTCGCCCTGACGGACGATATCGACGCCGGTACCGGCCATCTGGTCACGCAGGGCGCGCTCCTGACGGTCCTGGTAGTTGCCGATGGCGCCGCCGGCGAGGCCACCCACGCCCGCGCCCACCAGGGCGCGCTGACGACGCTCGGTGGCGTCACTACCACTCAGCAGGCCGGCGACGACGCCCGCGACGGCTCCGATGGCCGCGCCCTGCTTGGTCTTGGCGTTGGGATCCTGCGGCTGCTGCTGGCCGTAGGGGTCCTGTCCGCCGTAGTAGCCACCACCGGTGGTGGCACAACCGGCGAGCATCGCGCCCATGACAGCAGCGGCAAGAACGTATTTGGTCGGATTCTTCATGAGCAGTGTCCTTTCGTTGGAATAACGTGGATAACGCGGTAACGCTACCCAGTCACCAGTATGAACGGGGTGACGACCGTCATTCCGTTCAGCTTCCGGCGGGAATTGACGTGACCGCCCTTACTCGAAGCTGCCGGCGGTGTCGTGCGAAAGGTTGTCGAAGCGCGTGTACTCGCCGAAGAATTTCAGCTTGATCGATCCGGTCGGGCCGTTTCGCTGCTTGCCGATGATGATCTCGGCCAGCCCCTTGTCCGGCGAGTTTTCCTTGTTGTAGTAGTCGTCGCGGTAAATGAACATGATCACGTCCGCGTCCTGCTCGATGGCGCCCGATTCGCGCAGGTCGGCCATGACCGGACGCTTGTCGGTCCGCGTCTCCAGCGAGCGGTTGAGCTGCGAGAGCGCGATCACCGGGACGTTGAGCTCCTTGGCCAGGTGCTTCAGCGAGCGGGAGATCTCGGAGATCTCCGTCGCGCGGTTCTCGGTATTGCCCGGTACCGCCATCAACTGCAGGTAGTCGACCACCACCAGGCCCAGGTCGTGCTCGCGCTTGAGGCGGCGGGCCTTGGCCCGCAGCGAGTCGGGTGACAGGCCAGGCGTGTCGTCGATGAAGATCTTGGATTCCTTCAGCATCCGGATCGCGCTGGTGACCCTGCTCCAGTCCTCATCCTCCAGCTGTCCGGTACGCAGACGCTGCGCATTGACCCGTCCGTTGGAGGAAATCAGGCGCAAGGCCAGCTGGCTGGCGGACATCTCCATCGAGAAGACCGCGACCGCCTTCTTGCTCTTGATCGCCGCGTATTCGGCGATGTTGAGCGCCAGCGTGGTTTTACCCATGGCCGGCCGGGCCGCGAGGATCAGCAGGTCGGTCGGCTGCAGGCCGGCAGTCATCTCGTCCAGCTCGGTGTAGCCGGTGGACAGGCCCGTCACCGAGCCGCCGGCCGCGTAGCGCGTCTGGAGCACGTCGAACGCTTCCGAAAGCGCGGTGTTGATCGCGGTGAAATCGGTGCGCCCGCGCGCGCCGGCCTCGGCGATCGCGAAAACCTGCTGCTCGGCGGCCGACAGGATCTCGCTGCTCTCGCGCCCTTCGGGCTGGAAGCCGTCATTGACGATGGTGGTACCGACCTCGATCAGCTTGCGCAGCACCGCCTTGTCGCGAACGATCTCGGCGTAGGCCTTGATGTTGGCGGCCGATGGCGTCGTGCTCGCCAGCTCGATCAGGTAAGCGCCACCGGCGACCTGCTCGCCCTCGCCCATCGACTCGAACCACTCGCCCAGCGTCACCGCGTCGAATGGCCGGCTCTTCTCCGCAAGCTCGCGGATGGCCCGGAAGATCAGCTGATGGTCGCGGCGGTAGAAGTCGTGCTCGCCGATGCTGTCGCCGACGATGTCGTAGGCCTCGGGGGCGGGCATCAATCCACCAAGCACCGCCTGCTCCGCCTCGATCGACTGGGGCGGAACGCGCAGCTGGTCGAGCCGCTGGTCGGCGCGGCTCTCGAAGCGGGAATCACCGCGGTGTTCACCGCGGTAGCCGGGACGTGCACTCATCGAGGGGAAATTCCTGACAGGGGCCGCGCGTCGTGGTCGACGCGGGCCGAGCGCCCATCCTAGAGCCGGACGTGCGCGAGGGTTGCAGACAAGTCTGTGGATAACCGGTGGACAGCGCGGGACAACGTCCCACGAGCCTGTCCCCGCGGTGTCGCAGCCGGTGCGACGGCGACTGCCGATGTCCGCATCGATATCGCGGAAACACGAAAGGCACCTTGCGGTGCCCTTCGCTTGGACCATCTGGCGGACCGGGCTGGACGCCCGGCCCCGGCCTTGATCAGGCCAGCTCGCCTTCGACGATCACCGAAACGGTGCTCTCGACATCGGCGTGCAGGTGGATGACCACCTCGTAGGTACCAGTGTGGCGGATGGCGCCCTCGCCCATGATCACCTCGGACTTCTCGACCGCGTAGCCGGCCTTGGTCAGCGCCTCGGCGACATCGCGGGTGGTCACCGAACCGTACAGCTTGCCTTCGGTGGACGCGTTGGCGCGGATGGTGATCTCGGCGCCTTCCAGCTTGGCCTGGCGGCTCTCGGCGTCGGCGTGCTGCTCCTTGGCCTTGGCTTCGTACTCGGCGCGGCGCGCCTCGAAGTCGGCCAGGTTGGCGGCGGTGGCCGGCGTGGCCTTGCCCTGCGGCACGAGGTAGTTGCGGCCGTAGCCGGGCTTGACGTCGACCTTGTCGCCGAGCTGGCCGAGGTTCTGCACGGCCTGGAGGAGGATCAGTTGCATGGTGTTGCTCCGTATTCGTTAGCGGGGCGGAAGGCCCCGCAACTGTGGCTGTCCGAACGGGCGTGTGCCCTGGCCTCCGGTGAAGGAGGCGCCGGGATCAGGCGTTGTGGTTGTCGGTGTACGGGATCAGCGCGAGGTAACGCGCGCGCTTGATCGCCGTGGCGAGCTGGCGCTGGTAGCGCGCCTTGGTGCCGGTGACGCGGCTGGGAACGATCTTGCCGGTCTCGGTGATGTTCTGGCGCAGGGTGTTGAGATCCTTGTAATCGATCTCCTTCACGCCCTCGGCGGTGAACTTGCAGAACTTGCGGCGGCGGAAAAATTTGGACATGGGAATGCTGCTCCTGGAGGGGCGTGATCAGGCGGATTAGGCGGCGTCGGACGAGTCTGCGTCGTCCTTGTCGGCGTCGGACTTGTCATCAGACTTGTCGTCGCCGTCGGTGTCGTCATCGTCACGACGACGACGCTCGCCCCGGTCGGAACGCTCCGGCTTGTCGCTCTTCTCGTCCTTGAACTTCATGATCAGGGACTGCTCGGTGTCTGCCTCGTCACGCTTGATCACCAGGTGGCGCAGGATCGCGTCGTTGAAGCGGAAGCTGTCGACCAGTTCGTTGAGGACGGTCTGGCTGCACTCGATGTTCATGAGTACGTAGTGGGCCTTGACCAGGTTGGCGATCGGGTATGCCAGCTGACGGCGGCCCCAGTCTTCAAGACGGTGGACCTTGCCTTCGCCCGCTTCGATCACGCCCTTGTAGCGTTCGACCATGGCAGGCACCTGCTCGCTCTGGTCTGGATGGACCAGGAACACGATTTCGTAATGACGCATGTGTGGTGTCCTTGTGGATGTCGGTCTTGCGACCGGTCAGCCCCCCGGAACCGATATGGCACGGTGGGGCAAGGTTCCAACGGCAACGCCGAGGGAAGCCGCGAATTATCGCAGCTTTATCGCGTCGCAACCAGCTGGGTGGGGATCAGGCCAGGTCGGCGGCGGTGGTGAAGCTCTCACCGCAGCCGCATTCGGCGTTGGCATTCGGGTTGCGGAACATGAACTGGTCGCCGAGGCGGTGCTTGACCACGTCGATCTGGGTGCCGTCCACCTGTGGCAGGCTCAGCATGTCAACGTAGATTTTAACGCCGCCATCTTCAAACACGCTGTCGCCGGCGCGTTCGTCAGTTGCCAGATCGGCGAAGTGCTGCCAACCCGAACAGCCGGTTTTCTTGGCACCGAAGCGAAGGCCGATGGCGTCGGGCGCGTCGGCAAGGAATCGCTGGACGCGGGCAACCGCGGCGGGGGTAAGGGTAATGCTCATGAAATCTCCTGCTGCGATGGGGCCATGATACCGGGGTGCGGCGACGGGGCCGGATCGGCGTTCACGCAAGCACTCCGGTAAACTCCAACGCTTTCAATATTGGCCCCTACAGGCAAGGATTCAAGGCATGACGGCGGTGCGAGCATGACCATTATCAGCATCGAACACGCACTGGCGGGCAAGTTGCCGGTGGGCGGCGAAATCACGGTTCGCGGCTGGGTACGCACCCGGCGCGACTCGAAAGCCGGCCTGAGCTTCGTCAACGTCAGCGATGGCTCCTGCTTCGCACCGATCCAGGTCGTTGCCCCCAATACGCTGTCCAACTACGACAGCGAGGTGAAGCACCTCACCGCGGGCTGTTCGGTCATCGTCACCGGCGAGCTGGTCGCCTCCCAGGGCAAGGGCCAGGGCTTCGAGATCCGTGCCGAGACCCTTGAAGTCGTCGGCTGGGTGGATGACCCGGAAACCTACCCGATCCAGCCCAAGGCGCATTCGCTGGAGTTCCTGCGCGAGGTGGCCCACCTGCGGCCACGCACCAACCTGTTTGGTGCCGTCACCCGGATCCGCCATTGCCTGGCCCAGGCGGTCCACCGCTACTTCCACGAAGACGGCTACTTCTGGATCAGCACGCCGATCATCACGACCTCCGATGCCGAGGGCGCCGGCCAGATGTTCCGCGTGTCCACGCTGGACATGGCCAACGCGCCGCGCAACAAGGCCGGAGGTGTTGACTACACCCGCGACTTCTTTGGCCAGGAAACCTTCCTGACCGTGTCGGGCCAGCTCAACGCGGAGGCCTACGCGCTGGCACTGAGCAAGGTCTACACCTTCGGGCCGACCTTCCGCGCCGAGAACTCCCACACCACCCGCCACCTGGCTGAGTTCTGGATGGTGGAGCCGGAGATCGCCTTCGCCGACCTGGCCGAAGACGCGCGCGTCGCCGAGGAGTTCCTGAAATACCTGTTCCGCGCGGTACTGGACGAGCGTGGCGACGACATGGCCTTCATCGCCGAGCGCGTGCAGAAGGATGCGATCACCCGTCTGGAGGGCTTCATCAACGCGCCCTTCGAGCAGATCGACTACACCGATGCGGTGGCCCTGCTGCAGAAATCGGGGCAGAAGTTCGAGTTTCCCGTCGAATGGGGCCTGGACCTGCAGACCGAGCACGAGCGCTGGCTCACTGAGCAGCACGTGGGTCGGCCGGTGGTGGTCACCAACTACCCCGAGCAGATCAAGGCGTTCTATATGCGCCTGAACGACGATGGCAAAACGGTCGCGGCGATGGACGTACTGGCGCCGGGCATCGGCGAGATCATCGGCGGCAGTCAGCGCGAGGAGCGTCTGGACGTGCTGGACAAGCGCATGGCGCAGTTCGGCCTGGATCCGGAGATCTACCAGTGGTACCGCGACTTCCGCCGCTACGGCTCCGTGCCGCACGCCGGATTCGGCCTGGGCTTCGAGCGTCTGGTGGTGTACGTCTGCGGCCTGACCAACATCCGCGACGCGATCGCCTTCCCGCGCGCGCCGGGCCAGGCCGAATATTGATGTCGAAAACCGCAAGAGGTGACCGCCGGTGATCCTGTTCTTCGCCCTGCTCTGCCTGGCGGCCGCGATCGCCGGCGCGACCGCGTTCGTGATCTTCTGGCCGCTGACGCTGGTGCACATGCGTGATCGCCAGCCGGAGTTGCTCGAGAACTTCGGACCCAGCGCCTTCATCAACCCGTCGGCGTGGGCGTGGCTGATGCGCGGCGGCTATCGGGCCGCGGGAGACCGCAACCTGAGCGGCCTGGCTGCGCCGGCAAGGATCTCCCTGCTGACCATCGTCGCCGGGCTGGTGAGCTCCGGCGTGCTGTACGCCATCGCGACGGTGATGCAATGAACCACGACCAATGGTGGCTGGCGACGCTGGGGCGGACCATCGTCTGGGCGCGGCTGCGCGAGCTGGAAGCTGGCACCGCCGAAGTGCTCGACAGCGACGGCAACACCCTGGCCTACGACAGTTCTGACTCGGCCAGGGCGGCGCTGATGGATGCCGAATTCGCCGCGCTCGACGGCATGGATACCGAGGACGCCGCCGAGCGCGGATTTGCGCTCGAGGAACTGGTGGTCCCCTACGCTGAAGACGATGACCGCCTGCGCGTGCTGATGGTGCAGTCGTTGCCGCGCGCCCACTGACAGGAGAGCAAATTGGACATCAACCTCATCGGCCGCCACGCCCTCGTGCGCGGTGCCTCGCAGGGGATCGGCCTGGCCACGGCGCAGGCGCTGGCCGCGCTGGGTGCGGACGTCACCATGGTCGCGCGCCGCGGCCAGCTGTTGCTGGAGCTGTCCGCGGAGCTGCCACGTCCGCACGCCTCGCAGGCTCACGGCTGGCTGGCGTGCGACTCGGACGACATCGACGCCCTCCAGTCCCAGGTGCAGGCGCTCGCTGCCGGCAAGCCTGTGCACATTCTGGTCAACAACAGCGGCGGCCCTCCACCGGGCACCGTCCAGGGCACGGATGTCGCCCAGTTCGAGACCGCGCTGCGCCAGCACCTGCTGGCCAACCACGTGGTCACCGAAGCGGTGATTCCGGGCATGGAACGCGACAGTTATGGCCGCATCGTCAACGTCATCTCGACCTCGGTGAAGGAGCCGATCAAGGGCCTCGGCGTGTCCAACACCACGCGCTGGGCCGTCGCCAGCTGGGCGAAGACGCTGGCCAACGAGCTCGCGCCGCACGGCATCACCGTCAACAACGTGCTGCCCGGCTCGACGCAGACGCCACGCATCGACCAGATCATCGAAACCACGATGGAGCGCACCGGCCGCAGCCGCGCCGAGGTCTTCAGCGAGATGGTCGCCGAGATCCCGATGGGCCGCTTCGCCCGGCCCGAGGAAACCGCAGCGGCCATCGCGTTTCTGTGCTCGCCCGCGGCGGCCTACATCACCGGGGTCAACCTGCCGGTGGACGGCGGCCGTACGCGCTCGTTGTGACCGCGGTGCAGCGGTAAGCTTCCCGGATGCAGCTGCCCCACTGGATAAACGGCCAGGCCGAACACGCCGAGACGCGGATCGATGTCGCCAATCCCGCCACGGGCGAGGTGTACGCAGGCGTCGCGGCCGGTGACAGTGAAACCGTTGATCGTGCGGTAGCGGCTGCATCCGACGCGTTTCCGCAGTGGTCGGCGCTGCCCAATACCGAGCGGGCGCGCTGGCTGGAGAAGCTGGCCGCGGCGCTGGAGAACCGGCTGGAGGATTTCGCGGCCGCCGAATGTCGCGACGGTGGCAAGCCGATCCGGCTGGCGCGGGAAATCGAGGTTCCGCGCGCGGTCAGCAACCTGCGTTTCTTCGCCCATGCGGCGACCCAGTTCGCCAGCGAGTCGCACCACGGCCAGGCGGGCCTGAACTACACCCTGCGCCCGCCACTGGGCGTGGTGGCGGCAATCACGCCGTGGAACCTGCCGCTGTACCTGCTGTCCTGGAAAGTCGCTCCGGCTCTGGCGGCGGGCAACACGGTCGTCGCCAAACCCTCGGAAGTCACCCCGTTGTCTGCCACGATGCTGGGCGAGCTGGCGGCGGAGATTGGTTTTCCCGCAGGGGTGCTGAACATCGTCCATGGCACCGGTTCGGAGGCTGGCGAGCCGCTCGTGGTCCATCCGCAGGTCAAGGCAGTGACCTTCACCGGCAGCACTGCGGTTGGCCGTCGCATCGCCGGGCTGACCGGTCCGCTGCTGCGCCGGACATCGCTGGAACTGGGAGGCAAGAATCCGACCCTGGTATTCGCCGACAGCGACTGGCGCGAAAATCTGGACCTGCTGGTGCGCTCCGCCTTCCAGAACGCCGGCCAGATCTGCCTGTGCGGCTCGCGCATGCTGGTGGAGCGCAGCATCTTCCCTGAATTCCGCGATGCCCTGGTCGAGCGCACCAGCGCACTGCGCGCCGGCGACCCGCAGCTCGCCGACACCGATCTGGGACCGGTGGTGTCACAGGCCCACTTCGACAAGGTCATGGCAGCGATCGACCGGGCGCGCCACGAAGGCGCCACGGTGCTGTGCGGCGGCCAGGCGCTGGAGCACGCGGGCTGGTTCATCACGCCGACCGTGCTGGAAGGCCTCGGCCCGGATTGCGTGACCAATCGCGAGGAGATCTTCGGTCCGGTCGTCACCCTGCAGCCCTTCGACGACGATTCCCACGCGCTGGCGCTGGCCAATGCCGGCGACTATGGCCTGTCTGCGTCGTTGTGGACGCGCGACCTCAACCGCGCCCACCGCCTCGCCGCCCAATTGCGCGCCGGCGTGGTGTGGATCAATACCTGGATGCAGCGCGACCTGCGCACGCCGTTTGGCGGCAGCGGTGCATCCGGCCTCGGTCGCGAAGGCGGCGTGGAGGCCATGCGATTCTTCACCGACGTGCGCAACGTCGGCATCCACCTGGACTAGAGACTCAATGAATTCGATCCCCGACCTGCTGCGCAGGAACTCCGAATGGGCCGAGCGCATCCGCGCCGAAGACCCGACCTTTTTTGAGCGGCTGTCGCGGCAGCAGGCGCCGGAATACCTGTGGATTGGCTGCTCCGACTCGCGGGTGCCGGCCAACCAGATCATCGACGTTGCGCCAGGCGAGGTCTTTGTCCACCGCAATATCGCCAACGTGGTGGTGCAGAGCGACCTCAACTGCCTGTCGGTGATCCAGTTCGCCGTGGACGTGCTGAAGGTCAAGCACATCCTGGTGGTCGGCCATTACGGCTGTGGCGGTGTGCACGCGGCGCTGACCGACCAACGCGTGGGCCTGTCGGACAACTGGATCCGCCACGTCACCAACGTGGCCGAAACCCACGCCTCCTTCCTCAGCCAGCTGTGCAGCGAGGAGCTGCGCCACGACCGCCTGTGCGAGCTGAACGTGCTTGAGCAGGTCATCAACGTCTGCCACTCCACCGTGGTGCGCGATTGCTGGGAGCGCGGGCAGCCACTCGCCGTGCACGGCTGGGTCTACACCCTGCGCGACGGCCGGGTGCATGACCTGGGCATCGACATGGACAACCTCCACACCATGCCCGCGCGCCACTCGGCCGCCCTGGCGCGCATCTACGCCGACCGCGAGGACCGCTGAGATGCCGACCGGGGTGCAGGCTGATGCAGCGCCGCGGGCGGTGGGCCACTACCCGCACGCACGAGGTGTGGGCGGTTTGCTGTTCCTGTCCGGCATCGGCCCGCGCAACCCGGTAGACAACACCGTGCCGGGCAACGTGGTGGACGCCGAAGGTGGTCTGGTTTCCCACGACATCCGCGCGCAGGTGCTGGCCACCTTTGCCAACGTACGCGCGGTACTGGCCGCCAGCGGCGCACGCTGGGAGGACATGGTGGACGTCACCGTCTACCTGACCCGGATGGACTCGGACTTCGCCACGTTCAACGCGGTCTGGGCCGAGCACTTTCCGGATGCGGCCAGCGCGCCGTGCCGGACCACGGTGGGTGTCGATGCCCTGCCCACCCCCATCGCCATCGAGCTGAAGTGCATTGCCGTCGTGGAGAACTGACCATGTTGCCCAACCCCCTCAACCTGCAGGCCTGGATCGAGGAACACCGCCACCTGCTGAAGCCGCCGGTCGGCAACAAGGTGGTCTACGACGGCGACTTCATCGTGATGGTCGTCGGCGGGCCGAACGTGCGCACTGATTACCACTTCGAGGAAGGGCCCGAGTGGTTCTATCAGATCGAGGGGGAGATGGTGCTCCGCATCCAGGAGGCCGACGCGGACGGGGTCATGGCACCGCGCGACATCCCGATCCGGGCCGGCGAGATGTTCCTGCTGCCACCGCGTGTTCCGCATTCCCCGCAACGGATGCCCGGCTCGATCGGGCTCGTAATCGAGCGCCGACGCCTGGCAGACGAGGACGACGGCCTGATGTGGTTCTGCGAGCGCTGCAACCACAAACTTTACGAGGAGTTCTTCCGCCTGCATGACATCGAGATCGACCTGCCGCCGGTGTTCGACCGCTTCTACGCCTCCACCGAACACCGCACCTGCGGGCAGTGCGGGCACCTCAATCCGGCCCCCGACAAGTACGTGATGCCGGACACCTGAGCCGGGCGGATAGACTGGTCCCATGCTCAAGATCGACACCCACGCCCACTACCTGCCGCAGAACTGGCCCGACCTTGCGCGCAAGTACGGCGACCTGCGGTTTCCGGTAATCCACCACACCGAGGACGGGCGTCACCGGATCTACAAAGACGGCAAATTCTTCCGCGAAATCTGGTCCAAGACCTGGAACCCGCAGGAGCGCATCGACGACTACGCCAGTTTTGGCGTGCAGGTGCAGGTGCTGAGCACGGTGCCGGTGATGTTCTCCTACTGGGCGCGGCCGCATCACGCGCTGGAGCTGCACCAGGCGCTCAACGACCACATGGCAGCGACGTGTCGCGACTACCCGCGCCATTACGCGGGCATCGGCACCGTGCCGCTGCAGTCGCCCCGTCTGGCGGTGCAGGAGCTGGAGCGCTGCATGGACCAGCTCGGATTGCAGGGTGTGCAGATCGGCAGCCACGTCGGTAGATCGCCTGATGAACACTGGAACCTGGACGCGCCGGAGCTGTTCGAATTCTTCCAGGCGGCCAGCGAATTGGGCGCCGCGATCCTCGTGCATCCATGGGACATGATGGGCACCGACAGCATGCCCAAGTACTGGCTGCCATGGCTGGTGGGCATGCCCGCCGAGCAGTCGCGTGCCGCCTGCTGCCTCGTGTTTGGCGGGGTGCTGGAGCGACTGCCGAAGCTGAAGGTGTGCCTGGCCCACGGCGGCGGCAGCTTCCCGTACACCATCGGACGCATCGAGCACGGCTTCAACATGCGTCCCGACCTGGTCGCCACCGACAACCCGCGCAATCCGCGCGAGTACCTGCGCCGGCTGTATTTCGATTCCTGGGTGGCTGACGATGCCGCTCTGCGCTACCTGCTCGACACCTGCGGCGTGGACCGGGTGATGCTCGGCACCGACTACCCGTTTCCGCTGGGCGAGCAGACCCCGGGCGCCGGTATCGATGCGCTCGGTCTTGCAGAACAGGAGCAGCAACGCCTGTACCACGGCACCGCACTCGAATGGCTCGGCTTGCCGAAGTCCCGCTTCGCATGACCTGCTGCGCGCCGCACCCGCGCACCCACCGCCTGCCCATCGCCGCGCCGAGCGCGCGCTCCAACCTGCTGGGACACACGACCTCATGACCGCACTCCACTCCCTTGAGCACGCAGCGTCTTTGGACGCAGCCGACCCGCTGCCCACCCTGCGCGCGCAGTTCCACATCCCTCAGCACGCCGACGGCGACCAGGCCTACTTCGTTGGCAACTCGCTGGGATTGCAGCCGCGCGGCGTGCGCGCCCAGGTCGAGGACGTGCTGGACAAGTGGTCGATGGAGGCGGTCGAAGGGCACTTCCGCGGCAACTCGCAGTGGATGGGCTACCACCAGCTGATGCGCGAGCCGCTGGGCCGGATTGTGGGCGCCCAGCCGGAAGAAGTTGTCGCGATGAACTCGCTGACCGCGAACCTGCACCTGATGATGGTCAGCTTCTACCGCACGACCAGCGAGCGCCCGGCGATCCTGATCGAGGCCGGCTCGTTCCCCAGTGATCGCTACGCCGTCGAGTCACAGATCGCCTTCCACGGGTTTGATCCGGCGACCGACCTGATCGAGGTCGCCGCGGACCTGCCCGGCGGACTGTTCTCAATGGCGGCGATCGAGCAGGCCATCACCGAGCACGGCCATCGTCTCGCGCTGGTGCTGTGGCCGGGCGTGCAATACCGCACCGGCCAGGCGTTCGATGTCGCCGAGATCACCCGCATCGCCCACGCCCAGGGCGCGCTGTGTGGTGTGGATCTGGCGCATGCGGTCGGCAACATCCCGCTGGCGCTGCACGACAGCAACGTCGACTTCGCGGTGTGGTGCCACTACAAATACCTCAACAGTGGACCGGGCGCCGTCGGCGGCTGCTTCGTGCATGAGCGGCACTCCCGCAGCGCGGTGCCGCGCTTCGCCGGCTGGTGGGGCCATGACGCGGCCACCCGGTTCCAGATGGGACCGGACGTCCAGCCCACACCGGGCGCGGAAGGCTGGCAGCTGAGCAACCCGCCGATCCTTGGCCTGGCCCCACTGCGCGCATCGCTGGACCTGTTCGATCAGGTCGGCATGGATGCGTTGCGGGCCAAATCGCTGCGCCTGACCGGTTATCTGGAGTCGCTGATCAAGCAGCGGCTGGCCGACACGCTGGAGGTGCTGAGCCCGGCCAATCCCGATGATCGCGGCTGCCAGCTGTCGATCCGCGTGCGGGGCGGTCGCGAGCTCGGTCGTTCCCTGTTCGACCACCTGGCTGCCAACGGTGTGCTGGGCGACTGGCGCGAGCCGGACGTGATCCGCATCTCGCCGGCACCGCTGTACAACACCCATCAGGACATCCTGCGTTTCGCCGACGGCGTGGACGCGTGGCGGAAGACCCGCTGACCATGGTCGGGCCGATCCCCGCCAGCACTTCGGCATCAACCGAGCCGCCACCGGCTACGGGCCACCACGCCGATGCGCCCCACCTGACCATTGCCGGTGCCGGTCTGGCCGGTGCGCTGCTGGCCACCCTGCTCGCCCAACGCGGCTGGCAGGTCGACGTGTACGAGAAGCGCGGCGACCTGCGCGAGCTGGGTTACGAGCGCGGCCGCTCGATCAACCTCGCGCTGGCCGAACGCGGCAGGCACGCACTGCGTCAGGCCGATGCCGACGACGCGGTGATGGAGCAGACGGTGATGATGCGCGGGCGCATGGTGCACTTCGCCGATGGCCATCTGGACCTGCAACGCTACGGCCGCGACGACAGCGAAGTGATCTGGTCGGTGCACCGCGGCGAGCTCAACGAAGTCCTGCTGAACATCGCCGAGCGCGCCGGTGCCCGCATCCACTTTCACCACCGGCTGGACAGCGTCGACTTCGATGCCCGGATTGCCCGCTTCGGCGATGACCGGAACGACACCGTTCGCGAGATCCACTTTGAGTCGCTGGTAGGTGCCGATGGCGCCGGCTCGTCCCTGCGCCAGGCGATGGCCGGCGTGTGCGAGCTGGGCGAGCGCAGCGAGTTCCTCGGCCACTCCTACAAGGAGTTGGAGATCCCGCCCGGTCCGGACGGCGGCTTCCAGATCGAGCCGAACGCACTGCATATCTGGCCGCGCGGCCGCTACATGTGCATCGCGCTTCCGAACGACGAGGGCACCTTCACGGTCACGTTGTTTCTACCCAACGAATCGAATGGGGCGACCGTGCCGGGTTTCGACACCATCACCAATGGCGAGCAGGCGCGGGCGTTCTTCGATCGCGACTTCCCGGATGCCTCCCGACTGATCCCGAACCTGGAGCACGACTTCGACCACAACCCGACCGGCGTGCTGGGCACGCTGTATCTGGATCGGTGGCATCTGGACGACCGTGCGGTGCTGATCGGAGATGCCGCCCACGCGATGGTGCCGTTCCACGGTCAGGGCATGAACTGCGCGTTCGAGGATTGCGTGTCGCTGGCCAACCACCTGCTGCAGACCGCCGACCGCGGCGAGGCGTTTGCCGGCTTCCAGACCGAGCGCCTGCCCAACGCACGGGCGATCCAGCAGATGGCGCTGGAGAACTATCTCGAGATGCGCGACCACGTGGACAACGACGACTACCTGCTGCAACGCGAACTGGGCAACCGCCTGGCCGCGCGCCATCCAGACCGCTTCCTGCCGCGCTACTCGATGGTCAGCTTCACCCACCTGCCCTATGCGATGGCGCTGGAGCGCGGCGACATCCAACACGCGTTGCTGGTTGAACTGACGCGCGGACGCGCGTCGCTGGACGGGCTGGACTGGGACGTCGCCGATGCGCTGGTGGAAGCCCGTCTGCCATCGCTGCCCGAGGAACTCTGAGTCGATGGCAGCCAGCTTCCTGTTCTACGACCTGGAGACCTTCGGCACCGATCCGCGCCGCACGCGTATCTCGCAGTTTGCGGCGATCCGCACCGATGTCGACCTCAACACTATCGACGAGCCAATCAGCATCTTCGTCAAACCCGCGGACGACGTACTGCCCTCGCCGATGGCGACACTGGTCACCGGCATCACGCCCCAGCATGCCCTGCGCGAGGGCATCAGCGAACGCGACGCACTGGCGTTGATCTTTGACGAGATGGCACGCCCCGAAACCTGCACCCTGGGCTACAACTCACTGCGCTTTGACGACGAGTTCGTCCGCCACGGCCTGTTCCGCAACTTCTATGACCCGTATGAGCGCGAATGGCGCGGCGGCAACTCGCGCTGGGACCTGCTCGACGTGCTGCGCTTCGCCCACGCGCTGCGCCCGGAAGGTATCGTCTGGCCAAAACGCGAGGACGGCGCGACCTCATTCCGGCTGGAGCATCTGGCCGAGGCCAACGGCGTGCGCGAGGGTGACGCCCACGAAGCCCTGTCGGACGTGCGTGCGCTGATCGGCATGGCCCGCAAGCTCAAAACCGCCCAGCCGCGCCTGTGGGACTACACCCTACGCCTGCGCGACAAACGATACGCCGCCAGCCTGCTGGACGTGGTGGCGATGACCCCGGTGCTCAACGTGTCACAGCGCTTCCCGGCCAGCCGACTGTGCGCCGCCCCGGTGATCCCCCTCGCCCGCCACCCGTTTATCGACAGCCGCTTGATCGTGTTCGATCTCGCGCAGGACCCGGAAAGCCTGCTCACGCTGGATGCCGAACAGATCTCCGCCCGCCTGTACGTGCGTGCCGCCGACCTGCCCGAGGGCGTCGAGCGGGTCGCACTGAAGGAGATCCACCTCAACCGCAGCCCCGCCCTGTCGGCGTGGGATCACCTGCGCCCGGCGGATTTTGAGCGTCTGGGTATCGACCGCGAACTGGCCGAGTCGCGTGCCGCACGCCTGCGCGAGGCCGGACCGGAACTGGCCGAGAAGCTGCGCACGGTGTTCGGCGCGAAACGCGACTACGAGCCGTCCGACGTGGACGCCAGCATCTACGACGGCTTTCTGGACGGCGCTGACAAGCGACTGTTTTCAGAGATCCGCAGCAGCGATCCGCAGGCATTGGCGGAGCGTGACTTCGGTTTCCGCGATCAGCGACTGCCTGAGCTGCTGTTCCGCTACCGGGCACGCAATTTTCCTGAGCACCTGTCGGACACCGAGCGCCAGCAGTGGAACGATTACCGACGCCGGCGCCTGTTGGATGACGCCGCGCGGTTGGGCGAACAGACCCTGCCGGAGTATTTCACCCAGATCGACGCCCTGCGCACTGAACACCACGACCAACCCGACCGCCTCGCGCTGCTGGACCACCTGCAGCAATGGGGCCAACAGCTGCAGCAATCGCTATGACCACCTACTTCAGCAATGCCAGCCTGAAGTTCCTGCGCGGACTGGCGTCGCACAACAACAAGCCCTGGTTCAACGAGCACAAGCCGCAGTACGAGGCGCACGTGCGCCAGCCGTTCCTGCGCCTGATCACCGACCTGCAACCGGACCTGGCCGCCGTCAGCCAGCATTTCCGCGCCGACCCGCGCACCGTCGGCGGCTCGATGTTCCGCATATACCGCGACGCCCGCTTCTCGCACGACAAATCGCCGTACAAAAGCTGGCAGGGCGCGCGCCTGTTCCACGAACGCCGCCGCGAAGTGGCTGCACCGTCGTTCTACATCCACCTGCAGCCCGGCGCGAGCTTCGTCGGCGCCGGCCTGTGGCATCCCGAACCGAAAACCCAGCTCCGCATCCGCCACTTCATCCTCGACAACCCGGCCAGCTGGAAAGCGACCGCGCATTCGCCAAAGCTGCGCAAGCGCTTCGACTTTGGGCAGGAGAACAAGCTGGTGCGGCCACCGCGTGGGTTCCCCGCCGATTTCGAGTTCATCGACGACCTGAAGCACCGCAACTGGGTGTTCGTGCGACCGCTGGACGACTCCGTGATGACCGGACAGAAGCTGCGCGAAACGATTGCTGCCGACTTGGTCTCGCTGGGGCCGTTTGTGGATTATTTATGTGCGGCGTTGGATCTGGAGTTTTAACTTCTACGGGCCCAAGCCGATGGCTCCGTGGCAGTTCTGGGAAGGACCGTTTTTGACCCAAAGCGGTCTCCCGCATCTGATAGTGCGGTCGCTGGCTCTGGATCCTGATAGAGCCTCAGAGCAGCCATTCAACCCATCCCGCTGGGTTCCTCTACCGAAGGCAGTCAATCACGAAAACGCCATTCGCGTTGACCTCAACTCAAACAGCGCTTTCGTTGCGCGATATTCGCACCACGGGAGACATTTTTTGTGGCATTTGCGTCCGACTTCAAAGCGCATTCGCCGCGTCATAGGCAGTTTTGGTCGCGTATGAAATATCGGCGACTTCGCGGCAGTCCCCGACCATGACAACCTCGACGCCTTGCTCAATCAGCGCTGCAGTGTCGAATGTGACAGGGCGAGCGCCGCTGGCGATGACAACACTGTCGCAGGGTATTTTCACAACTTTGCCGCCCGGGTCCGTACAGACCAGTTGGCCCATCGCAATTTCCAACACCTTGTGCCCCGTGTATTGCTCCACCCCGAACTTTCTGTAATTTTCAAGCATGGTGGGTAAAACCGTGGTGCTCAGGCCGTTGGCAATCTGCCCCTGCATTTCCACGACGGAGACCTTGTAACCCTGCGCGCCAAGGTGCTCTGCGGTCTCGCAACCGACCACCCCGCCACCCACAATTGCCACGCGCCCGGATACCTCCTGCTCTCCTGCAAGCACCTTCCACGCATCCCGCACATTCGGTCCATGGACGCCAGGGATCGGGGGTGTGAAGCTCGATGCGCCGACCGCCAGGATCACCGCATCGGGCGCCAATGCCGTCACACTTTCGGGGGTGGCGATTTCGCCCAAGCGCAGCGTTACGCCCTCCCTGCGTACCGCGTGGACAAGATCTTCTGTGGCGCGGCGTATTTCGATCTTGCGCGGCGGCACGTCGGCAATGTTCAGCTGCCCGCCCAGGCGGGCTTCTTTCTCGAACAGCGTGACGCGGTGGCCCTTTTTCGCAGCCACCCGCGCCGCCTCAAGCCCTGCAGGACCGCCTCCGATGATCACAACATTTTTCGCGGTCTTCGCAGGTGTGATTTTTCGGGTTTCCTCAAAGCCGTTCTCGGGATTGACCACGCAGGCGATGAACGCGCGGTTGAGGACCGCGTCGACGCAACCCTCGTTGCACGAAATGCACCGAACGATATCCAACGCCTTTCCTGCCGCGGCCTTGTTCGCCCAGTCGGGGTCGGCCAATAGCGCACGGCCAATGCCGATCATGTCGGCCTTGCCGGACTGCAGCACACCCTCTCCCATTTCGGGGTCGATGATGCGCCCCGACGTACTGACCGGGATCGAGACGGCCTCTTTCACCGCACCTGTGATCTCCACAAAGAACCCGTAGGGCTGAACGCCCATCGGCGGGATTGTGTCTGCCATGTTGCCCGTGTGGTTGGCCTGCCCCACATGCAGCATATCGACGCCAGCTTCCTCAAGGCATTTCGCGAACTGCGGCGCGTCGACCTCATCAATGCCGCCTTTGCCGCGCTCTGGCGTGACAACGGACAATTTGTATTCAAGGACCATACTCGGCACGGCCCTTTTCAGCGCACGCACCAGCATCAATGCAAAACGCGTGCGGTTCTCAAAAGAGCCGCCGTATCTGTCTGTCCGCTGGTTCATTTTTGTGCTGCACAGCGCACCCACAAGCCTGTCCCCATGCACCTGTACCACGTCCACACCCGCTTTCTGCGCGCGCACCGCACAGGCGCACATCTTGTCGATGATTTGCATCAGGGTGTCTTCGGTGACGTCATTGACGAAGTGCTGCATATCGTGGTGCAACCGCGTGCGCACGTTGTCCATTTCGCCGTTGTCAAACAGCGCGTTGAGGGCATCAACGTCGTATTCGGGGTAAAAAATCTGCACACCGAGCTTTGTGCCATAGGCATGCACGTTGTCAGCGAGTAGGCGGAAGCTCTCGATCTGGCGGTCGTCAAACAGCTTGGGGGTAGGAGCAAAGCTGCGGATAGGTGCGACATCTCCCAGAACGATGTAGCCAGTTCCGCCCTTGGCAAGGCGCGTGTAAAACGCCCGGCTCTGCGCGCTGATGCTGCCGTCCTTGGCCTCATACCCTGTCGTGAGCGGAGGGAACATGACGCGGTTCTTGAAAGTGACACCGCCGATGGTGATCGGTTCCAGTAGTTTCATGTCGAATGGTCTTCTATGTTTAATCTGAAAAGGATATGGGCACGATTGCGGCGCACCGTCCCTTTCAACGTATGAGAGCTACCGACTAGCAACATCCATCTCAATCCGCAGTCAACCTTACGCTAGCAAAGCCACGATGCCTCGCTATTTGCAGTGCCGGAGGTTTGTTTTGCTACGAGGCGGTCGCACCCTGCAGCTTGCCGGGCTCGCCTCATCAGCCGCTGTCGAGCGCAGACGCCAAGGACTGCTCTTGGCCGAAAGCGGCCGGCTCACTGCTCGCCAATTTTTCTCAACTGTGGGCCAACTTGGCTTCAGACAACTAAACCATCAAGGGCAGAGAACAGCGCTGTGCCCCATTCCCCGCGTCTTGCGCACCTGAATCTGCACCGGGATACGCTCCTTCACCGCATCGACATGGCTGATCCCTCCGATCAGCTTGCCCTGGGCATTGAGACAGTCGAGCGCGTCCAGCTCGAACTCGAGCTAACCCGGATCGAGGCTGCTGAAGTATTCGTCGAGGAAGACCGAGTCGATGCAGATCTTCTGGCCTATGGCACCCGGGTGGGATCAATCAGCCGCTCGCGCGCTGGTCTGGGGGCAATCGGTGCGCACTGTCGTTCGATCATGCGTCGCACGACAGGCCCATCGTGACCGCAGTGTAGGGCCCGGATACGCTCGGATATCGCCGCGTCGTGGTGGGTCTTGCGACTGTTGTGGCGAACGTAGTCGAGCCACGTGGGCGTCTCGTAACGCTCGATCCAGACCTCGGGGTCGGCGAGATCACGCAGCAGCCGCCAATTTCGCGCGCCGTCGCGGCGCCGGACGCGACGTCGCTCGACCATTGCTCCCATGAACTCCGCGAGATCTGCCTCACGAATCGCGTATTCGATCGTGATCACGACCGGGCCGGTTCGCCCGTCGACGGGGACGACCGTGCTCGGCTCTTTCCACAGGTGCAGCAGGTCGAGGTTGAGCTCCTTGGTTTGCGCCACCGGCCACCAGCGTCCCAGCGCCGCGCCGCCGAGCATGACGACGGATGCCGCCAGCAGTGCCAGGGTGACACTCGTGCTTGCCGCGACTTCACCCCACAGCCAGCTTCCGCTCGCCAGGCCGCCAAAGGCAGCCATCTGATAGATCGACAACGCGCGCGCGACCACCCAGCGTGGCGCCGACATCTGCACGGCGACGTTGAACGTGGCAAGCGCCAACAGCCACCCGGCTCCGGCCACAAGCAACGCCGCCATCGTCACCAGCAGATGCGTACTGACAGCGGCGATCGCCCCGGCGAGGGCGAACGCGACACTGGTCCAGCCCACGATGGCCCCGGTCGATATCCGTTGGCGCAGCTTCGCGTTTCCGACAGCGCCGGCAACCGCGCCGACGCCAAACGCACCCAGCAGCAGGCCATAGGTGAGCGGTCCGCCGCCGAGCCTGTCCTTGGCGAGTAGCGGCATCAGCGCCATGAGTCCGCTTGCCGCGATGCAGAACACCGCGCTGCGCACCAGAACCGTGCGAATGGCGGGCGATCCGGCGACAAAACGGACGCCCGCGCCGACCGCGATGCCGAGGGTTTCCCGCGGCAGCGTCTGTGGATTCGCGGGTGGACGCCAGCGCAGCAGCACGACAATCAGCCCGATGTTGCTGACCGCGCTCACCGCGAACGCCGCAGCGGCACCTGCGGCCGCAACGATGGCGCCGCCGATGGCAGGACCCGCGCTGCGGGCTATGTTGAAACCCATGCTGTTGAGCGCCACCGCGCCCGGCAGCTCTGCCCGCGGCACCATGTCGCCGACGGACGCCTGCCACGCCGGCCCGTTGAAGGCACTGCCGCATCCCATCAGAAAAGTGAAAATCAGCAGCAGCCACGGCGTGATCAATCCGCTCCATGCGAATCCTGCCAGCGTGGCCGACACGATCAGCATGAAGCCCTGCGCGGCGAGCATCACCTTGCGTCGATCGAGATTGTCGGCGACCGCCCCGGCGACCAACGAGAACAACGTGATCGGCAAATAGACCGACGCCAGCACCAGCGCGACCATATCGGCCGATGGGGCGATCGCGATCATCAACCAGGAAGCGCCGACCGACTGGATGAGCACGCCAAGGTTGCTGACCGTGCTGGCCGCCCAGACCCCACGGAACACCGGGTAACGCAACGGCGACAGCGCCGAGGGGGCTTGCTCGCTGTGCACGGAGCCGGATTCGTCTGGTGTCATTCAGGTCGGCTTTTCGGAATGGATCTGCGTCCGTAGCGTAGCAGCGCCGGCATACCTGATCTGTCACTCAGTGTCAGGGGCACATCACCGTGCTATGCCCCAACCCCCGGGTCTTCCGCACCTGGATCTGCACCGGGATGCGTTCCTTCACCGCATCAACATGGCTGATCACGCCGATCAGCTTGCCTTGTGCATTGAGGCTGTCGAGCGCGTCCAGCGCGACGTCGAGTGAATCCGGATCGAGGCTGCCGAAGCCTTCATCGAGGAAGAACGAGTCGATGCGGGTTTTGTGGCTGACCAGATCCGACAGTCCCAGTGCCAGCGCAAGACTGACGAGGAAGCTCTCGCCGCCGGACAGGGTGCGGGTGTCGCGTTGGGCATCGGCCTGCCAGGTATCGAGCACGCTCAACGCCAGTCCCCTGCCGTCGCGCGCCAGCAGGTAGCGGCCACCGTCGAGCCGCTGCAGGTGCTGGTTGGCCAAGCGCACCAGCTGGTCCAGGGTCAGCCCCTGGGCGAAGGTGCGGAACTTGTCGCCCTGCGCCGAGCCGATCAGGCCATTGAGGTGCTGCCATTCTTCCAGCCGACCGCTGGTCTCGGCGATCTGCGTGTGCAGCGCCTGCAGGCCACTGCGCTGGCTATCGTCCAGTTCCAGCTGTGTACGGCCTCGCATGAGCTGATCGCGCGCCTGCTCTACGGCGGTTTCGCTCGCTTGCGCGTCCACCGTCAACTGTTCCAGATCGGCATCGCTGCGCGGCGCGGCCCTCAGCTCGTCGTCGCGCTCGCGCAGTTGCTTCATCCGGCTATTGGCATCGGCCAATGCCTGGGTGAGCGCATCCAGCTGGGCCTGCAGTTGCGCACGATTCTCGGGCGGCAAGCGCGCTGCCAACAGCGCCTCGCGAGTGGTAAATCCGTATTCCTGCAGCGCAGAGTCGAGCTGGGTTTCGGCATCACCGAGATCCTTCGACCGGCTTTCCAGCAGCGCTTCGGCCGCGTGCAATGCCGAATCAGCCTGCCGCATCTGCTTCTGTACCTGGTCCAGATCCGTAGCGGCCTGCCGCAGTGCGGCGAAGGGCTCCGCTACTGGCGCTATCGCGTCGCCCGGTGTTGCGGCATGGCCGCTCTCGTCCCAACGTTGTTGCCAGCGCTCACCCTGCGCGATCGCTTGCCTGGATTCGCTGCGGCGCTCGACCAGCACCTGCTGAAGGCGCAACTGCTCGGCATCGCGTTGGCGCCACTGCGTCCACTCCTGTTCGCGCTGCTGCAGCCATGCATTGGCATCGATCGGAAGCTCGCCATCAGGGAGGTCCGCTGACAACTTTTGGCGCAGGCGCTCACCTTCGCGGGCACTCGCATCGCGGCGTTCAAGCTGCTCGCGCTCGCGTTCGGCGGCAAGCGCCAGCGACCCGCGCAAGGCGTCGATGCCAGTGTCATGGCGATCCAACGCCAGCTGCTGCTCGTCGCGTTGCTTCTGCGCCGTCTGCAGCGTGGCGTGCAGATGTTCGAGCTTGTCGACCTGCTCCTTCTCCTGCTTGCCACGGGCAAGGGTCGATTCCAGTTCGACCTGCAACGCCGCCTGTTCGTCGCCATCGGGGAGCGTGAGCTGCAAAGCCGCGCAGCGGGATGTCCAGCCGGCGGCGAGCGTTGCAAGCTGCCCGCATAACGTCTCCAACTGCTCTCCGGTGCGCGCCAGCTCCGATTGCCGCCCCGAATGCTGCAGCTCACAACGCCGCTGCTGTTCACTGGCTTGTTGGTATTGCTTCTCCGCAGCGCTGGCTTCGGCCTGCGCCTGGCTGGGATCCAACTGCCGGTACTGGTCAATCGCCGGGTGTTCGGTGGCGCCGCACAACAGGCACGCCTGCCCTTCTTCCAGCGCGGCACGGTGGCCAGCCAGGTCCATGATCTGGCGTTCCAGCTCGACGATGCGTTGTCGGTCCTGCATGACCGACCTGGCCGCAGCCAGCGCTGTGTTCGCCGCCTCCAGTTGCTGCGCGTCATCGACGATGGCCGTCTGCAGTTGCTCAACTCGCGCCTGTTGGGTGGTGATCTGTCCGCGCAGGCTCTGCCGCTGTTCGGCCAGCGGCGACAGGTCACGCAATGCGGCATAGCGCTCGCGCAGCCGGTCGCGTGAGGCTCGCAGCGCATCCAGGCTGGTTCCGGCGCTGGCGGTGCTGAACTGTTCGGTCTGCGTGGCGACGTGTGCGACTGCCTGCTCCAACGCGGTCGCCAGCCCTGCCCTGTCCTTCTCACCCGCCTGCAGAAGCGCACGAGCGTGTCCGTGCTTATTGGTGACATCAACCAGCGCCTGCTGTGCCTTGGCCAGCTCCTGCTCTGCGGTCTGCAGCTGTACGAAGCCGGCACGCCAGCCCGGCAGCTTTTCGCCGAGCTGAGCATGGGCGCCCAGATCGGTCTGTATCGCCTGCAGCTCATCAAAACGCTGCTGATCTTTCTGCAGGGCAAGACGGCTGGTCTCTGCGCACTGCCCTGCCAGTTGCAGGCACTGCCACAGGCCGGTGCGCTCAAGCGCGCGTTGTTCGGTGTGCGACCGGTGCGCTTCGTCCCGCTTGGCGGTGGCGTCGGCAACGCTTCGGGTCGCCTTTTGCCATTGGATGTAGGCGGGCCAGGCGGCCTCGGCAGGTTGGGCCTGTTGGAGGCGATCACGCGCCGGGGCGGCGGCATCCAGAGCCTGCTGCGCGGCTCGCTGTTCGTCCTGGACGGCAAGCAACTGCGCCTGCACCTTGTCCAGTTCGTGCCGCCAGACCAATGCATCGCGGGCGGTTTGCCGCACTGCGGCCAGTCGCGTGACTTCTGAGCCCAGCGTCTGTAGCTGTTCCTCCAGCGCCGCGCGATCTTGGTCCGACAGCAACTGCACGCCGCCAGCGCGGGCCTGCAACTGCTCTACCTCACGCTTGATCCGGTCTGCCGTCTGGTACACGCGCTGCGAGATATCGCTGTAGATATCAGTGCCGGTCAGCTGCTCCAGCAGCTCGGCGCGGTCCTTGTCGCTGCTGTTGAGGAAGTCGGCGAACTGGCCCTGGGCCAGCAACACTGAGCGGGTAAACCGATCGAAATCCAGTCCGGTGCGGGACTCGATCTCTTCCAGCTTCTCCCTGATCGAGCTGGTGATGATGGTGCCGTCGGCCAGCGCCAGTTCCACCTGCGGGGCCTGCAGCTTGCCGTCCACCTTGTTGCGTGCCCTTCGCTGCGACCAGAACGCGCGGTAGTGCTGGCCGCGGCTCTCGAACTCGACCTCGGCCAGACACTCGGCGGTATGTTCGGTCATCAACGGGTTCTGGGTCGCAGAGATCGTGGCCATGCGCGGTGTGCGGTGGAACAGCGCCAGGCAGATCGCATCCAGCAACGTGGTCTTGCCGGCGCCGGTCGGACCGGTTATCGCGAACAGGCCATCCGCAAACGCCGGCGCGGTGAAATCGATGTGGGTCTCGCCCTTGAGCGAGTTGAGGTTTTTCAGGCGCAGCGAGAGGATCTTCATGCCGACTCCCCACCTTCGATCTCCGCAAGCACCTGATCGAAACACGCCTCCAGCCGCTCCACCCGCTTCTCGGGCAGATCCTCTTCCTGAGCCATACGCTGGGCGAATACATCGCGCGGTTGCAGCTCGTCCAGATGCTGCCCGTCGGCGGCATCGATCACCGCATTGACCGTGCTGCGCTTGCGCCGCAGCCGCAGTACCTCCAGCGGCAATGCTTCCACCAGCGCCGCGACCCGGCTCTGCAGGTCTGGCAGGTAGTCGTCGGTTTCCACCGTCACCTCGATCCAGCCCAGCTCCCCTTGCGGAACCTTTGCAGCCACCGTGGCCAGTTGCGCTGGCAGGCTGGCGAGGTTGCCAGTCACCCGCCCCAGCACGCGGAAGCACGGCACCGGCAGCGCGGTGACAGACTGCAACCGCTCGCCTTCCAGCTCGACCAGCAGCACCTGCTTGTGCTGCCCGACCTCGTCGAAGCTGAGCGGAATGGGCGAGCCGCTGTAGCGGATGTGTTCCAGTCCGCCGACCTTCTGCGGCTGATGGATATGCCCGAGCGCGATATAGGCGGCCGGCGGAAACGCACTGGTGGGGAACGCGTTGAGCGAACCGACGTAGATCTCGCGCACCGAGTCGCTGGTGCTGGCACCCACGGTGGTGAGGTGGCCGCTGGCGACGATCGGCAACGGCTCCCCGCTGGCCTCGCGCATGGCGACGGCGGCGGCATGGATGCGCGCGTAATGCACGGCGATGCCCTCCATCATCGCGCCGCGCTTGTCCTCGGCGCTCTGCCCGGCCTCGCTGCGCGAGACATCGCGCGAACGGATAAACGGCACCGCGCACAGGATCATGCCCGGCGCACCGTCACGGCCAGGGATCCGGTACACGTGCTCCGCCGGCGACTGCATCAGTGTCGGCACCACCAGCGTGTCCAGCCGCGCCAGCAGCCCGCGGGACTCGGCCAGCATCGCCGGCGAGTCGTGGTTGCCGCCCAGCACGATCAGCCGCGCGCCCGCGTCACGGATGCCGACGATGAAGCGGTTGTACTGCTCGCGCGCATAGCTGGGTGGGGTACCGGTATCGAACACATCGCCAGCGACCAGCAACGCATCGACGCGGTGCTCCTGCACCTGTGCGACCAGCCAGTCGAGAAACGCCGCGTGCTCGGCTTCGCGGGACTGACCGAGAAAGTTCTGGCCCAGGTGAAGGTCGGAGGTATGCAGCAGACGCATGCGAAACGGGTCCCCGGATAGGCGTGGGCGTGAAGGACGCGCCCGATGTGGCGATGACCGGCAAGTGTGCCCTGCCAGCCATCCCGGCGCCCATTCAAACCCCGGCAGATCGCACAGGCTGCGACGGCATCGGCCGCCCGGCGCGGCTGCGGTTCACCCGGCGGCCGCAGTTTTGCGGCAGGCTTTACCCATGCCTGACGAGGATCGACGATGAAGAAGTGGCTGCTGGCGGCAATCCTGATCGTTCTTGCCGTGGTTGGGTACGTCGCGGCAGGCCCGTACATCACCTACACCGCCATCCGCGACGCGGTGGAATCCAAGGACACCGCCAAGCTGTCGCGCCAGGTCGATTTCCCGCAGTTGCGGACCAACCTGAAGCTGCAGCTGGACGATTACATGGTCCGTCGCGCGGGCCCGGAGATGCAGTCCAGCCTGTTGGGCGTGTTTGCGGTGCGCGTGGCCAGCGGCGTGGCCGGCGCGGCGGTGGACACGATGGTTACCCCGGCAGGGCTGGCAGCCATCCTGGAAGGGCGGGCGGTGGTGCACCGTGTCGCCGGAGATACCGGATCCGACCCGTACCGGCCTGCTCCGCCGGCCAATCCGCTGCGCGACCCCAGCTACCGCTTTGAATCGCCGTCGCGCTTCATCGCCACAGTCCCCGGTGAAGACGGCGAGGACATCACCCTGGTCCTGACCCGCCAAGGCTTGCGCTGGAAACTCAGTGACATCCGACTGTCCGAGCCGGCCAGGGACGCGCTGATGCGGCGTCCCTGATTGCGCCGTCGAGCCTGCACTGTCACCGGGTCAGACGCATCTGCGCGCCCTACCCGCTAGCCGTTGACGTCAGGCGCTCTTTCGCTCCTTGACCGCCGGCTCTGCCTCCGCCACGCCCGCCACGTCGCCGCGCGCCAGATTCGCCTTGCGCACCTCTTCCGCGGTTTCGCCATCCTCGGCCAGAAAGGCCTCCAGCGAATCGTCCATCGCCTCCATCCACGGTGTGTGGTGCGGCGGCGCAAGCGTTCCGGTCATCGTCGAGCGGTAGCTCTTGTTGCGATAGCCGAGGATGTCCTTCTGCTTGTCACGGATCCATTCCTTGAACAACACCCCCATGCCCTCGATGTCGAACTCCGGGTAGTCGGTCGGGCCAACCAGGTCGCGGATGTACTCGGCCTGGAAGTCGATATCGCCGAACGCATCCTGCACGGCCTCCTCCTTCTCGACCCACTTCCGCGAGTCGGCGAGCATCTCGTCCCTGGAAGGAAGTGCGAGCTTGCCGAGGATCACGTCGCGGGCGTACCAGGCCTGCGCGTCGAACATGTTGAACGTGTAGTACTGGTCCTGCATGCCCAGGTAGATCAACTTGGGATTGTCGATCCAGAAGATGCCCTTGTAGAGGTCCTCCGGATACAGCCGGTTGTAGGTGCGAAGGGTCAGATCGTCCGGCAGGAACGGGAAGTAATGCTGGTAACCGGTGCACAGGACGATCGCGTCGACGTCGCGTGTGCTTCCATCGACAAAATGCGCGGTGGACCCTTCCACACGGGTCAGCAGCGGGTACTCGCGGAACTCGGGCGGCCAGTCGTAACCCATCGGCGAGGTGCGGTAGCTGAAGGACACCGACTTGGCACCGTACTTGTGGCACTGCGTACCGATGTCTTCTGCCGAGTAGCTGCTGCCGACCAGCAACAGGTCCTTGTCGGTGAACTCGCAGGCATCGCGGAAATCATGGGCATGCAGGACACGGCCCGGGAACTGCTCCAGACCCTCGAAATACGGCGCATTCGGGGTCGAGAAGTGGCCGGTCGCCACGATCACGTAATCGAATTCCTCGGTTGAGAGCTCATCGGCCTTCAGGTCACGCACGGTGACGGTGAACTTGCCGGTCTCTTCGGAGTATTCCACCCACTGCACTTCGGTATGGAAGCGGATGCTGCGGCGCAGATCGATCTTCTCGACCCGGCCCATGATGTAGTCGCGCAACACCGCGCGCGGCGGGTAGGACGCGATCGGCTTGCCGAAGTGCTCCTCGAAGCTGTAATCGGCGAACTCCAGGCACTCCTTGGGACCGTTGGACCACAGGTAGCGGTACATGCTGCCGTGCACGGGCTCACCGTAGGCGCCGACGCCTGTGCGCCATGTGTAGTTCCACATGCCGCCCACGTCGTTCTGCTTTTCGTAGCAGACAATTTCGGGAATCTCGGCGCCGGCGTTCGCGGCAGCCTCAAAGGCGCGCAACTGTGCAAGGCCGCTGGGGCCGGCGCCAAGGATCGCAATACGTTGTTTAGTCAAGGAAAACTCCTGTTGTCTGGCGGCGGGAAACAACCGCGATGGGGCGCATCAATCGGGCGGAAGCGCACACGAACACATGAATCCGTCGAGAGACGGAACGAAAGTCCGTAGTGGCCCTCTGCGGTCACCAAACAGTGACCTGGTCGCTCGGCCCGATCGCCCAGCTGAACAGCCGACGCAGGTGCGCCGCGTCCACGGCCGACCGGCTTCATGCCGTTGACCGGGGTTGACCGGGATTGCCCGCGAGGCGAAAAAAAGACGGGATTTCCTTCCCGTCCTTGCGGCGAACGAACCGCCGAACCGCGTCTAAATCAAGGGCTTTACATTAACGGACAATGTTAACATAAATGCAACGCCCATGCCACTTACACGAGCATCACACTCACCCATGGAGCTGGTCCGTGCTACGAAGTGTGGACCTCGTGCCGTCGGGTCAATCCGGATTGGCGACCCCGTGGGGCACGTGGCCGGCAGTGACGAGTCCGCGCGCGGACTCGATGTTGTGCTCGGAATCATCAAAGAAGATGTCGGCCCCAAAGGCTTCCAGGAACGGACCCTTGGCGCGGCCGCCCAGGAACAGCGCCTCATCCAGGCGGATGTCCCAATCGCGCAGGGTGCGGATCACGCGCTCGTGGGCTGGAACCGACCGGGCCGTGACCAGGGCAGTGCGGATCGGTGCTTCCTGGCCCATCGGAAACGCGTCCTGAAGGCGGTGCAGCGCATCCAGGAAGCCCCGGAAAGGGCCGCCCGACAGGGGCTCGCCGGCGCGGTCGAGCTCGTGCTGGGAAAACGCCTCCAGTCCGCCCTCACGCGAGACGCGCTCGCTCTCGTCGCCGAAGATCACCGCATCGCCATCGAAAGCGATCCGGAGCTGGTGCTGGCGCTCCGGCAATGCCTTGGCAGGCAGCAGCGTCGCCGCGGCAACACCGGCAGCCAACGCGTTGCGCACGTCCTGCGCATGGGTGGAGAGGAACAGGTCGGCGCCAAATGGCCGGATGTAGGGAAACGGCGGCGCGCCGTTGCTGAACGCCGCGCGGCGGATCGACAGGCCGTGGTGGGCGATCGAATTGAAGATGCGCAGGCCGGTGTCGGCCGAGTTGCGCGAGATCAGGATGACCTCGACCCGGGGCGCCTCCGGCGGTGAGTCCTCGTTGAGCGCAAGCAGTTTGCGCACCAGCGGAAACGCCACGCCGGGCTCAAGAAGCTCATCTTCGCGGCTGAGCTGGTAGGCCGCGTAGGCATCCAGACCCTCGCTGGCAAACAGCGAATGGCTGTCTTCGAGGTCAAACAGGGTGCGCGAGGAGATCGCGACGATCAACGGGTCGGCTTGGTTATCGGGCATGACGATATTGTGCGTGATCGGTGTCGCAGGGGGTGCGATGGCAATCGGAGGTGGCGCGGGTGTATTGCGCTACGGCAAGACGGACCGCTAGCCGCCGACGAACTGCTCGGTCAGCATGCGCTCTTCCAGGCTGTGCTCCGGATCGAACAACAGGGTGACGGTATGTTCTTTGGACTCGCGAATGGTCACCTGGACCACGTCGCGCACCTCGTGTGAATCGGCCGTCGCGCTCACGGGGCGCTTGTAGGGATCCAGCACTCGCAGGCGCACCTCGGTATCGGCCTTGAGCACGGCGCCGCGCCAACGCCGGGGACGGAAGGCGGCGATCGGTGTCAGCGCGACCACATGGGTGTCGAGCGGCAGGATTGGGCCACCCGCGGAGAAGTTGTAGGCGGTGCTGCCGGCCGGGGTGGCCACGAGGACGCCATCACAGATCAGCTCGTCAAGCCGGCGCTGGCCGTGCAGCTCGATCGACAGATGTGCCGCCTGGCGGGTCTGCCGGAGCAGGGAGACCTCGTTGTAGGCCAGTGATCGCACCCTCGCACCGGAGTCGGTTTCGGCCATCATCTCCAGCGGGCGCAGCACGGACGGCTTGGCCGCCTGTACGCGCTCAGGTAGTTGATCGGCGCTGTAGTGGTTCATCAGGAAGCCGACGGTGCCCTGGCGCATGCCATACACCGGCTTGCCCAGTTCGCCGTGGCGGTGCAGCGTCTGCAGCATGAAGCCGTCGCCACCCAGCGGGATCAGCACGTCCGCCTCGTCGGGCGCGTGATCGCCGTGCAGCGCCACCAGCTCGCTGCGCGCCGCCTGCGCCTCTTCGGCAATGCTGGCAAGGAAGGCAAAACGCAGGGATGAAGTCATTGGCGGCTCCGGATTCATTGCCCGCAGGATAGCGTGGCTGCAGGACGCAAAAAAAACCGGCGGGAGCCCGAAGGCCACCGCCGGTTTTCATGAGCGCCCGAATCAGGCCGCCGCTTCTGCCAACTGCGCCAGGCGACGCACCGCGACGGAAACGGTCGGGTAATCCAGGTTCTTCTGGTTAACGAGTTCGGCGAGCATCGACAGGGTGAAACGCAGCCCCTGGTCGTCGCGTGCCAGCCAGGCCTCGACCTTCGCTGCCGCCGGCTTCTTGCCGCCGCCTGCGAGGATCTGCCCGACGAGCGCCCGCTGCTGGGTCGCGAGCTCGTCACGCATCGCTCCACGGGCCAGCGCCTGCCAGCGTCCTTCCACCGGCAGGGCGTTGATCTGCTCGTGCAGCCACGGCAGCTGGAACGCGGCGCCGAGCTCGAAGTACGCACGCGACGCCTCCAGGGCCGACACCTTGCGGGCGTTGGCGATCTCGATGATGTCGCAGGCGAACTCCAGCACCGGCAGCGCCGCCAGATGGGCAGCCAGTGCCGATGGCACGCCCTTGGCTTTCCACTCGGCCAGCTGGGCGTTGAACTTGTCGCGGCGGACCGGCGACATGGTCTCCGGCAACGCCGCATGCACGGCCTTGAAGCCGTCGCCGAAGCGCGCCATGCCCTTGGTGATTTCCGGCATCGGGCCCGGACGCGACAGCAGCCAGCGGGTGACCGAGCGCAGCAGGGCCCAGATCGTCTGCAACGCGTCGATCTGCACCGACTCCAGCACCTTTCCGTCGAGCGCGTCGATCTGCGCCCACAGCGCGCGGGCATCCAGCGCCTCGCGGGCAATGGTGTAGGCCTCGGCGATCTCGCCGGGACTGCGGCCGGTGTCCTCCTGCATCCGCAGGGTGAACGTGGCCCCCATCCGGTTGACCATCGAGTTGGTGATGGCGGTGGCGATGATCTCGCGCTTCAGGCGGTGTCCTTCCATCGCCTTGGCGTACTTGGCCTGCAGGGGTTTGGGGAAGTAACGCACCAGCTCCTTGGACAGGTAGGGATCCTCGGGCACGTCCGAATCCACCAGCTGCTGGAACAACACCAGCTTGCTGTAGGACAGCAGCACCGCCAGCTCCGGCCGGGTCAGCCCGAGCCCGCGCGCCTTGCGGTCGGCGAATTCGGCATCCGACGGCAGATACTCGATCTGCCGGTCCAGCAGGCCCTGCGACTCCAGGGTCTGGATGAAGTGCTGCTTGGAGCCCAGGCGAGGCGCGCTCATGCGCTCCATCAGGCTGATCGCCTGGTTCTGGCGGTAGTTGTCCACCAGCACCAGCCCGGCGAGCTCGTCGGTCATTTCCGCCAACAGCTTGTTGCGCGCCGGCAGGGTGAGTTTCTTCAGCTTGACCTGCTCGTTGAGCAGGATCTTGATGTTGACCTCACGATCCGAGGTGCCCACACCAGCAGAGTTGTCGATGAAGTCGGCGTTGAGCAGCGCGCCCGCCTGGGCGGCCTCGATGCGGCCCAGCTGGGTCATGCCCAGGTTGCCGCCCTCGCCGATCACCTTGCAACGCACGTCACGGCCGTCGATACGCAGGCCGTTGTTGCCGCGGTCACCGACGTCGGCGTGGCTCTCGGTGCTGGCCTTGATGTAGGTACCGATGCCGCCGTTCCAGAGCAGGTCGACGGGCGCCTTGAGGATCGCGCTCATCAGCTCGTTCGGGCTCATGGCGTCAACCGACTCGTCGATGCCGAGGACGGCCTTGACCTGCGGGGTCAGTTCGATCGACTTGGCGCTGCGCGGGAACACCCCGCCGCCTTCGCTGATCAGCTCGCGCTTGTAATCGTCCCAGCTGGAGCCGGCCAGCTTGAACAGGCGCTGGCGCTCCTTGTAGGACGTGGCCGCCACCGGATCGGGGTCCAGGAAAATGTGGCGGTGGTCGAACGCGGCGACCAGGCGGATGTGCTTGGAGAGCAGCATGCCGTTACCGAACACGTCGCCGGACATGTCGCCGATGCCGACCGCGGTGAAGTCTTCCTTCTGGGTGTTCACGCCCAGGGCGCGGAAGTGGCGCTTGACCGACTCCCACGCGCCGCGCGCGGTGATGCCCATCCCCTTGTGGTCGTAACCGACCGAGCCGCCGGAGGCGAATGCATCACCCATCCAGAAGTTGTGGTCGGCGGAGATCGCGTTGGCGATGTCGGAGAAACGGGCTGTGCCCTTGTCGGCTGCGACGACCATGTAGGCGTCATCGCCGTCATGGCGCACGACGTTGTCGGGGTGCACGACCTTGCCGTCCACCAGGTTGTCGCTGATGTCGAGCAGACCGTTGATGAACATCTGGTAGCAGGCCACTCCCTCTGCCTGCAGCGCAGCACGATCAGACGGCGGGCGCTTGACGATGAAGCCGCCCTTGGCGCCGACCGGCACGATGATCGTGTTCTTGACCATCTGCGCCTTGACCAGGCCTAGCACCTCGGTGCGGAAATCCTCGCGCCGGTCTGACCAGCGCAGGCCGCCGCGGGCCACTGGCCCGAAGCGCAGGTGGATGCCTTCCACGCGCGGGCCGTAGACGAAGATCTCGCGGTACGGACGCGGCTTGGGCAGGTCGGGTACCAGCGCGGAATCGAACTTGTAGGCCACATAGCCGCAATCGGCTCCGCCCACGCCGCACTGGTAGTAGCTGGTGCGCAGGGTCGCCTCAATCACCTCCATGAAGCTGCGCAGGATGCGGTCTTCGTCCAGGCTGGAAACGCGGTCCAGCAGCGCCATCAGCGCGGTCGAAGCAGCTTCGGTCTGGGCCTCGCGCTTGCCACCGCGGGCCGCGACGACCGGTGCCAGCGCCGCCAGCACGGTCTCGTCACCGCCGCTCAGGCGCTCGACCTGCTGCTGCAGCAATTGCTGCCCGGCCTTGATGTCCGCCTTGTTCTCGCTGCCGGTGCTGGGATCGAAGCGCGCTTCGAACAGTTCCACCAGCAAGCGGGCCAGGACGGGGTAACGCGCGAACGTCTCCTCCACGTAGCTCTGCGAGAACGGCACGCCCACCTGGAGCAGGAACTTGGCGTAGGCACGCAGCATCGCGACCTGGCGCCAGGTCAGCCCGGCGGCGAGGATCAGGCGATTGAGTCCGTCGTTCTCCGCCTCGCCACGCCAGGTGCGGGAGAACGCGTCCTCGAAGTTGTCGCCGATACCGTCGACGTCGACATCCGGCGTACCGGTCTCGACCTCGAAATCCTGGATGTAGACCACTTCGCCGTCGGCGTGCAGACGATAGGGATGCTCGGCGATCACCCGCAGCCCCATGTTCTCCATCATCGGCAGTGCGTCCGACAACGAGATGTCGTCGTGCTGGCGGTAGAACTTGAAACGCAGCCCCCCGGTGCCCGGCCGGCTGCGGTACAGGCTCAGGCGCAGGTCCTCGGGCCCCTTCAGGGCGGCGAGGTGCTCGACGTCCGCGGCGGCCACGGGAAGCGAGACGTTCTCGATGTAGCCCGCCGGCAGCGCGTTGCCGAAGGTCGCTGCCATCTCCAGGCCGCGCTCCTCGCCGTGGCGCTCGGCGAGCACGCCGGCCAGGTCCTCGCGCCAGTCACGGACGATTTCCGCCAGCTCCGCCTCAATGACCGCGTTGTCGACCTGCGGCATGCCTTCCACGCCCAGCGCGCCGGGCTTGGGGCGCACCAGCACGTGCAGCTGCGCCAGCGGCGAATCGCTCAGCATCACGGTAGTGTCGATGTGCTCGCCATGCAGCTCGCGCTTGAGCATCGCCTCGATGCGCAGGCGCACGTCGGTGTTGAAACGCTCGCGCGGGATATAGACCAGGCCGGAGAAGAACCGGCCAAAGCGGTCGCGGCGCAGGAACAGCTTGCTGCGCACGCGCTCCTGCAGGCCCAGGATGCCAGTGGCGGTCCTCAGCAGCTCCTCGCCGCTGGACTGGAACAGCTCGTCGCGCGGCAGGGTCTCCAGGATGTGGCGCAGCGCCTTGCCGCTGTGGCTGTCATCGGCGAAGCCCGAGTGACGCATGACGTAGTCGTGGCGCTCGCGCACCAGCGGGATATCCCACGGGCGACGGGTGTAGGCGCTGGACGTGTACAGGCCCAGAAAGCGCTCCTCGCGCACTGGTTTGCCGTTGTCGTCAAAGCTCAGCACGCCGATGTAATCCATGTAACCGCGGCGGTGCACGGTGGCCCGCGCGTTGGTCTTGGTCAGGATCAGCGCGTCGACCGAGCCCGAGTTGGGCATGCGCGTCGCCGCCAGGGAGGAAAGCGAACGCGGCTTGTGGTTGTCCTTGCCGCGCAGCAGGCCCAGGCCGCTGCCCTTGACCGCGCGCAGCACGTCTTCTCCGCCCTGCTCGACCACGTCGTACTCGCGGTAGCCCAGGAAGGTGAAGTGGTTGTCAGCCACCCAGTGCAGAAACTCGCGACCCTCGTTGCGGCCCGCGTCGTCCACAGGCAGGGTGCGATTGGCCAGGTCGTCGGCTACTTCCAGCATCTTGCCGCGCATCTCGCTCCAGTCCGCGACGATCGCGCGCACGTCGTCGAGCACTGTCGACAGCTTCTTCTCGATTCCCGCCATCGAAGCCTTGGACTGGCGGTCGATCTCAAGGTGCATCAGCGATTCGGGCTCGCCTTCGCCGATCGCGGTCAGCTTGCCGGCCTTGTCGCGGCTGACCGGTACCACCGGATGGCCGAGCACGTGCACGCCGATGTCCGCCTCCGCCAGCGCCATGGACACCGAGTCGACCAGGAACGGCATGTCATCGTTGATGACCTGCAGCACGGTGTGCGGCGACTCCCAACCGTCGCTGTCCAGGGTCGGGTTGAACAGGCGGATCTTCGCAGCGCCCGGCTTGCGCTGACCGGCGAAGGCAAGCATGTCCACCGCAAGTGCTGCCCAGCCCTGAGCGGAGTGTTGGACCCACTCGTCATCGCCCATGCGCTCGTAGAAGGCCTTGGCGAACGCCTCGGCCTGGGCCTGATCCTTCTTGGCGGCCTGCTTGCGGACGACGCCCAGGATCGTCTCAAGCGAGACGTCGCCTGCTGCGGAAACCTCGCCCGCGGTGGTTGCGACGGCGGTACTGGCCGCGCCCTTGGTGGCGGAAGCGGATTTCTTGCCGGTGCGGCGGGCGGGGGCTTTGCGTTCAGTGCTCATGCGAATGTAGTTTCCAATGCAGTGAGGCCCGCGTTTTCACACGGGCCAAGGCTCAGGAGTCAGTACACCAGATGGGTGTGGACGTGCATTTTCAGCGCAGGCCGGTCTCGTTGCGGGCGATCACCAGGCGCTGGATCTCGCTGGTGCCCTCGTAGATCTCGGTGATCTTGGCGTCGCGGAAGTAACGTTCGATCGGTAGTTCCTTGGAATAACCCATGCCGCCGTGGATCTGCAGCGCCTGATGGGTGATCCACATTGCCGCCTCGGACGCGGTGAGCTTGGCCACCGCGGCCTCGGTGCTGAAGCGCCCGCCGTGCTTCTCGGTCTCGCCCTTCTTCCAGGCCGCGCGCAGCGTCAGCAACAGGGAGGCATCGAGCTTGCACTTCATGTCGGCGATCTTGGCCTGGGTCATCTGGAACGCCCCGATGGGCTGGCCGAACGCCTTGCGGTCGCGCGCGTATTCCAGGGTGGCTTCATACGCTGCACGCGCGATGCCGATGGCCTGGCTGGCGATGCCGATGCGGCCGGCGTCGAGCACGCTCATGGCGATCTTGAAGCCCTCGCCTTCGGCGCCCAGCACTTCCTCGGGCTTGATCACGTAATCGGTGAACTCGATCTCGCAGGTGGCCGACGCGCGGATGCCCATCTTCGGCTCGGTCTTGCCGCGGTGGAAACCCTCGCGCTCGGTGTCGACCATGAATGCGGTGATGCCGCGCGCGCCCTTCTCCACATCGGTCATGGCAAACAGAACGATGTACTTGGCGACGGGGCCGGAGGTGATCCAGCTCTTCTTGCCGTTGATCAGATACGTGCCGTCATCCTGCAAGATGGCCTTGCAGCGCATGGCGGTGGCGTCGGAACCCGACTGCGGCTCGGTCAGTGCAAAGGCACCGATCTCGCGGCCTTCAGCGATCGCGCGCACGTAGAGCTGCTTCTGCTCTTCGTTGCCGAAGGTCAGGATGCCGTTGCAGAACAGCGAGTTGTTGACCGATACGATGGTGGAATGGGCGGCATCGGCCGCCGCAATCTCGATCATGGCCAGCACGTAGGCGATCGGGTCCATACCGGCACCGCCGTATTCGGCTGGCACCTCAATCCCCATCAGACCGTTCTCGCCCAGGGTGCGGATGTTCTCCAGCGGGAACTCACCTGTGCGGTCGTGATGCTCCGCGCTGGGAGCAATTTTTTCCTGCGCGATACGACGCGCCACGTCCTGGATCATCAACTGCTCTTCGCTGAATCCGAAATCCACGTCCGCACCTCTGGCTGGTAAACGATCCGTCAATTGTAGCCCTGCGCGGCGATTAAACCGAACCGGCAGGCGCAACCGTGCTTGACCTGCGCGCGGCCCGTCATCACACTTATCGCTGCATCGCGATAGGTGGATGAATATGGATCTGGAAGGCTGGTCGTCACGTCTCAAGGTGTTTGCCGACGCGACACGGGTGCGGCTGCTCACATTGCTGGAACGTGAAGAGCTCACCGTCGCCGAGCTTTCGGCCATCACCCGACTGGCCCAGCCGCGGGTATCCACGCATCTGGCGCGCCTGAAGGATGCGGGACTGGTGCGGGATCGGCGCGCCGGTGTGTCGGCTTATTACCGCTTCGACGAGGCGGCTCTAGACCCCGCCCAGCGCGCCCTGTGGAACACCCTGCGCGAGGGCAGCGACGATCCGCTGTTGCGCCAGGACGCCGAGCAGGTCCGCCAGGTGCTGGCGATGCGCGCCGCTGACCAGAACTGGGCCGACTCGGTGGCCGGCGACATGGAACGCCACTACTCGCCCGGCCGCACCTGGGAAGCGATGGCGCGCTCCGCCTTGCCGCTGCTGGAGACCGGCGACGTGCTGGACGTGGCTTCCGGCGACGGCGTGCTGGCCGAGCTGCTGGCCCCGCATTCGCACCGCTACGTGTGCCTGGATTCGAGCACCAAGGTGGTGCTTGCCGCCTCCGAGCGCCTGCGCCGGCTGGAAAACGTCGAGGTGCAGGAAGGCGATATGCACGAGCTGCCTTTCGCCGATGCCAGCTTCGACCTGGTCGTGTTGATGCACGCCCTGTCCTACGCCGACCATCCCGCCGAAGCCGTGGCGGAGGCGGCGCGGGTGCTGAGGCCCGGCGGTCGCCTGCTGCTGACCAGCCTGGGCGACCACGGCCACCGCTCGGTGGTGGAAGCGTACGGCCACGTCAACCTCGGGTTCACGGCCGCCAAGCTGACCAGCATGGTCGGCAAGGCCGGGCTGGGGGTGGAGAGTTGCGAGACCGTTACCCGCGAGCGTCGCCCGCCGCATTTTGAGGTGATCGCCCTGCTTGCCCGCAAGCCCTCCGCCGATGCGCCGTCGAAAATACGCACGACGCGCAAGAAGACCGGGTCGACATCATGAATGCCGAACTGCCATGGCTCAATCCCGCCCGCGCCGACGCGCTTCAGGCGCAACTGCGTGAGCGCATCCTGGTGATCGACGGCGCGATGGGCACGATGATCCAGCGTCACGGGCTGGAGGAGGCCGACTACCGCGGCGAGCGGTTTGCCGACGGTTACGACCGCGAGCACGACATCGCCGACCACGTGCATGGCACCGACTGCGGCTGCGCCCGCGACCAGCGCGGCAACAACGATCTGCTCAGCTTGACCCGCCCCGAGCTGATCCTCGACATCCATGCCGCCTACCTGGCCGCCGGCGCCGACATGGTGGAAAGCAACACCTTCAACTCCACCCGGACCTCGCTGGCCGATTACGGTCTGCAGCATCTGGCGCGCGAGTTGAACGCGGCCGGAGCGCGGCTTGCACGCGCCGCATGCGACGCGGCGGAACAGGAGACGCCGGGGCGGCAGTGCTTCGTGATCGGTGTGATCGGCCCGACCAGCCGTACCGCTTCCTTGAGTCCCGATGTCAACCGGCCCGGCTTCCGGGCCACCAGCTTCGACGACCTGCGCCTTGCCTACTGCGAGGCGGCCGAAGGGCTGATTGACGGCGGTGCGGACGTGCTGATGGTGGAAACCGTGTTCGACACCCTGAACGCGAAGGCGGCGCTGTTCGCCATCGCCGAGGTGTTCGAAGGGCGCGGAGCCCGGCTGCCGGTCATGGTCTCGGGGACGATCACCGATGCGTCCGGCCGCACCCTGTCGGGCCAGACCGCCGAAGCGTTCTGGTACTCGCTGAGGCATGCGCGGCCGCTGTCGATTGGCCTCAACTGCGCGCTGGGCGCGAAAGAACTGCGGCCGCACGTGGACACCTTGTCGCGGATCGCCGAGGTTGCCGTCAGCGCACACCCCAATGCCGGGCTGCCGAATGCGTTTGGCGGCTACGACGAGACGCCCGAGGACACCGCCGGCATGTTGCGCGAGTTCGCCCAATCCGGCCTGGTGAATTTCGTCGGTGGCTGTTGCGGCACCACTCCCGAACACATCGCGGCGATCGCCGAGGCGGTCCGCTGCCTGCCGCCACGGCAGCCACCCCGCATCGCCGACGTGGCCTGAGGTCGACACGATGAGCACCCTCCCCCGCTACACCCGCCTCAGCGGCCTCGAGCCGCTCGTCATCAGCCCGGAAAGCAACTTCATCAATGTCGGTGAGCGCACCAACGTCACCGGCAGCGCGCAGTTCAAGAAGCTCATCAAGGATGACCGCTATGACGAGGCCGTTGCCGTCGCCCGGCAACAGGTCGAAAACGGCGCCCAGGTGCTGGACGTCAACATGGACGAGGGCCTGTTGGATTCCGAGCAGGCGATGGTGACCTATCTCAACCTGATTGCCGCCGAGCCGGACATCGCGCGCATACCGGTGATGGTCGACAGCTCCAAATGGAGCGTGATCGAGGCCGGGCTGAAATGCCTGCAGGGCAAGGGCATCGTCAACTCGATCTCGATGAAGGAAGGCGAGGAGGAATTCCTGCGCCAGGCCCGGCTGGTTCGCCGCTACGGGGCCGCGGTGGTCGTCATGGCGTTCGACGAGGAAGGCCAGGCAGACACCGTGGAGCGCAAGGTCGAGATCTGTGCGCGCGCCTACAAATTGCTGACTGAGCAGATCGGCTTCCCGCCCGAGGACATCATCTTCGATCCCAACGTGTTCGCCATCGCGACGGGCATCGAGGAACACAACGACTATGCGGTCGCCTTCATCAAGGCCGCCGCCGAGATCCGCCGCCGGTTCCCGCACTGCCACATCTCCGGTGGGGTCTCCAACGTCAGCTTCTCGTTCCGCGGCAACGAGCTCGTCCGCCAGGCCATCCACGTGGTTTTCCTGTACCACGCGATCAAAGCCGGGATGGACATGGGCATCGTCAACGCCGGTGCGCTGCCGCTGTACGACACCCTGGATCCGAAGCTGCGCGAGGCGGTCGAGGATGTGGTGCTCAACCGCAACCCCGAGGCGACCGAGACGCTGCTGGAACTGGCCGAAAGCTACCGCGGCCGCAAGGGTGAGAAAAAGGTCGAGGACCTGAGCTGGCGCGAGCAGCCCGTCAGCGCACGCCTGAGCCATTCGCTGGTGCAGGGTATCGACCAGTGGATCGTCGAGGACACCGAGCAGGCCCGTCTGCAGGCGGCCCGTCCGCTGGACGTGATCGAAGGCGCGCTGATGGACGGCATGAACGTCGTCGGCGACCTGTTTGGTGCCGGCAAGATGTTCCTGCCGCAGGTCGTCAAGTCCGCGCGGGTGATGAAGAAGGCCGTCGCCCACCTGCTGCCGTACATCGAGGCGGAAAAGCTGCGCACCGGCGATACCGGCAAGACCAACGGCAAGATCGTCATGGCCACGGTCAAGGGCGACGTCCACGACATCGGCAAGAACATCGTCGGCGTGGTGCTGGCTTGCAACAACTTCGAGGTCATCGACCTGGGCGTGATGGTGCCCTCGCAGGTGATCCTGGACCGCGCGATCGCCGAGAACGCGGACATGATCGGTCTGTCAGGGCTGATCACGCCGTCGCTGGAGGAAATGGGCCACGTGGCCCGCGAGATGCAGCGCCAGGGCTTCACCATGCCATTGCTGATCGGCGGCGCGACCACATCGCGTGCGCACACGGCGCTGAAGATCGATCCCTTCTACAAGCCGGCGACGGTATGGGTGAAGGACGCCTCGCGCGCGGTGGGCGTCGCCCAGAACCTGCTGAGCGTCGAGCTGCGTGATGCCTTCGTGGCCGCCAACGCATCGGACTACGCGCAGATCCGCGAACGCCACCGCACGCGCGGGAGCGGCAAGCGGCTGGTGTCGCTGGAACACGCCCGTGGCAACCGTTTCGAGGGCGGCTGGGAGGAGTATGTACCGCCGGCACCACTACAGCCGGGCCTGCATGTGTTCGACGACTATCCTCTGGAAGAGCTGGTCGAGCTGATCGACTGGACGCCGTTCTTTCAGGCCTGGGAACTGGCCGGACGCTACCCGGCGATCCTGACCGATGAAGTCGTCGGCGCCTCCGCCAGCGACCTCTTCCGCGACGCCCAGGCCATGCTCAAGCGCATCGTCGATGAGAAGTGGCTGACCGCCAAGGCGGTGTTCGCGTTGTGGCCGGCCAACAGCGATGGCGACGACGTCATCGCCCAGGTCGATGGCCGCGACGAGCCCATCCACTTCCTGCGCCAACAGGCCGACAAGCCGCCGGAGCGACCGAACCTTTGCCTGGCCGATTTCGTCGCTCCCCGTGACAGCGGGCGTCAGGACTGGATGGGTGCGTTCGCCGTGACCGCCGGCCTGGGCATCGAACCGCACGTGCAGCGTTACGAGGCCGACCACGACGACTACAACGCGATCCTGCTGAAGGCCCTGGCCGACCGTCTGGCGGAGACCCTGGCCGAGCGCCTCCACCAGCGCGTGCGTACCGAATTCTGGGGTTACGCGGCCGATGAGTCACTCGATACGGATGCACTCATCGACGAGAAATACCGCGGCATCCGTCCTGCCCCCGGCTACCCGGCATGCCCGGAACACAGCGAGAAGGCGACGATCTTCCGCTTGCTCGATCCCGCCAAAAACGCCGGCATGCAGCTGACCGAAAACTTCGCCATGACCCCCGCCGCGGCGGTGTCGGGCTACTACTTCAGTCATCCGCGCAGCCAATATTTCGTGGTCGGTCGGGTCACGCGCGAGCAGGCGCTGGACTACGCCGGCCGCAAGGGCCTGACGCTGGCCCAGGTCGAGCGCCTACTGGCATCCAACCTGGATTACGACCCGGAATGATCCCGCGCAGTGGTCCCGACGGACGTCCGCTGGTGGTCGGCATCGTCGGCAACGCCGGTGCCTACGGACGCTGGCTGTCGCGATTCCTGCAGGATCAAATGGGGCTGCAGGTCATCGGCCGGGATCCGGCAGGTGATACCCGCCTCTTGCCCCGCGAGCTGATCCTCCAGGCAGACGTGCTGGTCTTCAGCACCCCGATCCGGCACGCGGTGTCGGTGATCGACCAATACGTGGACCTCGCCGCTGGCGACGAGAAAGGCCGGCTGTGGCTGGACCTGACCTCGATCAAGCAGGCCCCGGTCGAGGCCATGCTGCGATCCTGCGCCGAAGTCGTCGGCCTGCATCCGATGACGGCGCCGCCGAAGACGGACAGCCTGAAAGGCCGGGTGTTGGCCGTCTGTCCGGCGCGGGTCGGCCGGTGGCAGGACTGGCTGGACCACCTGCTCCAGTCCCTCCAGGCCCATTGCGTCGAAGTCGACCCGACCGCGCATGACCGGGCCATGGCGCTGGTCCAGGGCATGTCCCACGCCTCACACATGACCCAGGCGCGGGCACTGGCGACGCTGGCCGAGGACGCGGGTGGATTGCCGCTGCTGCATGCGCTGCGCACGGTCGGCTATGAGCTCGACCTGACCGTGACCGGCCGCATCCTGTCGGGCGATCCCTCGATCTACGAAGAAATACAGTTCGGCAACCCGCACGTCCTGCCCGTGCTGCAGCAACTCGCCGACTCGACCGCCCGGCTGCGCGACCATGTGATTGACGGCAGTGACGCCGCCCGGCGCAACATGCGCTCAACCTTCCTGACGCAGCCGGCGGAGGTGTTCAGTGCGCAGGCGCTGGCCTCGCACAGCCACGGGTTCGAACGGCTCGGCTACCTGCTGGCGGATCTGGACGGGGATCGATACCTGAGTGTGTTCCTGCCCGAAGATCGCCCCGGGTCGCTCCGAAGCCTGCTGGAGATCTTCGACCGCCTGGGCGTCAACCTGGCCTCCATCCACTCCTCGCGGACGCCGGAAGGCGAGCTGCATTTCCGGATCGGCATTGATGCGCTGCCGGTGCCGATGCCGGCGCTATGCGAGGCGGTTGAAACCGCCGGCATTGGCCGGGTTGTTGAATCCCGGGACAAGCCGGACTGAGCTCACCAGACCAAGTCGTCAGGCACCTGGTACTGGGGGTCTGCGTAGGGATCGTCGGCAGCCGGCGCATCGGGATCCACCTTCAGCGCGACCGCCGGGGCGAACACCTGCTCGGCCTCGGCCAGCAGGGCTGCATCGACCAGCAGGTAACGGCCGTCGGCTTGCAGTACGCCCAGCTCGCCGGCATTGAGCGCCTTCAGCTGCTCGGCGGTTACGTGGATGCGCTTGATCTTGCCGCCGTATTCGAAGTGCCTGGCGATGTCGGCATCGGCGGAATTCAGCGCCTTGCCCTGCACGAGCTGGTTCAGTTTTGCGCGCGCCTCGCGCCGCTCGCGGGCGGCATCCTGCTTGGCCTTTTCCGCGGCGATGCGTTCATCCTTTTCGCGCTGGGCGCGGATCGCATAGGCCTTCGCCAGGTCGATGTCCTCGCGAGAGCGCGCCGCGCCGCGAGGCGGGCGGGTCTGGGCCGTTCGAGCTTGTCCGCGCCGCTTGCCTGGTGCATTTGCGGCACGAGCCGGCGTCGATTGATTCCCCGGCTTCTCTCCGCCGCGGTCTGCTCCGGCGTTGCCGCCTTTTCGCTCCGGGCTGGCGTCGCGCTTCTTCGCAGGACGGCGCTCGGGCTCGGGCGCAGGCTTGAAGCCCAGGCCCAACAACTGGTCGCGCAGGGTGTCATTCATGATGTTTTTCAACAGGCAAGGGGCGGCGGACGTTTCATGCGCTCAATAATGCGGCGGTGGCGGCTCGCCGGCAGGATCGGCGGAATGCGGGTTTGCCGCGACCGACAAGCGCAACTGGCGCAGGTCTTCCAGGGCACGGTGCAGCAACAACGCATTGCGCGCTTCCTCGTCGCGGGCGGCGGCCAGCGCATCACTGAGCTCGCCCAGATGGTGCTCCTGGAACGAGAGCCGGGTTTCCAGGTCGACCAGGCGTCGCTCGATCGCGTCGTCAGAACCAGAACCAGACCCGCTCATGGGACCGCACCGTGTGGCCCGGTGCGCATCAACGAGCGACCGCGGCCGATCCCGTAGTAGGCGATGCCGGCTTCCTCCAGCTCTGCGGGATCGTAGAGATTGCGCCCGTCGAAGATCACTGTATCGGCCAATGCATCGCCGATGCGGCCAAAATCGGGGCTGCGGAACTGCTTCCACTCGGTGATCACGATCAGCGCGTCGGCGCCTTCCAGCGCGTCGTACTCCGAATCGCACAACACCAGATCGCCGCGCTCGCCGAAGATGCGTTTCGCTTCGCTGGACGCCTCCGGATCGAACGCGCGGACCTGCGCACCTGCGGTCCACAGCTGCTCCAGCAGGCGACGGCTGGGGGCCGCGCGCATATCGTCGGTATTGGGCTTGAAAGCCAGCCCCCACAAGGCAAACGTCTTGCCGGCGAGGGAATCGCCGTAGTGGCGCTCGACCAGTTCAAACAGGTGCTCCTTCTGGCGCTCGTTGACCGCCTCCACGGCGTCCAGCAATCGCGGCTGCAGACCGTGCTGATGGGCGGTGCGGGCAAGCGCCTGGACGTCCTTGGGGAAGCACGAACCGCCATAGCCCGCGCCGGGGTAGATGAACTGCCAGCCGATGCGCGGATCCGAGCCGATGCCCTGGCGCACCATTTCCACGTCTGCGCCGACACGCTCGGCAATCGTGGCGATCTCGTTCATGAAGCTGATCTTGGTCGCCAGCATTGCATTCGCCGCGTACTTGGTCAGTTCGGCCGAGCGCACGTCCATTACCACGAACCGCTCGCGGCTGCGCACGAAGGGTGCGTAGAGGCGGCGCATCTTCTCGGACGCCTCGGCGTCGTCGGTGCCGATGATGATCCGGTCCGGGCGCATGAAGTCGTTGACCGCATCGCCTTCCTTGAGGAACTCCGGATTGGACACGACCGTGAAGTCAATCTCCACGCCGCGCCGAGCGAGCTCAGCGGCGATGGTCGCGCGCACCTTGTCGGCCGTACCGACCGGCACCGTGGACTTGTCGACCACCAGCGCCGGCTCCTCCAGGTGCTGACCGATGGTCCTGGCCACCGCGAGCACGTATTGCAGGTCGGCGCTGCCGTCCTCGTCGGGAGGCGTACCCACTGCGATGAATATCACCTCCGCGTGGGCAATGGCCTGCACCGGATCGCTGGTGAAGTGCAGGCGCCCGGCGTCGTGGTTGGCACGCACCATCGGCGCCAGGCCGGGCTCGAAGATCGATACCTCACCCCGCTTGAGTCCATCGACCTTGGCCTGGTCGATGTCGACGCAGATCACCTCATGGCCGACTTCCGCCAGACAGGTACCGGTGACCAGACCGACATAGCCGGTGCCGAAAATACTGACGCGCATGCTGTTTCTCCTGTCCCGACCGCGGGAAGATCGACCCGAAGCCGGGGTGCGGAGCGGTTATTCTCCCGCGTTGTCCTTGACGATATCCAGCAACTCGACTTCAAACACCAGTGCCGCGTTGGGACCGATCGCGCCGCCCGGCGTACCGATTTCCCCGTAACCCAGCTCGGAGGGAATCCAGAAGCGGTACTTGCTGCCCACCGGCATCAGCACGATGCCTTCCTGCCAGCCGGGAACCACCTGCTGCAAAGGAAGGTCGGTCGGCTCACCGCGGTCATACGAGCTGTCGAAGGTCTCACCGTCGAGCAACGTGCCCTTGTAGTGGACAGTAACCACGTCATCCACGGTCGGCTTGGGGCCAGTGCCCTCCTCCAGCACCTGGTACTGCAGGCCTGAGTCGGTCACCACGACGCCCGGCTTTTTCGCGTTCTCGGCCAGGAATGCCTCTCCTTCGGCCTTGTTCGCATCCCCGATGGCAGCGGCGTCGGCGGCCCGCTTGGCCTGGAGCTTCTGGCCGAAGGCCTCCGCCACCTGCGCGGCCTGCTCGTCGGTCATCAGCGACTCGCCGCCATCCAGCTCGGTCTTGATCGCCTTGGCCAGCGTGTCCACGTCGACCTCGTCCTTGACCTGCTCCAGCGCCTTGGCCAGGTCCAGGCCGATCATGTAGCTGACCTGCTCTTTCTCGGTGGCCAGGCCCTTGATCTTCAGCGGCTGGCCCTGGACGGTGGACGAGTCGGCAGCGTCGGTTTTCGGGGTGGCCTTGTCATCGGCCTGGCAGGCCACCAGCGCGAAGGCCATGGACGCTGCAAGCAGCGCGGTACGGGGGAAATGGATCATGGAATCTGGACTCCTTGGGGCAAGACGCCCCGGTACAGCTACCGGGGCGTTGGCAATGAAGTGAAGGATACGTCCTACTTGATGATTGCCTGCAGTTCGACGTCGAATACCAGGGTCGCGTTCGGCCCGATCGGACCGCCCGGGGTGCCCTTGCTGCCGTAGGCGAGATCGCCCGGAATCCAGAAGCGGTATTTGGCGCCTACCGGCATCAGGCCCAGTCCTTCCGTCCAGCCCGCGATGACCTGGTTGAGGCCGAATTCGGTCGGCTCACCGCGCTTGTAGGAACTGTCGAATACGGTGCCATCCAGCAGCTTGCCCTCGTAGTGGACCCGGACCTGGTCGGTCGGCAGCGGACGCTCGCCCGAACCCTGCCGCAGCACCATGTACTGCAGGCCGGAAGGCGTGGAGAACACTCCCTTCGTCTGCTTGTTCTCTGCGAGGAACTTCTCGCCTTCGCTACGGTTGGCCTCGCCCATCACCTTGGCCTGGGCCGCCATCTCGCCCTGCTGCTTCTCAGCCTCGCCCTGCATCTTCTGCGAGAAGCTGTCGCGGACCGCGTTGAGCTGGTCATCGCTCAGGGCGAGCTTGTCGCCAGCGAAGGTGGCGCGCACGCCCTGCAGCAGCTCCGGCAGGTCCAGCTCAGCCTTGATCGGAGCCAGGTTGCGGCCGACATCGGCGCCCACCAGCCAGGCGACCTTCTGCTTGTCGACGTCGGGAATCTTGGCGTCGGCGGGCGCCTTTCCGGCGCGTGAGGCGATGCGCATCATCAGCGCCTGGCCGATGTCCTGCACCTCGCCCTCGGCGATCAATGGCGGCTTGCCATTGAATGCGTTGCTGATGGCGTGCTCGAAAGCGGCCAGGTCGATGTCAGCGGCCGCGGGCGTGATGGAACGGGCGATGTCATGGCCAACCATGTAACTGACTTTGGCGCGATCGGTGTTGAGCAAATTCTTCTCCTGGGCTGGAGCGTTCTGCGCAGCGGCAGCAACGGGAAACGCCACCGTGGCACCCAGCAGCGAAACGGTGGTGAACAACACGGCACTGCCGCGCAAGAAAGCCTTCATCCGGATTGCTCCTGTAAGTCGCCGGGGTGGCGGCGAAAAACGCCTATTGTCACGGTCGCGGTGCCGCGGGGCAATGACAAAGGAAAGTATTGACGGTACGTGTTTCGGTGTTATAGTCGAATACAACACCGACTGACCCTCTGCGAGGACGGCGCCATGAACCGGAAGTTCAACAACTCCTTGTCCGCCCTGGCCATCACCGGCGCCATGCTGGTGACGACAGTGGTGTTCGGCCTGAGCCCGCTGGAAGTTGGGCCGACCACCGGAGCGGCAGTAGCAAGGTTCGATGCGGGTCCGGCGCCCGCAGCCACTGGCCAATCATCCGCGACACCGGTTTCCGGCGCCAGCGGCGGCGCGGTCCAGTTCAGGCAAACACTTCTGATGCCCTACTTCTCATTTGTTCCACGGGGATGACCCAATGACCGCAGTCCAATGGAGCGACGGTGCTCCGATCTATCGGCAACTGAAGGAGCGTGTCGTGGCAATGATGCTCGATGGCGAGCTCAAGCCCGGCGATGCGCTGCCTTCGGTCCGCCAGGTTGCCGCCGACTATCAGCTCAATCCGATCACCGTGTCGCGCGCCTACCAGGAGCTGGTGGACGAGGCACTCGTCGAAAAACGCAGGGGTTTGGGTATGTACATGACTGAAGGAGCAGCAGAGAAACTCCTGGCAAGCGAGCGCGAACGGTTCCTGACCGAGGAGTGGCCCCTGGTGCTTGAACGCATCACCCGCCTGGGTCTGAATCTGGAACAGCTGGTAGCCGCGGACCCCAACAAGGCAGGTACCCGATGAACGCCCTCCTCGATACCACCCCCGCAAATGTCGTCAGTGCCCGCAACCTCCGCAAGGTCTACAAAAAGGGCAAGCCGGCCCTGGACGGCGCGAGCTTCGAGATTCCGGCAGGACGGATCGTCGGCCTGATCGGTCCCAACGGTGCCGGCAAGACCACTGCGCTGAAGGCCATGCTGGGTCTGATCCCGTTCGAAGGCGAATTGACAGTACTCGGCCGGGATCCGCGCAAAGCCCGCGACGAGCTGATGCGCGACGTCTGCTTCATCGCCGATGTCGCGGTGCTGCCACGCTGGATCCGCGTTCAGGAGGCGATCGAATTTGTCGCCGGCGTGCACCCGCGTTTCGATCGAGCGCGCTGCGACCGCTTCCTCAAGGGCACCAAACTGACGCCGAAGATGCGCGTACGCGAGATGTCCAAAGGCATGATCGTCCAGCTCCACCTTGCCCTGGTCATGGCAATCGACGCCAGGCTGCTGGTGTTGGACGAGCCCACCCTGGGCCTGGACATCCTCTACCGCAAGCAGTTCTACCAGCGTCTGCTGGAGGACTACTTCGACGAGGAAAAAACGATCCTGATCACCACCCACCAGGTGGAGGAGATCGAGCACATCCTCACCGATGTGATGTTCATCAGCGAAGGCAGGATTGTTCTGGAAAGCGCGATGGACGAGGTTGGTGCGCGCTTCACCGAGTTGCTGGTCAACCCCGACCATGCGGATGCTGCCCGTGGTCTGGTCCCGGTGAATGAGCGGGCGTTGCCGTTCGGCAAAACCGTGATGTTGTTTGACGGCACGCCCCGAGAGCAGCTCGTCCCGCTGGGCGAGATCCGCACGCCTGGCTTGGCTGACCTGTTTGTCGCGACGATGGAAGGGACCTACGAATGAACGCCACCGACACCTCACTGCCCACCAGTTCGCGGACGTTCGCGCCTGTCCATCCGACCCACACCTTCAAAATGCTGCTCAAGCGCGAGTATTGGGAGCACAAGGGCGGCTTCCTGTGGGCCCCCCTCATCGCCGGGGCCATCTCCCTGCTGTTGACCCTGATGGCGTTCATCGTCGCCGAGGTGGCCGCCCGCCGCGCCATCAGCAGTGGCGAGCTGAAGATCGGTGGCGAAGTCATGGTCAATGGACTCGACCTGGGCGCACTCACCGGCAAGCTGGACGCCGGGCAGATGCAACAGCTCGCACAGGGAATCGACCTGTCACTGCTGATGGCGGCCCTGTGGCCGTTCGTGGTCCTCGCCTTCGTGGTGTTCTTCTACTGCCTGGGCTCGCTGTACGACGACCGCAAGGACCGTAGCGTGCTGTTCTGGAAGTCGCTGCCGATCTCCGATACCCAGACCGTACTGTCCAAGGTCGTCAGCGCCACGTTGATCGCGCCGACTCTGGCCGTGGCAATGGCGCTGGCGACGATGGTCGGGTTCATGCTGCTGCTAAGCGCTATGGTCATGGCACACGGCGGCAATCCGATTGAACTGTTGTGGGGCCCGGCCAACCCGATGGCCCTGGCGGCGAGTCTGCTGGCGGCAATCCCGGTGTTCGCCCTGTGGTCGCTACCGACCGTAGGCTGGCTGATGCTGTGCTCGGCATGGGCACGGACCAAGCCTTTCCTGTGGGCCCTGATGGTGCCGCTGTTCGCCGGAATCATCGTCAGCTGGTTCCAGTTGATGAAGATGTTCGACCTCGACGCGTCTTGGTTCTGGTCCAACGTTGTCGGCCGGATGTTGCTGGGCACGGTGCCCGCCAGCGAACTGCCCTATCGCCAGAGCGCGGCGCAGGGCAGCGACGGAGTGAAGGATCTGCTGGCCCACATGTCTGCCAGCAATGTCCTCTCCAGCCTGGCCATGCCATCACTGTGGATCGGTGTAGCGGCAGGCGCGTTGATGATCTTCCTTGCGATCCGGCTGCGCCGCTGGCGGGACGAAGGCTGAGCATCGGCCGCGGGGCGAACGCTGGCCCCGCGCGCAGTGAACCGGCCTTGCGCGACCGGGTTTCAGCGGACCGCTCAAACGACCCTTCATTTTCGGAGTAGACGATGAACGCTCAACATTTCTCCCGCGTGGTGCTGCTGACCCTGTGCCTGCTCCCGCTGGCTGCGTGTTCTGGCCCGACCAACTCATCGGACGGCACGCTGGCTAGCGGCCTGAATTCTGTGGCCAGCAAGATCCGCGATGCCTCCGACAAGGTGCGCGAGGAAATCCGTACTGGCGATATCGACCTCTCCAGCGACGATGCCGATGCACCCAAGGCGGTGATCACCCCGCAGGGCGAGCTGGTGATCGACGGCAAGAAGGTGCAGACCAACCCGGTCCAGGATGCACTGCTGCGTGATTATCGCCAGCAGATCGAGGAGATTGCCGAGGCCGGCGCCGACATCGGGCTCAAGGGCGCGGGGGTGGCAATGACCGCGGTTGGCGAGGCGTTGAAAGGTGCGTTCAGCGGTGCCAGCGAGGCTGACATCGAGCGTTCCATCGAAGCCCAGGCCAGCGGACTCAAGCAGGAAGCCAGCAGGCTCTGTGACCGGCTGCCTGCGTTCATCGCCACCCAGGACAAGCTGGCCGCTGCGCTGCCCGAATTCGCCCCTTACGCCAACGCCGACATGGATGACGTCGCGGATTGCCGGTCCGACACTGACGGTGCGAGCGTGACATCGGCCCGGCAGTAGACCCCTGCAAGCCACGCGCGCGGCAACCTGACTGTGCGCGGTCAAGGGTAGCGGTGACACCACCCATGGTCGCGTTACCGGTCGCGTGGAGTTGCCGGGCATGAACTGAAAGGCACCATCACATCCCGCCACCAAGGAACCGCCATGTCCACGATTCGCACTATGGGTTGCGTTCTGTTTCTGATCGCCGCTGGAGGATGCCAGCCAACGGACGTTCCGGCGTCAGGGCCAACATCCCGTCCTTCCGCTGCCGAGATGATCGCGGCTGTGGACCGCGGAGACCCCGCCGTCGTTCACCAACTCATCAAGCGGGGCGCGAAGCTTGATGCGAGCGTACGCGGCGACGGCACTGCGCTTATCCAGGCGTCACGCCAGGGAAAACTCGCGATCGTCGATCAACTTCTGCGAGCCGGTGCAGGGGTTGACGTTGCGTCGCCCGGCGACGGCAATCCGCTGATCATGGCGGCCAAGGCAGGACATACCAACGTGGTCAGACGGCTGACGGAAGCGGGCGCCAATCCGAACGCCGTAGTACCCGGCGACGAAACCCCGCTGATCAACGCGGCGCGCGCAGGACATCTGGACATCGTCGAGTTTCTTGTGGAACACGGCGCCGACGTCAGCCTGGCAGTAACCGCCAACGCTACCCAGGTTCGTACGCCGCTCAACCAGGCGAGCGACACGGCCATAAGGTCCTACCTGGTCAGTCGTGGAGCGAAAGAGTAGCGGCCGCGGAATTCCAGCGTGGCCGCGCTCGGGCCTGGTCAGCGGCCATTACTTTCCGCCCTTTTTTGAAGGGTTGCCGCCTTTCGTCAACGTCATCGGATCAAGCAGCAGCTTCAGCTCCGACTCCGACAGCTCGGTATCTTCCAGCGCGACCTCCAGCACCGGGCGCTGTTCCTTGTAGGCGCGCTTGGCGATCGCCGCCGCCTTCTCGTAACCAATCACCGGGTTCAACGCGGTCACCAGAATCGGATTGCGCTGTAAAGCCCCGGCGACCACGTCCTGTCGGACCTTGAGGCCGGCGATGACCTTGTCCGCCAGCAGGCGCATTGAGTTGGCCAGCAGGTTGATGGAATCCAGCAGGTTGGACGCAATCAGCGGCAGCATGACGTTGAGCTGGAAGTTGCCGCTCTGACCGGCGACGGTAATGGCTGTGTTGTGGCCCATGACCTGCGCGCACACCATCGCCACCGCCTCGGGCAGCACCGGGTTGACCTTGCCGGGCATGATCGAGCTGCCCGGCTGGAGCGACGGCAGCTCCACCTCGCCCAGGCCTGCCAGCGGCCCGGAATTCATCCAGCGCAGGTCGTTGGCGATCTTCATCAGAGCCACGGCGAGCACGTTCAGCTGGCCGGACAGCTCCACCGCGTCATCCTGCGACGCCAGACCTTCGAACTTGTTGTCGGCCGCCTCGAACCTGGACCCCGCCAGTGCGGACAGCGCTTTTGCCATCGCCTTGTCGAAGCGCGGGTCGGCGTTGATGCCGGTGCCGATGGCGGTGCCGCCAATGGGCAGTCGACGCAAGCGTTTCAGACAGTCCTCGATACGCGCCTGCGCGGAGGCGAGCTGGGCCGACCACGCGCCGAATTCCTGCCCAAAGGTGAGCGGCATCGCATCCATCAGGTGGGTGCGGCCGGTCTTGGTCACCTTGTCCAGCGATTTGCCCCGACGGTCGATGACCCGGCGCAGGTGCTTGATTGCCGGCAGCAGGGTCTCCGCCGTCGCCAGCTGGGCGGACACGCGCAGGGCGGTCGGCACCACGTCGTTGGAGCTCTGGCCCAGGTTGACGTCGTCATTGGGGTGTACCGGCTTTCCGCGGGCGCCGCGCGACGCCAGCGTGGCGATCACCTCGTTGGCATTCATGTTGCTGGAGGTGCCGGAGCCGGTCTGGAAGATGTCGACCGGAAAGTGCACATCGTGCGTGCCGTCGGCGACGGCCATGGCCGCCTTCCGGATCGCGGCGGCGCGGCCCTTTGGCAGTAGTCCAAGGTCGGCGTTCACTGTCGCGGCAGCAGCCTTGACCAGTCCCAACGCACGGATGAAGCCGCGCGGCATCGGCCGGCCGGATACCGGAAAATTGTCGACGGCGCGTTGGGTCTGCGCGCCCCACAGGGCATCGGCGGGCACCTGCAATTCGCCCATGCTGTCGTGCTCGGTGCGGAAATCCTGCTTGGCCATGGCGTGCTCCTGCGTAATGGTGGCAATCGCCTGAGGATACGCCGCGGCTGCCGCCGACGCGTCGGGCTCGCGCTAGAATGCCCAGCCTCCCGCCAACCCTGCCTGCCATGCCCGCCAACGACGAATCCCGGTTGCTCGCCCTGTCTCCGCTCGATGGCCGCTACGCCGGCAAGGTCGACGCGCTGCGACCTATTTTCTCCGAGTTCGGTCTGATCAAGGCCCGGGTCAGGGTGGAGGTCGAATGGCTGCTGGCGCTTGCCAACGAGCCGCGTATCGAGGAGCTGTCGCCATTCTCGGCCGCGGCGACGTCACGCCTGCGCCAGCTTGCCGACGGCCTGACTGTCGATGATGCAGCGCGGGTCAAGGAGATCGAGCGAACCACCAACCACGACGTCAAGGCGGTGGAGTATCTGATCAAGGAGCGCCTCAAGGACGACGCCGAACTCGGCCCGGCGCTTGAGTTCGTACATTTCGCCTGCACCTCCGAGGACATCAACAACCTGAGCTACTCGCTGATGCTCAACGAGGCGCGCAACACCGTGATGGTGCCGCGACTGGACGAGTTGATTGAGCAACTGCGCGGCATGGCGCACCAATACGCCGCGCTGCCGATGCTCTCGCGCACCCACGGCCAGACGGCCTCGCCCACCACGGTCGGCAAGGAAATCGCCAACGTGGTCGCCCGCCTTCAGCGTCAGCGCCAGACCCTGGTCGATGCGCCCACGCCGGGCAAGATCAACGGTGCGGTCGGCAACTACAACGCCCACCTGGCCGCCTACCCGGACATCGACTGGCCGGCGTTCTCGCAGAAGTTCGTCACCTCTCTTGGCCTGGCCTGGCAACCCTACACGACCCAGATCGAGCCGCACGACGGCATCGCCGAGCTGTGCGACGCGCAAAAACGCATCGACACCATCGCCATCGACCTGTGCCGCGACATCTGGGGCTACATCTCGCTGGGCTACTTCAAGCAGTCGGTCAATGCCGGCGAGGTCGGCAGCTCGACCATGCCGCACAAGGTCAACCCGATCGACTTCGAGAACGCCGAGGGCAATTTCGGCATCGCCAACGCGCTGTTTGAACACTTCGCCATCAAGCTTCCGATCAGCCGCTGGCAGCGCGACCTGACCGACTCCACCGTACTGCGTGCGCTGGGCACCGCGTTCGGCCACGCGCTGATCGGCCTGGATGCCTTGATGCGTGGACTGGGCAAGCTGTCGGCCAACGAGGAGCGCCTGGCCGCGGATCTGGACGCGTCCTGGGAAGTGCTCGCCGAGGCTGTGCAGACCGTGATGCGTCGCCATGGCCTGCCCAATCCGTACGAGCAGCTCAAGGCGCTGACGCGCGGCCACGGCATCAACGAGACCTCGATGCGCGAGTTCATCGGCGGGCTTGACCTGCCGGAAGACGCACGCCAGCGCCTGCTCGAAATGACGCCGGGCAGCTACGTCGGCCAGGCCGAACAGCTCGCGCGCGACATCTAGCGGTCCGGCGGCCCGGTCCGCCGGCGGCAACATCACCAGTGGCCGGCGTTTGCGGCCCAACAGCAGGACGCGCAATGCACAACTCCAACGCCACAGCGTCTGGCGCCAGCGACGCCCCCGGCGGCATCCCAAGCGGCGAATCGCTGAGACTGCCGCCACCGATCGAAGTCGACGCTGGCGCAATGCCGCCGCTGGGCATGCCACCGGCGGATTTCCTCCGCGACTACTGGCAAAAGCACCCGTTGCTGATCCGCAACGCGTTCCCTGATCTGCAATCGCCGATGGACCCCGACGACCTCGCCGGCCTGGCCTGCGAGGAAGGCGCGCTTTCGCGCTTGATCCGCCACGACCGCAGCGACGACAGCTGGAGCGTCAGCCACGGCCCGTTCCCGGAAGAGATGTTCCCGTCGCTGCCCGGCACGGACTGGACGTTGCTGGTGCAGGACGTGGACAAGTGGGATGTCGATGTCGCGGCGCTTATCCGCCACTTCGCGTTCCTGCCGCGCTGGCGCATCGACGACGTCATGGTGTCGTTCGCCGCGCCCGGCGGTTCGGTCGGGGCCCACGTTGACCAGTACGACGTTTTCCTGCTGCAGGCGGTCGGCCATCGCCGCTGGCAGATCGACACGCGCGACAACCCGCCGCTCGCCTACCGCGAGGATGTCGAATTGCGCCTGCTGCGTGAGTTCGATCCCAGCCACGACTGGGTGCTGGGACCGGGAGACATGCTCTATCTGCCGCCCGGCGTGCCCCATAACGGCGTCGCCGAGGACGCCTGCCTGACGTTCTCCTTCGGCATGCGCGCGCCCTCCTCGGCCGAATTGCTGGGCGACCTGGTCGACACGCTGACCGCGGAGGCAGACGACGCGCTGCGCTACCACGATCCCGACCTGGCCCCTGTCGCCGACCCCGGCGAGATCGACGCGGCGGCGATGGCGCGTGTCGTCCGCGCCCTGGATTCGCTGCGCGGTGACCGGCCCGAACAACTGGCCGAGTGGTTCGGCAATTTCATCACCCGCTACCGCAACGCGGTCGAGGTGATCCCACCGCAGCTCGAAGAAGGCGAACAGCCGCGCTCGCGCATCGAGGTCGAGTGGGATC
>NZ_JXSS01000084.1 GCF_000855665.1 Lysobacter sp. A03
ATCCGCGCGACGAGGGCGATCTGTACCTGGAGGTGCGCGCCGGCACGGGCGGCGATGAGGCCGCAATCTTCGCCGGCGACCTGTTCCGCATGTATTCGCGTTACGCCGAGCGCCAAGGCTGGCGGGTGGAGGTCGAATCGGCCAACGAAGGCGAGCATGGCGGCTACAAGGAGCTGATCGCGCGGGTCGAGGGCCGGGGTGCGTACTCCAAGCTGAAGTTCGAGTCCGGCACCCACCGCGTGCAGCGGGTGCCGGAGACCGAATCCCAGGGCCGCGTGCACACCTCGGCGGCCACCGTGGCGATCATCGCGGTGGAGCCGGAGGGCGAGCCGATCGAGATCAACCCGGCCGACCTGCGCGTCGACACTTTCCGCTCCTCCGGCGCCGGCGGCCAGCACGTCAACAAGACCGACTCGGCCATCCGCATCACCCACCTGCCCAGCGGCATCGTGGTGGAGAGCCAGACGGAGCGCAGCCAGCACGCCAACCGCGATACGGCGATGAAGCGCCTGCGCGCGACCCTGGCCGAGGAGCAGGCCAACAAGGCCGCCGCCGCCATTGCCGAGGATCGCAAGTTGCAGGTCGGCAGCGGCGATCGCAGTCAGCGCATCCGCACCTACAAC
>NZ_JXSS01000087.1 GCF_000855665.1 Lysobacter sp. A03
TCTGGGGCTAGCAGCTAACTGGTCATTCAAGCCGAACCCGCGAAGTCCCATTTCCAGGCAGAGTCGCGGTTCGGTTTCCATCAGCAGCCGCCCAACGCGTTGCGGGTCGGCTTAATTCCGGTGTTAGGCCGAATGAAAGGGTTCACCGACGACTGGCCCGATGATGCGGATGGCGGAGTCTTCCGCAATCTCGCTGCGGATGCCTTTGACTTCTCCAAGAAGTACTCCGTTGACTACAACGTGGACTTTGCGAGTTGGCCGCCTCCGGCAGCGGGCGTTGAGCTTCTTCGCACACTTTATGGCGAGCTTGGCTTGTATCCGCCTGACGAGCACGGCGACGGGTACGTCCAGTTCCAAATTCTAGGCAAAGTGTCATACGAGGGCGTCACGTCAGTCCAGCGCCAAGCAACCGCAGCTATGAGCCAGTTCGGCGGCGCTTGCGAGTCCTGGGGAGTCATGCACTAATGCGGGGTGAAGTCACCCACCAAGTGCGACACGCACCTAACTGGTCATTCAAGCCGAACCCGCGAAGTCCCATTTGCAAGCAGACTCGCGGTTCGGTTTCTATCTTCCACCGTCTCGCGCGCTGCGGGTCGGCTTAATTCCGGTGTTAG
>NZ_JXSS01000109.1 GCF_000855665.1 Lysobacter sp. A03
CGGATGCTCGTGTGTCTCGTGGGCTCGGAGATTGGGCTACGAGACCGTTCCACGCCGAGGCGCTCCCTAAGGCGTCGGCCTGGGTGGCTCGCTTCTGTTCCATGTGCGGGCCGAAGTTCTGCTCGATGAAGATCACTCAGGACGTGCGCGACTACGCCGCGAAGGTGAACGAGGCGGCCGTCGAACTCGCCGAGGAAACCACGCAGATCGATCCGCAGGCGGGCATGGCCGGGATGAGCCAGAAGTTCCGCGACCTGGGCAGCCCAGTCTACGTCGACGCCGAGCGCGTGAAGAAGAGCAACAAGGCGCTGGGGTAGGGCGGTGGAGCTCTTCCAAGATCCGTTACGGTGACCACGCCGAGTTCCAGATTGCGCGGCGTGGCATCGACAAGTCCTGGATCGAGTTGACGCTCAGAAATCCCGATCTGGTCGAGCTGGCTAGCCGCCGCACGTCCTACTTCAAATGCCTCCCGCAGCGGCGTATCATGCTCCGGGTGG
>NZ_JXSS01000035.1 GCF_000855665.1 Lysobacter sp. A03
CCTACAACTACTCGCAGGGACGCATCACCGACCACCGGGTGGAAGGATTGACCCTGTACGACCTGCCCAATGTGCTCACCGGTGATCTGGACGCCCTGATCGAGCGCCTGCAGCAGGAACACCAGGCCGACGAACTCGCGCGTCTGACCAAAGGCAGCTGATGACCGTGCGGCCGGTCGACCCCCGCAGCGAAGCGAGGCTGGCCGTCGAGCGCGAGCCGGGCAGTCCGCTGGCCTGGATCCTGCTCGCCGAGGCGGAACTTGATGCCGGCGACGCGGCCGCCGGTTAAACCGCGAGCCGGCGCCCGCTGGGCCTGCTGCCCGGGCACCCGGAAGCGCTCGCCCGCCTCGGTCGCGCCCAGTGGATGCAGGGCCGGCATCAGGACGCCGCCGAAAGCCTGGGCACCGCCGCCAAGCGCGCCCCCGGCCATCCCGGCCTGGCGGGCTGGCTGGCGC
>NZ_JXSS01000008.1 GCF_000855665.1 Lysobacter sp. A03
ATATCATTGCTTGCAACAAGGTCGCTACCTTCTCTGGCGTCAACGCTGCGACTTCGCTCGTAGCTCCGGCCGCAGGCAAGATGGTCTACGTTTGTGGTTGGTCTGTCTCGGCCACCGGCGCAGCTACGTTCCAATTTAACTTCGGAACCCAAACCACCAACCCTTGCGACACCAGCACTGTCGCCATCACTCCGGTGATGAACGTCAGCACCAATGCTGTCACCGATCACCAGTTCAACGCCATCACCAACGGCGCAGTAGGCTCCGGCCTATGCGTCACCCCATCCGCTGTCACCGTAGTCGGCACCGTCTACTACACCGTGATCTCAACTCCGGGAAACTAACTATGGCCCGCTGGCGCTTAATGACCTCCCACTACCTCAACGTCCCTGACGAGGAATGGGAATACACCGAAAACGATCGGACCACCGGTCGTCCCAAGCGCGTGAAG
>NZ_JXSS01000024.1 GCF_000855665.1 Lysobacter sp. A03
GAGATCAAGTTCATCGAGCGCTTCAAGGCGCGCGCCTCGCACGCCGCACAGGTGCAGAGCCGCGTGAAGAAGCTCGAGAAGATCGAGAAGGTCGAGCCGCCACGACGCCGGCAGACGGTGCTGTTCGAATTCCCGGCTGCCCCCCGTTCGGGTGAGGACGTCGCGACGCTGAAGGGCGTCGTGAAGCGCTACGGCTCGCGCGCCATCTACGATGGGCTCGACTTCCAGGTGCGCCGGCGAGAGCGCTGGGGCGTGAGGGGCGTGAATGGCGCCGGCAAGTCGACGCTGCTGAAGCTCGTCGCCGGAGCCTCAGAACCCGATGCCGGCGGCGTCGCCAGCGGGGCCAGCGTGAAGATGGGCTATTTCGCGCAGCATGCCATGGACCGCCTCGACGGTGAGCGCACCGTGTTCCAGGCGCTCGAAGATGCCTTCCCGCAGGCGGGCCAAGGC
>NZ_JXSS01000064.1 GCF_000855665.1 Lysobacter sp. A03
CCCGCTCAGGGGGCCGGGGTGGTTGCTGGCGTCTGCCAGGGCAAAGGGCGGGGCGACGTTGCCGTTGTAGAGCTGGCCGGTGATGACGGGTTGGTCGATGTCGCCGTGCAGGAACTCGACCAGCACCTCGCTGCCGACGCGGGGCAGGGCGTGGCTGCCCCAATTGGCGCCGGCCATCCACTCGGCCACGCGCACCCAGGTGCCGCTGGTGTCGTCGCCGGGCGCGTGGCCCTCCGGGTTGGCGCTGGATCCGGTCTCGGCGAGCCCGCCGGGGTTGGGCGCCGCGCCCCGCTGCCAGGGAAACTGGATCCGCACCTGATGGTCGCGGGTGGAGGTAACGGCCGTTTCGGGCAGGCCGACCACGGTGGCAGTCTGCATTCCGGGCGCGGTGGGCTTGAAGCGGTCGACAGGTACCACCGGGGTCTCGGCGGTGACGGCGAGAAACCGGTTGCGGTAGTTGCCGCGTTCGATCCCGCCGGCCGTATCCAGCAGTTCAACGATGCCGCTGTCCAGATTGTTGGCGGCGCGGTGTTCGATGACCAGCGGCACGAACGCCTGCCCGGACAGGTCGGGGTGCTGGCTCAGGGTGAAGGCAAAGCCCGACGCCATGCTGCGGGCGCTGCCGGCGCCGGCATGCAGGCGCTGCGGCAGGCGCATCGCGTCCAGTTGCAGGACCGCGTGCTGGTCGGCGTCGCTGCGAGCGGCAAAGCGCCCGCTGCGTGGGGTGCGGAAGCATTCAAGCGCGGGAGTGTTCGGTCCGGCTGGAGCGCCGGTGGCGACGGCCGCCACCGCCTCGACCTGCTCGGGCTGCCAGCTGGCGGTACCCAGGACACTGGCGGTGACCTGGCGCTGCTCGCTGAAGCGCTGGATCGCGTCGGTCGCTTCGGTCGCGTCGCTGCGGTGGAAGCGCAGCGTGGACTCGATCGCCTCCGGCACGCTCGCATCGCGATCGAAGACCACCAGGGTGACGCCGCCTTCGGCTTCCTGCGCATGCTCGAACCGCCACGCCAGCCCAGCATTGGCCAGCAGACGGAACACGAACTGGTGGTCACTCTCGCGGTACTGGGTGGTGATGGGATAGACCGGCAGGGACTGGGTGGCGTCGACGCGCAGTGCCGCTTGCGGGTAGTCGTCCAGAACGCGTTCCAGCACGCCGAGCGCATCCAGGTCCTGGAACACCAGCGCGTTGCGGCGCAGCTTCAGGAATGCAGTCCACGGCTCCATCACCAGCCGGTAGCGTGCCAGGCCGCCGTCGCTGCCCAGTGCGACGACGCGGGTGCAGTGGCCGTGCCAGTGGCGCAGACTGCCCGCCGCTCCCGCGCATCCTGCGCCCGCGGCACTCGCGCGTCCTTGCGCATCGTCGGCCCGACGCAGGCGCAGCGCCATCGCGTTGCCGATTAGGGCACGTGTATCAAGAAATGCATCGGTGGACAGGCAGTCCACGTTGAAGACGAAATCGTCGCAGACGGCCTCACGGCCTTCGAAGCGCTCCACGACCAGCGCATCCGGCAGCGCGGTGGACAGCTCGATCAGGCGCTGTTCCTGCGAGACCCGGGCCAGTGCACGGGCGACAGACTGGATATCCATATCCATAGGTTGCATCCACTTGCTTGGTGAAACGAGGCGGCGCTGGGATCACACCGTTGCTGGCCGGAAGATTAGCACCGTCCACGACGGGCCGCAGTGGCGGGAGCAGACGCGACCTCTCCCCGGTTTTGCGTCGCGGCCTATGCCCTGACGGTTCCCGACCGCCTCCATTCCCTACATCACTGCCAACGCCGAGTTGGTGAAGTGCCCCGGATACTCGTCGCGGATCTCCAGTTTCCGTTCGATCGAGCCGATGATTTTCGCGGCGAAGTTGACGCCGGCCATCTCGCTGCAGCTGAACAGGTTGCCGGGAGAGAACACGTTCACTTCCAGGATGGTGTCGCCGATGATGTCGATGCCCACCAGGAACATGCCGTCGGCTTGCAGCTTGGGGCGGATCAGTTCGGCCAGGCGCAGTTCGCGGTCGGTGATCTTGACCGCCTTGGCGGTGCCGCCGGCGTGGATGTTGCTGCGCACGTCGTCCTCGGCGCCGACCCGGCGCATCGCCGCGTACTTGCCGTCAATCTGCAGCGGATAGCCGTTCATGATGAACATGCGGATATCGCCCTTGTCGGCTTCGGGGACCACGGCCTGGGCAATGATGTACCCGTCGCGCTCAATCGCTTCGACCATCTGGTTGAGGTTGCCGGCCGACTTGGCATCGAGAACGAACACGCCCTGGCCGCCGGAGCCCTGCAACGGCTTGAGCACCACTTTGCCGCCGTTGGCCTTGGCGAAGGCCTTGATGTCGCTGGAGTTGCGGCAGATCAGCGTTTTGGCACGCACCTCGCGCGGGAAGGACTGGAAATACAGCTTGTTGATCGCCTGCGACAGCGTGTCCGGGTCGTTGAGCACCAGTACGCCGGCATGGGCGGCGCGCTGGCCGAACTGGATGCCGATCTTCTCCGCCCAGGGGCGGTCGACGGCGTCGTTGGACGGGTCGCTGCGCATCATCAGCACGTCGATCTCGTCGATGTTGATCAGGGTGCTCTTCTTGCCGCTGCTCTTGAGCGCCTTGAAGAAGTCGTCGCGGCTGCGGGTCTTGCCCTTGCCGGCCGGGATTTTGCGCGCGTGCACCTGCAGGGTGTCTTCAGGGTTGAGGACGAAATCGCCGGGGGTGATGTAGCAGACGTCGTGGCCGCGGCGCGAGGCCTCGTGCGCCAGCACGGTGGTGGTGTAGCGCGGGTATTCGTCTTCGATCGAGTTGACGTAGAAGGCAATCAGCACGGGGATGGTTCCTTTAGCAGGTCAATGAAAGAGTGCCCTTCGCGCAGGCGGGCCAACCTGGCCTGGGCATCGGGACGGTCGAGAAATTCGGGGGTGGCCACCGGCGGGCGCAACATGCCGCGCGCTTCCAGTTCTTCCACCACCGGCACATGGTGTTCGGCGATCTTCCCGTACCACAGGGGGTCGAGCGACAGGCCATCGGCGACGCGTCGCAGCACCTGCCGGAAGCCCCGCAGGTAGATCGCGTCCTTGGTCAGGCCACCGGAGCGGAAGATGCGCGCAACGATGTTGAAGGCGCCCCGACTGGAGAAGCCGTGCTCCGCGCGCAGCAGGCGATGGCAGGTCATGAAATCGGCACCGTCGAGCATCGCGTGGACCACCAGCACGCGCGCGGCCAGCAAGCGCAGCCGCGCCACGGTCAGGCCACCGACGATGAACTCGGCGAACACGCCGAGCCCTTCCTGCAGGCCCTCGTAGCCGGCCAACCCGGCGCCAAAAATGCCCAGCCCCTGCTGGCTGCCGTTGATCCAGGTGAGCACATGCACGCTGATCTCGTGCTGCAGCAGTGGGTCCACGCGCGCGCTCGGCACGCTGGTCGAGGTGGAGATCAGCAGCGAACGGCCGGACACCATCAGTCCGGGGCCTGTGTCCGCGCGCAGGCAGGTCTGCGCGACGGCGAAGGCCGGCGTTCGCTGCACATAGCGCGCGAGTATCCGATCGGCGGCCGCCTGGACGCCGGCGGCATCGACGTACTCGCCGCTGCGCTCGCTGCCGGGCGCGAACGCCGCCAGCAGCTTGTTGGCCACCTCCAGCAGTTCCGGTTCGACCCCCCCGTACTGGAGCAGCGACACATGGCGGAACGCGGGGGTGTTGCGTCGTTGCAGCATCATCAGCTGCTGGTCCAGCTCATGCCGCTTCTCGTCAAACAACTGTTCGAGCACCGGGTCCTCGACCGCGCGCAGATCGATCGCGTACAGGCGTCGCTTGACGATGTCGGGATTGATCGGCAACGGGCGGTAGTGGAACTCCGGCGCCTTGCGTCGTTGGCCAGCCTCGAACGCCTCGTAGGCCTCCACGGTGTTGATGGGCGAGACGCCGAGCAGGAAATCGAACGAGCCACTGATGGTCGCCAGCGCCTCGTCGGCACGCTTTGCCGCTTTGACGAAGCGCCGGCGGCCCAGCGAGCGGTGGTGCGGGCGTGGTGTGTCTGCGTGGCCGTCGTGCTCGGCCAGCTCAACGAAGTGGGCCGCCGCCTGCAGCAGTGCATCATGGATCGCGCTCTCGACCTGGTGGTAGATCTGCGGATAGACGCGACGCGGGTCGCCGGGAATGCGGTGGATCTGCGGAATTCCCAGTGACAGCACGGAAATCCCCTCGCGACCGTCCAGCGCTTTGGCCAGCGCGGGCGATAACGGTGCGAGGTCTTCGGTACGGAACTCGGGCACGCGCAGGTCGATTTCAAGCTCCGACAACGCGGATTCCAGGGTTTCGGCGACGTCCTGCGCGACAGGATCGCTGCTGGCGGCCAGTTCGAACTGGAACGGTTCCAGCCGGGGGCTTTCCTCATGCAGGCTCAGGTCGCGCGGCAGGTCGTGCAGCACGATCACCAGAAATTTCGGATAGGCATCGCCCAGATGGTCGAGCAGCAGGCTCACTTCGGCGGCCGCGCCGGCCTCCGCCAGCTCGCCGCCGGCTTGTGGCCAGATAACGCTGGCCGCGCTGATCGAGGCAACGCGGCGGGCCAGGCTCAAGGGCTCATCCGGATGCCCGGCAAGCAGCAGGAAGGGCAGGGCCCGATCGACGTGCACGCGGCCACCGTCAGCCAACGAACGGCGATAAGCGTGCTCGCCATCGAGGTCGGGCGAGGGTGGCTGCTGCACCGGCACGTTGCCGGTCAAGCAGCGCCTGCCAGCAAGTCGCGCGCCTTGGCGGCGGCATGGTTGATGAACGCACGCATCGCCGCAACCTCGTCCGGATAAGGACGACCGGTCCACTCGTCCATATAGAACTTCTTGAATTCCAGTGCGATCGCGCAGCCCGTCTCGGGGTACCGATCGTGCACGAAGCGCGCCAGTTCGCCCTTGCCCTGGAAGGCGATGTTCTCGCGTACGTCCAGCTGGCGGCCGTTGAAGTCGAACTCGCCCATCGACTGGATCAGCGGGTCGAGCAGGAATGCCCAGTGGTCTCGCGGCATCGAAAAAGTGCCGATGTTCACGTCCGGCGCATCCTCCTGCGGTGTCGGCGGTGCATCGGCGCCGTCGCGGCGGTGGTTGTAGCTGTGCACGTCGAGCAGCACGAAGCGGCCGTGACGGGCGACCACGCTGTCCAGCAGTTCGCCCATCATCTGGTAGAAGCCGCGGTGGTAATCCTGCATGCCACGCAGCAGGTCACCGTCCGGCGTTGTCTGCCAGACCTTCAGCCCCCAGGACTGGCTTGGATCCAGGTACACGGCCGTGTCGAGGCTGCGGTTGAGGTCGGCCTCGAACCGCGATCGCATCGCAATGACGTGGGTGGGGATGTCGAGGATCGCCTGGCCGGTGTGGGGATCTTCTTCCCGGAGGCGGCCAGCCTCGTCGAGCGCCATGGCTGCCGCGGCCTGCGGGCCAAGTCCGTGGCCGTCGTGGATCGCGGTGGCAATGATCGGATCGTCGCCACGTTGGACGATCCACCAGGGCGGGGTGGGTTGGTCGAATAATTCCATGGGCGCACCTTGGCCGAGGCCGCGTAGGCAAGGCGTGTATGGCGCACGGACATTCAACCTTCAGCCCCCGCCCCGGCGCGCGAGTGCGGTATCGCCCACGCGACCCTCCCGGAGGCCTTCAATGCTGCGGTTATTACTCGCCCCGATCATGATCCTGGCAGCCGGTGTCGGCTCTCCGTTGCAGGGCGCTGATCATCCCGATGACGCAGACGGCTTCAGCTGCAGGGTCTGCGAACGAAAGGCGGCCGAGCTGGCGCGGTGCCAGGGCCTTGATCCGGATGAGTACTTCACGGGTCTGGTCTTCAATCCGCCGGGAATGCAGACCGGGTTTGCGCGCTCATCCTGCTTCGACCGCCTGGCCCTGAATTACAGGGACGTGACGCTGTGCGCAGAGGTCAGGGAGCGCAAGTCAATGTGGTTCGATGGGTCGGCGCTCTCGCGCCAGGCGTGCGAGCGGCGGGTGCACGAGAGGGCTGCTGGGGATCCGCGAGTGGTCATCGCCGATATTCATCGGCTGGACGAGATGCAGTGGTTCCGCAATGGAAACGGCCGCGACTTCGACGTGCATGTACGCACCTCGGGCTCCTATGCGCACCGTTACGCGCTGAAGCTCCTGATGCTGGATAGTAAGGGTGCGCGCACGCGGACACTTTGGGATAACGAATACGGCTACCGGGGCGTAGATCACAAGCGCCGAATCCCGATCCGGGCGGGTGATTTGCATGCGGCCGCGGCGGCGCTGGGCGTGGAGCCACCGTACCGCGTCCGATTGACGTTTGCGCTGGTGGAACCGACCCTGGCGGAACTGGAGCAGTTTTCGGCGATGTCGCCCACTGAGCGGGAAAGCAGCCTGGAGCAATGGGTGGATCCGGCCGCGCTGCGGCGGGATCCGCGGGACCTGGCCGGGGACATGAGACGCTGAGATCCGCGGCTGACCACCTTACCTGCGAACGTGTCGCGATTGACTTGCCCGTACCTACTTCGGCTGTTCCACCCGCCTGTAATCAAACAGCGCGGTAACGTCACAATCGAAGCGGTCGCCCATCAGTTGCTTCAACTTTGCCGGGGCGCGAACGTGCTGCTTCTGGACTCCCGCAATGTGAGTGGCAGACATCACCTCGATATCCAGGTTGACGTCAAAGGTCATCGCAGCGGAGGGTGACTGAGCCTGCAATGCATGCCATGAGTTGAGGCCGGTGCGATCCCAGTCAAGGTCCGGACCTTTCTGCATCAGCGGGCGGGGATGGAAGGGCCGGTCGAACTTGAGGTCCTGGCTGCCGTGGCTGCCGATCTGGGATTCCACGGCCGGCCGCAACTGCTTGGCAATCATTGGCGAGCACGAAGCCGTATCAATGCTCTTCATGGTGACGATCCAGGTACCGTCCAGCGGCTGGATGGCGCCGGTATCTTCGGGCTCCTCGACTTCGTCTCCGCATGGCCCGGTGGGAGAGCCGAGCGTGACACCGAGTCCTTCCAGGGATTCGCTGACAAGCCCGTCAAGCTCGCTCGTATCCGGGTTGTTTCCTTTGGCCTTGCCGACCCCGCGTGTGTAGGCAATCGTCGATTCAACATCGTGGGCTGCGCGGATATGCAGCTTCCCGTCCACGACGTCGTTTTCCCGCGCGTGCACGGAGTAGTGGTATCGCGTCACAAGTTTGTCCTTGCCGTCCATGCCCGCGATGCTCTCGATCGGCGCGGTCTCGCTGGTACGAATGATCTTTATGGTCACCGAACGCGACGGCTTCGCGGACTCCCTGTCGCGACTGTCGCAGTAGCTGGCATGGCGACTCATCCATCGCTTGCTCGGCAGCATGTGGCCGTCAGGGCCAAAGCGCAGCGTCAGGAGCGCGCTCGCAGCCGACTCGCCCTCGTAGGTGATCCTGTCGGCATCGATGTAGTCATCAAGGTCCAGACCGGCTTCGCCGGCGGGCGCCAGCCCCTTGCTTTGCAGCTCCGCCAACAGGGCTTTCCTGGCCAACACCACGTTGACGCCGTTGTCGGCCGATGCCGGCGGCGCGGCGAGCGCCAGCGCCAGCAGCACAGTCGCGATTTTCAGGCTGGAACGCTCCCGTCGCGGGTGGGCAGGGCCCACGTTGTCTCGCAGTGCTTTCATTGTTCTCCTCCCCATGGTTGGTGCTCCATGCTTGGAATTTTCCGGTCCCGTCCGCACCTTCGCCATGCTGCAGGCCGACGCGGAATAGCCTTACATTGCTGCGGTATCGTCAGGCGCGGTCGTTCCGGAGCCACCGCGGATCTCCAGTGTCGTGACCTCGTTGACGCTGGACGGGCCTTCCAGGGTGAGCGTGTTGCGGTAGACCTTGCGCGCGATGACGTCGGGTTCGTCCGTGGCTTCCCATTCGCTGAAATGGAACGACCCATCCGCCTGCACCTCGCGTTCGTGCGAGGCGACAAAGCTGGTCCACCAGGTCGCGCCGATGCCGGCAACCGCTTGCCTCATCAGAGGGCCGACAGGATTGCCTTCCAGGTTCGGGCAGCGCACGTCAGCCCCGGGTACCGCCTCCTGGATGGGCCGCGAACGGTCATGTGGAATCGTCACAGATACCTCTGTGCCGCCGGCCGTCTTGCCGGTCACGTCCGGCAGTGTTGCACGCGCCTCCAACACGCCGTCGCGAGGGGTGACTGTGCATCCGAGCGCGGTCACCATCCGGTCCGCGGCGGAGTTGGACATCTCCACGTTGCGCAGCGGGGCGCTGCCCTGGAACGTGCCGTCGGCGGAGATCGAGAGCGGCACCACGGACTCGAACTTCGAGACGATCCGGGTATCGCCGGGTGCGCGCATTTCGATGCGCGAAGAGAAGTGCAGCGCCAGGCTGCCGCCGATGACCACCTCAAGCGTCTTGCTGGACGGTTCGACGTCCTTGCCTTCCACCGTGACGGTCACCGGGTACGTGCCGTTGCGGGCATATACGTGCTGGGCGCGCTTGCCGATGTCCTCGGGCGCGGATCCGTCGCCGAAGTCCCACGTGTAGTTCAGGTAACGACCATAGCTGCCCTGGAACCCGGCCTGGAACACGATCGGCTCGCCGACCTGGCTTCCCGACACGTGCTCCAGACGGATCTCGCCACACGGCCCGACCATTGCGCGCGGCTTAAGCGGCATCCCGTCCATGGCTTCGCTCATCAGTGCGAACAGCGCATCTGCGTCCGGGTTTTCGCGAACACCGGACGTCGCGCCGATGTCCTGCATGACCGAGGATTCCCACTCCTGCTGATGGTTGATGGAACCGGTGGCAGTGTCGATGACCCCGCCAAAGACAAAGTACTGGTAGCGGGTCTTCCCGGCGTCGGTTTCCGTCAGCCGGTTCAACTTGAAACGGATCCGCTGTGCAGGCTCCAACGTCTCGCGTGCCCGTTGCTTGCAGTACTCCTTATGCCCGTCGCGCCACTCGGCGCCGGGGATAATGTTCCCCTCTGGACCGATCGAGACCCAGACCCTGCGCTCACCGGCCTGGCCGGCGTTGCTCTCGATATAGTCGCCCATCGACAGCCCGGAGTTGGCCGGCGGCGTCAGGCCTCGGCTTTGCAGCACCTCGGCCATGACCGACCTTGCGGTCGCGGCGGGAACCTCTCCCGAATCGTCAGCCAGGGCACTCCCAGCGACGGAAGCCAGTGCCAAACAGGTCGCCAGCACCGGCAGACAACGCCTCCGGCGCTTGCTTGGTGTCGAATCAAACCCTTGCCCATGCACTCGTAAGTTCATGCTCGCTCCTTGTGGTTTAGTCCCTATTACGTCGGAACGCTGCCGGATAGGACATCGCTGCGCTGGCCAGCCCGGCGGATGGATCGACCGATCGACCTTCCAACTGAACCGTTCAACTGCCGTCTCATCCAATGAGACTGCGAGCGGCGATTCTCGCGCGATGAATGTGACCCAGAAGCTTGCCGTGCTCGCCGATGCGGCCAAATACGACGCGTCATGCGCGTCCAGCGGTGCAGCCAAGCGGGATTCGTCCAAGACCGGTGGCGTGGGCAGCACCGGTGGCATGGGCATTTGTCATTCGTACACGCCCGACGGGCGCTGCGTGTCGCTGCTGAAGATCCTGCTGACCAACTTTTGCGTCTTCGACTGCGTGTACTGCGTCAACCGCGTGTCCAGCAATGTGCGGCGCGCGCGCTTCTCCACCGATGAGGTGGTGCGGCTGACGCTGGATTTCTACAAGCGCAACTACATCGAAGGCCTGTTCCTCTCCAGCGGCATCATCCGCAGCGGCGACTACACCATGGAGCAGCTGGTGGAGGTGGCCCGCAGCCTGCGCGAGGACCACCGCTTCGGTGGCTACATCCACCTCAAGACCATCCCGGACGCCGCGCCGGAGCTGCTCGCTGCGGCCGGTCGCTACGCGGACCGGCTCAGCATCAACGTTGAGCTGCCCACCCAGGCCGGGTTGGACGCGCTCGCCCCGGAGAAGAACCTGGGCAAGATTCGGGGCGCGATGGGCGAAGTCCGCTGGCGGATCGAGGAGGGCAAGGCGGCGCGCAAGGCGGTGCGGCGCGGTTCGGCCAAGCCGCCACGGTTTGCGCCGGCCGGTCAGAGCACCCAGATGATCATCGGCGCGGACGATGCCGACGACCGCAGCGTGCTGCAGTCCAGCGCCAACCTCTACGGCAACTACCGACTGCGGCGGGTGTACTACTCGGCGTTCAGCCCGATCCCGGATGCCGCTTCGTGCCTGCCGCGGGAAGCACCGCCGCTGGCGCGCGAGCACCGCCTGTACCAAGCCGACTGGTTGCTGCGTTTCTACGGGTTCGAGGTCGATGAGATCGCGCCGCCGGGTGGCAGCACTGCGGCCGGCAGCGGGATGCTCGACCTGGACATCGACCCCAAGCTGGCTTGGGCGCTGCGCCACCCGGAGAAGTTCCCGGTGGACCTCAACCACGCCCCACGCGAGATGTTGCTCCGGGTGCCGGGGCTGGGCACGCGCAACGTGGGGAGGATCGTCCAGTCGCGCCGCAGCGGCGGCCTGCGCGTGGCCGATCTGGCGCGGCTGCGTGCACCCATCGCCCGGGTGCTGCCGTTTGTGCAGTTGCTCGACCATCATCCCCGCGGCCAATTGGATGACCCGGTGCGCCTGCGTGCGCGACTCGCCCCTCCGCCTGTGCAGGGCGGACTGTTCGGCTGAGCGGCGCAGCCATGTATCGCACTCAGGTGGAGCCGGGCTGGAGTCTGGACGCGTGGCGTGGACGGACGCGGGCTGCATTGGCTGCTGGCGTGCCGCCCGAGGACCTGCAATGGGACGGCGACGCGCAGCAGGGGCTGGCGCTGGGCGCGCCGCTGCCGGACGCACCGGAAGCCGGCGCCCGGCTGGTCGTACCGGCGCGGTTTATGGACCTGTCCAGCGCCGTGCTGTGCCACCGCGACACAGGCCGCCATGGCCTGCTGTACCGCCTGCTTTGGCGCATTGTGAAAGGCGAGCGCGGCCTGTTGGATCGCGCCACCGATCCCGACGTCGTGGCCGCCTCGACGCTGGCCGCCGCGGTTCGCCGCGACAGCCACAAGATGAAGGCATTCGTGCGCTTTCGCCAGATCCGCGAGGGGGATGAGGCTTACGTGGCGTGGTTTGAGCCCGATCACTGGATCCTCGACCGGGTTGCGCCGTTCTTCGCCAAACGCTTTGCAGGAATGCGCTGGGCCATCCTCACGCCCTACCGCAGCGTGCGCTGGAATGGGGAGGCGCTGGACTTCGGACCCGGCGGGGTGCGCGCTGACGCGCCCGCCGAGGATGCGCGCGAGGACTTGTGGCTCACTTATTACGCCAACATCTTCAATCCGGCCCGGCTCAATCCGACGATGATGCGGCAGGAGATGCCGCAGAAATACTGGAAGGGTCTGCCCGAGGCGGCCTTGCTGCCGTCACTGCTGCGCGAGGCCGGCAGCCGGGTGCGGGACATGGCCGAGCGCGAGGCGCAGGCGCCGCGTCGCCGCATTCCCGCGCGTGCCGCCGCGCCGGCGCCGGCCTCAGGCGACGTGGGCGGACTGGCGGAAGCGCGCGCACAGGCAGCGGATTGCCGTCGTTGCCCGTTGTGGGAGCCAGCCACCCAGACCGTCTGGGGCGAGGGGCCGGAGGACGCGCGTTTGATGTTCATCGGTGAGCAGCCGGGGGACGCCGAGGACCTGACGGGCCGGCCGTTTGTCGGCCCCGCCGGGGCGCTGCTCGACCGTGCGTTCGCCGACGCCGGCATCGACCGCGCGGCGGCCTATCTGACCAACGCCGTCAAGCATTTCCGCTTCGAACAGCGTGGCAAGGTGCGATTGCACAAGCGGCCGGACGCCAGCCACGTGCGCGCCTGCCACACGTGGCTCCAGCGCGAGCTGGCGACCGTGCGACCGGACACGGTCGTGTGCCTGGGCGCCAACGCCGCGTCGGCTGTGTTCGGGTCCGGCTTCAGGCTCACGGATGAGCGCGGACGCTGGCACACGCTGGGCAACGGCGTGCGGGCGATCGCCACGGTGCATCCGGCGTGGGTACTTCGACAGCCTGCAGCGGCGCGGGAATCCGCTTACCGCGGTTTGGTGGCGGACCTGCTTGCGGTTTCATCGGGACGCTCGGAATCCGCTCGCTGAAGCAGTTCGCGCATCGCGGGCTTCCACAGTTTCCAGTTGTGCTTGCCCGGCAAGACGATGACGTGATCGGCTGGCAGCAGAGGCGTCATCAGTTCAATCGGACGCCGGAATGGTTCGTCGGCGCCGTACGCAACCCAGGTCGATTCCGTGCGTTCCGGGCGTCCTGACCAGGCTTGCAGTGAGCGCCACAGCTCGTGCTGGAACGAATCCGGCCCCGTCGCCTGTGGCGGTCCCGCCCGCCATGCCGCAAGCCCGCCGGCGTGGCGGATCTGCTGATGGATGGCGTCCTCGCCAAGATAGGGCGAGAGCAGCAACAGGCCGTCCATCCGGTCCGGGTACTCGCGGTCGTACAGCAGCGCGCCCATCCCGCCGAGCGAGATGCCAGCGAGCCACACCTGCTCGTACCCCTTGCGTCGGGCCGGCTCGATCACCTCGTCGTGCAGCCGCTGGACAGCGCGACCTTGCTGGTAGAACGGCATGGTCAGCCCGGTGAGCACCACGTCGGCATCGGGCCAGTTTTGCTGGATGATCCCCGCAACGTCGGTGTCAGTGAGCTTCTGCAAGCTGTCACCGCGCCCGGGCAAAATCACCACCAGCCGATGCGCCGGCTGCGATGCCGCGACGAAGGTGGTGGGCACCGGCTGGGTGACATCGCCGCCTGCGGCGCAACCTGCCAGAACCAGCAGACACGCGAGCAGCGTCGGGACGGTTAATCGGCGGGATCTCGTCATGGCAACGTGCCTGCGAAGGGTGGGGGCAGGGCGGCGGAAAAATCGCTCAGGTACTTCCTGTCCGGCAGACCATTCCAATCGTTACTTCCCAACTGGCGCGAATGCGGGAGTTGATGTTCCGGTCCCGCTGAACACGCGCAGAGGCGCGACGCGGATGCGCGGCTGCAGTCGAAGTGGACGGCTACCGCGTGCCGGCGAACGCGCTCGCAAGTACATGGTCGTCAAAAGAGGGCACGACGTCTCCCTGGGTGGCATAGCGGTACAACGCCGCCGAATAGATGGCTTTGACCGCTGTGATTGAAACCCACACTACCAACAGTCCGGCGTAGATCAAGACCAAAGTGGTTCCCATGCCGATCGCGCCCGCAAAATACATGAAAACCGCTGGCCAGACGAACAGCGCGCAACCCGCGCACGCTGCAATCTCGAAACCGATCTGTCCAATCAGATTCTCTCCCCACGTGCTGCTTAGCAGTCGAACGCTTTCCTTGAGCGCATCGACCGGGCCCACTTCGCGATGAACGATTACCGGGATCACAAGGAACGACGTCACTGTCCAGGTCAGTCCGAGCAGTGCGGTGGTGAGCCGTCCCAGTAAATCCACACGCTCCTCCAGCGCGTCCAGAATTATGCTGATTGCAGCACAGATGAACGAGTAACCGAAGATTGCCGGAAGCTTGATGAGGGCGATCTCGAACCCGTCCGTGAGGGTGGGTTCACGTCCATCGAAGCGGATCATCGCTGCGCCGACCAATGCGACGTTGAAGAAATTGATGACCAGGTGGCTGAGCAGATAGATAATGAACAGAAGCACGTAGGCCTCCGCACTCAGCGCTGTTCCTTCGGCTTTTGCTTCGAGCAAACCGGTGGAAATGGACGGTGAGAGGAAAACGGCAAAAATCAGCACGAGCGACAGACCCGAGAGCAGCGGGAACAGCCACAGCTTCCTGTCTGTCATCAATACGGATACGGCGGGTTTCACCAGCTCCCAGCTTCGCTCGAACCTTTCGAACATGCGCACGTCCCCTGTGTTGGATATGGTGCCCGCCTGTGGCACCTGCCAATTATTACTGGGAACGCGGGCAGGAAAAAGGCCGTGTCGCCCGCCGCACGCATCTGGAGCCGAAGGAATGAAGACCACTGTCGTGGGCCTGATCACGCCGCATTTTCTGAGAGTCATTGATCTTGCCAGTCAAGCCGAGAAGGGTGTCCAGGTTGACTGGCACTTGCGCAATGAAGTGGCAGCCACTGTCTCGAGTCTTGCGGAGCAGTACAACGCGCGTGAATTGCTCACGGCGTACGTCCACGGACTGCAGGCGGCGGCCAAGGATGCGGGTACGCACCGGAAGCGCTACGCGGATATGCTGGGGACTGCGGCCTCGCTGGCTGCACAGGAGATCGAAAGGCTGGATTGAGCGGGATTTTCCTGGCCTCCTTTTCCCGGTTCAACACATCCCGCATGTCTCGATTCCACAATTTCCAGTTGAGCCTGCCGGGGAGCATCACGACGTGCTCCGCTCGCCTGAATCCTTGACCTCGCGGACCGCTCCGGCGGCGGCGTTTGCGTCGCGTACACGCGATGTGATTGACTGCCTAGTTTGCGGGCGCCTGCCCGCCGCAGTTGAAAGTGGGGTTTTATGGCGATTGGTGTCTGGATCAGTTTGGGCCTGTATTTCGCGTTGATGCTGGGGATCGGCTTCTACGCGTACCGCAATTCCACTTCCTCCTCCGAGGAGTACACGCTGGGCGGACGCAGCCTGTCCCCGGCGGTTGCGGCGCTGTCTGCCGGCGCCTCCGACATGAGCGGCTGGTTGCTGCTCGGCCTGCCGGGTGCGCTGTACATCAGCGGCCTGGTGTCAGCCTGGATCGGCATTGGCTTGACCTTGGGCGCGCTGGTGAACTGGATCGTGGTCGCGCCTCGGCTGCGTGAGCAGACCGAGCGTTACGACAACAGCCTGACGATCCCGCAGTTCCTCTCCAACCGGTTCCCCAGCCGCGCGATGGCGCTGCGTGTGATCTCGGCGCTGATCGTGGTGGTGTTTTTCTCTGTGTACACGGCCTCCGGCCTGGTGGCGGGCGGCAAGCTGGCCCAGAGCGCGTTCAGCGCAGTGCTGCAGTTCGATGCGATGAGCGACTACGCAGTGGGCGTGTCGCTGACGCTCGGCGTGGTGCTGGCCTACACCGTCATCGGCGGCTTTCTTGCTGTCAGCCTGACCGACTTCGTGCAGGGCGTGATCATGATGCTGGCGCTGATCATCATGCCGCTGGTGGTGCTGCTCGGGCCGGGTGGTGGTGGACTTTCGCAGGCCACTGAGACCCTGGCAGTGCTGGGACCAGACTATCTGTCGTGGTTCTCCGGGCTGTCTGTCATCGGATTCCTGTCGGCGATCGCGTGGGGGCTTGGCTACTTCGGCCAGCCGCACATCATCGTGCGCTTCATGGCGCTGCGCTCGGTCAAGGACGTGCCCCGGGCCCGCAACATCGGCATGTCGTGGATGGCGATCTCGGTGTTGGGCTCGATCAGCCTGGGCATCTTCGGGCGGGCCTATGCCCTGCGCAACGGGCTGGTGGTGGACGACCCGGAGACGATCTTCATCGTGCTGGCCGACCTGCTGTTCCATCCGCTGGTGACCGGCTTCCTGTTTGCGGCGCTGCTGGCTGCGGTGATGAGCACGATTTCCAGCCAGTTGCTGGTCGCCTCGTCCTCGTTGACCGAGGATTTCTACCGGCTGTTCCTGCGCAAGGACGCGGGCGACAGGGAGACCGTGCTGGTCGGTCGCATCAGCGTAATGCTGGTGGGTATCGTCGCCGCGTTCCTGGCGTGGGATCCCGACTCGAAGGTCCTGGATCTGGTCAGCCATGCGTGGGCCGGGTTCGGTGCCGCGTTCGGACCGCTGATCGTGCTCTCCCTGACCTGGCCGCGGATGACCGGAACCGGGGCGGTCGCCGGGTTGGTGATCGGTGCCGCTACCGTGATCGGCTGGATCCTGCTGGGTTGGGATGTGCGCTTCATGGGTGGCCCGGGCATCTACGAGATCATCCCGGGTTTTGCCGCCGCGTGGGCCGCGATCTACTTCGTCAGCCTGTCAACGCAGGGTCAGGACGAGTTCCGCGCGCTGCCGGAGGTTTGAAGAACTGGGATTGGTCCGGCTTCGCGTCGCTTTGATTGCCGAATCGGCACCCTGACCGCTGTCTTCGACCATGGAGCTGGCGGATGCCGGTGCGAAATGAGATCTGCCAACGCTGACGTGGGGTCGCTGGGATGGTCGTAGGCGGCCATCTGGACCAGATGTTCCACTCGCTGAGGATCTTCAACTACCGGCTGTGGGCCGGTGGCGCGCTGGTATCCAATGTCGGCACGTGGATGCAACGCATCGGCCAGGACTGGCTGGTGCTGACCGTCCTGACCGATGGCAATGCCACTGCGGTGGGAACGGTTATGGCGCTGCAGTTCGGGCCTCCGCTGCTGCTGTTGCCGCTGACCGGCTTCGCTGCGGACCACTGGGACCGACGCAAGCTGCTGCTCGCCACGCAGGCGATCTCGGGGCTGCTGGCACTTGGGCTGGGCCTCCTGACCTTGGCCGGCGTCGTCCAGCTCTGGCATGTCTACGGCTTTGCCTTGCTGCTGGGCTGCGTGACCGCGTTTGACGCCCCGGCCCGGCAGGCGTTCGTATCGGATCTGGTCAGTGATGACGACCTGGCCAATGCGGTGGCGCTGAACTCGGCCTCCTTCAATGCGGCGCGCATGTTGGGCCCGGCTGCAGCGGGCGTCCTGATCGCGGCGGTCGGGGAGGGCTGGCTGTTCGTGATCAACGCTGGTTCCTATGCGGCGGTACTGGTCTCGCTGTGGTTCATCCGCGTCCACGAGCTGTTTACCGAGGCCCGGCCGGAACGCTCGCGCGGCAGTCTGCTGGCCGGCTTCCGCTACGTGTGGAGCCGCCCCGACCTGATGGCGGTGCTGGTGATGCTCTTCCTGCTGGGGATGCTCGGCTTCAACTTCGCCATCTTCATATCCACCATGTCGGTCAAGGAGTTTGGCGGTGACGCCAGCCAGTTTGGCCTGCTGACCTCGGCGATGGCGGTGGGCACGATGACCGGCGCACTGTTGTCGGCCCGGCGACCGGTGCCAGGGATGGTCCTGATGGCGGTTTCGGCGGCCGCGTTCGGCACCAGCATGGTGGTGGCTGCGGTGATGCCCGGTCCAATCCTGTTTGCGGTGGTGCTGTTCTTTGTCGGGTTGGCGGCGTTGACGTTCATGACCGCCAGCAACTCGATGATGCAACTCACCACCGAGCGCAGCATGCGCGGTCGCGTGCTTGCACTGCGCATCGCCGTGGTCATGGGCGGCACACCGCTGGGCGCGCCGTTGGTGGGTTGGGTGGTGGATCGCTTCGGCGCGCGCTGGGCGATGGGCGTCGGCGCGCTGTCGGGGCTTGCGGCGGCCGGGGTAGCGGTCGCCTATCTGGCCCGGCACCGGCAGTTGCGGTTGAGCCGGGATGAAGGCCGATTACGGCTGCTCATCGAGCCCGACCCGAACCATATGACCATGACGCGGGTGGCGGCGGGCGAGCGGGTGACCTGAGCCGGGTCCGGCCCGCCGGCGGCCGACGACTTCCTGCGCTTGCCTTCACGCCGCGCGCCTATGCTGTGCGAATGAAAAAGCTCGCTGAAACCTTCTGGAATATCCGTGGTGTCCACCGCGTCGCCGGTGTGCTGGATATCGGTACGCACATGTCGCTGGTGAAGCGGGGCAATGGCCGCTTTGTGATCGTGGACGGTTGCGATCCCGACGATGCCCAACGCGAGGCCATGCTGTCGCTCACCGGCGGGGGGGAGCTCGTCGATGCGGTGGTGCACGTGCACCCGTTCCACACCCTGCACGTGGAGGCGACCCAGCGGTTCTTTCCGGGCGCGACGCTCTATGGGACGGCGCGCCATCGCCAAAAAGCGCCGACGCTGCCGTGGTCGGGCATTCCGGTGGAAGAATGGGGCGAGGATCATCCCCTGGCGGACGTATTCGATCTCTCGGTCCCTGACGGTGTCGGGTTCGTCACCGACGATGAGAGCGTGCACGTGGCGTCGGTGCTGGTGCGCGATCGCCAGAGCCGCATCGTCCACGTGGATGACACGCTCAACGTCATGGCGGCGCCGGGGTTTCTCCGCCCGCTGTTGCCGCAGTCATCGCTGCGCATGCATCCGATGCTGTCGCGCGCGCTGATCCCGGCCGCGGGCGCCGCTGACGCCTACGCCGCGTGGGCGCGTGGGCTTGCCGCTCGGTGGGCCGACACCCCGGTTGTCTGCGCGGCGCATTCGGCCGTTCGCGACCTGTCAGTCGGCGGCTTCGCCAGGGAAATGGAGGCCGCACTGGACAAGGTGGCGGGCACGCTCAGTCGGCATCGAGCGCGTTACGGTTAGCGCTCCGATACAGTCGCGCTTTCTCTCAGTTCAACTGGAGTCCGGAATGGCCACGCAGTTTCGTTTTCTCACCTTGGGCGCGGCTTGTACCATGGTTTTGCTCGCCGCTGTGGGATGCACAAGCACGACGGCGCAGTCCGGATCTGCGCTGGTGGAGGGGAGCCAGGCCAGTGTGGATGGGACCATCGCCGCGGTGGACATGCAGCCGTGGACCTATGACGGCAATGCGGTGGTGATTCTGGATACGGCGGCATACGGGCGGATCTCAGTGCAACTGCCGGCAAGATGGAACCTGTGCAAGGCCACTTCGGTCGACACCGCGTACCTGGCTGTCGGAGCGCACGCGCATGCGGTCGGGACTGTCACCGCCGACGGGGAAATACTTGTGTGCGAAGGCGCCGACCATCAGCTGGTGCTGGCGCGCCAGGCGAGGCCGTAGTCGCCGGCGCGGACGTGGTCGAGGAGGAAGTGGTCACCGACAAAGGCCTGGTGTCGAGCCGGAATCCCGATGATCTGCCCGCGTTCTGCAAGAAGATTGTCGAGGAGTTTGCGGAAGGGCGGCACGAGGATCGCCGGTCGCCCTGATTTCGAGGACAAGGACGGTGCCAACGGACGTGCCTTGCGCACTGGACACCGCCCAGAGCCGTTCCTCGCGCTTACGGCATCCTCGGAAGTTCGTGCGGACGCAGGTCGAACACCAGCACCTCGGCATCCTTGCCGCCGCCCAGGGTCAGCGTTTCGGGTTTGCGCATGCGCACGCCGTCGCCGGCTTCCAGCTTCTCGCCGTTGAGTGCCACGCTGCCGCGTGCGACATGGACGTAAGCGTGGCGGTCCTTTTCCAGCGTCAGCGTGGCGCTTTCGTCGCCGTCAAACAGGCCGGCGTAGATGCGGGTGTCTTGCTGGATGCGCAGCGAGCCGTCCTGGCCGTCGGGGGAGATGATCAGGCGCAGGCGCCCGCGCTTGTCCGCTTCGCTGAAGTGCTGCTGCTGGTAGACCGGCTTGCCACCGGAGTGGGCGGGCATGATCCAGATCTGCAGGAAGTGCACCGGCTCATCATCGGACCCGTTGAACTCGCTGTGGGTGACGCCGGTGCCCGCGCTCATCAACTGCACGTCGCCGGGCAGGATCTTCGAGCCGGTGCCCATGCTGTCGCTGTGTGCCAGAGCGCCTTCCAGGACGTAGGAAAAAATCTCCATGTCGCTGTGCGGGTGCGTACCGAAACCCTGACCCGGTGCAACGCGGTCCTCGTTGATCACGCGCAGGTCTGAGAATCCGATCTGGTGGGGATCGCGGTAGCCGGCAAACGAAAAGGTGTGGCGCGAGCTGAGCCAGCCGTGCTCGGCGACTCCGCGGTCGGCGGCCTTGCGTACTTGGATCATGCTATTTCTCCTTCTCTGACGGAGGTTCTGGAGCCGTTCCTTCCGTGGCATTCACCGCTTACGCGGGACGTTACGCGTCGCGGATCTCCCGCTTGCCCAGCCGCTCGCGGTCGTGCGGCGCACTGAAGCCCAGCTCGGGGCCGATCGACACGATCCCGTAAGGATTGATGGTCGGGTGGCTGCGGAAGTAATGGTGGCGGATGTGGTCCATGTGGACCGTCTCGGCCACGCCGGGCATCTGGTGGATATCGCGCAGAAAGCCGGTGAGATTCGGATAATCGGCGATACGTTTCCGGTCGCACTTGAAGTGCGTCACGTACACGGCGTCAAAGCGCACCAGCGTCGTCCATAGCCGCAGATCGGCTTCGGTCAGGGTGTTGCCCACCAGGTACCGGCTTTCACCAAGTCGCAGCTCCAGATCCTCGAGGGTGGCGAACAGCGCCGTTACCGCCTCGTCGTAGGCCGCCTGTGTGGTGGAGAAGCCTGCCTTGTAGACCCCGTTGTTGACGTGCTCGTAAACCGGCGCGTTGATGCGATCTATTTCCGCACGCAGGTCCTCAGGGTAGTAGTCGCCGGGACGCGCGCCGACTTTGTTGAACGCACTGTTCAACATGCGGATGATGTCGGCGGACTCGTTGCTGACGATCGTCTCGCGCTGCTTGTCCCACAGCGTCGGGACCGTCACTCGTCCGCTGTAGTTCGGATCGGCCTTCAGGTAGAGCTGGTAGGTCTTGTCGAATCCGTACAACGGGTCGCCGGTGGCGCCATCGAAATCCGTCCGCAATTCCCAGCCGTCCTCGAGCATCAGCGGATGGACCACCGACACCCCGATGTGCTCTTCAAGCCCCTTCCACGCCCGCATCAGAAGCGTCCGGTGCGCCCACGGACACGCGTAGGACACGTACAGGTGATAGCGGCCACTCTCAGCCTTGAAGCCGTCCTTGCCGTCGGGGCCGGCTGAGCCGTCAGCGGTGATCCAGTTGCGGAACTGGCTTTTGGAGCGTTCGAAGCGCCCGCCCGTTTCCTCGGTGTCGTACCACTCGTCGTGCCACTGCCCGTCTACCAGAAGTCCCATGATTGCCTCGAACTGCTTCCAAAAGAGAGGCTCAGGGTAACGGGCGCTCCGTTAAGCGGCGTTGCTAGCCGCCTTCGCGACGTCGCAGGCGGCGCACCCGTTTGCGGTAGGCACGCACGTTGTCGCCGTTGATGCGCGTCTGCTGCGTGCCCTTTATCTCGTTGATCTTGTGGTCGGAGCCGGTCACCGGTTTGGCCTCGACGGCCGTCTCATGCTCGAACGCGTGCGATTTATCGGTGTTGCGGTAGAAACGGTAGAGCGCCCAATACAGTCCGGCGGCGCCCGCCGGTCCGAGGGAGAGCAGCCAGAGTCCACTGTCGTCGCTCATGATGCGAACACCAGAAAAGTGAGGACAAAGCCTTCAATGAAGGTGCCCACGGTGAGCGCGGCCAGCAACAGTTTCCACTGCTGCACCGGCACGCTGCCCATCGTCTCGCCGGTGCGTCCGTTCACCGCGATGTAGTGCAGCATGCCGCCGTTCCGGCCGGGCTGCTGGTAGGAATACAGCCATACCGGCAGGTACATCGACACCCAGCGTGACCCGTGCACCTGTACGTCCTCCTCGTCCCAGCGCACGCCGCGGTCGTAACGACCCACGGATTTCTCGATCTTGGCGCGGGCGATCGACATCAACTGGTCCTCGAGGCGCGGGTGGAGGTGGTCCACGTCGCGGTCGCGCTTCTCCGAGCTGAAGCCGGACAGGAAGGATGCGTTCCACTTCACCGCGTTCTTGGTGTCGAACGGCAGGATGGTGTTGATGATGTTGTTGGTGTTGGTGGCCGCGTCGAGGTTGCCGCGTTCGGTGGAGGACTCCAGTGGCAGGTCGTCGACGGTGAAGTCCACATGCCGGTCCACCTGGTAGACGTCGGCGTCGTAATACGTCGTCTTCTGCTTGCCGTTCTGGCGCGTGTAGCGCCGCGTCTCGATCTCGCCCTGGCCGGCGACGTCCACGCTCGCCTTGCCGTCCACGATCATGTACGGCAGATAGACGCCGATGACGTTCTCCGGGGTGAACTCGTCCTTGAACGCCTTCAAAGCGAACATCCGCCGCTTGTCAACGAACTGACGGATGCGGGCGACCGCGTCGTCCTTCTTGATGTGGAAGGGCAGGACCGCGTCGGGCACCGCGCCGTTGGCCACCTGCTCGTTGACGCCGAAGACGTGCCGGCACCAGTGGCAGCGCGCCGTCATCGCGTTTTCGGTATTGATCGTGACCTCGGCGCCGCAGCCGGTGCACTTGAAGCTCATAAGGCTGGCGGCATCGGCTGCGATGTCCTGCGCGCCGGACGCGATGATCGTGCCCTCCAGGTCATCCAGCCCTGTGCCGAGTCCGAACTCCTCCTCGACCCGCTGGCCCTGCCACTCGTTGCGGCAGTACAGGCAGACGAGCAGGTCGCTGCCGGGCTTCTGCCGGATCTCGGTGGAGCCGCATTTCGGGCAGCGGTTGAGGCCGTCCTTGAGCTCCTCGGCGGCAGTGTCAATGGCCACCGGGTCGGGCGCCAGCACCTCTTCGCGGATCGGGTCGGGCAGGGTGTCCGGATCGATCGGAAAGCTGCCCGGGGCAGGGGGCACGTCCCGGGGTGAACCGGGGCCGGTGACCGGAGGGACCGGCGGCGACGGAGTATCAGACTTCGACATGGGCGCTTCCGAGGTCGTGGCTTACAGGCCCAACGCCTTGGTCTTGACTGCGTCGTAGTCGGCTTGGGTGATCAGTCCCAGATCCAGCATCTCCTTGGCCTTGGTCAGCTTGGCAATCGGATCGTCAGCCGCCGGGGCAGCCGGCGCGGCGGGCGTTGCTGGCTGCTGCAGGCTGCCAATGCCGCCCATCATTCCCGACGCCATGCCCAGGCCCATGATTCCGGCGGCACCGCTGTTTTCGCCGGCCGACTGCATGCCAGCTGCAACGCTGGCCTGCAGGTTGGAGTTGCCGCGCGAACCGGCCAGTGCGTCGGCGCGCTGTACGGTCTTCAGCAGTTCCCGCGTGTTCTCGTCGTACTCGATCGACACGATGGCGGTCTTGACGATCGCCAGACCGCGATCGGACTTCCACTGGTACGCGTTCTCTACCGCGGCCGACAGGCTCTGGGCGAAGCCGAGCGAATCCTGCTGCAGTTTGGTGATGCGATTGCCCTTGGCTGGATCGTTGGTGTACAGGCTGAAAGCCGGCGCGAGAGAACCCACCACTTCGTTGAAAAGCTGGCCGGCGGCGGCATTGTCCATGTCGGTGAAGTCGAACACCTGACCGGTCTGCAGATAGCGGGCCGGCACAAAATTCTTCACGAACAGGATCGGGTCAACAATCTTCAACGTGTAGGAACCGCGCGTGACCGCGCCGACCTGGGTGCCGAGGAAACCGTCGTCCCAGTAGATTTCCGACTGGGTGCCGAAGCGGTTCTCGGGCAGCTCCTTCAGCGAGACGAAAAATGCCGCCTGCTGCGAACCCGGCTGGCCGCCGAACTTGAAGCGCTCCCAGCTCTGTTTGATAAGGGGACTGACGATGCCGTCGCCGGCGAAGATCGATTTGGAGTCCAGATGGTCGGAGCGCCACTCGTAACCGCCCGGCTCGGCGGCGAATCCCGTGATTGCGCCATCCTGGAACAGCAGCAGCCCGTAGCCCTCGGGAACGATGATCTTCGACCCGTTGGTGATGATGTTTTCCGAACCACGGGTATTGGAGCCGCGCCCGGCATTGGTGCCACGCGGTACCGCTGCGAACAGGGCCGCCGTGGCTGGCAAGCCGTCCGGAATCGTGTAGAAGTCCTTCCACTGGTCCGCCAGCGCACTGCCCACCGCGCCTACCACTGCCTGTACAAGACCCATGCCGACTCTCCACGATTCGTGGGCGGGCACCGTACCCGCCATTCCCGCCGAACTATACATTCCCCACTGAAGAGCACGAGTCGGGCACGACGATTGCAGCCACAATACGGATCCTTCCGAAACCCGCATCCCCATGGTCCAGGTACGCATCGCCCTGATTTTCCTGCTGCTCGCGCTCAGCACCGTTTTGCATGTCGTGCCTCTGCTGCTGGTGGCGGTGGTCAAGGCGCTGCTGCCCATCGACCGGCTGCGCAAGGCCAGCAATTCCGTACTCACTGCAATCGCCGAGAGCTGGATCGGGATCAACAGCTTGGTAGTGGGACGGTTTTCCCGTACGCGTTTCGAGGTCAAGGAGGACGGGATCCTGCAGCGCGACGGCCATTACCTGGTGCTGGCCAACCACCAGAGTTGGGTCGACATCATCGTTCTGCAGAAAGTGTTCAACCGGCGCATTCCGCTGCTGCGTTTTTTCCTGAAGCGCGAGTTGTTCTGGGTGCCCTTGCTGGGACTGGCGTGGTGGGCGCTGGATTTCCCCTTCATGGGTCGGCATACGCCCAAGCAGATCGCGCGCCGCCCCGAGCTGGCAGGACGCGATATCGATGCCACCCGCCGAGCCTGCGAGAAATTCCGCGAGATCCCGGTGTCGATCATGAACTTCGTGGAGGGCACGCGCTTCACCCCGGCCAAGCACGCCAAGCAGGGCTCGCCATATCGGTATCTGCTCAAACCCAAGTCCGGCGGCGTGGCCTTCGTGCTGGACGCGATGGGGCAGGGGCTGCACGCGATCCTCGACATCACCATCGCCTATCCGGCGGGTCGACCGTCGCTGATGGACCTGATGGCGGATCGGGTTCCGGTAGTCCAGGTGCAGGTGCGCCAACGCGCTATCCCGCAAGACTTGCTGGGCGGCGACTACAAGAACGACCGCGACTTCCGGATCCGCTTCCAGCGCTGGATCAACGGCTTGTGGCAGGACAAGGATAAGGACCTTGGCACGCTGCTGGGTCCGACGTCGAGCGCGGTTGAGGGTTCAGATGAGAGCACCTGAATGGCGACGCAGACAGCAACCGCGTTTTCACAGACATTCCGTATGCTGCGCTGCAACAGTTTGACTGCCCGATTCCGGAGTTTTCGTTGAAGCCACTTCACAGCATCCTCTCGCGCATCGCGCGCGCCACGCCGCACGTGATCGCCCCGCGCGATCGCACTGCCCCTGGCGTCGATATAGCGGCGACGATTGACCAGGCGCTGACCACCGCTGGCCTGCTGCCGCGACGCCGGGATGACGCGATCATCAAATCCGGCGTGAGTTCACTGCCTGCCCGGGCAACGGCTGACACCGGCGCCACGCCGCTGAACGCACGCAAGACCCCGCCATCGCGGCCCGGTTCCAGGAAGGCCTCCACGAGCAAGGACAAGGTGCCCGCCGGGACCTCCGTCGATCGGTCCTACACGAACGCCGCGGGCACACGCGCTTACAAGCTGTACATTCCGGTCGATCTTGACCCGGCAGCGCCGGCGCCTCTGCTGATGATGCTGCACGGCTGCACGCAGGATCCCGACGACTTCGCCACCGGGACGCGCATGAACTCGCTGGCAGACGAGAATGGCGTGCTGGTCGCGTATCCCGCGCAGACGGCGCGCGCGAACGGGTCCAACTGCTGGAACTGGTTCCGCAGCCAGGACCAGGCGCGCGGCGCCGGTGAGCCTTCGATCCTTGCCGGGATCGTCGCCGATATCGCGGAGGATCACCGGATCGACGAAACCCGCGTCTACGTGGCCGGACTATCCGCGGGTGCGGCGATGGCTGTGATCCTGGGACGGACGTATTCGGACGTATTCGCCGGCGTGGGAGTGCATTCTGGCCTGCCCTTCGGCGCGGCCACGGACATGCCGGGCGCCTTCGCCGCCATGCAGGGCCGGGCGACAACCCGGAGCGCTGCGGCGGATGCAAGCTCCAGCGCTACCAGGCGAGCAAACCGGATCGTGCCCACGATCGTGTTCCACGGCGACGCCGATCGCACGGTTAATTCAGGCAATGGCCGTGCCATCGTCGATGACATTCTTGAGTCACCGCAGGCACCAGCGCAGCTCACAGTGGACAGCACTGAAGCCACGGCGGGCGGGCGAGCCTATACGCGACAGACCTACGCTGACGATTCGGGCACGCCTATCGTTGAGCTGTGGGAGCTGCACGGCGCCGGACACGCGTGGAGCGGCGGAAACCCGGCCGGCAGTTTCGCCGATGCCGGGGGTCCCGATGCATCCGCAGAGATGCTGCGGTTCTTCCTTCAACACAGCAATGCGGACGGCGCCTGATCGCGCCCGGGCCTTGCGCCAAGCCAGCGGAAGCCACGCCGCGTTCACGATCGATGCGTACAAATGACGTCATCTGTCATCGGGAGCGCGCCATGAAGCATCGAATCCGGGTTGTAGGCATGCTGCTGGCTACCGGCATGCTCATGCTGCTTACAGGATGCGTCACCCCCGGCGGCTATGGGAACCAGGGTGGCTATGGTGGTGTGCCCGGCGGCTATGACCAGCCATCAGCTGGCTACCCGTCCCAGTACGGTACGCAGGTGCAGGGAACGGTCGATGGGGTTGAACCCCGTTACAGCCGTCTTTCGCTCGTGATTGACGACCCACGGACGGGGCGCAGACAGCGAACCGACCTCCGCTACGACCAGAACACCCGTTTGTTCTATCAAGGCAGGCAGCACCCGGTCGACGGGCTGGAGCGGGGCGACGTGGTTCGCGTTAACGTCACCCAATCGGGTCGCGAGCTCTGGGCACGATCCATCGAGGTGGTGCGCAATGTCCGTGACACCGGCTATCGCGGCGGCTACGGCGACGACCCCTACGGCGGTGGCTATGGCAGCGACCTGCGCGGCGCGGTCAACTTTGTTGATACGCGTGCGCGCCTGATCCGGCTCGAGGGCGCGGGCTACGGCAACAATCAACAGGTCGCCTACGACGGTCGCACGACGGTCGAATATCAGGGTCGCAGTTATCGCCCGGAGAACCTGCAGCGGGGCGATCAGGTGCGTATCCAGGCGCGCCAGGTGGGCACCAACCAGTGGCTGGCGGAGCGGATCATCGTGGAGCGTTCGGTTGGGCGTTGATCGTTCCGATCGAGCGTCTGGCGGCTTCGTCTTTTGCGTCTTGATTCGAGGCTCACGGACGTTCTGAGAGATTGACTGTTCCGCAACCCAAGAGCCCCGCATGAATATTATTGACTTCGTAAAGAACGCTGGTGAAAAGATCTTCAAACCTGGTGAGGCGCGTCGCGAGTCTGCGATCGAGAAGCACCTTGCCAAGTACGGCATCAGCGGCATTGAGGTCGAGGTTGACGGCGACAAGGCCACTCTTACCGGCACCGCGGCCGATACCGCGACCCGTGAAAAGGCCGTCCTCATTGCCGGCAATATTGACGGTATTGCCAATGTCGAGGATCGAATCCGGGTGACCAATCCGACGCCCGCGCCCGCCGCCGGCGCAACGCCCGCCGCAACCACCGCCTCCGCACAGTCCTCCACGACGGCTTCTGGAAACGGATGGCAATCGCGTACCTACACGGTGAAGTCGGGCGACTCGCTGTCGAAGATCGCAAAAGAGATGTATGGCGATGCCAGCAAGTACCCGCAGATCTTCGAGGCCAACAAGCCCATGCTGTCGGATCCAGACAAGATCTATCCCGGTCAGGTGCTTCGCGTGCCGCCGGAGCGGTAAGCAATAATTCCCCAGCGCTTAGAGGAAACAGCCGGGAAACCGGCTGTTTTTTTGCATTCAGGCGCACCGCAACGTCTGATATTGACCCATATCAGTACGGCCAGGTCGCAACAATGTTGAGATGCGTGCCAGGATCCTTTCCCTCGACGAGGTACACCCCATGTCTCCCCCTGTTCCCGATCGCCGTCGCTGCCCGGCAACGATCAGCACTGCCATCCGCGCGTCCTTGCTGCTTGCGGCCACCGGACTTGTCAGTTTCGGCGCTATCGCCGCTCCCGCCGATGCCGATGGCTGGCAGTTCAGCGGTGACTTCCGCGGCGGCTACTTCGCCAGCGAGCGAACCGCGCGAGATGGCAGCGAGTCCGACGAGGACGCGCTCAACGCGCGCATCCGCCTCGCCTTCGAGCGCAACCTCAGTGAGACGTGGAGGTTCCGTACCCGGGTCGCCGGACGCTTCGGCACAGAGCAGGACGACATCGATGTCTACCTGCGGAGTTATGCGCCGACCCGCGGCGGTGCCGACTTGGGGGACATCACCCTGGACGAGGCGTATTTCGGCTATCAGGCGCCAGATGACGGGCTACGCTTCAAGGTGGGCCGCATGCAGACCGCGTTTGCCGTGCCGGGCGTTGCCTCAAAGGGCCTGGACCGCAACGACAGTCCCAACGTCGGGGTGAACTGGACCGACGGCGTGCACCTGGATATGCCCGTCGCAGGCGGCTGGCGCGGACACGTGATCGCCCAATACCAGGACTCGAAGGGCAGCGGCAGCGTTACCGCGGCGCCGCTGGACTTCACTGCCAGCGGCAGCCGCACGACGCTGTTTCTGGGCCTGGAAAACAAACAGCGGGTGGGCGCGATCACCCAACGGATGCTGTCGCTGACCTGGATGCCCGACAGTCTGGCCGACCTCGGCCTGGCGAACCCGTCGCGGCAGGACTACGTCACCGTCGACGCGCGCGTTGCCGCCGAATGGCCGGTGGGGACGGCCGGGGCGAGGTTCGTCACCGGCGCCGAGGTCGGGTACGCGCTGGAAACCCCCGTCGACGCCGTCAGCGGCACGGGTGGAACCGGCGACACCGGCGGCCTGGCGTGGCAGGTGCAGGCCAGCGTCTATGACTTTGCGCCCAACCACAATATCGGCGTGGCCGTAGGCCGCGCGGATGCGGGCTGGTTGATCTCGCCCGACTACCGCCCCAACGACAGTTCGCTGGAAGTGAGGTACCAGTGGCAGTTCCTGCCGAAGACGTCGATGGAAGCGCGGGTGCGCGAGCGCCGTGAACTTGAGCACCCCACCGGCACTCGCGCGCGGGTTGATCGCGATCTTTACGTGCGGGTATCGCACAAGTTCTGACTGAATTGTCGGCCCCGCAAGCGTTTGCTACGCTCGCCTGCACTCTGATCGGCGGGCAGCAGCATGCACAGGCGACAGTTTCTCGCACACGCAGCAGGCGCTGCAGTTATCCTGCCGTTCCTGCGCGCGAGCAAGGTTTTTGCTACGCCCTCGTCCGGCAAGTTGCTGCCGGTTCCGCTGGCAAAAGGCGATTGGGTCGGGCTGGTCAGTCCCTCATCGGCCCTCAACGACGGGTTCGACCTGCAACTGGCGCAGGAGGTCATGCAAGCGCTGGGGTTCAAGGTCAAGACGGGCGAGCACTACGCTGAGCGGCGAGGGCATCTGGCGGGGACAGATGCCGGGCGCGCCGGCGACATCAATGCCATGTTCTCCGATCCGGAGGTCAAGGCCGTCATCGCCACGCGTGGTGGCTCCGGCGCGGCGCGCCTGCTTCCGCTGCTGGACTACAAGGCAATCCGCCGCAATCCCAAGGCGCTGCTCGGGTTCTCGGATATCACTGCACTCCACAACGCCATCCACGCGCAAACCGGGCTGGTGACCTTCCACGGCCCCAATGGCTCCGGCAGCTGGAACCGCTTCAACGTCGACCAGTTCGAGCGCGTGTTCTTCAAGCGCGAACTGATGCAATACCGCAATGTCCAGGACCCCGGCGATGAGCTGGTGCAGCGCCGCAATCGCACGATCACGATCGCCGGTGGCACGGGTCGCGGCGAGCTCGTTGGCGGAAACCTGTCGGTCCTGGTGGCCCTGGCAGGGTCGCCCTACCTGCCGGATTTCACCGGCAAGATCCTGTTCATTGAGGATGTGTCCGAAGCGCCGTACCGCATCGATCGCATGCTCACCACGTTGAAGCTGATGGGTGTGCTCGACGCGATCGCCGGGGTGATCTTCGGTGATTGCAGCGACTGCGAACCGGGCAACGGCTACGGATCGCTGACGTTGTCGCAGATCCTCGACGATCATCTCAAGCCGCTGAAGATCCCCGCCTTCCAGGGCGCGATGATCGGCCACATCCGCCAGCAGTTCATCGTGCCGGTGGGCGGGTTGGTGGAGATGGATGCCGACGCCGGCACTTTCCGCATGCTGGAGCCGGTGTTCCAGTCCTGAGCCGCGCAACGTTTGCGGCGTAATTGCACTGGTCTGATGATCAGCGCAACGATTCTGCGGACGCTGGATCTCGAGACCGCGTCGGCATTGGGGCGTCCGGGACACATTGTCTCGGGCAGTGCCTTGGTGGGCCCATCCCGTGGAACGCTGTAGGCCATGAGTGCCCGGTTTGACCCCGGCGGCGGGCGGCACACTCGAGCCCCGGACCATTCGGTCCTCATCCTCCCCCACATATCAGGACATCCATGAGCACACATATATTGGAAGTTGCCGCCCGCAGTCAGTGGACATCAGGCGTACAGACGGTTACCCGGGTTCGTGATTTCGCACCCTTTGTCATGGACGAGCCGGCGGCTCTCGGTGGCCAGAACGAGGGTCCGAATCCCCTGGAATTTCTCGTTGCATCGCTCAATGGCTGCAAGGGGGTGATGATCCCGTTGATTGCGCGCGAAATGGATTTCGAGTTCACCGAGTTGAACTTCGCAAGCGAAGGTGTGATTGACGTGCGTGGACTGATGGGACAAGAGGGAATCTCGACCCACTTCCAAAGCCTCGACTTCCAGGTGACCATCAGGACCGAAGAGTCCGACGAGCGCCTGAAGGCGCTGGAGGATGCGGTTTCCGCTCGATGCCCCATCTACAATCTCCTGCGCGAGGCGAAGGTTGCGCTGCGGACGCACTGGCGGCGAGCCTAGGAAAGGGCAACCTTCTGCTATCGTCGAAAGACGCGAAGGCGATCCATCAATGACAAACAAGGGCCCGCCAATGCGGGCCTTCGTCGTTACAAGGGGAGTTGCATGCTGATGTACTCGAACGTGTGGAGGGCAGGTTCGCTTGCAGTCCTGCTGGTCTTTGGAATGTCCGGCACCGCCTTGGCGCGCGACACCGGCACGACGACCGCGATCATCAATGCGTTGGTCTTTGACGGCACCGGGAAAGCGGCCTATCCAGCCACCGTACTGATCCGCGATCAGCGCATCGTGGACGTGGGCACCAGGCTGAGGGTGCCCAAGGGCGCGATCAGTGTGGACGCCGATGGCAAGACGCTCATGCCGGGGCTGTTCGACCTGCATACGCACTGGACACCCAATTCGAGTCCGTCCTCCAGCGCGGTCCTTTCGGGGGTCTATCTGGCGGCAGGCGTCACCACGGTCAACGATTTCCACCAGGCGCCGGAGTCCTATGCGCCGCGCCGCGAATGGCTGGGCAGCATGGTCGCGCCGCATGTCAACTTTGCTGCGCGCATGAGCACCCCCTTGGGTCACGGCGCCGACTGGGCCGATACGGCGACCACGCGCTGGGTGAATTCGCCCGACGCGGCGCGCGATGCCGTCCGCGAGCTGGCGCCCTACAAGCCGGACATGATCAAGGTGTTCACCGATGGCTGGCGCTATGGCCACATGCCCGACAACACCAGCATGGATCCGTGGACGTTGACGGCCCTGGTTGAGGAGGCGCATGCCAACGGACTCAAGGTCGCCACCCACACCGTCACCGCAGAACGCGCGGGATGGGCCGGCGACGCCAAGGTTGACCTGATTGCCCACAGCATCCAGGACCGCGTGGTGGATGCAGAGACCATCGCCCGGCTGAAAGCCGGTGGTACGTTTTACGCGCCCACGCTGGCGGTCTACGAGCCGGTCAAGATGGGCAGTTCGCAGCCGGCCGATCCCGAGTCTCCCGCGTTTCTGAGCCGCCAACGCAACTTCCGCAACGCGATGGAAAATGTTCGCGTGCTGCACAAGGCCGGCGTACCGATCGCGCTGGGCACCGACGCCGGCATGCCGGGCACGCCACACGGTGCGGCCACTTTGCGCGAGCTGGAATTGCTTGTGCAGGCGGGCTTGAGTCCGGCCGAGGCACTGCAGGCAGGCACTGCAACCAGCGCGGCAGCCATCGGCTTGCAGGACGACCGGGGTCGCATTGCCAAGGGCCAGCGCGCCGACCTGTTGCTGGTGGATGGCAGACCCTGGGAAAACATCCAGGACATCAACAAGCTCAGTCGGGTCTGGCTGGACGGCCAACTCGTGCTCGGCCCGGGCGCGCAACTGCCGGCCAGCAACTCGCGCCCGTACCCGCGGCCCGAAGTCGTGGGACCGCTGGTGGATGATTTTGAGCGTGCGGACGAGCGCACCGCCCTGGACACACTGCGCACCGACGACAATGACGGCGGCAACGACCGCACCTGGCAATTGACCCGGGTCGTGGTGCGTGGCGAAGGCGGGCACGCGCTGCGGACCATGGCGCGGATGTCCAGCAAGGACCGGGCGTATGCCGCGGTGGTGCTGCCATTGAGCCGTGGCTCGGTAAAGCCCGTAGACCTGCGTGGCTATCGTGGCGTGCGGTTCGACATCCGCGGAGAGGACGGCCGCCACGCGTTGATGGTCAAAGGACTGGAAGGCGGGCGATGGAAAACCGCCATCAACGTGCAGCCACAATGGCAGCAGGTCAGCGTCGATTTCAGCCAGCTGGAGTACGCGCCCTATCGGGCGGTCGAGGGCGAGACCCTGCCATGGCGCGGCGACGATGCAACCGATCTGCAGTTCATCGTTGATGGTGAAGGCGCTGCAATGCCATGGTTTGAACTCGACAATGTGGAGTTCTACTGAGCCTTGCCCTCGACTGTTTTGTAGTCGGCACCAAAAGGAGCCACATGTGAAGTTGATGAGTAAGACCGCGCTGGCGATCATTGCCGCACTGGCACTGCAGGGTGCGGTTGTCGCTGGTCAGGGCGACGTCGCTGACCCTGACGTGTCCCGTGCCGATACCACTGCGGCCGTGGGCCAGCCCTTGCTGCAGCGCCTTGATGCGTACGCGCCGCAGATCATCCGCATGGCCGACCAGATGTGGCAGGAGCCCGAACTCGGCTATCTGGAGAACGCGTCTTCGGCATTGATGCAGGAGGAGCTGCGGGCGCACGGGTTCCAGATCGAGGCCGGGGTGGCTGGGATGCCGACAGCCTTTGTGGCTACCGCGGGCAAGCGCGGCAAGGGACCGGTGATCGGCCTGCTGGCGGAGATGGATGCGCTACCGGGAATGTCGCAGGCGGCGGTTCCGCAGCGGCAGTCCATCGCCGGCCAGGATCCGGGCCACGCCTGCGGGCATAACCTGTTTGGCGCCGGCACGGTGGGCGCAGCGGTGGCGTTGAAGGAATGGCTCGACAGCAGCGGCACCGAGGGCGAGATACGGGTGTTCGGCACGCCGGCCGAGGAGGGCGGCTCGGGTAAGGTCTACATGGTCCGCGACGGACTGTTCAACGACGTCGACGTGGCGCTGCACTGGCACCCCGACTCGCAGAATTCCGCTTCGCAGAGCATCAGTCTGGCCAACATCAGCGGCAAGTTCCGCTTCAGCGGGCAGGCCTCGCACGCAGCGATGGCGCCGGAGCGTGGACGCTCTGCGCTGGACGGAGTGGAAGCGCTGAACTACATGGCCAACATGCTTCGCGAGCACGTCCCGCAGGAAACCCGCATCCACTACATCATCAGCAACGGCGGCGGATCGGCGCCCAACGTGGTGCCGGCCTCGGCGGAAGCCTACTACTACGTTCGCCATCCCGATCCCGTGGTGGTGCGGAGCGTGTTCAATCGATTGACCGACGCCGCCGAGGGCGCGGCGCTGGGCACCGGCACCAGCTTCGAATTCGAGCAGACCGGCGGAGTGTTTAGCCTTCTGCCCAACGACACGCTGGGCAAGGTCATGCATGCGTCCCTGCAGCAGGTGGGCGGCGTGGAATACAGCACCGCGGACGTCGCGTTCGCAAAAGAGCTGCAGACTCACCTCGAGCAGCAGGTCGATATCAGCGAGGCGTCCCAGGTAGCACCGTATTCGGTCGACGGCGACGGGTTTGGTTCGACCGACGTCGGCGATGTGAGTTGGGCGGTTCCCACGGTCGGCATGGGAGCTGCGACCTGGGTGCCCGGCACGCCCGCGCACAGCTGGCAGGCGGTGGCCGCATCGGGCATGGGCATCGGCCACAAGGGCGCAGTCGTGGCGGCCAAGGCGCTGTCATTGACTGCGATGCGGCTGTTCTCCGAGCCGGAGCTGGTGCAGCAGGCGCGCGCGGAGTTCGAACGCCGACGCGGCAAGGATTTCCGCTACGAGCCGTTGCTGCAGCGAGAGAAGCCGCCGCTGGACTACCGGAAGTAATCAGAACGCGCGCCTGGCAACCGAGGTGCGCTTCCCTTACCCGGTGCGTTCGTCCGGCGGCAATTTTGCCCCGTCCTGCGCAGCCTTCAGCCGCATCAGGTGGCCGTGGAGCATTTCCGTCGACAGGCCGTGCAGTGACAGACGGTAGCCCGCGCGCAGAGTGGACATCGGCACCAGCGGGTGTTTGTTGTTGACCAGTCCGAGGTGGTCGCGGGCGTCGAGGATGGTAGCGACGTAGATGCCGATGGTTTCATCGAGCTGCAGCGAATTGGTCGCCCGCCAGAAGTCGTCATCGCTCAGGAACAGCTGATAGACCGGGGTGAAAAGCTCGATCGCGCTCTGCAGGTCGAGGAAGTTCCGGCGCCGGTTGGGCATGTCCTCGATCCGCAGATGGTCCGGCTGGTGCATCATCGAGAAATCCGGCGTTTCGACCTTCCCGAGCTGCTTGCCGCTGGCGCGCAGCGCGCTGTTGAGCCGGATCACGAAATTGTAGAGGTTGAGGTCGTGGACCAGATACATGTCCGGGGCGACGTCGGCGATTTTTTCCGGTCGCAAGGGATTGGTCTGGATATCGACCGGTGCATTGGCAGCGATGAAGGACAACGCCTGCGAGCCGATGCAGAAGTGGCGCAGGATCAGCCAGTTGGCCTCCGGGCGGATGAAGTTCTGCATCCCCCAGGCAAGCAGCCGGTGGAGCGTGGGCGAAAACGCCAGTTTGCGTGGAGTGAACACCTTGAGTATCTGCAGCAGGATGATCGCCAGCCGCGCAAACGGGCGGATGAAGGGCAGCACGTACTGGCGTGACCTCGAGCTGGAGTCCACCAGCCAGGCGTGTTTCACCGCCGGATCAATCGGTGTGGACTGGTCCAGGTACAGCGCCAGCCACGGGCTGGGATCGCGCGGGTCATGTTCCTGCTCGAGGAAGTCCGGGGTGCGCTGGGTCATGCCGGAGTTTCCCGCAGGGGTGTGACGTGCTGGAACTGCATCAGGTACATCTCCGCGGTGCGTTTGGCCGTATCCAGGATATCCATCGCCAGATGTCCGTGGCTGTCGTGCTCCAGGGCGATTTCCACCGCCCGCAACCAGCGCAGCAAGTGGTGCTCGTCATTCTCGCCGTGGTATTCGAGGAAGCGGAATGCGTCGCGTGGCACGTCCTTGAGCGCGGCCTTCATCAGCGGGAGCAGGGCGGGAATGATCCGCTGTCCGGTGCCTTCGATGATGTAGATCGCGCCCAGCAGGCCGATCGGGTTCTGCGTTGCGGCCAACGCGTGCAGGTACGCGTTCAGTGCCTCCCCGCCCGGGTTGCGCTGCAGACGGTCGATGTCCGCGACCGGGCCGCCGGCCTTGCCGTAGTCGCTGAACAGGATTTCGAAGTCGTCCTGTTCTTCGCCCGCGTGCGTCTCGATCAGCGCCGCCAGCGGCTCGAAAGGGGAGGTGACGCTGGCTGCCCCCTCGCGCATCCACAGGCTGCCCTCGCGCACCTGGGGGATCCAGTGGCTCATCCAGCCCAGATAGTCGGCCCGGGTCCAGTCGCCCTCGCGCAGGCGCCTGACCACGGGCGTGCGCCAGACCCGCGAGCGGTAGTCGTGCCACACACCGGCGAGTTTGCCGAGCAGGTCGCGCAAGGCTTCGGGCGCGTCCGCCGGGTCGTGGGGCGCGGGAACAGGGGTGTCCAGAGAGGGCGCGGAGGTAGTGGACGTTGCCCGCGCTACCGGAGCAGCCAACGGGCTGTCAGCTGCTTCGACCTCGATCAATACGAAGGACGCAGTAAAGCGGCCGGACTCCGGGACAAAACACAGGATCTGCTGGCCAGCCTCGATCTCGCGGGTGCGCAGGAACTCGTCAAGCATGATGAAGATCGATGCCGCGCCCGTGTTGCCACGCGTTGCCAGGTTGCTGTACCAGCGCTCTCGCGGGATCGCCAGGCCGGCCTTCTGCATCAGGTCGTCCACCACCGGTGCGAACTTCTCCGATGAGTAGTGACACAGGAAATGGTCGACACGATCAGGGTGGATATCGCCGGCCTGCACAAGGCGGACGTACTCGTGGATGCAGACGTCGAACAGGTTCGGCAGCAGCCGGATGTCCTGGCGCAACAGCAGTGCGCCGTCGGCTTCCGCGTCCTGCCAGCGGTCGTAATCGAGATGGGAGCGCCCCCCTTTGGCCGACAGTCCCAATTGCATGCAGACCGGGTAGTCGCCCGAAAACGAGCGCTGGTGGATGAAGCGCAATTTCAGCCGCAGCTTCGCATCTTGGCTGGGCCGGGACGACAACAGCACCGCGCCGGCACCGTCGGACAGCATCCAGCGCAGGAAATGGGCATCGAAGTCGGCGTTGTAGCCGCAGCCGGCAAAACGCGAGCGCTTGAACAACCGCGACGGCATTTCCGCCGCCGCCACCAGTGCATGCTCGTGGGAGCGCAATTCCACCGCACTTGCCGCGGCCTCCCATGCCGCGATCCCGGATGCGCAGATCCCCAGCGAGCTCAGGGTCTGCATTGGCGGGCCGTTGAGTTCGCCCAGCACCATGTTGGCAAAGCCGGGCAGCAGTGCGTCGCCGCCGCATCCGCCGGTGGCAAGCATCCCTACGTCGTCCAACAATTGCCCGGCGCTATGCAGGCACTCGCTGATTGCGCTCGCCGCCATCGCCTCGGGCGAGGTGTGAGTGGTGCCGTCCTGGTTGATACCGTAGTGGCGGGTGGTGATCCCGTTCTGGTCGAGGATGCGCTGCTTGATGCGCGAGGACAGCTGGTTGAGCGGTGCGACAAACGCATCCATGCCAGCGTTGTCGATCGCCGGGCCGGGCAGGTGGCGTGCGTGGCCGGTGATGTACACGTTGTTGAAGCGGGTGGTCATTCTCGGGAGTCCTTGGCGTGCGACGGGGCGGCCAGATGGTCGGCTGCGCCTGCATCAATAGTGGTTCCTGCCAGACGGTCGAGCACGTCCAGCAGGAAGCCGTAGTTGCCGTGATAGACGGCGTGATGGAGATGATGGCGTCGGCTGGCAGCGAGCGGCCCCCCAGCGGGCGCGCGGCGGCTGAACTCGTAGTTCGCGTGACCCAGGTTGTTGAGCACGATGCTCATCACCGGCAGGCAGAACAGCGCGACGGGGCTGAAGTCGTGCACCAGCATGGGCAGGATCGGCACGCTGCCCAGCAACAGGGTTTCCACCGGGTGGAAGGCGTAGGTCGAAAACGGGGTCGGCGTCAGCGAGCGGTGGTGATCGGCGTGGAAGCGCCGCAGCGGCCGCGTGTGCAGCAACCGATGGCAGACATAGAAGTGCAGCTCGTTCCACAGGAACAGGGCCAGAAGCTCGAGCACGATGCGCAGCCCCGACGGCTCATGGGCCAGCCCGGCCCAGCCGCTGCGCAGCAGCCACCACGGCACCAGGACGCCGACGCCAAACAGCAGGATCGAACTGCAGGATTCAGCGATCTCGCGGCGCAGCTGCCCCGGCCGAAGAGGCCGCTGATCCAGCACCCTGCCGAAGCCCACGCGTGGCAATGCCGACTGCGTGAGCCACCAGGTCACTGCGCCAGTCACGAAATACAGCACGGCGAAGTAGAGCGTCGCCCACAGGACCACCTGCCACGGCGGCAGCGCGATGAAGTCGTGTGCGAAGCGGGTAATGCCGGTGAGCTCCAGACGTGATCCCATCCCTGGCTGGCTGGCTGGATTCGTGGCCAAAGGGTACCCGCGGCGCCCAGCGCTGGCCAATCGTCGGCCGGGCTTGCGCGACAGGTTGTGCGCGTTAGCTGGATGCCCGGTTTGGCGAGCATCTCAGCGGAACCTACCGGCAGCGCGATCCCAGCGGAGTGGTGATCGACTTTGGCATCAGCGGCCTGCCAGAGGAATAGTTTTCCGGTCGCGTCGCTACCGTCTGGCTGGACCTACTTGGCGTCGAGCTCGGCGTCGGCGGCGATCGCATCGAGCTGGGCGGCGAAATCAAGCACGTTCGCGCGCTGGCTCTCGAGATCCGCCGCGACGGTGAAGTCGTTGGACTCGATTGAATCCTTCAGGGTCGCCACCCGAGATAGATCGATCCCACCTGCGTCCTTCTGGATGTGGCCGAGCGCTTCCGCGGCTTCGTGCAGTCGCGTGTTGGCAATGCCGAAATTGCGCTGGTCCAGGTCGACTGCCGTGCGGTACAGATCCACCCGCGCGCGCATCAGATGGTTGCGGTTCTGCACTTTCGCCAGGTCGGCCTTGGCCGCGCCAAGAGTCTGGTTGCCCTGCTCGATCTGTTGCTCGTAGTGGACCTTCTGCGTCGCCAACTCCTTGCGGCCCTGGCTCAGCCCTACGTAGTACAGCACTCCTGCGATCACGATGAAGACCCCGGCGGCAATGAGCATCGCCGTGGTGGACACGAGGTGACCCTGTCGGGGCGATGTTGTGGCTGTCTCGTTCATGGCATGTCCTGAGGTGGTGGTGATCCGACGTCCGGATCCAGACTGCGAGGTTACATCCTGCCTGACATCGCGCCGAAGATGAATGAAAGCTGCGTGCATCGGGTGATCTGGCCGCGACGATCACGAGCGGTCGGGCAGGGTGGTAACGCTACACCGCATCCCCCCTTGAAGGAGTACCTGCCATGGTCAATACCAATCAACATCTGTCCGCAACCAGCCTCATCGGCGACGACATCAAGAACCCACAAGGTGAGTCTCTGGGTGATTTGAAGGAACTGATGATTGACCTGGGTGCGGGGACCATCAGCTACGCGGTAGTCGCATTTGGCGGCGTGCTGGGCATGGGCGAGAAACTCTTCGCCGTGCCGTGGCAGTCCCTTCGTGTCGACCACGAGAACAAGTGCCTCGTGCTGAACGTGTCCAAGGAAAAGCTGAAGGACGCACCGGGATTCGACAAGAGCAACTGGCCCAACTTCAGTGACCCGACCTTCAGCGAGCAAATCGGGCGCTACTATCGCGCGGGTTGATCGACGCAGGGTTCATGGAGAGGCCGGCGTTTTGCCGGCCTCTTTGTTTTAACCGGGATTGATCCTTCGATGGCAGCCGGCGTCCAGTGCAGCGAGCGTCCGCGGATCAGCTCAGATCGACGTCGCCCGCCTTGGCCTTGTAGCTCTCCTTGGGGTCGATGCCCAGAAGCAGCTTTACTCCGGCCACCATCGTGTGTTCGTTGAGCCACACGTGCGCGCTGTCCAGATCCATCCGCACCAGCCGGAGCCTCGGGTCGTCCTTGCCCTCGAACCATGCGCCAACAAACGGGTTCCAAAGGCGTTCGATCACGGTGCGGTCGTTGTCGATCACCACGTTGCCGGTAAATGAGGCGAATACCTCGTGGTCCTTGGCTGTCAGCGTGCCTGTTCCGCGCTGGGCAGCACGACCTTCCAGTGCAATGCCGAAATCGGTCTCGCTTGACGTGAAGAACCACATGGGGGACCTCTCGTCTTCTGCGATCCCGGTCATGGGCCTGGGGGGAACCGTGTCGGTAGCGAGCATCACGGTCCGTTCGCTCTTGAGCGCCTTCCAGAATTTCTGTTCGAGTTCTTTCGCGTCGGCCATGGGTCAGTCCTGTAGGGAGGGACCTCATTGGACCAGCGTGACCGTAAGCATCGCGAGAACGACGCTCCAACCAAGCCCGCGGGGGTGTTGTCTGACTCGGCAAGATCCCGGAAAGCGGGCTCACCTATGTGCCTGCAAAACAAAAAAAGACAGGGGCCTTTCGACCCCTGTCTTGCCTCACATCTGCGTTATAGCACCCGGACGGATTACTCGACCGCGATGGTGCCCTTCATGATGGCCGAGTGGCCGGGGAAGCTGCAGAAGAACTCGTAAGGACCGTCGCCCTTGATCTTGCTGACATCGAAGCTCACGGACGTGGTCTCGCCGCCGCCGATCATCTTGGTGTGCGCGATGACGCGGTCGTCGCCAGGCTTCACATAGTCGTTGTCGATCCCGGCGCCCATACCGTCGGCCGCGACCTTCTTCATGTCGTCCAGCGTGGTGATGACCACGTTGTGACCCATGGCGGCGACGGGCATCTTGCCGGTGTGCTTGAGCGTGATCTTGAACTCGCTGCACGAGGCCGGAACAGTGATGGACTTGACGTTGAACTGCATCGCGTCATTGCCTTCGATCTCGGTCGCGCAGTCGTTGACAACCGCCGCGCCGCCGGCGCCGACGGGAGCAGACGCCGTCGTGGATGCGGCCGGAGTGGTCTCGGCCGGAGCGGTCTCAGCCGGTGCGGTCGTCGCAGGCGCAGTCGTCGCGGGTGCGGCCGGAGCCGGCGGCGGGGACTTGTCGCCGCAAGCGGCGAGGGCCAGTGCACAAGCGGCAGTCAGCACGGTAATTTTGACATTCATTGGAGAATCTCCTGTGGGGGTAAACGGTTACATGGTTGGCGCGCACGGCTTTGGATAGTGTGAAGGCGCTGCCCAGCCGACAGCTTACGCGCAGTTGCAATCGGGACCCAAACGGAACCCCTCCATGTTCAGGGATGGCGCATCTGCAGCGATATCTGTGAGATGCGTTCAACAACGCGGCCCATGGCGGCAGCGGCCTCCTCGAACAGCTCACCGTCGGAGTTCGCCATGACGGTTTCGAGCATGTCGGCCAGCGACTCGAGCGGCTTTTGCGCATCCACCAGCAGGTGACGCGGATCTTCCGTGCCCGATGAGGTGGCGGTCGGCCGGGATGCCTCAGCCGGAGACGGCACTGTTCCGGCGGGAATGGCGCGCTCCAGCAATTCCGCACTGGCGTGGTCGCCGGCAGCGCGCAATCGCGGCACCAAGGCGCGATGCACGGCAGCGATTTCGGCGTCCTTCTGCGCCAAGGCATCGCGCAGCCCCTCGATGGAATCGATCTCCACCGGCTCACTGCGGGCCGGGCGTCGCTCGCGATGGTAGGCGCGGCGACGCCATTTGCGAAGCAACGCCGCGTGACGCAGCTCCTCGCCGCCGAGCTTCTCCGCCTCTGCCCTGATTTCCTCGTTCTCGGCATGCGCGGCGAGGTATGCGTAGAAGGAAAACGCGCGCTCCTCGTTCTCGACCGCCAGGGCGAAGGCCCGATACGGCGTCAGCAGGGCACTGCCAGCCACCTTGTCCCAGGAGGTGGAGAGGTCGGCGGGCAATTGCCATTCGAAATCCTCGGCCGATATGTCGGGCTCGCCCACGGAGGCGGCCCAGCGATCGACGGCCTGGACGTGGCTTTGCTCTTCTTCCAGCATCACCCGGAACGCGGCGGCGGTGGACGTCTCACCACGACTCTCCATCAACTCGGCGAGGAAGCGGTAGCGCCGGACCGCCTCGTCCTCGATGGCCTTGGCGATGCCCACCAGAGTGGGCATGTCGACCACGTCGATGTCTGGATCATCGCGCAGCAACGATCGCCGCCGCGCGTACTCCATCGGGCTGACGCGCCGCTGGCCGGCGGTGTTCTGGGCGAGCGCCAAGGGCTCGCGGGATTCATTGTCGGAAGTGGTTCGACGCATAACGGAAGCCTCGGATATACTCGCCTCGGAAGGGCTGTCGCGAATCGTGGCTGCGGCAGCGTGGCGTCAATCATCCTACAAGCATCCCGGGGTTGGATTTTGAGAGATCCCACAAGCGTGACATGGCGATTCGTCCTTGCCCTTGTTCTCTTCGCGGCGTTTTCCTGGCTGCCGGCCGGTGCGCAGAACGCAGCGACCTTCGACACATTTGCGAATCAGGTGGTTCCCGGTGAAGTTGTTCCCGGTGCCGACCGCTTCGGACCCACCCAGCAGTCCCCACCGGTTGCCCAGGTGTTCCGCGGCGATGAACTGGTCGGCTATGCGTACCTGAACTCGCAGTACGTAAACGCTGACGGCTACTCAAGCAAGCCGATCCACATCATCGTCGGGCTGGACACGACGGGCACGATCGTGGGCATGAAGATGGTGGCCCACAGCGAGCCGATCGTGCTGATCGGTATTCCCGAGAAACGCGTGGTCGACTACATGGCCGCCTTCATCGGCTACAACCCGCTGAAGGCAGCGGCCGATGGCAGCGGGCCACCGCGCGTGAACCTGGTCAGCGGTGCAACGGTCACCGCGCTGGTCATGGGCGAAAGTATTACCCGATCGGCAGTGCGCGTGGCGCGGCTGCTGGGGCTGGGCGGCGCCGGAGCGGCGGGCGGCGACGCGTCGGCGGCGCGCTCGATCGACTCTGGCGCCGGGGAACTCCAGGGTTGGCAAGACCTGCTGGAGGAGGGCGGCGTCAAGCATCTCCACCTGACCGTGGGTGAGGTCAACCAAAAGTTTCTGGAAAGCGGCGACCCGGTGGCGGCGAGATTCCCCCAGGCGGGCGCGGACGACGACGCCTTCATCGACCTGTACGTGGCACTGGTATCGCAGCCGGCAATCGGACGCAGCCTGCTGGGCGATAGCGAGTACGCCAGCATGCAGCAGATGCTGGGGCCCGATCAGCAGGCCATCCTCGTGGGCGGCGACGGGATCTACTCGTTCAAGGGTTCTGGCTACGTGCGCGGCGGCATCTTCGACCGTATCGAGCTGATCCAGGGCGCGGAGACGATCCGCTTTCGTGACCAGTTCCATCGCCGCGTGGGGGCGATCGCGGCGGAGGGCGCCCCAGCGCTCAAGGAAATAGGGATCTTCGTCATTCCGGAGGGGAGCGAGTTCGATCCCGCAGCGCCCTGGCGCCTGCAACTGCTGGTCCAGCGCGCGACCGGCGCGCTGACCAAGGTGTTCGAGTCCTTCGATCTTCCGTACGCGATTCCGGCCCGCTACACCAAGGCGGATTCGCCGGCGGTCGCAGAGTCTGGACGTGGGCGCGGAGCGGGAGCCGGGGCAGGCCCCGGGCCTGGACCCGGGGCGGGGCATGCGTCAACGGCGGGCCAGGCCGCGGTCGGAAGGGGCGGCATTGCCGCGGATGCCAACCAGTGGTTCGACGAGGAAGACGAAGGCGACCCGCTGTGGAAGCGGATATGGCAGAGCAAGGTCGTTGCCATCGCCATGCTGGGCATCATGCTCGTCGTCCTGACCCTGATCTTCTTTTTCCAGGACGCGTTGGTTAAACACGAGAAGGTGTATGACCGTGTTCGTCTCGCCTACCTTGCAACCACGCTGTTCTGGTTGGGCTGGGTGGCACAGGCGCAGCTGTCGGTGGTCAACGTCCTGACATTCTTCAGTTCGCTGCGCTCGGGCTTCAACTGGTCCTCGTTCCTGATTGATCCGCTGATCTTCATCCTGTGGTGTTCGGTGGCGGTGTCGCTGCTGTTCTGGGGCCGGGGTGCGTTCTGCGGGTGGCTGTGTCCGTTCGGTGCGCTGCAGGAGCTGAGCAACCGGATCGCGAAGGCTCTCAAGGTGCCGCAACTCAAGATTCCCTGGGCGGTTCACGAGCGCCTGTGGCCGATCAAATACATCATCTTCCTTGGTCTGTTCGCGGTGTCGCTGGGTTCCCTGGCCTTCGCCGAGCAGCTGGCCGAGGTTGAGCCCTTCAAGACGGCGATCGTGCTCCACTTCATGCGTGAGTGGTGGTTCGTCCTGTTTGCCGTGTCGCTGATCGTCGCTGGCCTGTTCGTTGAACGCTTCTTCTGCCGCTACATGTGTCCGCTGGGCGCCGCGCTGGCGATTCCCGGGCGCATGCGGATGTTCAACTGGCTCAAGCGCTACCGTGAATGCGGCAATCCGTGCATGCGCTGCTTCAAGGAGTGCCCGGTGGAGGCGATCCATCCGGAAGGGCATATCAACCCGAACGAATGCATCCAGTGTCTGCATTGCCAGGTCCTGTACCACAGCGAGCAGAAGTGCCCGGTCAAGATCCAACGCAGGCTGAAGCGAGAGAAGCGCGAAGCGTTCGCGCAGCGCATTCCCATTGCGGTCTTGCCCGACAAGGACGGGCCCGCCCCTCAACCCGATCCCGCGTCCTGACCCCGTCGCGGCCACTACCATCCCCTGTATTCCGCTTGAAATGGAGAGAACGAACGTGACTGACGACAAGAACAAACCGATGGTCGAGGCGACCGAAAAATCGGGCATGCCCGATTCCGGTCGAAGGGCGGTATTGACCGGAGGCGTCATGGCGCTGACAGCCGGCGTTGCTGCAACCGGCTTCCTCTCCGGCTGTGGTGACAGGACCGCGGCGCCAGCCGCTGGTGGCGCGGTTCCCGCCGGCTCGCCTCCTGCGGGCAAGAACGCAACTTCGGATGCCTTCGCCAAGACGCACATCGCGCCGGGCGAACTCGACGAGTACTACGGCTTCCTCTCCGGCGGACAGAGCGGTGAGATGCGCATCATGGGCATACCGTCGATGCGCGTGCTGATGCGCGTTCCGGTGTTCAACCGCTGCAGCGCAACCGGCTGGGGGCAGACCAACGAAAGCCTCAAGATCCTGACCGAGGGGCTCACCCCGGAGACGAAAAAATACCTGGAAAGCCGCGGCGGCACCTACATCAACGGCGACCTGCACCACCCGCACCTGTCGTTCACCGATGGCGCGCACGACGGCCGTTACCTGTTCATGAACGACAAGGCCAACACCCGCGTCGCGCGGATCCGCTGCGATGTCATGAAGTGCGACAAGATCATCGAGTTGCCCAACCAGCACACCGTGCACGGGCTGCGCCTGCAAAAGTATCCCAAGACCGGCTACGTGTTCTGCAACGGTGAGGACGCGGTGCCGATCCCCAACAACGGCATGAACCTGGACGATCCGTCCGAGTACCGCTGCATCTTCACTGCGGTCGATGGCGATACGATGGAGGTGGCCTGGCAGATCATCGTCAGCGGCAACCTGGACAACGTGGACTGCGACTACCAGGGCCTGTACGCATTCTCCACCTGCTACAACTCCGAGGAGGGCGTGACCCTCGCCGAGATGACCGCAGCGGAGCAGGACTGGGTAACGGTTTTCGACCTCAAGGCGATCGAGGCAGCAGTCAAGGACGGGAAGGCCGAGATGATCAGCGGCGTACCGGTACTGGACGGCCGCAAGGAAGCCAATTCGCCGTTTACCCGTTACATCCCGGTCCCGAACAGCCCGCACGGCATCAATACCGCTCCCGACGGTGTCCACGTGGTGGTCAACGGAAAGCTTTCGCCGACCTGCACCGTGTTCGACGTGCGCAAGTTCCCGGACGTCTTCTCAGGCAAGATCAAGCCGCGCGACGCCGTTGTCGCCGAACCGGAGCTGGGTCTGGGCCCGCTGCACACGGCATTTGATGGCCGTGGCAATGCGTACACCACGCTGTTCATCGACAGCCAGATCGTCAAGTGGGACATCGCCAAGGCGGTTGCCAAGTTCAGTGGCGAGGATGTCGAGCCGATCATCCAGAAGCTCGACGTGCACTACCAGCCGGGCCACAACCACACCTCGATGGGCGAGAGCAAGGAAGCCGACGGCAAGTGGCTCATGTCCCTGAACAAGTTCTCCAAGGACCGGTTCCTCAACGTCGGACCGCTGAAGCCCGAGAACGATCAGCTGATCGACATCTCCGGTGACGAGATGATCCTGGTCCACGACGGCCCGTCGTTTGCCGAGCCGCACGACCTGGAGATCATCCACCGTTCCAAGATCAACCCGGTCAACGTCTGGGACCGTGGCGACGTGACCTGGGAAGACGCGCGCAAGCAGGCCGAGGCCGACGGTGTCGACCTGGACGCAGCCGCCGACGTGATCCGGGACGGCAACAAGGTCCGCGTCTACATGACCTCGGTCGCGCCGACCTTCAGCCTCACCGATTTCAAGGTCAAGCGTGGCGATGAAGTGACCGTTTACGTGACCAACAAGGACACGGTCGAGGATCTGACCCACGGGTTCACTGTGGTCAACTACGGCGTGGCTATGGAAGTCGCTCCGCAGGCGACCGCCTCGGTCACCTTCACCGCCGACCGTCCTGGCGTCTACTGGTACTACTGCCAGTGGTTCTGCCATGCCCTGCATATGGAAATGAAGGGGCGGATGCTGGTCGAGGCCTAGTCCGATGGAGAGCGGGAGCGGTCCGGTGGGTTTGTTTGGGCCGCTTCGCCCGGTCGGCTGGTGGCGTGCGGTCGGCGTCAGGGCGGCCGCGCACGTTTTGGCGTGCGTGGTCTTCACTGCCGGCTGGCTGGTGTCGGCGCCTTTGGCTTCCGCGGCAGAGCTGCAGGTGCAGCCCGGGGCGTCGCTGCAAGCGGTTATCGATGCGGCGACACCGGGCGATACCATTCGTCTGGCGGCGGGGCGCTACGACGGTCCGCTACTGATCGAACGGAAGCTGGCGCTGCTCGGTGAGCCCGGGGCCGTTCTCACGGGGCCCGGTAAAGGCAGCGTGGTGACGGTCACGGCGCCGGACGTCCAGATCCGCGGGATTGAGATCACCGGCTCCGGGCTGGACGTGCCCGCCATGGATTCGGCGATCCTCGTACGGGAATCCGCGCCGCGCGCGGACATCCGTGACAACCACCTGGTCGACAATCTTTTCGGCGTCTACCTGCACGGGGCTGCTGGCTCGATCGTGGAGGACAACGTCATCACCGGGCGCAAAGACCTTCGTCTGGCAGAAGCGGGTAACGGGGTGTCGATATGGAACGCCCCGGATGCCAAGGTGATCGGCAACACCATCAGCCATGGCCGCGACGGCATTTTCGTCAAGGTCAGCAAACGCAACACGTTTGAAAACAACACGTTTTCGGATCTGCGCTTCGCGATCCACTACATGTACACGCACGACAGCCGGATCGTGGGCAACCGCTCGCGCGGCAACCACGTGGCGTGGGCGATCATGTACTCCGAGCGCCTGGAGATCCGCAATAACGTCTCCGACAACGACCGCGACCACGGTCTCATGCTGAATTCAACCAACGCCTCTCAGGTGGTCGGCAACACCGTCCGGGGCGGCGGGGAGAAATGCGTCTTTGTCTACAATGCGAACGTCAACCGGATCGTCGAGAACTGGTTCGAAGGCTGTCCCATCGGGATCCATTTCACTGCCGGGTCCGAGGGCAACGTCATGACCGGCAATGCGTTCGTCGCCAACCGGATGCAGGTTAAATACGTGGGAACGCGTTACGTCGACTGGGCCTCGGAAGGTCGAGGCAACTATTGGAGTGACAATCCGGCCTATGACCTGGACGGCGACGGTATCGCCGATCGTCCGTATCGGCCCAACGACGTGATGGACGAGATCCTGTGGACGCTGCCCCAGGCCAAGGTGCTGGTCAGCAGCCCTGCGGTGCAGATGGTGCGCTGGGCGCAGGCCCGATTTCCGGCGCTTTATCCCGGCGGTGTCGTGGACAGTGCACCGCTGATGCGTCCCCCTCAGATGACCAGGCCAGACGCGCTGTGAGCGCGATTGCACAGTGGGACGGCGTGACCAAGCGCTATGGCAACGTGGTGGCGGTGCAGGACGTGACCCTGGCCTTGCATCCGGGCGAGGCGACGGCGCTGGTCGGCCACAACGGCGCGGGCAAGACCACCCTGATCAAGCTGCTGCTCGGGCTTATCCGGCCCGAGGAGGGCGCGGTGCGTGTGTCGGGTATTGACCCGGCGGGTGCGCACGGAGCGGATGCCCGACGGGCCCTCGGTTTCCTTCCCGAGAACGTGGCCTTCCACGGCGCAATGACCGGCCACGAACTGATGTCCTTCTACGCGGGGCTCAAAGGTCACTCCACCAAGCGCAACGGCGAACTGCTGTCGTTGGTCGGGATCGCCGACGCCGCCGGTCGCCGCGTGTCGACGTATTCCAAAGGCATGCGCCAACGACTTGGTATTGCCCAGGCGTTGATCGGCGAGCCGCGCTTGCTGCTGTTTGACGAGCCGACCAGCGGCCTTGACCCCGCGTCCAGGATTGATGTTTTCAACACCATCGACATGCTCCGTGGCAGTGGTGCGACCGTTCTTGTCAGCACCCATGCGCTGGCGGAAGTGGAGAATCGCGTGGACCGCGTGGCGGTCATGCACCGCGGCAAGCTGCTGGCGGCGGGGACACTGGAGGATTTGCGCGAAGGCGTGGTGCCCCACGTCGGACTGCGGGTGCGGTTACGCAACTGCGACACGGAACGCTTGCTCGCTGCGCTTCCACCGGGAATCGAGTGCAAGGAGCGCGCTGACGACCTCCTTACGCTGCGGGTGCCGGCCGAGGACAAGATGAACGCGTTGCGCGCGCTGGCCGGGATGGGCGATGCAGTGGAAGACATCCAGACCGTGACGCCGGGGCTCGAAGATCTGTATCGGCGCCTGGTCCAGCAGGAGGCGAGCGCGGCATGAATGTCTTCAAGCTTGCGATGCAGGAAATACGCGCGGGATTCCGCAACCGCTGGGTGGTAGCCACCACGCTGCTGCTGGCTGCGCTGGCCCTGTCGCTGGTGCTGCTGGGCAGCGCGCCGACCGGTGTGGTCAAGGCCGACCCCTTGGCGGTGGTGGTGGTCAGCCTGGCAAGCCTGACAATCTTCCTGGTGCCGCTGATCGCCTTGCTGCTGTCCTTCGACGCGATCGTCGGTGAGCAGGAGCGCGGGACCCTGATGCTGCTGCTCTCTTATCCTGTTTCGCGCTGGGAGGTGATCCTCGGCAAGGCGCTGGGCCAGATCTGCATCCTCGGCATCGCGACACTGCTCGGCTACGGGGTGGCCGCCGGTGCGCTTTCCCTGAAGACCGAAATCGGCGCTCCCGCCTGGGGCGCATTCGGAGCCATGGTCCTCACCTCGATCATGCTCGGCGCCGCGTTTGTCTCGATGGGTGTCCTGGCGAGTGCGATCGTTCGCGAACGCGCCACCGCCGCCGGGTTGGCGGTGGGGATATGGCTGTTTTTCGTGCTGCTTTATGACACCGCGCTGCTGGGCATCCTGGTCGCCGACCAGGGTAAACACGTGACCCAAAGCACCCTGGATCTGGTGCTGCTACTCAATCCGGCGGACGTGTACCGGATATTCAACATGACCGCGAGCGACAGCGTTGCCATCTACAGTGGCTTGGCCGGTCCAGGAAGTGCGGCCACTCTTTCACCGGCGGTTCTGTTCGCGGTACTGGCGGCGTGGATTGTCGCGCCGTTGGCGTTGGCCGTGCTGGCGTTCCGGAGGAAATCGGTATGAAGATCGGTCGCGCAACCTGGGCCGGCATTGGCCTGGCGATCCTGATGCTGGCAGGGTGTGGGAAGGAGGCGCCGGACGCGCCACCTCCAGCGCCCGCCGAGGTCTCCGATGAGGCGACCGGGCACTACTGCGGCATGCTGCTGGCCGACCACGAGGGACCGAAAGGCCAGATCCACCTGGCCAGCCGCGAGGGACCGCTCTGGTTCTCCTCGGTGCGCGACACGATCGCGTTCCTGCGGCTGCCCGAGGAAGCCAAGGATGTCGTTGCGGTGTACGTCAACGACATGGGCAAGGCGCAGCACTGGGCGCAGCCAGAGGCGGGCACCTGGGTGGACGCGCACTCTGCGTGGTTCGTCATCGACAGTTCCATGCGCGGCGGCATGGGCGCAAATGAAGCGGTCCCATTCGCGACCGAATCGGCGGCCGAAGCCTTTCGTGTCAAGCACGGCGGCACCATCGCCCGGCTTGACGATATTCCCGATGCTTACGTCCTGGGGCCGGTGGATCTGTCGTCCCCGATGCCCGGCATGGGCGCGGCAGACGCCGACCCGGCCGATGCGGATCGGCCAGCCGACGGCGACGACGCTGCGGAAGCTCACGGGCACGTCCAGCATCCTGACCACTGAGGACTCCATCATGGTGAATCGCCGACGTTTTCTTTCGATCGCCGCCTCGTGTGCGGTCATGGGCTCCATGCCTGTGCGGCTGGCACTCGCCGCGACGCCCTCATCGCCGGTACCAGTCGTCTGGAAAGGCTCCGCGATGGGCGCGCTGGCGTCGATGACGCTGGTCCATCCCGACCGCCCGTACGCCCAGGCAATGATCGCGCGCTGCGTGGCCGAGATTGACCGGCTCGAATCAGTTTTCAGCCTCTATCGACCCGATTCCGCCCTGTCACGCCTCAATGCGACGGGCGTGCTCGCGGAGCCGCCATCCGAACTGGTCGAGCTTCTCTCCTTCAGCCTGTCTCTGGCGCAGGCGAGCAAGGGCGCGTTCGACCCGACCGTCCAACCGCTGCTCAGCCTCTATTTCCAACACTTCGCAAAGCCGGGCGCCTCGCCTGCCGGGCCAGGGGCGAGCGCGATTGCACAGGCGCGCCAGCGCATCGGTTTCGCGGACGTCGAGGTGGACACGCACCGGATCCGTCTCGGCCGGCCGGACGCCGCCATTACCCTCAACGGCGTGGCGCAGGGTTTTGTCACCGACCGGGTTGCAGACCTGTTGCACGCCGGTGGCTTCAGCAACGTGTTGATCGACCTCGGCGAAGGGCGCGCGCTGGGACGGGGCCCGGATGGAAAGCCGTGGCGGGCCGCGGTTGCCGACCCGACCAAGCCGGACCACACCTTATTCGAACTGTCGCTGGGCAGCGATCAGGGACAAAGCCCGGCGTTGGCGACGTCCGGAGGATACGGCACGCGCTTCGGCAGCGATCCGCTGGTCCATCACCTCATGGATCCGCACAGCGGTCGCAGCGCCAACCATTACGGGTCGGTTTCGGTGGCCGCACCGCGCGCCACGCTGGCCGACGGGCTGTCCACGACGCTGTCCATCGTGCAGCCGGCAAGCCGCGCGCCGCTGCTCGCCGACTACCCGCTGGCGCGCGCGTGGTTCGTCGACAGGACTGGCCGCGTGACGGGGCCTGACGGCGAGCGGGTGATTCAGGCCTAGCACTTGGGGCGCCTCCGCTGCGCGTTACTGGGGAATACCCCAGTTGTGCGGTCCAAGATGGGTTCCTACGCTGATGGCACCCCAATGCCGCGTGGAGAGAACGATGGCCGACATCCAACAGATTGCCTCCGACGTTCTCGACAAGGGCGACCGTTTCCTACGCGTTGACGACTACGAAGCGCGGATGGACTATTTCGCGCAGGAGCTCGAAAAACTCGACCCCTCTGCGCGGGCGGCGTTGTTTGATGAGGTTCTCGAGCAGGACTCCGGCGCGCCGATGTCGTGGTTGACCACCGAGAGGCTGGACACCCTGGTATCCGAAGGGCGCATCACGTCGCAAGAGCGCAGCGCGGTTGTGGATGCATTCGGCCAGGCGTATGTCGACGGCGATATCGACCTGGTGGAGGCGCTGCAATTCACCAATATTTTCGGTAGCGGTGCGATCGGGCCAATGGGGATGATGTCGCCGGCGTCGGACCAGCTGGAAGCCCTCATGCAGACATTGACGGAAAGCAACAGCAGCTATTCGTCGGAGTTTATCGAGAAGTTCGCGTCCGACGTGCTGACCCAGCGCGTGTTGGCGGAACCCACAATGTTCTCGCCCGCCGAGCAGGGCGCCTATGTCGGCGTGCTGCTCAACGCCCTGTCGCAGTCCGGCCGCAGCACAGCCGTGCACAACGTGGTTTCGCAGTTGTCGCCGGAGCAGCAATCCGCGGTGCGAAGCGCTGCCGGCGGCGAGGGGCTGACGTTCGGAAACCCGGCTTACGACGGCGCCGGTGTGCGCGACCCGATGGCGATACTGACCGAGGCGGTTTCGCGTCACGGTACGTCGGCGGAGGTTCTGGACCTGGTGAAATATGCCGGTGCACACTCCAGCGGCAACGTTCTGGAGAACCAGTTCCTCGACCACGACAACAAACCCTATGACCAGCGCGCCGAAGCGCTCGGTGAGCTGTTTGAAACCCATTCGGCCACGATCCTCAGGGACCTCACCGTCGCCAATCCGACCCAGACATCCGGGTCGAGCAATGATCGCGCGACGGTGGTCGGCGACAACCTCGCCGCGCTTTCCAACCTGGTACGACTTACGGGCCTCAACCCCGACAACAGCCATTCGGCGGCGGTCATGTCGGCGCTTGGTGATTTCTCCAGCGAGAATATCCGCGTGGGCAACATGGCGGAAAATACCGACGCCAACGGCGATGGGCGCATCGACGATGCCGATATCCAGGCCATTGATACCGGCAACGGCCGTACAGCCATGATTGGCGCGGTCCTCCAGGACGCGGTGAGTTCGGGCTACGTCGACCTGCGCGCCGACCAGGCCGCGCGCGAGGCGTTTCTGGGTTTCGTGATTGACGTGGCGGTCTCGGCGATTCCCGTCGGAGGCAAGTTTGCCGGCAAGGCGATCACCGAACAGGTGTCAGCGGCGCTTGGCGGTTTGAACGAGCAGGCGCGCAGCGCCATCACCGATGCACTGGCCGCCATCCCCACCAAGCTGTTGACCGATGCCCAGGGCCAGCTGACGGCCGAGGCCAAGAAGGCGATCATCGATGCGTTGCCTACCGACTACCAGTATCTGGAAGGCATCAAGGAGCAATCGAACGGCTTCATTGAGAACACGATCCTCGGGAGCACGGTGCGCGACTACCAGATCACCGAATCGATATCCGATTACCGCGGTTACATCGATAATTCCAAGGGACGCTGATCTACCGCCCAACGCCGCAGCGTCGATAGCACAGGCCCCGTTCACGGGGCCTTTTGCTGTCCGAACCACACCGGCGGGGACCGGTGTAGAGTGGCCGCGTTTCGATATCAGGAGCACGCTGCATCATGAACACAGATTTTTCGTATCCCATCGGTACGCCCGGAACGCCCTGGGGCCGCTCCGAAGTCGCCCAATGGCGCTCACAGCAGAAGGTCCAGCGCAGCTATGCGGAGGACGTGCTCAGCAAAATCGACCGGCTGCGGGAGCGCTTCGACGTCGAGCAATACGGGCAGTTGGACTACGGGTCGGACACCTACCCGCTCTACGCGGTCCGCAGCGGACACTGGAACGATCAACTTCCCAGCGTGCTGGTGACCGGCGGAGTGCATGGCTACGAGACCAGCGGCGTCCACGGTGCATTGCAGTTTCTCGATCAGCATGCCTCGGAGTACGAGGGCCGGGTGAACCTGCTGGTTGCCCCTTGCGTGAGTCCGTGGGCGTACGAGCGGATCCACCGCTGGAACGTGGACGCGGTGGACCCGAACCGTTCGTTCGTCAGTGACAGTCCCGCCGGTGAGTCGGCGGCAGTGATGAGACTCGTCGCGCCCCTGCGTGACAAGCTGTTGGTGCATGTCGACCTGCATGAAACCACCGACACCGACGAATCCGAGTTCCGTCCTGCTCTCGCAGCCCGTGACGGCAAACCGTCCGAGCCCGGCGAGATTCCGGACGGTTTCTACCTGGTGGGCGACAGCGAGGATCCGCAGCCGCAGTTCCAGCAGGCGATCATCGACGCGGTGGCCAGGGTCACCCACATCGCACCGGCCGATGCGCATGGTCAGATCATCGGCACGCCGATGGTCGCGCCGGGCGTGATCAACTACCCGGTGAAATCGCTGGGCCTGTGCGCCGGTGTCAGCAACGCGCGCTACCGGACCACCACCGAGGTGTATCCCGACAGCCCGCGGGCGACCCCGCAGCAGTGCAACGACGCCCAGGTCGCCGCAGTTCGCGCTGCGATTGATTACGCGCTCGCCCAGCAAGGCTGATCCGAGCGCCGGGTGCGGCGCATCTCCGGCAGCCAGCCGCCGCCGCCGATGACGTCGCGCTGACGCACGCACTGCTCCACTGACGGCTCTGCCGGAGGGCATCGTGGAGCGGGGTGGGTTCTGGCAAGCACGTCCGAACTGGTGGTGAATACGCCCGACGGGCTGTACTGTCCGGCCGGCGATTTCCATGTCGATCCCTGGCGACCCGTGCCCCGTGCGGTGATTACGCACGGCCATGGCGACCACGCCCGCACCGGCATGGGCTGCTACCACGTGGTGGATGCCGGCCTGCCGATCCTGCAGTGGCGCCTGGGTGATCAGGACTACCAGGTCCATGCCCACGGCGAGCGCTTCCAGCTTGGCGAGGCGACCGTCTCCTTCCACCCGGCTGGCCACGTGCTCGGCTCGACCCAGGTGCGTATCGAGGCACATGGCCAGACCTGGGTGTTGTCGGGCGACTTCAAGCGCGATCCGGATCCGACCTGCCTGCCATTCGAAGTGGTGCCCTGCGATGTATTCGTTACCGAGTCCACGTTCGGTTTGCCCGTATTCCGCTGGCCCTCGGCGTCGGATGTGGCGCGCGACATCGTGGCGTGGCGCGAGGAGTGCGCCGCCAACGATGAGGCCGCCATTCTATACTGCTATGCGCTGGGCAAGGCACAACGGGTGCTGGCCGAGTTGATGGCCCATACCGACCAGCCTGCATGGCTGCACGGCGCGATCGATGCGGGCGTGCAGGTCTACCGCGCGGCGGGCGTGCCGATGCTCGAAACCCGAAAAGTCGCTGACGAGGCGCGCGGGACCGACTTCGCCGGTGAGCTGATCATCGCTCCGCCGTCGGCCGCCGGCAGTGCGTGGACCCGCCGCTTCCGCCATGCACAGCAGGGATTCGCGTCTGGCTGGATGCGGATCCGTGGCAACCGGCGTCGGCGCAATTATGACCGGGGCTTCGTGCTTTCCGACCATGCCGATTGGCCGTCCCTGCTGCAAACCGTGCGCGAGACCGGGGCACGCCGTGTGATCGCTACCCACGGTGACACCGACGCGCTGGTGCGTGTGCTGTGCGAGTCGGGTATCGACGCTGGTGGTTTCCAGACCGCGTACGGCGAGGAGGACTGATGCGGCGTTTTGCAGCGTTGTACGAGCGCCTCGATCGGACCACCGGCACCACCGACAAGCGAGCAGCGCTGGCGGATTACTTCCGCTCTGCGCCGCCGCATGACGCCGCATGGGCGCTGTGGCTGCTGGCCGGAGGCAAGATCGGCGGCACCCGCGCCCGTATCGCCAGCACCGGCGAGCTGCGTGCGTGGGTCGCCGAGGAGAGCGGCAATCCCGACTGGCTGGTCGAGGCCAGCCATCACGCCGTTGGTGATCTGGCGGAAACGCTGGCGTTGCTGCTCGATGATCCGGCGCACCCCGGCGACGATGGTGGTCTGGCCGAATGGGTCGAGCAGCGTCTGGTTCCCGTCGCCAATGCCGAGCCGGAGTCGCGGCGTGAGGCCGTGGTCGGCGCCTGGCGCACGCTGTGTTTCCGCGAGCGTCTGGCTTTCAACAAGCTGCTGACGGGGGCGTTGCGGGTGGGTGTCTCTGCCGGCTTGGTGCAAAAGGCGTTGGCGGAATCGTCCGGGTTGGATGTGGCACGGATAGCGCAGCGCATGCTCGGGCGGTGGACGCCGTCGGCGGACTTCCTTGAAAAGCTGCTCTCCGAGGAAGTCCAGCCCGGAGATGCGGCGCTGCCGTATCCGTTCTTCCTGGCTTCACCGCTGGAAGGGCTGCCGGGCGAGTTGGGCGCGATCGATGACTGGCTTCTGGAGTGGAAGTGGGATGGCATCCGCCTGCAGCTCATCCGTCGCGGCCCGGACATCGCACTGTGGTCGCGCGGGGAGGAGCGCATGGACGGGCGCTTTCCGGAGATCGAAGCGGCCGCTGCTGAACTCCCGCGTGATGCGGTCATCGATGCTGAGTTGCTGGCGTGGCGACCCGGCGAGGACATGCCATTGCCGTTCTCCGCGCTGCAAACCCGGATCCAACGCCTGAAGCCCGGGCCGAAGGTCCTGGCCAAGACGCCAGTCCGGGTGAGCTCCTACGACCTGCTTGAGCTGGACGGCGAGGACCTGCGGGGGCGTCCGCTCGACGAGCGTCGCCGCCTGCTGAAGGAGCTGCTTGAGGCGGTCGATCACCCCGTGTTGCAACTTTCGTTGGGGATCGAGGCTGCCGATTGGGAGCACGCTGCGGAGCTGCGCGAGCAATCCCGCGAACTCGGTGTTGAAGGCCTGATGCTGAAGCGCCGCAATTCGCCCTATCGGCACGGACGCAAGCGCGGCGATTGGTGGAAGTGGAAGGTCGATCCGCTTTCCGTGGACGCGGTGCTGATCTACGCCCAGTCGGGTTCGGGCCGCCGCAGCACGCTCTACACCGACTACACCTTCGCCCTTTGGGACGGCGACGTACTGGTGCCGGTCGCCAAGGCGTACTCGGGGCTCACCGACAAGGAGATCCTGCAGTTGGACCGGTGGATCCGCGGGAACACGCTGCAGCGATTCGGCCCGGTGCGTTCGGTGCCGGCGGAGCAGGTGTTCGAGATCGCCTTCGAGGGCGTCAATGTGTCGGCCCGGCACAAATCAGGGATTGCGGTGCGCTTCCCGCGCATCGTGCGTTGGCGGTCCGACAAGCCTGCCGCCGAGGCGGACCGGGTGGAAACGTTGCGGGCACTCGCCCGGTGAGCGACGCGCCCGTCCGCACCCGGCGGCGAGCAAAGGACGCAGCGCTGACCGACTGGTTTGTGTCGCGGGGCTGGCGCCCGGCGCCATTCCAGCGCGAGGCTTGGCGACGTTACCTGGCCGGCGAGTCGGGCCTGTTGGTGACGCCGACCGGCAGTGGCAAGACGCTCGCAGCGCTGGGTGGGCCGCTGCTACAGGCGCTGGCGCTGGGAGACACGCCGGCGAAAACCCGCCGTGGCGTCGCTGCGACCCCACGTCTCAGACTTCTGTGGATCACCCCGCTGCGCGCGCTGGCTGTCGATACGGTGCGCTCGATGCAGGAGCCCATCGCTGCGCTGGGCGTGCCCTGGACAGTGGCGATGCGTACCGGCGACGCCAGCGCACGCGACAAGCGCCTGGCCCGCAAGGGCCTGTCGGACGTACTGGTCACGACGCCGGAGTCCTTCGCGCTGATGCTGTCCTATCCCGACGCAGCGCAACTGCTCGCCGGCGTGCGCGGGGTGGTGGTCGATGAGTGGCACGAGCTGTTGGGCAACAAACGCGGGGTGCTGTTGCAGTTGTGCCTGGCGCGGCTGCGCGGCATCGTGCCCGCGGCGCCGGTGTGGGGTCTTTCGGCCACGCTCGGCAATCTGGAGGAGGCGCGCGACGTTCTGCTGCCGCACCGTCCTGATGCGGCCATCATCAGGTCTGCCCGCCGGCGACGGATGACCTTGCAGACATTGTTGCCGAGCCAGGGTGAGCGCTTTCCGTGGGCGGGGCACCTGGGCCTCTCGCAACTGGCACGGGTCTCGGCGGTGTTGCAGAAGGCGCGATCCAGCCTGTTGTTCACCAATACCCGCTCGCAGGCAGAGCTGTGGCATCGCGCGCTGCAAGCGGTGTGGTTGGACGATCCCGCGACGCTCGCACTGCATCACGGTTCCCTCGACGCATCCCTCCGGGCGGCTGCCGAGGCCGGGCTACGTGACGGCACCGTCCGCTGCGTGGTTGCGACGTCCAGCCTCGACCTTGGCGTGGATTTCCCGGCCGTTGACCAGGTCCTTCAGGTCGGCAGTCCGAAGGGCATGGCCCGCTTGTGGCAGCGGGGCGGGCGCGCCCGTCATCGTCCCGGTGAGGTGGGGAAGGTGATCTGTGTCCCGACGCACGCGCTGGAGCTGGCGGAGTACGCCGCCGCGCGGGTGGCGCTCGCCCACGGGCGGGTGGAGTCACGGCCACCATTGCGGCTGTCGCTGGACGTGCTGGCGCAGCACTGCGTCACCCTGGCGTTGGGCGGCGGCTTCGACCCCGTGGCATTGCTGGACGAGGTGCGAGGCACCCACGCATTTGCGCGGTTGGGCGAGGACGCGTGGACCGCGGTGCTCGACTTCATCGTCCGCGGCGGCAGCGCACTGGAAAACTACCCCGACTATCGTCGCGTCATACGCGACGAGGACGGCTGCTATCGCGTCCATGATCGCCGCGTGGCATTCCGGCACCGGTTGTCGATTGGCACGATCACCAGCGACGGCAGCGTGCAGGTGCGCTACATGAAAGGCGGCTGGCTGGGCTCGGTGGAGGAGGCGTTCATTAGTCGGCTGCGTCCGCGCGACCGCTTCCAGTTCGCCGGCAAGACGCTGGAACTGGTCCAGCTGCGCGACATGACGGCGTTCGTCCGCATCGCCAAGGCCGGCGAGGGCAGGGTGCCGCGCTGGCAGGGTGGCCGCATGCCGCTGTCCAGCGAGTTGGGGGCCGAGGTCGAGGCGATCCTGCATGAGCCCGCGGCAAGCCCCGAGATGCGTGCGCTGCAACCGCTGCTGCATCTGCAGGCGCGTCTTTCGGAGCTGCCGGGACCGGATCGCCTGCTGGTCGAGACGGTCAAGACGCGTCAGGGTTGGCATCTGTTCGCCTACCCGTCTGCCGGACGCGCCGTGCACGAAGGATTGGCCGCCCTGATGGCGCTGCGCTGGGGACGTGAGACCCCCAATACCTTCAGTTGGGCGGTAAACGACTATGGGCTGGCGCTGACGGCCCAGTCCGAGGCGTGGCCAGACTCGTGGCTTATCCAGCGGCTGTTGACGCCGGAGGGTCTACTGGACGATCTGCTGGCCAGCCTCAACATTGCGGAGCTGGCGCGGCGGCAGTTCCGCGAGATCGCCCGGGTGGCCGGGCTCCTGCCTCCTTCCTTGCCGGGGCGGGCCGCCCGGTCACTGCGCCAGCTGCAGGCGTCGAGCAGCCTCCTGTTTGACGTGTTGCGCCAGCACGACCCTGGGCACGTGCTTCTGGCCTAGGCCGAGCGCGAGGTGATGGAGGCGCAACTCGACGTCCAGAACTTGCGGGCGGTCCTGACGCGCTGCGGGGAAAGGCGGCTGGCACTGCATCGTCCCCGCAGCCTGACGCCGCTGGGGTTCCCGCTCTGGGCGGAGGCCATCCGTGGCCAGCTCAGCACCGAGGATTGGCGCACCCGCGTCGCGCGGGCCGCGCAACAGTTGGAGCGGCGGCATGCCCGGAATGATTGAACGCAACGTGGCGGGGGAGGCGCTGCAGTTCCACGCCGATCGCGCGGTGTTCTGGCCTTCGCGCAACCGGTTGATGATCGCGGACCTGCACTTGGGCAAGGGTGATGTGATGCGGGCAGCTGGCATAGCGGTGCCGACAGGCGGCACCGCCCACGACCTGGCCCGGCTGGACGTCCTCCTACGCGTGACTTGCGCCACCGAGCTGTGGGTTCTTGGGGACTTCCTGCACGGCAGGCGGAGTGCTGCCGTCGAGCGCGCGTGGAGGGCACTGCTGGTGAGTCATTCGACGGTTGTAGTGAGCGTGGTGGGTGGCAACCACGATCGCGCACTGGTGCCGGACGCTCTGGATGTGGCGTTGCTGCCGGAGGACGTCCGCGACGGCCCGTTCCGGTTCCGCCATCACCCGCGGCCAGCCGGAGATGAGACCGGCGGGCACGTGCTTTGCGGTCATCTGCATCCCGTGGTGAAGCTGCCGGGCTTGCCGGGACGCTACCCGGCGTTCGTACTCGATGCAGATGAAACGGTGTTGCCCGCGTTCTCAGCATTTACCGGCGGTATGCGCATTGAAGATCCCGCCCAGCGATGGATCGCGTGTGCGAAGGGCATGTTGGCGGGAAACGCTTAGGACTTTGATATATGAGGGCGACGGAGCGGACGCCGCAGCGGCGACGCCCGTCCATCGCGTGAAGAGGTTGCTGCGGGCTATCAGCCCTTGGTGCCCGTGCTGGCGGTCTTGGTGGCCGCCTTGCGCGCCGTGTTGCCGCGCGAACGGAAGGCGGTCGCGTTGACACGTGGCCGGATGGGCGTGTTGCCCAGTACCTCTACGCGGCCACCCTGCTTGCGGAAAGCGGCGAGGTCGGCGGCGATGCTTTCGCTCGTGATGCCATTGTTGGCGTTCTTGGCGCTACCGGTGGAGCGGCGGCGCAGCGGCGCGCTGGCGCCACGATTGGCAGTGCGGGTGGTTGTGGCGGACTTGGTCGAGTTGCTTGACATTGGCTCTCCTGGATATAGGCCATCCCCGGGCGGGACGGCACAGCCGGCGGATAGCGGCGCGCCACCGCATGACGCGGTGATGCCGATGCCGTGGTTCCCAAGCTCGTTAAACGAAGCATTTCTGAACGCGCAGTTGTCTGCGGCAGAAAACGTCGGAATAACTTGGGAAGTTGGTTATTATAGCATAACTTCCACTAAAGTGCCGGCAACGTCGTCTATCTTCATGACATAGGAGTTTGGGAAGCTGGTGTTTCGGCGACGCTGCGAATTCTATTCCCCACAAAAAAACGCCCCGCACCCAACCTCGGTTGAATGCGGGGCGCTTCGCGTGCGCTCGGTCAGGACTTACCAGCTGAAACCGGCACCTGCGGACACGCTGCTCTCGCCGCCGGCAATTGCACCGCCCAGCGACACGCTCGCGCGAGCGCCGATGGCGCGGCGATAGCCGATGGCCAACGCTTGCTGGCCGCCCTGGGACCCGATGCCGACGCCGATATTGTTGGCGCCGCCCAGGCCCGCCGTGTTGGCCGCGAGCCCCGCGTATGCGGCGCTTGTGGCGCCCATGCGATCGATACGGCGGTCAAGCGTATGGAAGCGATCGTCCATTTCCATGCGGAACTCATCCAGACCGTGGTTGAAACGGGCCACCTGCTGATCCGTGTATGCGTTCGCGGACTGCAGCGTGGCGGCATCGCCGGTGTCGGCGTAGGTGTTGGCAGTCTGCAACGTCTGCGTCGCCGTGGTGGCCGTGTAGGCGCGGGCGTCGCTCAAGGTGCGGGCGTCGCCGGAATCGGTGTAGGCATTCGCGCTGGCAAGGGTCTGGGTGTCGCCAGCATCCGAGTAGGCGTTTGCGTCAGCAAGCGTCTGCACGTCACCAGCATCCGAATAGGCGTTGGCGTCGGTCAGGGTTTGCGCGTCACCGGCGTCGGCGATCGCCTGGACCTGGTTTTCGGTGATGCTGCCGGCAGATATCACCTGCGCATCGATGTAGATCTTCGCATCTGCCAGCGCCTGAGCGGTTCCCGAGTCCGTGTACGTGTACGCATCCGTCAAGGTTTGCGCGCTGCTGGCATCGGTGTAGGCATTCGCATCGGCCAACGTCTGCGTGGTGCCGGCATCGGTGTAGCTGTTGGCGTCGGCCAACGTCTGAGCGGCACTGGCATCGGTATAGGCATTCGCATCGGTCAGCGTCTGCGCGTCGCCCGCATCGGCGATTGCCTGCACCTGCGCGGGGGTGATGCTGCCTGCAGCGATGATCTGCGAGTCGGTGTAGGCATTCGCGTCGGCGAGGGTTTGCGCATCGCCTGCATCCACCACGGTCTGCACCTGGGGCATGGTGACTCCGCCAACACCGGCAATTGCCGACTGCATCTGGCGCAGGTTGACTGCGTCGGTGGCGACAGTGGCGTCGGCGACGTTGACGATCTGCCGTTCGCCGCCTGTGGTCCCCACCGAAACCGTGTTCACCCGGTCAGCGACGGAGTTTGAGCCCAGCGCGACGCTGTCAGCGACGCTTGCGTGCGCCGAACTGCCCAGCGCGCTGCTGCCAGCGGCGGTCGCGCGTGCGCCTGAGCCGAATGCAGCACTTTGCAGGGCGCTGGCGGGGGGGGCGGGGGCCGCGGGGGCCGCCGGGCGCCCCCCCTGCCGGGGGTTTCCCCCCCACACCCCCACCCCCCTGCCGCCCGCCACCCCCCCCGTGCCCCCCACGCCGCTCTGGTCACCCGTGGCGCGCCGCCCCCCCCCCCCCGCCCTCG
>NZ_JXSS01000012.1 GCF_000855665.1 Lysobacter sp. A03
CAGCTTGCAGACCCCTAATGTCATTCGATGTGGTCGAAGTCGTCATGTGGCGATAAACCTCAGCCGCAGGAGGAAGCGAAGCAGTCCAAATGTATTTGAGCTGGCAGCAACGGAAACCATAACGCGCATCATATTATTAAGCTCCTCAGGGTTAATCTCCGTACGGTCAGGCATCCTGCCCGTAGTAAACTAGTTGTTATTGAAATTCAACTAACCGTGAAACAAATGCTTAGGGATTTTATTGGTAGCAGCGTTAATCGTGACAAGAAAATCAGCATGGTGAATAGAGCCAGTAGGTTTAACAGTTATGAGAATAGTAGCAGTAACCCCAGCCGTCACGAACTTAGCCCACTGATCTCCACGAACGTGACCATGACGTACATAAAAAGTAAACATGTCTAGAGGAGATGCAGTAGCAAGGCCACGACGCAATGGACACAGACG
>NZ_JXSS01000098.1 GCF_000855665.1 Lysobacter sp. A03
CGCGCTGCGGGTCCGCTTAATTCCGGTGTTAGGCGTATGAAAGGCGTTCTGTTTTTCGTATTACTTGCCCCTCTCGCAGCGTGCTCTGAGATCACGGTCTCTGACGCCAAGGACATTGCTTGTGTGCGCCTTGCGGCCCTACAGGACGGCCCTTCGCTGCGCGGCCCTGCTCTTTGTTCCGCACTACAAGTCACCGACCACCGTGATGGCATCTTCCTAGTTGAGCTCCGTGATGAAACGCGCAATCTTCTTTGGGCCGTGACTGTTAACGAAGCATCACAGTCCGAGGTCAGTCGAATGGCAATCGATGGCTAGCTCTAGGCGCCTAACTGGTCATTCAAGCCGAACCCGCGAAGTCCCATTTCCGGGCAGAGTCGTGGTTCGATTTACATCTGCATCCGTCCCATGCGTTGAGGGTCGGCTTAATTCCGGTGTTAGGC
>NZ_JXSS01000091.1 GCF_000855665.1 Lysobacter sp. A03
CTCGTAGATGTAGTCCCAGTCGTGTCGCGTCAGCGCCTCCTCGGACGGCGGCAGCGGCAGCAACTGGTCGAACGCGGCGCGCTGGACCATGGTGGTGATGAAATCGTTGTAGCAGATGAACACGCGGTCGATGTTCCCGGCGCTGTAGCCGGCCAGCACGACCGTGATCACGCCGATCAGCTGCTCGACCCTGGGCTGGTCACCCAGCTGGGTGACCAGCCCAGGGTCGAGCAGCTGATCGGCGTGATCACGGTCGTGCTGGCCGGCTACAGCGCCGGGAACATCGACCGCGTGTTCATCTGCTACAACGATTTCATCACCACCATGGTCCAGCGCGCCGCGTTCGACCAGTTGCTGCCGCTGCCGCCGTCCGAGGAGGCGCTGACGCGACACGACTGGGACTACATCTACGAG
>NZ_JXSS01000072.1 GCF_000855665.1 Lysobacter sp. A03
GCTTCGCGCCACCGCCCAGGAGGTCGTTCGGCCACTTGATGGCGAACGACCCGCGCGGCAGTAGCGTCGCCACCGCCGAGGCGAGGGCCGCGCCGGCGACGAAGCCGAGTTCGGCGTTGCGCGCCATCGGCGCCGGCTCGATCAGCAGGAGCGTGGCGTAGAGATTGCCGGGGGGAGAGAGCCAGCCGGGCCCGTGGCGCCCGCGGCCGCCGGTCTGGCCGTCGGCGACGATCCACAGACGCCCCGGGTCGCCGGCCGCGGCGCGCTCCAGCGCGGTCTCGTTGGTCGACTCGAGGGTTTCGTGCCATTCGAGGCGATAGCCGGCGTCGGCCGCCTCCGCTGCGAGATGGACGGTCACGCGCGCAAACCAATCGACGGATCGCCCGTCGTGACCTTCGTGGCCTTGGTGTCGA
>NZ_JXSS01000026.1 GCF_000855665.1 Lysobacter sp. A03
ATGATCATGTAGGGGTACCAAATTAGATCCTGTTTCTGAAACGTACTGAAGAGTAGTTGTGAAAATGCTTCAGGTCAAAGTAAGAGTTATAGTTCTTGGTTAGCCTCTACTAAGTTATAGAGTTGTGGTTCAATAGTAGTTTTAATATTGACATTTTCAGCTGAATCTTAATGAGTGTATGGGTGGTAAAAAAGAGACTATTTTAATAATGGATTTAAAATGCAATCCATATAACCAGCTGTCAACCTCCAATAGCTTTACCCATGCTCAGCAAAGCCACAGGGATTACATGTGTTGTACACTAACCAATTCCTGATTGTATACGTATCTTCAATACATCAACAGTAGTTTCTCTGTGGCTTTCTATAGCAAGAACAATACAGAGTAGTTAATATCCTGTACCCATACAGC
>NZ_JXSS01000040.1 GCF_000855665.1 Lysobacter sp. A03
GTCCAAGCAGCCGTCGCAGTCCAACTTCTCTCAGCTCCTCGATCCAGAAGTTGAGAAACTCATTTCGAAGATCGACACCTAGTCTGATGTCTCAAAGCGCCGCGAGTTGGCTAACCAGGCTGACAAGACCATTTGGGATGACGTCATGACTTTGCCACTGTACCGACGTATGTCCCTTACTGCTGTTCCGAAGAACCTGGCGAACTTCGGTGCCTCCACCTTCCAGACCGTGCGCGCAGAGGACATCGGCTTCCAGAAGTGACGATGACATATCTGTGTTGAGAACCGTGCTGGGAATGTTTTCCCGGCATGGTGTTTCGCAAGGTTCTGCTACAGTTGTGCCGCCGACGTTGGCACAACTACTATGCGCAAGGAAATCTTGTATGTCTACTCAACGAGTTATTGCGCAC
>NZ_JXSS01000030.1 GCF_000855665.1 Lysobacter sp. A03
CCGGGGGCCGGCGCAGCAGCGGGTGCCGGCCGGGCCGGTGCCGCGCCCACGGCCGCGCTGCCGTCGGCCGCGGCCTGCTTGACGTCGGCCATGGTGACCACGCCGTCGGTACCGGTCGCGGTAACCCGTGCCAGGTCGACCTTCAGCTTGCGCGCCAGTGCGCGGACCGCGGGCATCGCCTTGACGCCACCCACGGTGCTGGCCTGCTCGCTGCGGACCGCATCGGACGACTGCATCGCGCCGACCACGGTACCGCTGTCCGGGCGGGACTCGCCCTCGGGCGGGGTCTCGCCTTCGTCACTGATCGCGCCGCCGTCGTCGGAGGCAACCACCTTGTCATCGCTGGCGGGATCCTCGCTGCCCTCGCTCTTGCCCGGCGGCGGCGGACCGTGGCCGTGGCCGGGGGC
>NZ_JXSS01000097.1 GCF_000855665.1 Lysobacter sp. A03
GACGGCAGCGTCGCGATCATCGCCGCAGTGCTGGCGACCATCGTGGGCCTGCAGGTGCTGAATTGAAGGCGATTTATCCCGCCGTGCTCAGCGCGGGATCGCCAGATGGTCGGCCTGCAGAGGTTTCCCGGCACCGCGCGGCGTGGTCGCGATGACCGCGTCGGCGGGCATGGGCGAACCGCTCTCCAGGTGCGCCCACGTGCGATCCAGCGCCTCGTAGACATAGGGCAACAGCGGCAGGTACATGCCTGCGTACACGGGGACGCCAAGGAAGGCGTCAAAGTGTTGCGCGTTCCTGACCTGCCAGTGGTGCACATCCGCGCCGGCGTTCCGCGCGGCCGCGACATAGGGAGCGCTGGTGAACGCGGGCGGAATCAGCCCATCGTCGAGGCCGTGGATCACCATCACCGGCAGTCCGGCGGCGGGCGGGGCAACCTGCAATTCACTGATGCCCTGGCGCACGCGATCGGCGTCCGCACCCTGCCCGTTCCACAGCGCACGCAGGCACTGCAGGCCTGCCGTCGGATTGGCTGGGTCGATCGCTGGTGCGACGATGCCAACGCCCGCACCCGGCGGTATTCCAGCCGCCTCCGATGACCAGGCGGCGCGTTCGGTCGCGGTCGCCGGACGCGGCGTTCCGGCTTCGGTCACCGCCGAGAACGAATAGCCGCACGGATGTGCTCCGGCCGGGAAGCGTCCGTAGGCAGAGGCGTAGGTCACCGCGACCGAGCGCCACAGGTCGAAGGCAACGCTGATCGAGCCGGCACGAAGCGCCTCGTCGGTCCAGCCATTGGCACGCAGGGCCTCATAGGCGGACTGCTGCTGCTCGCCCAATGTCTCGCCCTGGAGCAGACCGGCCGTTGCCAGCGCCGCACACTGCGCGTCCGCGGTCGGCATCGCCGGGATTCCCAGCACTGGCAACGCGCACGGCATCAGCAGCGCCGCCTCGGTGGTGTAGTCGTAAATGGGACGCGCGCCGGAGACCGTGACGTTCGGCTCCGCCGCCACGACGGCGTCGAGCCAGTCACCCGCGGAGGCCGACTGGGCCGCCTGCAATACGGCGCCGCCGCCGTTGGAGATGCCGACCGCGATGACGCGGGTGTTGTCGAATTGGAAAGGCGCGGCATCCGGGAACGCTTCGCTGAGGATCTTCAACGCGAATTCCGCTGACTGCCTGACGTGCTCGCCCCAGTGCGCTTCGGGGTTGTCGCCGGAATGCGCATGTTTGAAGGCGATGCCCGTCGCGGGCGCCGGCTCCGGCTGGAATGCCAGCGCGGCGTCCGGCCCGCCGTTGGTGCCGTCCAGTTGCACCCCGAGCCCGGCATCAAGATCGTAATAGTCGCTGCCAGCACCCTTGTCGGTGTATGCGATTGCACACCCTTTTGGCAGCGCCCACGGGCCGGCGACCGCAATCGCACCGAGCACGCCACGCGACCCCGAGGCCGGCGCCAGCACGACGCAGCGCGCCTGCTGGTCGAAGTTGTCGGGCACCTGCACCAGCACCCGGTGCGGCTGCTTCGCGCCAGGCAGCCGTGCCAGCGCCTGGAATTCCCGGCCGGGCGATGGCGCGACGCTGCCGTAAAGCTCCGCATACCCGCCTCCCGGCGCCAGATCGGCGATGCCGCGCCAGTTGCTCCAGACTGCGCGCCGGCGCACTTCCTCGGCCGTGGGGTTTTCCGGGTCGGCAAACGCCGGTGCGGTCATGGCGCGCAGACCCTCCAGACCCAGGCCGGCGGTGAGCAGATCATCGTCGCCGCGGTGTTCGGTGACACTCACCGGGCCGAAACTTGTCGCGGCCATGGCGGCATTTCCTGGATTGGACATGGTGGCGCAGCCAGCGACGACGGACAGGACGGCGGACAGCGATACGGCGAGCAGGGAATTTTTCATGCACCGACAGTAGCAAGACCGGGGCAACCCGCTCATCGTACTTTCGTACCACGCTCCTGGCCCACGCAGTTGCTAATCTGGCGCAGATGCCTTCCCTCCTGATCGCCGACGACCATCCGCTGTTCCGGGCCGCATTGCGTGGCGCGGCGGCCGACGCAGTGGCCGACCTGACCGTGCACGAAGCCGACTCGCTGCCTACCGTGCTGGGGCTGCTGGAGTCCGAGCCCGACATCGACCTGATCCTGCTGGACCTGCACATGCCGGGCAACCACGGCCTGGCCGGTCTGGCGGCGATCCGCGCCCAGTACCCGGGCGTCGCGGTGGTGGTCGTGTCGGCCAACGATGACCCGCGCGTGATCCGACGGGCGCTGGACCACGGTGCGGCCGGTTATCTGCCCAAGAGCTCGGGACTGGACGAGCTTCGCGACGCGATCCGCGCCGTGCTGGCGTGCGAGCAATGGTTGCCTCCCGCGCTGCGCGCCTCCGTCTCCCACACCCGCAGCTCGCCCAATGACGCCGAACTGGCGGCCCGACTTGCCAGTCTGTCGCCACAGCAGTTCCGGGTCCTCAGCTTTGTTGCCGAAGGGCTGCTGAACAAGCAGATCGCCGACCGCCTCGGGGTCCAGGAACGCACGGTCAAGGCGCACCTGTCGGCGATCTTCGAGCGCCTGGGCGTACGCAACCGCACTCAGGCGGGCGTGATCCTGAGGAGCCTTGAACTCGTGGACCCGGCCCGCTTGGTCGCTGACTGAGAGCAACGCGTTCAGTCTTCCTCGACTGCCACGGCCTCGCCACGCAGCGCAGTTGCGGCCAGCATCCGGTCCAGCACGGATTTCAACGCGAGTGGCTTGAGCGGCTTGGACAGCAACGACAGGCCCGCATCGAGCACCGCGCGCCGGACCACATGGCCGGTATCGGCGCTGAGGATCAGGGTTGGCCGGGCGCCGTGTTCGGCGGCCAGCGCTTCGGCCAGCGCCACCCCGGTGTCACCGTCGTCGAGGTGATAATCAAACAGCCACAGCGCGGCCGGTTCTCGCGCGAGGTGCCGCCGCGCGCCCTCGCGGTCCGCCGCCGTCGACACCTCGCAGCCCCATCCGCGCAGGATCGAGTCCAGCGCCGCCAGCGCCTGCGCATCGTTGTCGACCAGCAGCACGCGCAGGCCGGCGAGACCGCGCGGCGCACTGGCGACCGCCGACACCAGGGCCTCGACGCGCGCCACCTGCATCGCGAACACCGTGCCCTGGCCCGGAACGCTATGCAGCGTCAGGGGTGCGTCGAGCAGCTGGGCGATGCGGTCGGCAATCGACAGCCCCAGGCCGAGCCCCTGCCCGGGTGCATCGATGCCGCGCCGGAACTCCTCGAAAATGGCCTGCTGCATTCCTGCTTCGATACCGGGCCCGGTGTCATGGACTTCGATCCGCAGGCCGTCGCCGCGGCGACGTACGCCCATCAAAACACGGCCATTCACGGTGTAGCGCACCGCGTTGGCAAGGAAGTTCTGCAGCGCGCGCCGCAGCAGTTGCGGGTCGCTGTACACCCAGGCCCGGGTCGGCACGAAGCGGAATCCAAGCCCGCGCGCGGCGCCGATTGCGCTGAATTCCGAAGCCAGCGGCTCGAGCACTTCGGCCAGGGCGAAGGCCCTTGGTTCCGGGACCAGGCCGCCCGCCTCCAGGCGCGACATTTCCAGCAAGCCGGTCAGCAGGTCGCCGGTCGAGTCCAATGCTCCGCCGATCTGCGCGAGCATCGCGCGCTGTGCATCATCGGCGGCCTGCACCGACATCGCATCGGTGAACAGCTGCGCGGCATGCAATGGCTGCATCAGGTCGTGCCCGATCGCGGCCAGGAACCGGCTCTTGGCATCATTCGCGCGCTCGGCTTCGCGGGTCGCGATCTGCAGGTCGGCAGTGCGCTCAATGACACGCTGCTCCAGCGTCTCGTTGGACTGCAGCAACGCGGCCTCGGCGCGGCGGAAATCGGTGACGTCGGTGAAAGTCGCGACAAATCCGCCTCCGGGCATGGGGTTGCCGCGGATCTCCAGGATGCTGCCATCACCGAGGATGCGTTCGGTGAGGTGCGGTGAACCGGCGCGCATGAACGCGAGCCGCCGCTCCAACGCGCGCTCCAGACCGCCTGAAGGTGGCGTGCCCTGCAGCATCGCCCAGCGCGACAGGTCGGCGATGGGTCGGCCCACCTGCAGCAGCTCGGCGGGATATTGGAATAATTCGGCGTAGCGCCGGTTCCACGCGACCAGTCGGAGCTGTGCATCCACCACGCTGATACCCTGGCTCATGTTGTGCAGCGCTGCTTCCAGCACGCGCTGGTTGAAGCGCAGGTCCGCCGACGCCTCACCAACGATCGCGGCCACCGTGTCCAGCCCCCGCGCGCTTTCGCTACGCGCCGCATCCAGCAGAACGCGCGCCGAGGCGGAGCCGAGGACGGCCGCGAGCTCGCGCTCGATCCCCGCCTCCACCGCCGCTGACACGGGGCCGCTGGGTGGGGCCTTCTGCAAGAGTTGCTGGACGCGGTGGCGTGGCAGGAAGCGCATGCTCGCGTCACGCAGACTCTGCGCATCCATGCCCCGGTAACTGCGTCGCGGCGTGTCTCGACGCCAGCTCCAGGTCCAGCCGAGCACCGTGGCCAGCGTGCCAAGGAATAGACTGACGCCTACGGCGCGTCCCAGACGGCTCCAGCCGGTCAGCCCAAACAGACCGTCCGGCGCCAGCATGTGCACGCCCAGCGGCCCCGACTCCAGCCATGCGGGGCGATGCCCGACCACTTCGAACACCATCGGCAGCAGCAGTACCCAGGCCCAGGCCGCAAAACCCACCACCACACCGATCACCGCCGCCCGCGGCGGCGTCTGCGGCCGCCACACCGCGAACCCCAGCGCAGGCGCGAGCGTCGCCAGTGCCGAGAACGACACCGCACCGACGTCAGCCAGCGCTTCGTTGCCTCCTACCAACCGGCTGTAGGCCCAGGCCAGCAGCATGATCGCGACGATGCCGAACCGCCGCAGCATCAACACGCTGCCGCGCAGGTCGCTGCCGTCGTTGCGCGACCAGGCGCCGCGCAGCAATCCCGGCGCGAACCAGTGATTGCCGATCATCAGTCCCAGCGTCAGGGTGCTGACCACGACCATGCCGGTGGCGGCGCTCAAGCCGCCGAGGAACGCGAACAGCGCCAGGCCCTCGTGGCCCTGCGACAGCGGCAGCGCCAGCACGTACATGTCGGAGGGCACCGAGTCGCCGAGCAAGGCCGCACCGGCGGTGGCCAGCGGCAGGACCGGCAAGGCGATCAGGATCAGGTACAGCGGAAACTGCCAGCGCGCGGTGCGCACATCGCGCTCGTCGCGGCACTCAACGACACCGATATGGAACTGGTGCGGCATGATGAACATCGCCAGCGCGCCCAGCAGGACCAGTGGCAGGAAACCTGCGGAAGGCTCTGCGGGCATGGTCGGTATCGACTGCACCGGGACCTGCAGCGAGGCACCGGTGCCGGTGTCCAGCCCGAACCAGACAAACGCGCCGATGGCGAGCATCGCGCCAAGCTTGAACACGGACTCGAATGCCATGGCCAGCACCAGGCCGCGGTTGTGTTCGGTGGCGCTCGCGCGCCGGGTGCCGAACAGCATCGCAAACACCGCCATGGCCAACGCCACGTACAGGGCGCTGTCCTGCCACGGCGGCGTTGCCAGCCCGGCATCGCGGGTGGTCAGCATGGCGAAACTCATCGCCACCGCTTTCAGCTGCAGCGCGATGTAGGGAATCAGTCCGAGCGCGGCGACCAAGGTGACGGTGGCGGCCAGCCACGCATCCTTGCCCAGGCGCGTGGCGATCAGGTCGGCGATCGAGGTCGCGTTGGTCTCGCGGGCCAGACGCACAAGCTTGATCATGAAGCCGACCGCGAGCACGTACAGCAGGATCGCACCGAGGAAGGTGGGTGGCAGCGGCCAGCCATAGCGCGCGGCCTGGGTGACCGTGCCGTAGAAGGTCCACGAGGTGCAGTGCACCGCCAGCGACAGCGCATAGACGTGTCGCCAGTGACCGGCAAACAGCGCCGGACGGCGCTCGGCATACAGCGCGGCGCCGAACATCAGTCCAAGCCAGGCAAGGCTCGCGAGGGCGACGGGAGTGAAGCTCAGCATCGCCGGAGCATAGCGCGCGGCACGGATTCTGCGGACCTGCTCAACGGCACAGATCCGGCGGTCGCCTGATCGGGCAGGACCCGGTTGTCCTTACTGCCGGGACGACCCGGTAATACCGTCTATGGTCATTCCCACGCCCCGTGCCCGTTCAACAAATCCGGGGAAAGAGGTCGCGACAGTCGCGATGTCCTTGATCCGGACCTCGCCCGAAGCCCGTTGCGCGGCGACTGCGAAGCTCATCGCGATGCGGTGGTCATCGTGGGTATCAATGCTGCCGCCGCCGAGCGCTCCGCCCTCGATGACGGCGCCGTCCGGCGCCTCCTCCACGCTGATGCCGAGCGTGCGCAGACCCGCCGCCATGGTCGCAATGCGGTCCGACTCCTTGACCCGCAACTCAGCAGCGTCGCGGACCACCGTGCGGCCGGTGGCGCACGCGGCGGCGACGAACAGCACCGGGAACTCGTCGATCATGTCCGCCACCAGCGCGGCAGGTACCTCGATGCCGTGCAGCGGCGCGTGGCGGATCAGCAGATCGGCAACCGGCTCGCCGCCGTCATCGCGGCGGTTTTCCTCGCGGATGTCGGCGCCCATCAGGCGCAATGCCTGCAGCAGCCCGGTACGGCGCGGATTGATCCCGACCGCCTCCAGTCGCAGCTCGGATCCCGGAATGATCGTTGCGGCAACGATGAAGAAGGCCGCCGAAGAAAAATCGGCGGGTACCTCGACGGGGGTGGCGTGCAGGCGGTGCCCACCGGTGAGGCGGACGACACCAGGCGTACTCTCAACCGGCCAGCCGAAGGTGGCCAGCATCCGCTCGGTGTAGTCACGCGTCGGGTGCGGCTCGCGCACGACGGTCTCGCCCTCGGCGTACAGGCCCGCCAGCAGGACGGCGGATTTCACCTGCGCGCTGGCGACCGGCAACGCATAGTCAATCCCTCGCAGCCCCGTGCTGGCATGCAGACGCAGCGGTGGCGTGCCGCCCTCACCGGTGTCGATCCGCGCGCCCATCGCAGTGAGAGGATCGGTGACACGGCGCATCGGCCGCTTCGTCAGCGAGGCGTCACCGACCAGCACGCTGTCGAACGCCTGCCCGGCAAGGACACCTGCCAGCAGGCGCATGCCGGTACCGGCATTGCCGCAGTCGAGCGCCTCAGCGGTGCCGCGCAGGCCATGCAGGCCGACACCGTGCACCACGCAGACCGTCGGCGCCGGGGTCTCGATCCGAACGCCAAGCTGGGTGAAGATCCGTGCCGTGGCCCGGGTGTCCTCCCCCTCGAGGAAACCATGGATCTCGGTGGTGCCTTCCGCCAACGCGCCCAGCATCACCGCGCGATGGGAAATGGACTTGTCCCCGGGGACGCGCAGGCTGCCGCGTAACGCGGTTCCCTTGCCAGCCCGCCAGTCCTGCCGTACCGCCTCGCTCATACGATCGCCACCGGGTAGGAACCCAGCACGCGCACCTGCTCGGCGAATTCATCGACCTCCGCCAGCGCCAGCCGCATCGCTTCCTGCTCGATATGCCCGCCGACGTCAACGAAGAACGCATATTGCCAGCGCCCGCCATGGCCGGGCCTGGACTCGATCCGGTTCATGCTCAAGCCGTGGCGCGCGAACGGCGCCAGCACCTGGAACAGTGCACCGGGCTGGTCCTTGATGAAGATCAGCAGGGAGGTGCGGTCATTGCCGGAGGCCGGGAACAGTTCGCGCCCGAGCACCAGGAAACGCGTGGTGTTGTCGGGGCGGTCCTCGATCGGGCCGGCCACCGACTTCAGTCCGTAAACGCTCGCGGCACTGAGTCCGGCGATCGCTGCCGCGTCATCGGCGTTGCGCGCGCGACGGGCCGCCTCGGCATTGCTCGCCAAGGGAATCTTCTCCGCATCGGGCAGGTGCTGGCGCAACCACGCCTTGCACTGGGCGAAGGACTGTGGATGCGAGTACACCCGCTCGATATCCTCGAAGCGCCCGCTGCGCGAGAGCAGGTGCTGGTGCACGCGCAGTTCGACCTCGCCGCAAATCTTCACGTCGGTGCCCAGGAAGGTGTCCAAGGTCGACTGGATCGTGCCCTGGGTCGAATTCTCCACCGGCACCACACCGAAGTCCGCCGCTCCCGACTCCACTTCGCCGAACACCTCCTCGATGCTGCCCAGCGGCAGGCCGAGGATGGAGTGGCCGAAGTGCTTGTACGCCGCCTGCTCCGAGTGAGTACCCGCCGGGCCGAGGAAACCGATCTTCAGCGGCTCCTGCTGGGCGAGGCAGGCCGACATGATCTCGCGGAAAACCCGCACGAGCACCTCGCCTTCCAGCGGGCCCTCGTTGCGGTCGACCACGCGGCGCAAGACCTGGGCCTCGCGTTCGGGGCGGTAGTAGTCGATCGCCGCCGCCAGCGGTCCCTTGGCCTGGCCGATCTGGCTGGCGAACCGCGCCCGTTCTGCGATCAGCTCCTGGATGCTGCGATCGATGCCGTCGACACGCTCGCGCAGTTCGGCAAGCTTCGGCGCGGGCGGCTTTTTGGGCACCACGTCCCGGCCCACGTTCTTCGCAGGCGGCTTGCCCTTGGCGGTCATCAGCCGTTCCTCTGCTGGAAATCAGCCATGAAGTCGGCCAATGCCTGCGCGCCGGAGACCGGCATCGCGTTGTAGATCGATGCGCGCATGCCGCCCAATACGCGGTGGCCCTTCAGCGAGATCAGCCCCGCCGCGCGGGCCTGTTCGAGAAAACGGGAATCCAGGTTCTCGTCGTGCAACGAGAAAACGACATTCATCCGCGAACGCGCACTGTGCTCGACCGTGTTGCGATAGAACCCGTCGGACCCGTCGATGGCCGCGTACAGCAGTTGCGACTTGACCGCGCTGCGCCGGGCAAATTCCTCCACCCCGCCTTCGTCCAGCATCCACTGGAACATCAGCCCGGCCAGGTACCAATTGAAGGTGGGCGGCGTGTTGAGCATCGAACCCGCGCGCTCGTGCGCGGCGTAATCAAGGATCGGCGCGTGCGCCTGACCGGTGCGTGCCAGCAGGTCACGGCGGACGATCACCACCGTCAGACCGACCGGCCCGAGGTTTTTCTGGGCGCCGGCGTAGATCACCCCGAAGCGGGAGATGTCCAGCGGGCCGGACGCGATGCTGGAACTGAAGTCACCGATCAGCGGCACATCGCCGACCTCGGGGATGTGGTCGAACTCGACGCCGTGGATGGTCTCGTTGGCGGTGTAGTGCACGTACGCCGCGTCCTCCGACAACGACCAGTCGGCGCGCGCCGGTAAACCCCGATAACCGCCATCCGCGGTATCGGCCGCTATGCGGGCGTCGACATAGGGCTGGGCCTGTTTGATGGCGGTCGCGCCCCAGTGGCCGGTCAGGACGTAGTCCGCGGGTTGGCCGGGCGCGGCGAAGTTGAGGGGTATCAGCGCCTGCTGGGTGGTCGCCCCGCCCTGGAGGAAAAGGACCGCGTAGTCATCGGGCACCGACAGCAGCTTGCGCAGGTCGGCTTCGGCCTTTTCCGCGGCGCGCATGAACTCCGGACCGCGATGGCTCAGCTCGAGCACCGAGGCGCCGGCGCCGTTCCAGTCCAGCAACTCCTCGCGGGCTTGCTCGAGGACGGCTTCGGGAAGGGCCGCAGGGCCGGCGCTGAAGTTGTACGGACGGGACATGGGGGCGTTCCAGTGGGGCGTGACCCCCAAGGTATGCCGCACTGCAGCACGATGTAAAGACCGCGTGGTGGCGGTTGCTCAGCGCGCCCCGTAAAGCAGCAGCAGCGCCAGCGCGCCGGCCATCAGCAGCGCCGCCAGCAACAACCACGGTAGGCGCCTCAGCGAAGCCATCAAAGGGGACCGTTGCGGCCAGACCTCGGATGGAGGCAATTCAACGGCAGCCTCCGGCACGGCGGGCTCGGGTGGCGCCAGTACCCGCGGCGCTTCCAATACAAATCGATGGCTGGCATTGAACACCACCTGGTCTCCAGCCATCAGCAGCCCTTCATCCAGCCGGTGCCCGTTGACCTCAATACCACCGGATGCGCCAAGCGCACGGAAGCTGATGCCGTCACTGTGCGGCTCCAGCCGGGAGTGCTGATCGGGAATGCCTGGCTCGGCAATGCACAGGTCAGCGTCTGGCTGGCTTCCGACGACACACGGGTGGTCCAGATCGAAACAGCGACCGTGGTGCGGCCCTCCGACCGCGCGCAGGACCACGCGCGCGCTCGCTGGATCATTCGCCGCCGCCGCTGGAGCCGGGCCCGGCCGCGCACCCACCAGGGTCAGGTCCACTCCGTCCAAATGCAGCACGTCCCCGGCCCGCAGCATCGCCATCCGCCGCACCGGTCGACCGTTGACATGGATCACCTGCGACTGCTCGCGCAACTGCAGCCAGATGCCACGACGGTCGATGGATATCTGCAGGCGCGCGTCATGGGAGTCGTCGACCAGACACGGATTGCCGTCATTGTCCTGGCCCACGGCATGCACGCCGGCGCCGAGCACCAGGTCGTCCCGCTCGCCGTTGGCGAATCGCAGTCTTAGGGTATTCACTGCGGCGAAATCTACCATGCACGCCACTCGCGCGGGCACCGGCATGCGGTTCGACTTGAGCCTTTCGCTTCCGCCCCCAACACTGGCGTCTGCCCACGGAGACCCGCATGCCCGATATCGATATCCAACACTCCCACACCATGGAACCGCAGCAAGCGCGCGCGGCGGTCCAGGACATTGCCGACAAGCTGACCGAGCGATTCGGGGTCGTATGTCGCTGGGATCGCGACACGCTGCATTTTGACCGCAGCGGAATCGAAGGACAGATCGAAGTGGCGCCATCCAGCCTGCACGTGACGGCAACGCTGGGCTTCCTGTTTGCGGCAATGAAGGGGCCGATCGAGTCCGAGTTGCGCCGCGTCCTGGACAAGCGATTCAGCTGAGGACAAGTCTCGCCGCGTATATTGAGGGGTCGCCCTGCTCCGGCGCCCGACGCCCGATATCCGCCATGCTCAGTGCTTCACCAATGACCACCGCGTTCCTGATTGCGCTGATCCTGGGGACGGCGGGGAGTGCTTGGCTCTGGCTGGTCCACAACCGCGCCACCGTTGTCGCGCTTGGCCTGCGTGCACTCGCGGCCATGCGCTGGCGCGAATCGTCCCGTTTCGTTATCGAGGCCCTTGAGGGCCAGGGGTTTTCCGCCAGTCGCCTGGCACCGGACGCCAACCGCGGCCAGAACGCCGATCTACTGCTCAACCGCGGCGAACAGACCTGGCTGCTGAGCTTCAAGCAGGGCGTGGATTACCGGGTCGATCCCGGCATGGTCAGCCAGATGTCTGCCGCCGTGCGCGACAGCAATGCGAGCGGCGGCATCATCGCAACACTGGGCACTATCCAGGGCGAGCTGCGGAAGAACCCGCAGGACATCGAGTTGATCGACGGCGCTACCTTGTGGCCACTGATCAGCCCCCTGCTCCCGCCCAGCCTGCACAACGACATCATGGCGCGTGCGCGGCGGCTGACTGTCCGTGCGACGGGGGTCGTATGGGTGGCCGCGCTACTGGCCGGGTTCCTGGCGTCACTCCTGATTCCGGACGCGGTCGTGGATCCGACGCGCGAAACCACCGATACGTCTGTGGCCTCGTCAGTGGGCGCGGATGGATCAGGACAAGGCGAGTCGTCGTCTGTTGTCGAATCTCCGGCGATTGCCGGCACGGAGGAGGAGCAGCGCCGCGATATCGCTGCCGCCGTCGGCCACCTGCCGGGGATTGCCCGCGCCTCGTGGGCGACGCGGTCCACCCTGGTGGCTCTTGTGAATGCCGATGCCAGCGAGCAACAGATAGACGGTATCTGCAATGTGCTCGCGCCCTACGAGGATCTGCGCTATTCGCGCGTCCAGTTGCAACCGCCCCCGGGCAGTGAAGCCCCGGTGCGATTCCTGCAGTGCAACTGGGGCTGACTTCCGCAGTCGGCGACTGACCGCTTCAGGTCGTCATGCCAACCGCGCGCATGATCAGCTTGATCGCCAGAGCGACCAGCGCCAACGTGGCGACGCTCGCCGACCAGATCAGCACCAGCCACCCCAGCCGCTTGGCCCAGTGGGGCCTGCCAGATCCGTCACCCGGAGACCGCACGGGCATCAGTGGTAACCCTCTCCGGCCCTCACCTTGCCGCGGAAGACCCAGTACGCCAGCCCCGTGTAGCCCAGGATGATCGGAATGATCAGCAGCGCGCCGACCAGGGTGAAGCCCAGGCTCTGCGGCGGTCCGGCGGCTTCCCAGAAGCTGATGTCGGGCGGCAGGATGTTCGGCCAGATGCTGATGCCCAGACCGCTATAACCCAGGAACACCAGCGCAAGCGTCAGCAGGAATGGCGAGGTGTGGGACTCGCCGCGCAACGAGCGCAGCAGCCAGAACATGACGGCCGCGACCAGCAGCGGCACCGGGGCGAAGAACAGGAGGTTGGGCATGCTGAACCAGCGCTCGGCAATCGCCGGCTGCGACATCGCGGTCCAGATGCTCACCACAACGATCGCCCCCAGCAGTGCCCACACCCAATGACGCGTGCGCAGGCGCAGGTCATCGTGCAGATCGCCCTCCGTCTTGATCAGCAGCCAGGTACTGCCCAGCAGCATGTAGGCGACGACGAGGCCGACACCGGTGAACATCGAGAACGGGGTGAACCAGTCGAACGGACCGCCCACAAAGCGGTCACCCTGCATCGCAAAACCGTTGATGAAAGCGCCCAGCACCACGCCCTGGAAGAACGTCGCGCCGTAGGATCCGGCGATGAACGCCCAGTCCCACGCACGCTCCTTGCCTTCCTCGACCTTGAACCGGAACTCGAACGCCACGCCGCGGAAGATCAGCGCGACGAGCATCAGGATCAGCGGCAGGTAGAGCGCGCTGAGGACCACAGCGTACGCCAGCGGAAACGCGGCCAGAAGTCCGGCGCCGCCCATCACCAGCCAGGTCTCGTTGCCGTCCCAGACCGGCGCGACGGTGTTCATCATGATGTCGCGGTCATCTTTTTCCCGGAAGAACGGAAACAGCATGCCGATGCCGAGGTCAAAGCCGTCCATCACCACGTACATCATGATCGAGAAGATGATGATCACGCCCCAGATCAGCGGCAGGTCGATACCCATTACAGCGGCCCTCCCAGATTGGCTGCGCCGACAGGTTTGGCGTAGGTGGTCGCGCCGGAGTGGCGATCGTCCGACGTCCCCGACTCGCGTCCGTCGGCAGCGGACATCGGCCGGCCAGGCTGGTTCCTGCGGCCGGGACCGCCGTCGGGCGGAGCATCACCGTCACCCGGCTCGGGGCCCCGCGCGATGATGCGCAGAATGTAGACCGTGCCTGCCCCGAAGAGGAGGAAGTACACCACCACGAAGATTGCCAGCGAGAGGCCGACCTGCCCCGCGCCATGCGCCGACACCGCCTCGGAGGTACGCATAAGGCCCTGCACGATCCAGGGCTGTCGCCCGATCTCGGTGGTGAACCAACCTGCAAGGATGGCAACCAGTCCGGCCGGGCCCATCAGCAGGGCGAAGCGCATCAATCCGCGCGAGGTATGCAGCTTGCCGCGCATGCGGCTCCATGCGCCCCACAGGCCCAGCGCGATCATCAGCAGGCCCAATCCCACCATGATCCGGAAGGTCCAGAACACAATGGTCGAGTTAGGTCGATCCTCGCGGGCGAACTCCTTGAGTCCGGCAAACTGCCCGTCCCAGCTGTGGGTGAGGATCAGGCTGCCCAGGTTCGGGATGTCCACCGCGTAGCGGTTGCGCTCCTGTTCCATGTCGGGGATGGCGAACAGCGTCAGCGGCACGCCTTCACCCGGGGTGTTCTCCCAGTGCCCTTCCATCGCGGCGATCTTTGCCGGCTGATGCTCGAGCGTATTCAGACCGTGGAAATCGCCGACGACCGCCTGCAGCGGCGCTGTCACCAGCACCATCCACAGGGCCATCGACCACATCGTGCGCACCGCCGGATTGTCGCGCTTGCGCAGCATCTGCCACGCCGCGCTGGCACCAACGAGAAGTGCGGTCGCCAGGAAAGCGGCAATCACCATGTGGGTCAGGCGGTAGGGAAATGACGGATTGAAGATCACCGCCAGCCAGTCCACCGGCACCACAATGCCGTCGATGATTTCGTGGCCCTGGGGGGTGTGCATCCAGCTGTTGGAAGCAATGATCCAGGTGGAGGAAATCAGCGTGCCGACCGCGACGGCTGCGGTAGAGAACATGTGCAGTCCGGGGCCGACGCGCTTCATACCGAACAGCATCACGCCCAGGAAGCCGGCTTCCAGAAAGAACGCGGTAAGCACCTCGTAGGCCAGCAGCGGGCCGGTGATGCCACCGGCAAAGCGCGAGAACTCGCTCCAGTTGGTGCCGAACTGGTAGGCCATCACCACCCCCGACACCACGCCCATGCCGAAGGCGACCGCGAACACCTTGATCCAGAACTGGTAGAGGTCCAGATAGACGCGACGCTTGGTGTACAGCCACGCGCCTTCCAGGACCGTCAGATAACTCGCCAGGCCGATCGTGATGGCCGGGAAGATGATGTGGAACGAGATGGTGAAGGCGAACTGGATCCGCGACAGCAGCAGCGCATCAAGGTCCATGGTCAACGGGACTCTGGAGGGATTTCCCGCTCAGGATGCCGTCTGTCCGGTTACGCCTGCGTATGCAGCCTCCCTAATCGACCGGCGAGCTCTGGTAGAGCTCGATGATTTCCTTGCGCAGCAGGTGCTCGATGCGCATGCGCTCGCGGAACGACAACTGCTGGGCCATCTCGCTGAAAAGGTAGTCGTCCAGGTTGAAGTTCTTCAGGTGCATCTTGGTGTGGAAGATATTCTCCTGGTACACGTTGACGTCGCGGCACTCGTACTTGTCCAGCAGACGCTTGTGGATCGACTCCTGGATCGAATTGATCTTGTGGTCGATGAAGTGCTTCTTGCCCTTGGCATTGCGGGTGAATCCCCGCACCCGGTAGTCGCAGATCACCACGTCCGAATCGAACTGCTTGATCAGGTAATCCAGCGCCTCCAGCGGCGAGGTCAGGCCGCAGGTGGCCACGTCGATATCGACCCGGAACGTCGCGATGCCGTTATCCGGGTGCATCTCCGGGTACGTGTGGACGGTGATGTGGCTCTTGTCCATGTGTCCCACCGTGCTGCCGCGCGCGGGCGGCGGCACGGCCGCGGGACGGTCCGACATCAGGATCGTCACCGACGCGCCCTGCGGGTCGTAGTCCTGGCGCGCGACGTCCAGCACCGTGCCGCCGATGATCTCGGCCACCTTGAGCAGGATCTCGGTCAGCCGGTCGGAGTCGTACTCCTCATCGATGTATTCGATGTAGCGCTGCCGCTGGGTCTCCGACACCGCGTAGGAGATGTCGTAGATGTTGAAGCTCAGCGACTTGGTGAGGTGGTTGAACCCGTCGAGTTTGAGTTGTCCGCGTGGCTTGCCCATCAGCTCGACCCTGGGTCGTCCATCACCTGGGCGAACGCATCGGCGACCCGATCGACGTTGCCGTCGCGCAGACCAGCGACACAGATTCGCCCGGAGCCAACCGCGTAGATGCCGTGCTCGGTGCGCAGTCGCTCGACCTGCGCCGGGTTGAGGCCGGTGTAGCTGAACATGCCGCGCTGGGTCAGCAGGTAGTCGACGTCCAGCGACGGCACGCGTGCCTTCATGCCGGCATGCAGCCGCTCGCGCATCTGCAGCATGCGGGTGCGCATCTCCTCGACCTCACTCTTCCAGTCCTTGCGCAACGCCGCGTCGGTGAGAACGCTGGTGACGATACGGCCACCAAACGTCGGCGGACTGGAGTAGTTGGCGCGGATGGACATCTCCATCTGGCTCAACACCCGACGTGCCACGTCGGCGTCATCGCACACCGCCACCAGCGCGCCGACCCGCTCGCCGTACAGCGAGAAGGTCTTGGAGAAGGACACGCTCAGCAGCAGCGAGATGCCGGCATCGATCATCGCGTGCACGGCATAGGCGTCGGCATCGATGCCTTCGGCAAAGCCCTGGTAGGCCATGTCGAGGAAGGGCAGCAGGCCGCGCTCGGCGACCACCTTGACCACCGCATCCCACTGCGCGCGGGTCAGGTCGGCACCGGTCGGGTTGTGGCAGGCCGGATGCAGGATGACGATGCTGCGCGCCGGCATCTGCTCCAGGTCGGCCAACATGCCGTCGAAATCCACGCCATTGGTCGCGACGTCAAAATAGCGGTAGCTGCCGACCTTGAACCCGCCCGTCTCGAAGATGGCCTGGTGGTTCGGCCACGACGGCGCGCTGATGAAGACTTCCGAGTCAGGAAAGTGGCGCTTGAGCATGTCGCAACCGACCTTCAGCGCACCCGAGCCACCCAGCGACTGGATGGCCACCGCGCGCTCGCCCACTTTGGCGCAGCGATCACTGCCCAGCACCAGTTCGGTCACCGCGTCGCGATAGGTCCTGGATCCGGCAATTGGCAGGTACGGGGTCGCGCCCTGGTCGGCCGCAATCTGTGGGCGAACAGCGGCGACCGAGCGCAGCGTCGGGATCGCACCGTTTGCGTCCTGGTAGGCGCCAATGCCGAGGTTGACCTTGTCTGCGCGGGTCTCGGCGAGGTACGCCTGCTGCAGTGAAAGGATCGGGTCGCCCGCGTAAAGCGGCAAATGGCTGAACATGTCCAGCTCCTGTTGAGGAAGGGGGTTTGACGGCCGCAGCGCGGCACGCGGGATAAATGGGGAGGCCGCACGCACAAGGTGCGCTGGCTTGATTGCATATTGTCGCGCAGGTTGGCGCGAATAGCAGCCGTCGCGCGATGCGCGGATCACAGTCGCGACACGACGGGATGGCGCTGGGGACGGACGTCGCTCTTCTCCAACCAGCCGGTGGCGGAAAACACGGTTCGACTGGACAATATCAGCGATGAAATCTCCTGTCCCTCGCCTCGACCGGCGGCGCGCATGCACCTGATCGGACTCAGCATCCTTTGCAGCGTGCTGGTGTCCGTGCTGCTGAAACTCGCCCCGCGCAAACGCCTGGATGTAGCCCAGATGGTGACCTGGAACTACCTGGTCGCCGCGGTGCTGTGCGCGTTGCTGCTGCGTCCGGACCTGGGCAGCCTGCGCAGCGCGGGCGGCCACTGGTGGGTGTTGCTGGGACTGGGCGTGTTGCTGCCGTCGCTGTTCCTGGTCCTTGCCAATGCCGTGCGTCAGGCGGGGATCGTGCGGACCGACGTGGCCCAGCGCCTTTCGCTGCTGCTCTCGCTGATCGCCGCGTTCACCGTGTTCGGGGAGACCGCCAGCGTCGTCAAACTGCTGTGCCTCGCGCTGGGACTGGTCGCCGTGGCCGGCATCCTTGCCCGCCCCGCGTCAACCGGCAACGAGCGGATGGTATGGATGCCCTTGCTCACGGTATGGGTGGGGTTTGCCTGCGTGGACGTGCTGCTGAAGCTCGTCGCCCAGTCGGGCACGCCGTCCATGGCCTCGCTGCAGGTCGCCTTTGTACTGGCGTTCGTGCTCATGGCCGGCTGGCAGACCTTCCGTCATGTCCGCGGAAAGGCGCATCTGGACGGGTCCAGCTTCGCCGCCGGGCTGCTGCTCGGGCTGCTCAACTTCGGCAACATCGTCTTCTACGTGCGCGCGCACCAGGCATTGCCCGAGAGCCCGGCCGTCGTTTTCGCGGCGATGAACATCGGCGTGGTGGTGCTGGGGACGCTGGTTGGCGTGGCGGTCTTCCAGGAGAAGACCAGCCGCTGGAATCGCTTGGCCATCGCGCTGGCGATCGTGGCCATTGCCCTGATCGCGTACGCCCCGCGAGGATGACCGGCGCGCACGCGGGAGTGGATCCGTAGCCGCAGGTGCGTCTGCTTAGCCTCTCAGGGGGTGGTGTCTCGTGCAACAAGCGCCTGCAGCCGCGCCGCGTCCTCCACCGCGTGGCCGCCGGCGGTGTTGTCAAAAATGCACCACGCCGGCGATCTCGCCCTGCCCCGTTGCAAGAGCTGCGGTGCCAGCTTTTGAAGCACGGCATCCTCATAGCTGCTGTAGTACATGCGCGGAGAGCCGTGGAGGCGCCAGTAACTCCAGCGCGCTGACTTCGGACCAGCTGGCGTCCCCGCCTCGGGCAAGCGTGCGGGGTCTGCGGCGACGCGGGTGATCGAAAACGCGTCCCACAGCTCCGCGGCCTCGATGCCGAACCAGCTCGAATGGCGTGGCTCGCACGCGATCGGGGTGTCGACGCTGCGACGCATCATGCCGAAGAATCCCTCCGCCACGCGAGCGTCGAATCCAAGACTCGGCGGCAGTTGTACCAGGATCCCGCCCAGCTTCGGGCCCAGGCCGGAGACCTGATCAAGAAACTCCCCCAGCAACCTGTCGGCGTCAGCCAATCGCGCCTCGTGGGTGATCTGTCGCGGCAGTTTCACCGAGAACCGGAACCCCGGCGGCACCGTGTCCGCCCACCGGCGATACGTCTTCGCTTGATGTGGACGGTAAAACGATGAGTTGATCTCGACCACGTCGAAGCGGGTCGCGTAACGCTCGAGATGACTTTCCCCTGCACCGAACAGTCGCGCCGTGCGCGTGGGGATCGACCAGCCTGCGCAGCCGATGCGAACGGACGATGTTGGCGTTGGCGCACGGACATCACTCATCGACCGCTCCACTCTGGGGGGCCCATGTTCGCCGGGCGGTTTGCAAGAGCGCGTCACGGTCGCTCCTGCCGGCACCGTGTGGCGGCGCAGCGCGCGTGCGCGGGATGCATCGCGGGAAAAACAACGCAACGGTTGCGCAGATTCGGAGCTGCCGTATAATCAGCGGGATGATCCGGACAACGGCTTCCGGGCGGTTAGCTCAGCGGTAGAGCATTGCCTTCACACGGCAAGGGTCGCAGGTTCGATCCCTGCACCGCCCACCAGACTTTGCAGAAAGGCCACTTTTTAGGTGGCCTTTTTTGTGCCCGGAACTTGGGGGCTACTGGCGTTCAGCGCGTTGAACGACTAATCGCGGCGCGGATGTGGGCAGCCGTCTGCGACGCTAGGATGATTGTCCAAGACTGTCCAGGAGGCGTGCCGTGAAAAACACCCGCATCTACCACAACCCCCGCTGCTCAAAGTCGCGGGGCACTCTCGAACTGCTGCAGGAAAACAGCATCCAGCCCGAGGTCATTCTCTACCTGGACAATCCGCCCGATGCCGACGAGCTGCGCTCACTACTGAGCATGCTGGACATGCCCCCACGCGCGTTGCTGCGCACGGGCGAGAGCGAGTACGCCGAACTTGGCCTGGCCGATCCGGGCAAGTCCGATGACGAGATCGTCGAGGCGATGGCAGCGCACCCGCGCCTCATCGAGCGTCCGATCTTCGTCCACAACGGGCGCGCGGTGATCGGCCGGCCGCCGGAGAACGTGCTGCGGATCCTCTAACCGCTCAGCGCGCCTTGCTTTCGCGCATCGACATCACCTGCTCCGGCGCGTCGAAAGAGTCACTGCGCGCGCTCGCCCAATACGACTGGAACACGGCGTGGTCCGGGATGCCGGACAGTAGTTGGCCGGGTTCGAGGAAGTTGTACAGCGCCGCCAGCGATCGCACCTCGGTCGGCGAGACCCGACGCAGGATGTGTTCGGGGCCCACCTCCCTGGGGTCACTGAGGCCGGCCGCGCACAGCAGATCACGCAGGGCATTGAGGGTATTGCGGTGGAACCCCTGCACGCGGATCGATTTGTCGGTTACGTCCAGGCCCTTCCAGCGCGCCGGATCCTGGGTCGCCACGCCGGTGGGGCAGCGATCGGTGTGGCAGCTCTGGGCCTGGATGCAGCCCACTGCAAACATGAACCCGCGTCCGGAGTTGCACCAGTCGGCGCCCATCGCCAGTGTGCGCACGATGTCGAACGCACTGATGATCCGTCCGGCGCCGCCCAGGCGGATGTCATCGCGCAGGTTCAGCCCGACCAGGGTGTTGTGGACCAGCATCAAGGCCTCGTGCATGGGCACGCCGACGTGGTTCATGAACTCCGCGGGCGCAGCGCCGGTGCCGCCCTCCGCGCCGTCCACGACGATGAAGTCGGGCAGCAACCCGGTCTCGTGCATGGCCTTGGCGATCGCGAACCACTCCCACGGATGGCCGATGGCGAGCTTGAATCCGGTCGGCTTGCCGCCGGACAACTCGCGCAGCTTGGCCACGAACTGGAGCAGCTCCACCGGGGTCGAGAACGCGCCGTGTCGCGCGGGTGACACGCACTCCACGCCCACTTCGACGCCGCGCGTCACCGCGATCTCCGGAGAGACCTTCGCCGCCGGCAGCACCCCGCCGTGACCGGGCTTGGCGCCCTGCGACAGCTTGATCTCGATCATCTTTACCTGCGGCTCGGTGGCGTTGGCGGCAAAGCGCTCGGCATTGAAGGTGCCGTCGGGATTGCGGCAGCCGAAGTAGCCCGAACCGATCTCCCAGACCAGATCGCCGCCGTGTTCGCGATGGTAGGGCGATATCGAGCCCTCCCCGGTGTCATGGTAGAAGCCGCCCATCATTGCGCCCTTGTTGAGGGCGCGGATGGCGTTTGCCGACAGCGAGCCGAAACTCATCGCCGAGATGTTGAACACGCTGGCCGAGTACGGCTGCGCGGTATTGGGGCCGATCAGCACGCGGAAGTTGGGATCGCCGTGGGGCACCGGCGCCATCGAGTGGTTGATCCACTCGTAGTCGTTGGCGTAGACGTCCTGCATGGTGCCGAACGGGCGGGTGTCGTTGACCGACTTCGCACGCTGGTACACCAGCGCACGCTGCAGGCGTGAGAACGGCACCTCGGCGGTATCGGCCTGGATGAAGTACTGGCGCATCTCCGGGCCGATCGATTCCAGCCCGTAGCGGAAGTGCGCGATCACCGGATAGTTCTGCCGCAACGCGCTGGTCCGCTGCAGCACGTCCGCCGTCCCCAACGCCGCGATGCAGCCAAACACCAGCGCCGCCCAGCCCCAGCCGGGTGCCACCAGCACGGCCAGCAGGCCGGTCAGCACAGTCAACAGGATGCTCAGGAAATACGGCAGGTAACGCAGCATGCGGGTGGATCCGGATCAGGTCAGGCCACGAGGATAACCGGCTGCGGTGGAGGACGGCTTGATGGCCCAGGAGCGCTTAACCTGATGTCCCGGCCGCAGCGCCGTCCGAAGCGCGCTGCAGCGCGCGCAGGATCGCCTGCCCAGCGCGTCCGTCGACGCTCACGCCCAGTCGCTTCTGCTCAAGCTTGATGGCCGCGCGGCTGGCGCTGCCGATCATGCCGTCCACCTCGCCGATATCGTGCCCCCGCTGCAGCAGCAAGGTCTGCAGCTCGCGGCGTTCGCGGCGCGACAGTCCGGGATCGTCGGTCGGCCACGCAGTGACCAGTCCACCCTGCCCTCGCAGGCGGTCAGACAGCAGCGCGATCGCGAACGCATAGCTCTCCGCCGCGTTATAGGAGTAGATCGCATCGAAATTCTTGAACACCAGGAACGCCGGCCCGGACTTGCCCGCGGGCAACATGAGCGCCGTGGGCTTGTCCGATCCGGCGAGCGGCGCTCCATCCAAACGGGTGATGCCACGACCGGTCCAGAACGACAGCGGCTTACGCGAGGTGCGACCGGAAACCGCCGCATCGAAATTGGCCGGCAGCCGCACTTCGTAGCCCCAGGGCTCACCGGTGCGCCAGCCCGAGCGCTTCAGGTAGTTGGCCGTGGAAGCCAGCGCATCGGGGACGCTGCCTACGAGGTCGCGGCGGCCGTCGCCATCGAAGTCCACTGCGATACGCCGGTAGGTGGACGGCATGAACTGGGTATGGCCAAAGGCGCCCGCCCAGGAGCCGACCAATTTGTCCGCCGCCACGTCGCCGGCCTGGACAATCTGCAGCGTCGCAATCAGCTCACCGCGGAAGAACGGCTGCCGGCGGCCCATGCACGAGAGCGTTGTCAGGGATGTCAGCAACGGCCGCTTGCCGAAGGTCTTGCCGAAGTCGCTTTCCACCCCCCAGACCGCCACCACCGTTGCCGGATCCACCCCGTATTCGCTCTCCACCCGCTTCAGCGTGGCGGCGTGCTCGCGCAGCATCGCCTGCCCGTCCTCGACGCGCTCGGCATCGACCAGTCCCGCCAGATAGTCCCAGATCGGTGTTTTGAATTCGGGCTGGCTGTCCAGCAGCGGCAGCACCGACACATCCGGCGTCACGGTGCCCGCGTGCTGGTCGAATACCGCAGCGCTGATCCCGGCACCGAGCGCCTGCGTGCGCACACCGGCAAGGCAGCGATCGAACGCGGCGGCGTCATAGGACACGTCGGCCGGCGCGGCAAACACCTGCAGCGGAAGCGCGATGGCGCCCAGTGCAGCCAGAGCACAGGGAAGAAGCCGGGAATTTGACATGGGCAACACCGCGAAAGTCGGGGGACGGCGCCCATGTTCGCACCGTCCGGCTGCAACGGCTCTCGCATCGGTTCAGCAAGCCACATCCATTGCTGCCACGTGGTGCCCGGACCGGGAATCGAACCCGGATAACCTTGCGGTCGACGGATTTTAAGTCCGTTGCGTCTACCAGTTCCGCCATCCGGGCTGAGGAGGCGCGCTGCAGCACGGCCATTGTACGGACGCGGCTCAGCTCCGAGAACTTTCGGCCGCCCATGCGGCGGTTTGCCGATTTCGCGCCACCGGCTTTTCACGGGATGCGAACCGGTTGGGGCGAGACACTGTCATTGATACGGGCGTCCCAACCTGCCGCTCACCACCTACGGTTGACACGCGCCAGCACCAAACCCGCTCACACCCGGAGGGAATCATCGATGTCCAAGTACATGAAGTTCGGCGCCATGATCGCCACATCCACCGTGGTGATGTTCATCCTGATGTACCTCAACACCTACGCGACCGACCACATCTTCTTCAGCGAAACCCGCCTGTATATGGCGTTTGTCATGGGAGCATCCATGGCCATCGTGATGCTGCTTTTCATGCTCAAGATGTATGAGAGCACCTCGACCAACCTCGCCATTGTGGTCGGCAGCGTGGCCGTTTTCGCGCTTGCCTTGTGGCTGGTCCGGAGCCAGGAGACGGTGGACGACGTGTCCTACATGCGGGCGATGATTCCCCACCACTCGATCGCCATCCTCACCAGCGGCCGCGCCCACATCCGCGATCCACGCGTACGGAAACTTGCCGATGGCATCATCGAGGCGCAGGTCCGCGAGATCGACGAGATGAAGGCGCTCATCAAGGATCTGGAGGCCACTCCGGTGCCTGAGGATGCTCCGGATCTCCCGCCTGTCCCCACGCGCTAGAAGCGGCATGCCACTGCGGGTACGGGGCGCCCGCTGCCCGCACATATCTGCCGACTAGATCTTGAAATCGTCAAAGGAGATGTGTTCCTCCGCGATTCCGAGATTCTCCAGCAACGTCCGGGTTGCAGCCAGCATCGCCGGCGGACCGCAAAGGTAGAACTCGCAGGACGTCAGGTCTGGGTGCGTCTGCAACAGCCGTTCGTGAGTAGCCTCGTGCACCAGTCCCGTGATCAAGCCGCTCCCGTGCTCGGCGGCTTCTGATAGCACCAGGTGCCAGGAAAAATTCCGGTGGGTCCTCGCTAGCGCCTCCATCTCGTCGATATAAGGCGCCTCCCGCAGGTTGCGCGCTCCGTACCAGAAGTGGATGCGCTCGGTCGCACCGGCCTCGAGCAGGGCATGCACCATCGCACGCAGCGGTGCCATCCCGGCGCCGCCCCCGATGAAGACCTTTTCCCTGCCTCCCGGCTTGATTGCGAAGTCCCCGAACGGACCGCTGAAACAGACACGGTCGCCGGGTTTCAACGCATACAGGTAGGACGATCCCTTGCCAGCGGGTTGCCGCTTGCGATCCTGGCGCCCGGGGCTGAATCGCGCCAGCAGGGTGACGTTGCCGCCAGCCTTGTCCGTCGGCAGGGACAGGGAATAGGAGCGGCGTACGGGTTCCTTGCACACCAGGCTTTCCGGCAGATTCAGATTGGACCAATCGGGGCGATGGTGCTCCGGATGGTCCAGATCACTTCGTTGCAAGCAGTAGCCGGGCACGTGAACCTGCAGGTACGCACCGGGCTGGAACTCCGGCCCCAGCGGCACCTCTGGCGCAAGCACGAACTCCCGGAGAAACGGTGTCACAGGCGTCACGCTGACGACCGTTGCGACACGTTCCGTCCACAGTGCGGCACCTCCGGCCACCTCGACCTGTGCGCTTGACGTTACCGGCAGGCTGCACGCTAGCCGATATCCCGATCGGAGCCGGCTGGCATCGATATGCATCCGATCTGAACTGGTCGGTGGTGGCGCATGGCCGCGCACCCGTACGACGCAGAGCCCGCAGCTTTGGCCGCCCCCACAGTTGGAAGGCAATTGCAGTCCGTTTCGCCCCAGCGCGAGAAAAACCGTGTCACCCGCGCGGGCATCCACGGAGCGCAAGTTGCTCCCATCGGCGCCGAATACTCTCAACTCCTGACGTCGACGCCAACGGGGCGGAATGAATTCACCCAGACGGAAGCTCGCAAAGAACAACCAGATCCCCGACAGCGCGAGCCACAGGCCACCCGCCCCGGCCGCGATGATGATCGGATTGTTGAAATCCTGCTGCCGGGTGTAGTCCATGAAGTGAAGCATCATGGCGAAGTCAAACACCCGCCACGTATCGTTGCGACGCTCAAGGATCTGGCCGTCCTGTCCGGAGACGTAAAGCGTGGTGCCGTCGTCATCGGAAAATGCGACCCGCCAGATGGGTCCGGTGTGCCCGCGAACCTCCCATGTGTTCTCCGACATGAGTTCCGGTATCCCGGCCCGGCCATCACCTGCATAATCACGGACGGCGATGGAGGTAACGTCGGCCGACGTTACCGGTACAGGACTACCGTGTTGAATATCGGCGAGCCAACTGCTCTTGCCGTCACTCAGACGGTAGACAGGGGTCTGCGCAAGCCAGTGGGTCTCAATCGACCGGACCGGGCGACTCTCCCGGGCAACAACGGTGGCCGGGGACATTGCGCTCTGCGGCCAGGCCGACACCTGGGTCGGTGGGGCGAGATGGTGCCGGTTATCCACGCTCGCACTGTCAAGCACACTCATCAACAGGCCGCTTGCGGTCCAGATGACGAATTGCAGGCCGATGATCAGGCCGACCCATTTATGCAGTTTCCGGATCCATGGAGTCATGTCGCCGACCTCCTGCGAAAACTGTAGACCAGCAGCCACACTCCGCTGAGCATGAACAGCAGACCCAGGGTCGACGCAATCCGCAGCAGCGTGTTGTTGACGTCAGAGCGGTCCTCATAGTCCATGATGTGGAGCATCCAGAGGAAGTCGAACGCACGCCAATAGGTGTGTCGCGTCGCCAGCAGGTTTCCCGTTTCCGGCGAGAAGTACAGGGCGGTACTCCCGCTGTCGTCGAATCTTGCCTGCCAGATCGGCACCGGCCGGGTACCCACCTCCTGCGGTGCCGTTTCCAGCAGTTGCAACGACACCAATGGCGCATTGCCCTGGTAGGTCGCCAAGGCCAGTCGTCGCGCCTTTTCTTCGTCGATCGGCCCAAGTGACCGGCCGGTCGCGGCATCGACAAGTTCCACGCCTGCGGCGTGCTGGACCTCGTAGACCGGTTCATCCAGCAACCGCTTCAGGCGGTAGCCTGTCATCGCCGGGTAGGTGGCCGCGATAACAGCCGGATCAATCAGGTTGTTCGCTTTGGCCAGGGGTGGCGCCGCGACGTGATTGAGGTGATCGCCGTGAATGAAGTCGATCGACATGACGGTCATGTACAGCCCGCCGATCGTCCAGAGCAGCGCTTGCACGCCGATGATCAAAGCGAACCACTTATGCGCCCTGCGGGCCCAGAATGCGGGTTTCATTGATGTTTCCTGGCGGGAGACACGAAGAAGGGAACGTTCCCCTCCCCGTCCTGTTCAGACGGAGAGGGGCGAGCCGGTCACCAGCGGTAGGTGAGCTTCGCGTTCCAGCGACGGCCCAGCAGGTCGTAGGTCATCGTGTCGGTGTTCGCATCGGTATAGCTCTGGATGAACGGCGGCTTCTTGTCCCAGAGATTGTCAATGCCGAATACGACGTCAAAGCCCTTGTTGACCGCATATTTCGTCTGCACGTTGTGATAGCTCACGCTGGGCGCATGATCCCCGATGTCCCCCCTGGACGCGTTGATGTCATCCGCCGAGCCGATGTACTGGATGCTGTACGACCCTGACCAGGGACCCTGCTCGAGCGTCAGCGAGCCGAACGAGCGCCACTGGGTGAAGCTGCCGCGGCCACCGGTGATCTTGCCGGCGTAGTGGATCTCCTGCGCCGAAGGGAATGGACGCACGTCGTAGTTCTTGAGGTAGGACGTATCCAGGCTGAAGGTGGCCTTCATGCCGGCAAGGTCGAACTGGTACAGCGCGCCCAGGTCGATACCGGAGACACGCTCGCTGGCGGCATTCACGGGCTGTGCCGACAGGTAGTCGATCTCACCGGTAAGCGGGTTGCGGGTGAAGTTGGACGGGGTGCAGAACTGGTGCTGCAGCCCGGGCGTGTTGTAGCAGACGGCCAACTTCGTCGAGCCATCGATCCGCTGGATCGCGTTGTCGATCTTGATGTTGAAGTAGTCGAAGGTCAGGGTCAGGTTGTCGACAAACGTCGGCGTCCAGACCGCACCGACCGTCAGCGTCTCCGCGTCCTCGGGCTCAAGATTCCGGTTCCCGCCCACGGTGGTCTGGATCGCCTTGCCCAGTTGGGTGTAGCCGGTCGGAACACCGGAGGCCTGGCAATTCTGGTACACCACCGAGGAGGACGGCAGCGTCGCCCAGCCGCTGCAGGGATCAGTGGTGGTCAGGCCGCCCTCCGATACGCCACCAAACAGCTCGGGCACGTTCGGGATGCGAAAGGCGGTTGCGTAATTGGCGCGCATTTTCAGCGAAGGCACCAACTGCCAGTCCAGGCCCACCTTGTAGTTGGTATCCCCCCCGAAGATGTCGTAGTCGGAGTAACGAAGCGCCGTGTTCAGTGTCACCGACTGCGCCAGGAACCTGTCCTGCAGCAACGGGATCGCGATTTCCACAAAGGCTTCTTTCGCCGTGTACTCACCGGCAATCGCGTCCTGCTGGTTGGTATTGGCCATGCCCAGGACGGTCAACGGGTCCGGATTGCGCCAGCCGCTTTCCTCGCGAACCTCGACGCCGGTCGCCAAGCCCACCCACCCGGCCGGAAGTTCGAACAACTGGCCGCTGACGTTTGCGGTGAAGCTCTTCTGCTCGTTTCCACCGACGTCGCGTGTGGTGTAGAGGATGTAATCCAGAACCTCCGGGGTGACGTCGCCGTAGCCCAGATAATCACCGCAAGGGATCGCCGCACCCGGCGCACTGCTGCAGAGCCCCGTGTTCATGGTGTTGTCGAAGCGATCCAGGTTGACCACGTTGCTGGAGCCGTCCACGCCGGTATTGCGGCCCCAGTTGAGCGCCATCGACCAGTCCCAGTAGGTACCGATGCCGCCCTCCACGCCGACCACGGTTCGGAACGTGTCGACATCCTGGTAGAACTCGCGGTTGCCACCTTCTTTCAGACTGCGTCGCTGCAGAAGGATATCCTGTCCGGTCGGATTGGTCGGGTGATCGGCGGCGATATTGATCGGCCGATAGATACCCAGCGTCCCCGGTGTGGCCAGCTGGTCGGACTGGCGGTTGGTGAACATCAACTCGGCGAAACCACGGACGTTGTCCGTGAGCGCGTAATTGCCGAATGCACTGAAGCTCAGACGCTTGATCGGGTTGACGGCGTTGAGGTTCGGATAGGCGTTCTGGTTGTGCTTGTCCGGCGAATACGCCTCGTAGAAGTCACCGTCGCCGTTGGGGTCCTGGTTGAAGTTGATGCGTGTCCCATCGGGCAATAAGGCACGCCCACCGATGGTGCTGCTGCTCCCCACGCACTGCAGCTTTCCGTCCACTTCGGCCAGGCCACACGCGGCCCGGTCAGCCATGTTGACCGTACCGCTCTGTGAGTAGTTGATGGCGGCCATCAACGAACCTCGATCCGTGTCCACACCCCACGCCAGGTCGACCGAGCCTGCTTCCCCGTCCTGCTTGAACGTCTGCCCATAGCCGACGGAGGCTTCGACGCCCTCGAAGTTCTTTTTGGTGATGATGTTGACCACACCGGCCACGGCATCGGCGCCGTAGATGGCGGATGCGCCATCCTTGAGCACTTCGATGCGCTCGATCAGCGCCACCGGAATGATGTTCAGATCGACTGAGCTGTTCGCGCCGGTACCGCCGTTCACGATCCGACGCCCGTTAAGCAGGACCAGGGTGCGGTTGATGCCCAGCCCACGCAGGTTGACCTGGGTCGTCCCATAGCCATTGTCGGCCCAGTACGCGTTGGTCTGGCTGCCGGCGAAGCCTGCCGATGCCGGCAAGCGCTGCAACAGGGTTTCAACCGAGATGGCACCGGAGCGCTCAATGGTCTCAGCGTCGATCACGGTTACTGGACCAACGCCCGATATGGCCGCGCGCTTGATGTGGCTACCAGTGACCGTCACTGCGTCCAGCGTGGTGGCGGATGACGGGTTCGCTTCATCAGCGGACTGGGCGGAGGCGGTGGCAACGGTTCCGGCGAACAGCAATGCGCCGATCGCCAGCGCGAGATGGTTGCGCTTAAAAAGCATGGTGGACTCCCAAACGGTGATTTCAGAACTTGTCGGCATGGGTCCAGACCGGTTTTCAGGATCCGGGCCGGTAGCAGGGTGGCCGCCGCAAGGGCAGCTGGACAAGATCAGCCGATGGGAGGTCGAAAGACCGATGCAGAGACAGTGGGTCGGATCATCGTCACGTGGTGGGAGACCTGCATGAAGCCGATCCAAAGCACATTGACGGCTGGAACTCCCCTTCCCAGAGCGAGGGTAACGAATCCACAGGTACAGTCGCATCCGCCATCGCTGCAGGCGCACTCCTCATCCCGGGAATGATCGGTGGCGGCGACCTGCTCGCAGTCCATCACGAGCATGCCACCGTTCTCCATGCCGTGATCGGCGGCTGCATGCTGGGTACCGGCTGCGTGCTGGGTACCTGCTGCGTGGCTATGGGTGTGCTGGACGGTGGCAATCGCCATCGCACTCGACTGCCACGCCATTGCCGTGCCGTCCAGGCAAAAAACCAGGACGATCAGGCAACGGAGGAACAGCGCGAGTTTGGGTATGTGCAAAGACAGGCTCCGGGTTGTCTATACCACCAAGTACCACGGTAAATCCAACCATGTCAACCGACTTGACCGGGGTCGTTCCAAACGCTGGCGAATGGTTGTGGACACGCTTCCCATCAGATGTATAGACATGTAATGCTTGGCGCATGGACAAGCCGCAGCCCGAATACGCAAAGCTGAAGCAGTACATCCTCGGCCAGATCACCAGCGGCACTTGGCCGCCACACAGCCGCATCCCCAGCGAGAACGACCTGGTCGTCCAGTTCGGCGTTTCACGGATGACGGTCAATCGCGCAATACGGGAACTCAGCGACTCTGATGTCGTCATCCGCGTGCAGGGCGTGGGCACCTTTGTCGCGGTCCCGAAGGTCGAGTCGCCGATGTTCGAGGTGCGCTCCATCCGCGACGAGATCCGCGCGCGCGGACAGCAGCATGTTGTCACCGTTCTGGTGTGCGAATCCATCAAGGCGCGTGCGCCCCTGGCCCGGGAGTTCTCCTTGCCGGCCGGCACCGAATTGTTTCATTCCCGACTGCTCCACCTTGCTGACGGCAAACCGCTCCAACTGGAGGACCGCTTCGTCAATCCCGCCAGCGCGCCGGCGTATCTGGAGGTCGACTTCACCATCGAGACCCCGCACGAGTACCTCACCCGCACAGCCCCGCTGGAACGTACCGAGCACACGATTGAAGCCGAGCTGGCCAACAAGGGCACCGCCAAGGTGTTGCGGATCACCGCAGGCGACCCGCTGCTGTCCCTGAGCCGGCGGACGTGGTCACGCGGGCGGGTAGCCAGCTTTGTACGCCTGACACATCCTGCCGCCAACTATCGATTCGTTGGCACTTTTCATGTGGGCAACGCGCCCCGTTCGTGACGGAGTTACCGATGGATCCTGGCCTCACCCCGGCGCTCGCCGGTGCGCGATCCGTACGCAGCCCGCGAGGCACCACGCTGTCGTGCAAGTCATGGCAGGCGGAAGCGGCCTACCGGATGCTGCAGAACAACCTGGACCCCGAAGTCGCCGAGCGTCCCGACGAGTTGGTGGTCTACGGCGGCATCGGCAAGGCGGCACGTGACTGGCCCAGCTTTGATCGCATCCTCGCGTCGCTGCGTGCGCTCGGCGACGACGAGACCCTGCTGATCCAGTCCGGCAAACCGGTAGGCGTATTCCGCACCCATCGCGATGCGCCACGCGTCCTGCTGGCCAACTCCAATCTCGTCCCGCACTGGGCCAACTGGGACCACTTCAACGAGCTCGATCGCATGGGCCTGATGATGTACGGTCAAATGACCGCCGGCTCCTGGATCTACATTGGCTCCCAGGGCATCGTGCAGGGCACCTACGAGACGTTCATCGAACTGGGACGCCAACACTACGCGGGAGACTGGTCCGGCAAGTGGATCCTCACCGCAGGCCTGGGTGGCATGGGCGGCGCCCAACCACTGGCGGCGAGCCTTGCCGGCGCGAGCTGCATCGTGATCGAGTGCGATGAGTCGCGGATCGATTTTCGCATCCGTACCCGCTACCTCGACCGCAAAGCGCGCTCCATCGAAGAAGCGCTGGAGATGGTGGAAAACGCCACATCCCCGGTGTCGGTGGGCCTGCTGGGCAACGCCGCCGAGCTGTTGCCCCGTTTTGTCCAACTGGCCCGTCAGGGAGCTGCCACGCCGGCGGCGGTGACGGACCAGACCTCGGCGCACGACCTGATCAACGGCTACCTCCCTTCGGGCTGGTCGACGGACCAGTGGCAGGCGGCGCGCAACGACCCATCCGCGCACAAGACGCTGCAACTCGCGGCCGCTGCTTCGTGCGCCGAGCATGTGCGCGCGATGCTCGACTTCCACCGTATGGGCGTGCCCACCATCGACTACGGCAACAACATCCGCCAGGTTGCTCTGGAGTATGGGGTCCAGGACGCGTTTGACTTCCCCGGGTTCGTTCCCGCGTGCATCCGGCCGCTGTTCTGCCAAGGCAAAGGGCCGTTCCGCTGGGTCGCGCTGTCGGGCGATCCCGAGGACATCTATCGCACCGATGCCAAGGTCAAGGAGCTGTTTCCCGACGATACCCACCTGCATCACTGGCTTGACCAGGCGCGCGAACGCATTGCGTTCCAGGGACTGCCGGCACGCATCTGCTGGCTCGGCCTGGGTCAGCGGCATATCGCCGCACTGGCTTTCAACGAGATGGTGCGCAACGGTGAGTTGAAGGCGCCGGTGGTCATCGGTCGCGACCACCTCGACTGTGGTTCCGTCGCCAGCCCCAACCGCGAAACCGAAGCGATGCTCGACGGTTCCGACGCGGTGTCGGACTGGCCGCTGCTCAACGCCATGCTCGCGGTAGCGGGAGGAGCCACGTGGGTCAGCCTGCACCACGGTGGCGGCGTGGGCATGGGGTTTTCCCAGCACTCGGGCGTGGTGATCGTCTGCGACGGGACCGAAGAGGCAGACAAACGGCTCGCGCGCGTGCTCTGGAACGACCCCGCTACCGGCGTCATGCGCCACGCCGATGCCGGCTACGAGGTTGCACTGGCATGTGCCCGGGACAACGAACTCAACCTGCCCGCGATCACCGGATGACCGACTCATGCACATGCTGACCCCCGGACGGATTCCGCTGTCCCAGTTGCGCCGGATTGCCAGGCAGTTCCACCCTGTATCCCTGCCGCCGGAGGCGAAGAGCCGGGTCGACGATGCCGCCCGCACGGTTGCGGCGATCGTCGCCGCAGGCGCCCCCGCCTATGGAATCAATACCGGCTTCGGCCTGCTTGCCAGCGTTCACATTCCGCCCCACCAGTTGGAACAGCTGCAGACAAACCTGGTGCGCTCGCATGCGGTCGGCGTTGGCACCTTGCTGGACGACGACACAGTCCGCCTGCTCCTGGCGTTGAAGATCGCTTCTCTGGCGCGAGGGCACTCCGGGGTCCGCTGGACGTTGCTCGAAAGCATGGTCACCCTTTACAACGCGCAGGTCTGGCCCTGTATTCCTGCACAGGGTTCGGTCGGCGCGTCCGGTGACCTCGCACCGCTGGCGCACCTCACCCTTGCACTGATGGGAGAGGGATCGGTCCGGATCGATGGCCACGTCATGCCCGCCGCGGAGGGACTGCGACGCGCCGGTTTGACACCCGTCCAACTGGGCGCAAAAGAAGGTCTGGCACTGCTCAACGGCACCCAGGTGTCGACCGCCATCGCCCTGGTCGCCCTGTTCCGCGCGGAGCAGGCGTTCGCCGCCGCAGTGCTGGCCGGCGCCTTGACGGTCGATGCCGCGCGTGGCTCGGACACGCCTTTCGATGAGCGTATCCACGCCTTGCGGGGTCAGCCGGGCCAGATCCATGTAGCGCGCCTGTACCGCGACCTGCTCAACGACAGCGCGATCCGCGATTCCCACCGGGCCGGCGATCCGCGCGTGCAGGATCCCTACAGCCTGCGCTGCCAGCCGCAGGCCATGGGTGCGTGCTGGGACGTGCTAGGGCAATCGGCCAACACCCTGTTGATCGAGGCCAACGCGGTTTCCGACAATCCGCTGCTGTTTCCGGATACCGGGGAAGTCCTGTCCGGCGGAAATTTCCACGCCGAGCCGGTCGCCTTCGCGGCCGATCAGATCGCCATTGCGACCTCCGAGATCGGCGCCCTCTCCGAGCGCCGCATCGCGCTCCTCATCGACGCCCACCTGTCGAGCTTGCCGGCATTCCTGGTCGGCAACCCGGGCATCAATTCCGGTTTCATGATTGCCCATGTGACGGCGGCAGCGCTGGCCAGCGAGAACAAGACCCTCGCGCATCCGGCCAGCATCGACTCCATGCCAACCTCGGCCAATCAGGAGGACCACGTCAGCATGGCCACCTTCGCGGCCCGCAAGGCGGGGGACGTGGCGATCAACGTGCGCCGCATCGTTGCCATCGAACTGCTGGCAGCGTGCCAGGGCATCGACTTCCTGCGTCCATTGCGCTCGTCCTCGCGGCTTGAAGAGGCGTTCGACCTCGTGCGCTCCGTCATCCCGCGCTACGACGAAGATCGCTACTTCGCGCCGGAGATCGCCGCTGCAGACACGTTGATTGTCAGCGGCCGGCTCGCCGGAATTTTGCGCACCGAATTTCCCGACGGGAGCTTCTGATGGACAACTGGCACGGCCGCATTGATGACCCCACGGATCCGGAGACCTTCCGCTGGCACCAGGTGGTGCGTCCGATGGAGGGCAGCGCAGCTCCGGGAATCGCCCTGCTCGGGTTTGCCAGCGATGAAGGGATACGCCGCAATAACGGCCGGCCTGGCGCAGCAGACGGTCCCGCCGCGATGAGGAACGCACTGGCCAACCTGCCGGTGGCCCACACGCGGCCGCTGTATGACGCCGGTGACGTCGCCTGCACCGACGGCGATCTGGAGGGTGCGCAGCAGCGCTACGCCGCGTGCGTGACCGGCCTGCTCGCGGACGGGCACTTCCCGATCGGCATGGGCGGGGGCCACGAGATCGCCTTCGGCAGCTATCTGGGACTGGCCGGAAGCGCCAATGCGGGGCGCATCGCGATCGTCAATCTGGACGCGCACTTCGACCTTCGCGACAACCCCGTCGCGACCTCCGGCACCCCGTTCCTGCAGGCGTCCAGGCATGCCGCAGCGAACGGCATCGCGCTGGACTATGTCTGCCTGGGGACCAGCGCCGCGTCCAATACACGTCGCCTTTTCCGCACCGCGCAGGAAACCGGCACGCGCTACCTGGTTGATCAGGACATGACGGCGGCCCATTCGCGCGCGCAGGTGGAGCGCGTGCGGCAATGGTTGCAGCCGGCAGACTCGATCTATCTCACGATCTGCCTGGATGTGCTGCCCCATGCGGTCGCGCCGGGGGTCAGCGCTCCCAACGCCCGCGGAGTGTCCCTGGATCTGCTGGAGCCGTTTATTGCCGCCACGGTGCAGACCGGACGCGTAAAAATCTTTGACATCGCCGAACTCAGCCCCCCGCTGGACCGGGACAATGCCACCGCCCGGGTCGCTGCCCGGCTGGTACACGGTCTGGTGCAGTGAGTGCCCGCGTTCAGCCAATTCTTGACGATGAAGCCTCGCGTTGGTTTAGAGTGGTCGGAAATGTCGATCCAGCATCTGCTACTGCGTGTCCTGCTCTGCGTCTCCCTGGTCCTCAATGGATCGGGCATCGCCGTGGCCTCCACGCAGATGCATGTGCAACACGTCGTCATGGCCGACGCGCCCTCCGGTGCAGCGATGGCCGGTGATGATCAAGCAATCTGCGGGGAGCACTCCACAGACTCAACTTCGTCGTTTGAAGCGGCTACGTGCGACAGCCATTCCGCAACCGCAGACTGCTGCGCAGGTGCGGAATGTCATATTGTCTGTCCTGCAGGCATGTTCTGGACCGCAACGGCGTCTGCACAAGGCGTGTGGATTCCGCCACTGATCCTCGCGGCTCTCCCGGTATTCGCCGACCACCCGGCACCCCTGCTGAAGAGCCGATACCGACCTCCGATCGGATAAGTCCGGCCGCCCGCGACGGGCGACCGTTTCGACTTGCTTTCCATCCGCGTCCGTTTGCCGCGATGGCGGCAAGTGTCGAGCGATTCCGCCTGTCGGGTGGAACACGACTTCCCGAATTCACGGAGTATTTGCATGTCTACCGATTCTTCCGGCCGCCCTCCGGCGGTGCCCTCCCGACGACGTTTCGTCACCGGCCTGGCCGCTGGCGGCCTCGCTGCGGGCATGGGCATCTGGCGCTTGCCTGCACTCGCCGCGACGGGGCAGACACCGACCCTGCAGACCCTGAGCGGCACCGATTTCGACCTGTCCATTGGCGGCTCGATGGTCAACTTCACCGGCAGCGCGCGACCGGCTGTCACGGTCAATGGCTCGCTGCCCTCCCCGCTTCTGCGCTGGCGCGAGGGCGACACGGTCACCCTTCGCGTGGCCAACCGGCTGCGCGATGCGTATTCGTCCATCCACTGGCATGGCCTCCTGCTGCCGGCCAACATGGACGGCGTTCCCGGAATGAGCTTCGACGGCATCGCGCCGGGAGAGACCTATACCTACAGGTTCCATCTGCAGCAGGCCGGTACCTACTGGTACCACAGCCACTCGATGTTCCAGGAACAGGCGGGCCTGTACGGCCCGATCATCATTGAGCCGCGTGCTCCGGCGCCCTATCACTACGATCGCGAGCATGTGGTGCTGCTGTCGGACTGGACCGATATGGACCCGATCGCGCTGTTCCGGCGCATGAAAAAGGACTCCAGCTTCGACAACTACTATCAGCGCACCGTCGGCGATTTTGCCCGCGACATACGCGAGGACGGCCTGTCGGCGACGCTGCAGGACCGCAAGATGTGGGGGCAGATGCGGATGACGCCGTCCGACATCTCCGACATCAACGGTCACACCTACACCTTTCTGATGAACGGCACGGCGCCGTCGGGCAACTGGACCGGCCTGTTCAAACCGGGCGAAAAAGTCCTGCTGCGCTTCATCAACGGCTCGGCGATGACCTATTTCGACGTGCGCATACCCGGCCTGAAGATGACCGTGGTCGCCGCCGACGGACAGTACATCCACCCGGTTTCGGTCGACGAGTTCCGCATTGCTGTGGCCGAAACCTTCGACGTGCTGGTCGAGCCCGCCGGTGCGGACGCGTTTGTGATCTTCGCCCAGGACATGGGCCGTACCGGCTACGCCCGCGGCACGCTGGCCGTGCACCAGGGCCTGCAGCCGCCGGTGCCCCCGCTGGATCCCCGGCCGCTGTTGACCATGGACGACATGGGACACGGCGGGATGGATCACGGCAGCATGAGCCACGGCAGTGGCAACGCGAGTGCAAGTGCGAGCCCTGCCGATGGCGGGCACGCTGGCATGGACCACTCGGGCCACGACATGACGACAATGACCGGAATGGATCACCCGGACGGCGGCATGCAGCAACACCCTGCCAGCGAAAGCGGCAACCCGCTGGTGGACATGCAGGCGATGTCGCTGGCGCCCAGGCTTGACGATCCCGGCATCGGCCTGCGTGACAACGGCCGCAAGGTCCTGACCTACGCTGCCATGAAAAGCCTGTTCGACGATCCCGACGGCCGCGAACCCGGCCGCGAGGTCGAGCTGCACCTGACCGGCCACATGGAGAAGTTCGCGTGGTCGTTCGACGGCCTCAAGTTCACGGATGTCGAACCGCTGCGGCTCAACTACGGGGAGCGCCTGCGCATCGTGCTGGTCAACGACACGATGATGGGACACCCGATCCACCTGCACGGCATGTGGAGCGATCTGGAGGACGAGAACGGCGACTTCCACCTGCGCAAGCACACGATCGACATCCCGCCCGGCACCAAACGCAGCTACCGCGTCCGCGCCGATGCGCTCGGTCGCTGGGCGTACCACTGCCACCTGCTGTACCACATGGAAGCCGGGATGATGCGCGAAGTGAGGGTGGAAGAATGAGCCGCATGAATCTTCCCGCCACGGCGTTGGCGTTCGCGCTGGGTCTGATACTGCACGGCGCTGCCCTCGCCCAGGACCATAAGGGGCACGGCGAAATGGCGCATGGCGCGACGGGCCATGGCGCAATGGATCACCCACCCATGGGACATGGCACGCCAGCGGCCACCGGCGAACCGATCACACCCATTCCCGCAGTGACACCGGCTGATCGCGCGGCGGCGTTCCCGGTCTTGCACCGGCACATGGAACACGCCCCGGAGATCAACAGCTACGTCGTTTTCAACCGTCTGGAGGTCTGGGACGCCAAGCCCGGTTCCGGCCAAGCCTGGGAAGGCCGGGCCTGGATCGGCAGTGACCTCAACCGCCTCTGGCTGCGCACCGAAGGTGAACGCACTGGCGGCAAGACCGAGGCCGCGGACCTGGAGGTTTTCTACGGTCGCAGCGTCTCCACCTGGTGGGATGTTCTGGCGGGCATCAAGCACGACTTCAACCCGGGCGATTCCCAGACCTGGGCCGCCTTCGGTCTGCAGGGCCTGGCGCCGATGAAATTTGACGTGTCGGCCACCGCTTACATCGGCGAATCCGGCCAGACCGCGGCGAACGTGGAGGCCGAGTACGAACTGCTGCTGACCAACCGCTTGATCCTGCAGCCGCTGGTCGAGATCACCGCGTACGGCAAGGACGATCCGCAGCGCGGCGTCGGGTCTGGCTTCAGCTCGATGGAGGCTGGCATCCGCGTGCGCTACGAGATCAACCGCAGGTTCGCCCCGTATGTCGGCATCGTCCACGAACGCACGTTCGGCAACACCGCTGACTTCCGCCGCGCCGATGGCGAAGACACCCGCGACACCCGCCTGGTGGCGGGCGTGCGCATCTGGTTCTAGAACGGAGCAACACCGATGAAACGCAATCGTCTCGTTTTACTGACCCTCGCGCTCGCCTCGGCGCATGCCCTCACAGCGTGCGCCGCGGCGCCGGACGACAATCCCGCGATGGCCCCTGCAGCGACACCCGCAAGCCCATCGCAAACCGCCGTCCACACTCCGGTCCCCGACGGGTCCACGTTGCCGCTGATGGTCGTCAGCAAGAGCGCGAGTTGCGGCTGTTGCCACCTGTGGGTGGAACATATGCAGAAAGCAGGCTTCGAGGTCGAGGTCGTGAATACCGAAGAGCTCAATCCCATCAAGCAGCGCGTGGGCGTGCCGTACGGCAAGGGCTCTTGCCACACCGCGGAAGTGGGCGGCTACTTTGTCGAGGGCCACGTGCCCGCTGCTGACATCAAACGCCTTCTCGCCGAGCGTCCCGATGCCAAGGGGCTGGTCGTACCCGGCATGCCGGCCGGCTCACCGGGCATGGAGCTTCCCGACGGACGTGTGCAGCCCTATGTCGTCGAGCTGGTCGCCAACGACGGCACTACTTCGGAGTTTGCCCGCCACGGGGATTGAGCAACCCAGCACGCTCAGCGCCCCACACCAAGCCATCGCCATCGCCGCCCTCGGGAGGGACCCATGAACAACCCCAACCACCACAAGGACTCCGCCGAAGGGAGCGCCGTCACCGATCCGGTTTGTGGCATGCAGGTCGATCCGGAGGCGACCGAGCACCACGCCGAGCACGAAGGAACGACCCACCACTTCTGCTCAGCCCGCTGCCGCGAGCGCTTCGTCGCGGATCCTGCCCGATATCTTGACCCGCAAGCCGAAGAAGTTGCCCCGGCGGCTCCCGAAGGGGCGATCTACACCTGCCCCATGCATCCGGAGATCCGTCAGGAAGGACCGGGCACGTGCCCGATCTGCGGCATGGCGCTGGAACCGGAAATGCCGGGTCTGGACGATGAGGAAAATCCGGAGCTGCGTGATTTCAGCCGACGCTTCTGGTGGACCCTGCCGCTTTCGGTCGTGGTGATGGTGCTGGCAATGTTTGGCCACCGCTTCCCCGCATTGTCGGTGGAGACGCGCACCTGGATCGAATTCGCATTGACCCTGCCGGTGGTGCTGTGGGCGGGTGCGCCGTTCTTCGTGCGCGGGGTGCAGTCGGTCCGCAACCGCAGCCCCAACATGTGGACGCTGATCAGCATGGGCGTCGGCGCGGCGTTCGGCTACAGCGTGGTTGCCACGCTTGCACCCGACCTGTTCCCGGAATCGTTCCATGAGCACGGCCGGGTCGGGGTCTATTTCGAAGCCGCATCGATGATCATCTCGCTGACCCTGCTTGGCCAGATGCTAGAGCTGCGCGCCCGGTCCAAGACCTCCACTGCGCTGAAGGCACTGCTGGGTCTGGCCCCAAAGACCGCGCGCCGGCTGAATGATGACGGCAGCGAGGAGGATGTCGAGCTCAGCCATGTGCATGTAGGGGATCGGCTGCGGGTTCGCCCGGGCGAGAAGGTGCCGGTGGACGGCGAGGTTATCGAAGGCAGCTCCAACGTCGACGAGTCGATGCTCACCGGCGAGCCCATCCCGATCGAGAAGAGCCCCGGTTCCAACGTCATCGGCGCCACGCTCAACGGCAGCGGTGCATTGGTGATCCGGGCAGAAAAAGTGGGCTCGGCCACGGTCCTTTCGCAGATCGTGCAACTGGTCTCGCAGGCGCAGCGCTCGCGCGCGCCGATGCAGCGCATGGCCGACAAGGTGTCGTTCTGGTTCGTGCTGGCGGTCATCGCGATAGCCATTGCCACGTTCATTGTCTGGGGGTTTTTCGGCCCCGAGCCGTCGTGGACCTTTGCGATCGTCAACTCGATCTCGGTGCTGATCATCGCCTGTCCCTGCGCCCTGGGGCTGGCGACACCGATGTCGATCATGGTGGCCACCGGCCGTGCCGCCGGGGAAGGCGTCCTGTTCCGCGATGCGGAAGCCATCGAGAACCTGCGCAAGATCGACATCCTCATCGTCGACAAGACCGGAACCCTGACCGAGGGGCGCCCGGCGTTCCACTCCACACTGGCCGCGGAAGGCTTCACCGGCGACGAAGTGCTGCATCTTGCCGCCAGCCTCGACCAGGGCAGCGAGCATCCTCTGGCGGATGCCATCGTCGCCGAGGCACGCCGGCGCGACATGACGCTGGAAACGCCGGAGGAGTTCGAGTCATCCACCGGTATCGGCGTACGCGGCAAGGTCGGTGGCGCCACGTTGGCGATCGGTAATACCGCGTTGATGGAGGAGGTCGGCGTGGATGCGTCGGTTCTCGCCGAACCGGCCGAAGAATTACGCCGGGAGGGCGCCAGCGTCATGTACCTGGCGGTCGACGGCGTCCTGGCCGGCCTGCTGGCGGTGTCCGACCCGATCAAGGCGACCACCGCCGATGCGATCAAATCGCTGCACGAGGCGGGCCTGAAAATCGTGATGGCTACCGGAGATGGCGTCACCACGGCCAAGGCGGTGGCGGAGACGCTCGGCATCGACGAGGTACACGGGGAGGTCCGCCCGCAGGACAAGATCGAACTGGTGCAGAAGCTGCAAGCCGAAGGCCGCAAGGTGGCGATGGCCGGTGACGGCATCAACGATGCCCCTGCCCTCGCCGGCGCGGATGTCGGCATCGCAATGGGCACCGGAACGGACGTGGCGATGTCCAGCGCGCAGGTCACCCTGGTGAAAGGCGACCTTCGCGGCATCACCCGTGCGCTCGCGATCTCCAGGGACACCGTTGCCAACATGAAGCAGAACCTGGGCTTTGCGTTCCTCTACAACGCCATGGGCGTGCCGATCGCGGCGGGCGTGCTGTATCCGTTCACGGGCCTGCTGCTGAGTCCGATGATCGCCGCGCTGGCGATGAGCCTGAGCTCGGTGTCGGTCGTTGCCAACGCGCTGCGGCTGGGCACCAAGCGGAAAACGTGAACTGCACGACGCATCTTGGAATGACCTGAATCAAGGCAACCCGATACCGGAGCGCCTAATTTGGATAAATAAATGAAACCGTCACGCCACCAACGCCTGCACAACCGGATCACGATCCTCACGATCGTGGCGTTGCTGTGGTCGCAGTTCGCGCTGGCGGGGCATCCAGCCGCGTCGATGGCGTTCGCGTCAATGGATGCCGGGGCGACCACCGGCTTGCAGCACGGTTGTCAGCACCCGACGTCTTCAGACGAGATGGCGGTCTGCGTTGCCCACTGCACCCAGGGCGACCAAAGCCGCGATGCCGGTCGCATACCGCCGGTTCCCGCCTCCCTGCCGGCGCCGGTGTACTCGTTGGCATGGATTGCCGCGCCGGTGGACAGCACAGTCACCTACCGCGCCACACCCCTCGCGGTGGGATGGCATCGACCGACCCTGCACCCCGCCAGCATCCTGCTGATCTGATTGCCGACCGAGGTCCGTCGGGCGCTCCGCTGCGCCTGACTTCACTTCCGTCGGCGCATCCGTCTTCGCACGGCATGTCGCCTCCGCAGCAGTACCGCCGTCTCGCCGACGGCGGCCTGGCAAGGCAGAGACATGACTTATTCCGATCTTCATCCCGGTTGCGTCCCGCCATTGGCGTGGTCGTCGTGGCGCACCCATGCACCATCTGGCACGCCTTCCCGGCGACGGCATCAGTTGAGATCGCTGATACTGGGTATTGCCTTGGCACTGGTACTCACGGGGTATGCTGCCGATGCCCTCGCAGCGGAGCTGGATCCCGGAGCCGATGTCGCCTCGATCCGTAACTGGTTGGTCGAGAATAATCCGCGATTGCGGGCGCTCCAGACCGAGGCCGAAGCTGCCGACGCGATGATCTATCCCGCCGGCGCCTTGCCCGACCCGATGGCAAAGGTGGAATGGCAGGGTATCGACCCCGACCACCCGAACGTGCTTCCGGCGAACGTGGGAGCCACCGACTACATGCTGCAGCAGAGATTCCCGCTCTGGGGCAAGCGGGAGCTGGCACGCGAGGTCGCGCGCGAACAGGCCCGTGCAAGCGCCTACGAGCACGACGCGGTAGCGCTGGACCTGCTGGCAGACGCCGAAGATGCGTACGTGCGCTATTGGCACGCTCGCGAGGCCATCGCGGTCATTGACCGATTGATCGGACTGCTGGAACAGGTGGAGGAAATCGCCGGCGTCCGTTACGCCCTGGGCATGGCCGCCCAGCAGGATTCCATCCGCGCCCAGGTGGAACGCACCTCCATGCAACGGCAACGCATCGAGCGCCAGGCACTTCGGCGCGTAGCCGTCTCCACGTTGAACACACTGCTTGGCCGCCGCGCGGACGCCCCACTGGCCGAGCCTGAGGCACCTCCCGCGCTGGCCGTCGGGCAGAGCCTGTTTGAGGCTACCCGCCAGCGGATTGCCACCGGCAACCACCCTGCCCTGCAAGCCAGCTCCGCATTGGCCACGGCCGCCAATCGCCGCGCCGAACTGGAACGGCGCAACCGGTTTCCCGACGTCACCCTCGGAGTTGGCGCCATGCAGGTGGGGAGCCGTGTTGACAGCTACTCGTTGATGCTGGAGGTGGAAATCCCGTTCCAGCAACGCGCCCGGCGTGGCCGGGAACGCGCATCGCGCCTGCTGGAAGAGGCCGCGTTGACCCGCACCGATGCCGCGCGCGACGAGTTGGAGGGCCGCCTTGGAAGCGTCTGGGGCCGTTGGCAGGGGGCCCGCGAGCAGCGCGAGCTGATTGAACAGACCCTGTTGCCGCAATCGGAGGCGAACTTCCAATCTGCGTTGGCCAGCTATCAGGTCGGCGAAGTCGATTTCGCGACCCTGCTGGAAGCCTTGCGCGAATGGCAAGGCGCCGACCTGCTTCGGGTGGATGCCACCCGCGATGAACTTCTGGCCGCCGCCGCCGTGCGCGCCATCAGCGGAGACACACAATGAAAACTTCCCATTGGTTCATCGGCCTCGCCGTGGTCGTGTTCGCTCTGGCGACCGGCTGGTGGGGCGGCCGCTACTTCCGATCCGAAACCCCATCGCAGGCTGCAGCCGACGGTGCGGAGCAGCCGCGCAAGATCCTCTACTACCGCAATCCGATGGGCCTGCCCGACACGTCGCCTGTGCCGAAGAAGGATTCGATGGGGATGGACTACCTCCCCGTCTATGAGGGCGGCGAAGCGCCCGCCGCGCCGGGAACCGTGGTGCTGTCGCCGGAGAAGATCCAGAAGCTGGGTGTGCGCACCGAAGCGGTTCGCCTGCACACCCTGTCACCGGACGTTCGCGCCAGTGCCACCGTGCAGGTGGATGAAACCCGGCAGTACGTGATCGCGCCGAAGTTCGATGGTTGGGTAGAGCAGTTGTATGCCAACCAGACCGGCATGACGGTGCGACGCGGTCAGCCTCTGCTGTCGGTCTACAGCCCTGAACTGCTGGCAGCACAGAATGAATACCGGGTCGCGGACGACGCCGCGCGAAAGCTTGTCGCCGGCGACAGTGCCAGCGCGGCAACCATGATCCGTCTGCGCGATGGCGCCCGGCAGCGCCTGAAAAACTGGGGCATCAGTGACCCGCAGTTGGCGACGGGGCGTGGCAAAACCGGCAGTCTGGTGATCCACTCGCCCGCCAACGCGGTGCTGGTGGAAAAACCGATCGTGCAAGGGGACCGGTTTGCCGCCGGCGACACCATCCTGCGGCTGGCCGACCTGTCAACGGTGTGGTTGATCGCCGACGTGCCTGCGGCCAGTGCCGGGCGCGTGTCGGTCGCGCAGCAGGCACACTTCACGTCGCCGTCGCTGCCGGGCCGGAGCTTCGACGGTCGGGTCGATTTCATCCAGCCCATCATCGACGCTTCCAGCCGCACCCTGGCGGTGCGGGTGGAGTTGCCCAATCCCGACGGCATCCTGCGCCCCGGCCTGTTCGGCGATGTCACCCTGAGCCGTGAGAGCACCAACGAGGCGCTTACGGTTGCCCGCTCCGCGGTCCTCGACAGCGGTGTACGACAACTGGTGCTGGTACAGGTCGCAGAGGGTCGATTCGAACCGCGGACGGTGGTTCTGGGCGAGCGCGCCGGCGACCGGGTCGAGGTGCTCGAAGGACTGCGTGACGGGGAACACGTGGTGGTCTCGGCCAACTTCCTGATCGATGCCGAGAGCAACCTGCAATCCGCGCTGCAGGCGATGACCGGGTCGGCGCAGGACGCGTCGCATGACCACGGTTCGGCCAGCGACGCTGCCTCGCCGGGCCCCGCTGCCTCGACCGACCACTCCTCGCACGATGCTGGCGCACCCGAGGCGGACCAGGACGCTTCCGCGATGCCGATGCCGATGCCGATACCGACGCCGACGCCGACGCCGACGCCGCCCACCACCCCACCGGGCGATCACGATCATGCGGCCCCGCCGGCGGTCGAACCGGACCACAGCGGCCACCCGGGAATGACAACGCCCGATCCGATGCCCGAACCCGCAACCGATGCGCACTCTTCCCACGACTCGCACGGGACGGAGCACTGACATGCTGGCGCGTCTGATCGAATGGTCCGTCCGCAATGTATTCCTGGTTCTGGTGATGGCCATCGCCGTGACCGCGGGCGGCATCTACGCCCTCCTCAATACCCCGCTGGACGCACAGCCTGACCTGTCCGATGTCCAGGTCATCGTATTTGCCGATGTACCCGGCCAGGCCCCCCAGGTGGTCGAAGACCAGGTGACCTTCCCGTTGTCGACGGCGATGCTGGCGGTCCCTCGCTCCAAGGTGGTCCGTGGCATTTCGATGTTCGGCGCCTCCTACGTCTACGTGATTTTCGAGGACGGCACCGACATCTACTGGGCCCGCGCCCGGGTGCTGGAATATCTCAACAGCGCGTCCAAGCAGATGCCCGCCGGGGTGACGCCGACGCTTGGACCCGACGCGACCGGCGTGGGTTGGGTCTACCAGTACGTGCTGGAAGGCAAACAGAAATCACTCGACGAACTGCGCGCGATCCAGGACTGGTACGTCCGCTACCAGTTGACCAACTCGCCCGGCGTCGCCGAGGTTGCCAGTGTGGGCGGCTTCGTCCGCGAGTACTCGATCACCGTGGACCCGGGCAAGCTGCGCCAGTACGGCGTGCCGCTGTCGCGGATCTCCGAGGTCGTTGCCCAGAGCAACCGCGATGTGGGCGGCCGGGTCATCGAGATGACCGAAACCGAATACATGATCCGCGGGCGTGGCTACCTGCGCGGGATCGAGGACATCGAGAACCTGGTGGTCAAGAGCGACGCCGGCACGCCGGTGCTGATCGCCGATCTCGCCCGGGTTGAACTGGTCCCGGCGGAGCGGCGCGGCATCGCCGAGCTGAATGGTGAAGGCGAAGTGGTCGCCGGCATCGCCATTGCGCGCTATGGCGAAAACGCGCTTGCCGTCATCGAGGGCCTGAAGGAGAAGATGGCCGAGATCCAGACCGGCTTGCCGGCAGGGGTCAGTCTGAAAGCCGTCTACGACCGTTCCGACCTCATCCAGCACGCCATCGCCACGCTGCGCACCACGCTGATCGAGGAAAGCATCATCGTAGCACTGGTCTGCATCCTGTTCCTGTTCCACGTGCGCAGTGCGATGGTCGCCATCGTGATGCTGCCGGTCGGCGTGTTGATCGCATTCATCGCGATGCGCAGCCTGGGTATGAACTCCAACATCATGAGCCTGGGCGGGATCGCCATTGCGATCGGGGCCATGGTGGACGCGGCCATCGTGATGATCGAGAACGCGCACAAGCACATCGAACACAGCGACGGCAGCCGCTCGCACCGGCAACTGATCATCGACGCGTGCCGCGAAGTCGGGCCCGCCCTGTTCTTCAGCCTGCTGATCATCACCGTCGCGTTTTTGCCGGTTTTCGCGCTGGAAGACCAGGAGGGCCGCCTGTTCAAGCCGCTGGCCTTCACCAAGACCTTCGTCATGGCCGCCGGGGCGTTGCTCTCGGTCACGCTGGTGCCGGTGCTGATGCTGTTGTTCGTGCGCGGCAGGATCATGCCGGAGAAGAAGAACCCGGTGAACCGGTTCCTGATCGCGATGTACCGACCGGTCATCGGCGTCGTGCTGCGGCACAAGACCGCCACCCTGGCGGTCGCGGCACTGGCCCTGGTGCTGACCCTGTGGCCGGCGTCCCGGCTCGGCAGCGAGTTCATGCCGACCCTCAACGAGGGAACCCTGCTGTATATGCCAGCCTCCCTGCCGGGGATGTCGGTGACCAAGGCCGCCGAACTGCTGCAACAGCAGGACCGGATCATCAAGACCTTCCCCGAGGTGGAGTCGGTGTTCGGCAAGGCTGGCCGGGCAATGACCGCGACCGATCCCGCGCCGCTGGAGATGTTTGAGACCGTCATCAACCTCAAACCGGAGGACGCATGGCGCGACGGCATGACGGTCGACGCCCTGATCGCCGAATTGGACCAGGCGCTGCAGTTCCCCGGCGTGGCCAACTCGTGGACCATGCCGATCAAGGCGCGTACCGACATGCTTTCCACCGGCATCCGCACTCCGATCGGGGTCAAGGTGTTCGGCACCGAGCTGGTCGAGATGGAGCGGATTGCCAAGCAGATCGAGGCGGCGGTACGCACGGTTCCGGGCACCACCAGTGCATATGCCGAACGGCTGACCGGGGGCTTCTACCTGGATATCCAGCCCGACGTGCGCCAGCTGGCGCGCTATGGACTGACCGTGGGCGACGTGCAGGACGTGATCTCGGCGGCTCTGGGCGGCGAGCTGGTAACCACCACGATCGAGGGTCGCGAACGGTTCGGGGTGATCGTGCGCTATCCGCGTGAGCTGCGTGACGACCCGGAGACCATCGCACGCGAGGTGCTGGTTGCGACCCCAGATGGTGCGCAGATCCCCTTGGGCGAGCTGGCGACGCTGTCGATCAACAAGGGCGCGACCGAAATCCGCACCGAGAACTCATTGCTGTCGGCCTACGTCTACGTCGACACCCGCGACAGCGACCTGGGCGAGTACGTGCGCCTGGCGCAAGCCGCGGTCGCCGATGCGGTCGACTTCCCCCCGGGCTACTACGCCACCTGGAGCGGCCAGTACGAGTACATGCAACGCGCCGCCGCGAAGATGAAGATTGTCGTACCGCTGACCCTGGTGCTGATCTTCCTGCTGCTGTACCTGAACTTCCGCAGGGTGACCGAATCGCTGATCGTGATGCTGTCGGTGCCCTTCGCCCTGGTCGGCGGCGTCTGGCTGATGTGGGCGCTGGATTACAACCTCAGCGTCGCCGTGGCAGTGGGCTTCATTGCCCTGGCCGGCGTGGCCGCCGAGACCGGGGTAATCATGCTGATCTATCTCGACCAGGCACTGGAGAGGGTCGCGAAAACGCGCCGCGCGGAGGGCCGGGCGGTGAGCCTGGACGACCTGCAGGACGCGATCGTCTCCGGCGCGGTGGACCGTGTGCGGCCGAAGATGATGACCGTCGTCGCCATTACCGCCGGACTGCTGCCGATCATGTGGAGCACCGGCGCGGGCTCCGAGGTGACCCGACGCATCGCCGCTCCCATGGTCGGCGGCATGGCGTCCTCGACGGTGCTCACCCTGGTGGTGATCCCGGTGATCTATGCGCTGGTCAAGCGTCGTCAGCTCGGACGGATCAGTGCACCCGGCCCCGCATCATGAGGCGCCTTGGGTAAACCTTTCGGTAAAGCGGCACCGACCGCAGAGGCCGAACATAAAAAACCCCTGACGAGTCAGGGGTTTCAAATGGAGGCCGAGGTCGGAATCGAACCGGCGTACGCGGATTTGCAGTCCGCTGCATGACCACTCTGCCACCCGGCCGGATGACGTGCGCCACAAGGATAAACCTTGCGGCTGGAGTTGCACTGGGCAATCTCCTGAAAAAACAAAACCCCGAAACCGGGGCCTTGTTCGGTGCCACCCCGGCGAACCGTGGTGCCATGTCTGGAGCGGGAAACGAGACTCGAACTCGCGACCCCGACCTTGGCAAGGTCGTGCTCTACCAACTGAGCTATTCCCGCTGACTGAGCCGACTATTGTAGGCATGCAGACAGAACTGTCAACTGCCTCGTGAATCTTCTTTCATCGACGGCCACGCGGCCCGCAAATACGCGAAACCGGACCAGAGAGTAAGCAATGCCGCGGCTGCGAGCAACCACTCACCGATCGTGAAAATGGGCAGGCCGAACAGGGGCTTCTGGTAGAGCAGGAACACCAAGGCCAGCATCTGCACGACCGTCTTGATCTTGCCAAGGGTGGCGACCTTCACCTTGGCGCGTTGTCCCAGCTCGGCCATCCACTCGCGCAGCGCGGAGACCGCGATCTCGCGCCCGATGATCACCGCCGCCCACAGGGTCATCCAGACGGTCGGGTGTTTCTGCACGGTCAACATCAGCGCGACCGCCACCATCAACTTGTCGGCGACCGGATCCAGGAAGGCGCCAAACGCGGAAAACTGGTTGTAGCGGCGAGCAATCCACCCATCGGCCCAGTCGGTGAACGATGCAAACGCGAAAATCGAGGCGGCCGCCAGGCTCGTCCACTTGAACGGCAGGTAGAACACGACCACCAGCACCGGGATCAGCGCGATCCGCAGCAGGGTCAGCATGGTGGGTACCGTCAACTTCATCCGTTACTCCGTGTGCCGTCATCCGGCCCGCCGCCCGCATCTTCCAGTCCGTGCAAGGTCGCGTAGATGCGTTCGGCCAAAGCGGCATTGATGCCCTCGACCCGTGAGATTTCTTCCACCCCGGCCCCCTTGAGTCCACCCAGGCCGCCGAAGTGTCGCAACAGGTTACCGCGTCGACGCGGGCCAATACCGGGAATATCCTCCAGCCGGCTCGAATTGCGTGCTTTCTGGCGGCGACCGCGGTGACCGGTGATCGCAAAGCGATGGGCCTCGTCGCGCACCTGCTGGACCAGTTGCAATGCCGGCGAGTCGGCACCGGGATGCAGCGTACGCCCGTCAGGCAGCAGCAGGTCTTCATCGCCCGGACGCCGGGCGGGACCCTTGGCCACGCCCACCAGGACGACGCTGCGGATGTCGAGCTCCTCGAGGACCGCGCGGGCCTGGCCCACTTGCCCCGCTCCACCATCAATCAACAGGATGTCGGGCAACACCCCCGCCGGCTTGCCCGGGGCGGCGATTGCGCGCTTGAACCGCCGGCTCAGCGCCTGGTGCATGGCGGCGTAATCATCACCCGGCTCGATACCGGCGATATTGAAGCGACGGTACTGGCCGCGCACCGGGCCTTCCGCATCGAACACCACGCACGATGCCACGGTCGCCTCGCCCATGGTGTGGCTGATGTCGAAACATTCGATGCGTTCGGGCAGTTCGTCCATCCCCAGCATCTTCTGCAGGTCCCGGGCGCGCGCCAGCTGGGCGGCGTGGCTGGTGCGCTCGCTGGCCAGCGTGATCTGGGCGTTGCGTCGCGCCAAGTCCAGATAGCCCGCGCGGTCACCGCGCACGTTCCAGCGCAACTGCACCCTTCGGCCACCCGTGCTCGACAATGCATCCTCGATCAGCTGCCGATCGGGAATGTCCCGGTCCAGAACGATTTCGCCCGGCGGCATGTGCTCGCCGTAGTACTGGGAGACGAATGCCGCCAGCACTTCCTCGGCGCTCTCACTGCCGTTGGTGCGCGGAAAGAACGAGCGTGTGCCCAGGTTGCGGCCGTCGCGGAACGCCAGCAGCATCACGCAAGCCGCGCTGCCTTCCATCGCAACCGCGAGCGCGTCCAGGTCGGCCGCGCGCCCGTCAACGTATTGGCGTGCCTGCAGGGTGCGGATCGAGCCCAGCAGGTCGCGCAGCCGCGCCGCCTCCTCGAAGGCCAGCCGCTCACTGGCGGCCTCCATCGCGCGGCCGATCTCGTCGGTCAGCTCGTCGCTGCGGCCCTCCAGCATGAGCACCGCGCGGCGCACGCTTTCGGCGTAGACCTCCGCGTCGACCAGCCCAACACACGGACCACTGCAGCGGCCGATCTGGTATTGCAGGCATGGACGGGTGCGGTTGGCGAATACGCTGGCGTCGCAGCTGCGCAGCTTGAAGAGCTTGTGGATCAGGTTGAGCGTGTCGCGCACCGCGCCGACGCTGGCGTACGGACCAAAGTAGCGACCGGGCACCGAGCGCGGCCCGCGGTGCATCGTGATACGTGGCCATTCCTCGCTCGTCAGCAGCACGTAGGGGTAGCTTTTGTCGTCGCGCAGGAGCACGTTGTAACGCGGCTTCAACGACTTGATCAGCTCGTTTTCGAGGATCAAGGCCTCCGTCTCGGTACGGGTGACGGTGACTTCCATCCGCGCGGTCTGCGCGAGCATGGACATGATCCGCGCCGACTTCGGGGTCGCGTTGAAGTAGCTCGATACGCGGTTGCGCAGGGCGCTGGCCTTGCCGACGTACAGCGCCTTGTCATCGGCACTGATCATCCGGTACACACCCGGTGCAGTGCTCAATGTCCTTGCAAACGCCTTGCCATCGAAAGGGGAAGCCGACTGATTCATGCACCCGGGCCCGTTGCGGCAGATCCCGATCCGGTCGACGTCCACGCGTGACCGCGCACCAGCAGCCCGCACTGGTCATGACGTTCGGACAAGGATGAAAGGGTAAGCATGCACTCCATGGATGGGGCAGATTATGCGTCAGGGCAAGCCTCAGCAGACCCTCCACGAACCGATACCAGGACAACCTGCCAACCGATGACAGCAGAAACCGACCTGCCCCCGACCGCGCCCCGATCGCCTGCCGCGCCACCCAGCCTTGCCGGTGATGTGCGCGCCGCGGCGCTGGCGCGTCGTAAACGCATCGCCGTCAGCATGTTGGCTGTCGCTGCCGCGGTGTTCGCGATCGGCACATGGCTGCGGATCACCCACCCGCACTGGGGATTCGACCTGCTGGTGGCGATGGCCGAGGCGGCCATGGTCGGCGGCCTGGCGGACTGGTTCGCGGTGGTCGCCCTGTTCCGGCACCCGATGGGCCAGGGCTGGATCCCGCACACGGCGATCATTCCCAACAAGAAGGTGGCCCTGGGCCGTGCGCTGGCGAACTTCATCAGCGATCACTTCCTGGAAAGTGGCGAGGTGCTGCGGCGGGTGGAACAGTTCGACCCCGGCAAACGGCTCGCGGCCGCCTTGGCCAATCCGGTCCACGCCGAGACGATTGGCAAGTTCGCAGTCACTCTCGTTCCGCACCTGCTGCAGCTGATGGACAGCGAGCGCCTGCATCGCTTCCTGCTGGGGCTGGTGCGCGAGCAGTTGCAGCGCGCCGATGTCGCCGACCTGGGCAGCCAGCTGCTGGAGGTCATGACCCAGGACCGCCGCCACCAGGCGCTGCTGGACAGTGTGCTGCGCGACTTGGGCGATGTGCTCGCCAACGAAGACACCCAGCACATGATCGCGGGCAAGATCTCGCCCCAGTTGTGGTCGGTCCTGCGCCTGACCCGTCTGGACGACGCGGTGGCAGAGAAACTCGCGGCCAAGATCATCGCCGGCGTCAGCGACCTGATCAGCGACATGGCTGAAGATCCTTCCCACGAGCTGCGCCTGCGCTTTGACGACTACGTGGATGCGTTCATTGATCGCCTGCGTACCGATCCGTCGCTACAGCAGAAGGTCTCGGCCCTTCGCGACCGCGTCCTCGACGATCCGGCGCTGGCGCGCTACCTGCGCCAGTCATGGACGCGCGTGCTGGACTGGGTGCGCGATGACCTGCAGCGTAACGACTCCGCCATTGCCGGCAAGGTGGCGGACGCCTCACGCGCAATCGGCGACAAGCTGGCCAGCGATCCCGCGGTACAGGGTTGGTTGAACCAGTGGGTACTGGACACGCTGGGGCCGCTGATCGACAAGTACCGCGGGAATATCCGGGATTTCATTGTCGAGCGCGTGGAGCGCTGGGATACCCGCGAGCTGGTCCGCGAACTTGAATTGAGCGTCGGCAGTGACCTGCAGTACATCCGCTACAACGGCACCGCGATCGGCGCGCTGATCGGCGGTCTGCTGTACGCAACGGTGCGCCTGATCGAGTGGCTCGCATGATCGCGGGTGAATCCGCCAGCAAGATCGCGGTGCGACCGATTGCCCGGATCCGGGCCGTGATGCGCCGCTGGTACTCGGTGCTGCACGGCGAGAGCTGGTTTCCGCACGTTCCGCTGGCCCTCGCCCTCGCCATCGGCGGTGTGTTGCTGCTGCGGCTGGACTTTGGCTCCGACTGGCGAACCTACCTGTACGGGATGCTGGACGGCCACTTCGCGGTCCGACCGCAGCGGCTGCCGGGGCTGTTGATCGGCGGCGGCATGCTGATCATGGCCGGAGGCCTGCTGTCGCGCTCCCGCCTTGCCTGGAGCATGGCGCTGCTGTTCGCGCTCACCGGCGTCACAAGCCTGTTGCTCGGCCAGGTCCAGTCGCATCTGCTGCTGGTGTACTTCGTGGTGATGCTGCTGGCGTTGTTCCTCGCCTGGCGCCAGTTCGACCGCAGCAGCGTTGCCGCCAGCACCCTGTTCGCCGTCACGTCAGTCGTCATGCTGCTGATGTACGCGACCTTTGGCGCCTACTACCTGGGCGGCGATTTCGATCCGCCTATCACCGACCTGGTGAGCGCGCTCTATTACGCCATGGTCACCATGAGCACCGTCGGCTTCGGCGACATCACGCCGCAGACGTCGGAAACAAAACTTTTCACCATTTCGGTGATCGTTCTGGGCGTTGCAGTGTTCGCGACCTCCCTGACCGCCGTCATCGCGCCAATGGTCAGCAACAGCCTGAAACGCATCGTTACGCAAAAGGGGACACGCATGAAGCGGGAAGATCATTTCGTCGTCATCGGCAGCGGCTCGCTGGCGATCAATACCGCGCGGGAACTTGCGCGCCGTGGCAACAAGGTGACCCGCCTGCTGCGCACGGCGCCCGAGGACAGCGACAGCCGCGAGATGGACATCGTGGTGGGCGATCCGAGCAGCACCGAGGTGCTGCGCGAGGCGGGTGCGGACCGCGCCGAGGCGGTGCTGGCGATGCTGGTGGACGACTCGGAAAACGCCTTCGTGATCCTTGCGGTGAAGGAACTGGGAGGCAAGGCGCGCACCGTGGCTGCCGTCAACGATGCCAAGCACCTGAGCCGGGTCAAGCTGGCCCAGCCCGACGTGGTGATCTCACCGCAGGTGCTGGGTGGCGAACTGACCGCGATGCTGTTGAGCGGCGAGGAAGTGACCCCGGACTTTGTGATGAAGCATGTGTTCCAGCGCAAGGACGAGGCTGCCGGGCCTCTAACCAGTCCCACCCGCTGACCGCATCAAGGCTTCGGCCCGCGCAAGGTCCTCGGCCGTATCCACGCCGGGCGGAAACGGCTCGGGTGTCAACGTCACTGCAATGCGGTCACCAGCCTCGAGTACCCGCAACTGCTCCAGCAGTTCGATCTGCTCCAGGCGACCCGGTGGCATGGCCGCGAAACGCTGCAGGAACCCGGCTCGATACGCGTAGATACCGATGTGCCGCAGCCACGGTCCGCCTTCGGGCATCCGCGTGCGATCGCTGTTGAAAGCCTGTCGCGGCCAAGGCACCGGCGCACGACTGAAGTAGAGCGCATCGCCGTTTGTCGCACGCACCAGCTTGACCGCGTTCGGGTCCAGCAGCGTTTCGACGTCATCAATCGGGGCCGCCAGGGTCGCCATTTCCGCGCCGCTGCCGGCAAGCAGCAGGGCTACCGCACCAATCCCCGCAGCGGGCGCGAACGGCTCGTCACCCTGGAGATTGACCACGATGGTGTCGTCGCTCCAGCCGGCGATGCGCGCGCACTCGGCGAGGCGATCGGTGCCAGACGCGTGCGCGGGTGAGGTCATCGCCACCTGCACGCCGGCGTCTTCCAACGCGTCGGCGATGCGCAGGTCATCGGCCGCCACCCAGACCTCGCGCGCCCCGGCCGCCAGCGCGCGACGTGCCACGTGCAAAATCATCGGCTCGCCCGCGATCAGGCGCAGCGGCTTGCCGGGCAGACGAGAGGCGTCGTGGCGCGCGGGAATCGCGACAACGAAGTCGAGACCGCTGTCCGATGCCTCGCCGGTCAGCGGGCTCATGCTTTGCCCACCTGCCCGAGACGATCCAGCAGCGACACCCAGAAGCCTTCGGGCAGCTCCGCACTCACCGGCACGCTGAAGAACGCATCGGTAGCGAATCCGGCGCACTTGACCGCGTCCTTCTCTGTCATCAGGACCGGGAGCGGACTGCCGAAATGGAAGTCCTCCGCGCGATAGCGGTGGTGGTCGGCGAAGGCATGCGGCACCACGGCGATGTCCAGCGCCCGCAGCATCGCGAAGAAACGCTCGGGATTGCCGATTCCAGCCACCGCGTGCACGCGGTGCCCCGCGAAAGCAGCCAATGGACGCGGCCTGCCCCCCAGCACAGGCATCGCATCGTGGCTGGCCAGCCGCATCGGCCACTCGCCAAACCCCGTGCCGTTGACGTCGCTGGCAGGCGCATTGGCCACGTTGATGACGCGGAAGTCGCAGGCATCGCCGCGTGGCGGCAACTCGCGCAGGGGCCCAGCCGGCAGCAGGCGGCCATTGCCATAACGGCGCGCGCCGTCGACCACCTCGATCTCGATATCGCGCTTGAGCCGGTAATGCTGCAGGCCGTCGTCACACAGGATGATGTCGCAGCCGGCCTTGGCCAGCGCGGCCGCCGCTGCCGCCCGGTCCCGGTCCGCGCGCAGCTTGACGCCGGTGCGGCGCGCCATCAGTACCGGCTCATCACCGCCCACGGTTGGCGCGGTGGTTGCCTCCACCCACACCGGCGACCCCGCATCGGTGCGACCGTAGCCGCGGCTGGCGATGCCCGGCGTCCAGCCCTCCTGCTGCAACCTGTTTGCCAGCGCGATGGTCAACGGGGTCTTGCCGGCCCCGCCCGCGGTGATGTTGCCCACCACCAGCACCGGGACGCCCGGATGGCGACGCCGCAACAGGCCGACGCGATAGAGCCAGCGCCGCAGACCGGTCAGGATTCCGTACAGCCACGCCAAGGCGCGCGCGAACAGCGGCACCGGCAGATCGCTGTACCAGTACGCCGGCTGATGCTCGCGCCGCCGTGCGGGACCGGTGCTCATTGAGGCTCCCTGAACTGCAGGCGGTGCAGGTGAGCGTACAGACCGTCGTGCGCCAGCAACTCGTGGTGGGTGCCGCGCTCGACGATCCGGCCTTCATCCAGCACCAGCACCTGGTCGGCGTGCTCGATGGTCGACAGGCGGTGGGCGATCACCAGCGTGGTCCGGTCGGGCATCAGTCGCTCCAGAGCGTCCTGCACAAGTCGTTCCGACTCGGTGTCCAGGGCCGCGGTTGCCTCGTCAAGGATCAGGATCGGAGCGTCCTTGAGCATCGCCCTGGCAATCGCCAGCCGCTGCCGCTGGCCGCCTGAGAGGCTGCTGCCCTTGGCACCGATGGGACTGTCGACACCCGCGGGCAGGCGCTCGACGAACTCGGCCGCGTTGGCGCCGCGTATCGCCGCCTCCAGGCGGTCGGTCGGTGGCTGCTCGAGCTCGCCATAGGCCACGTTGGCCGCGATGGTGCCGTCAAACAGCATCACGTGCTGGCCGACGAGTGCAATCTGCCGACGCAGGTCCGCCAGCCGGTAGGCGTCCAGCGGCTGGTCATCCACCAGGATCTGGCCGGATTCGACCTCATAAAAGCGCGGGATCAGCTTGATCAGAGTCGATTTGCCGCTCCCGGACCGCCCGACGATCGCCGTCACCGTGCCGGGCGTGGCGACGAAACTGACGTCGGTGAGTGCGTTGCTGGCCTGGCCGGGATAGCGCGCGGACACATCGCGGAATTCGATCTTGCCGCGGGCGCGCTGCAGGGGTTGCGTGCCCGCGTCGGGCTCATCGTCGGCATCGATGACGTCAAACAGGCGCTGCGCCGATGCCACTCCGCGCTGGAGCATGCCCTGCACGTTGGTAAGCTGCTTCAGCGCCGGGATGATCGCCATCATCGAGGTCATCAGGACCACGAAGCTGCCCGCGTCCATCCGGCCCGCCTGCGCCTCGCGGCCGGCAAAGAACAGCAGCATCGCCAGGCCGACCGCGCCCATCAGCTGCACCAGCGCCGAGGAAATGCTGCGGGTCGACTCAACCTTCATGCTCAGCTTCAGATGGTGGTTGGCCTGTTCGGTATAGCGCTCCAGCTCGACTCCCTGCGCGCCGTAGACCTTGACCTCCTGCTGGTTCGCCAACGCCTGGTCGGCGGACTGCAGCAGCTGCGCGCCGCTTTCCTGGATGCGGTGACTGACCCGTCGATAGCGCCGGCCCACCTTGTCCATCACCCACCCAAGCGGCGGCGCAAGGATCAGGATCAGGATCGTGACCTGCCAACTGGTCCACAGCATCACCCCGACCATCACGATGGCCTGCAGGGACTGCTGCAGCATGACCTTCATCGCATCGATGGCCGCCTGCGCCACCTGGTCACTGTCGGAACTGAGCTTGATCAGCATTGAGGGGACCGGCTCGGCATCGAAGCGCTGGCCGGGCAGCCGCAGGTATTTGCCCAGTACCTGCACGCGCAGGTCGCGGGCGATGCTGCGACCCGCCCGGGCCATGCTGACGTCGGTCAGGTAGCCGGCCACGCCGCGGGCCACGAACAGGCCCACGATCGCCAGAGGCAGCAGCAGACTGGCCGCCACATCCTTGGCGATAAAGGTCTGGTTGATGATCGGGCGCATCAGCCAGGTGAAGCCGCCACCCGCCAGGGCCTCGATCACCATCCCCACCAGGCCAACGCCGAGCAGGGCGCGATACGGCTTTGACAGGGTCAGCAGCCGTCGGTAGATCTGCCATGGCGAGGTGGTTGCGGTCACTGGGTCAAATCCTGGGCGGCGCCGTCCGTCTCTGGCGAGGCGGTCGCGGGCATGATCCGGCGGAAGCCCAGCTGGCCCAGCGCGTCATACACCGTCACCACCGCCTGGTAGGGCGTGCGCGCATCGGCCCGCAACATCACCGGGCGCTCGCGTTCCGTCCCGGCGACTTCCGCGATCGTCGCTTTCAATGAATCGACGTCGTTGCGAAGCACCTCGCGGTCATCGACAAAGTAGCGCCCCTCCGCATTCACCAGCACCACCAGTGGCTGGGTCGCCTCAATCTGCTCGCCCGTCGCTCGCGGCAGCTCGAGCTGGATGACCGAGCGCGCGTCGAAAGTGGCGGTGACCACAAAAAAGATGATCATCACCAGGATCACGTCGATCAACGGAACGAGGCTGATCTCCGGTTCGTCATCGGCCCGATGGTCGCGGATGCGCATGGGCGGTCAGTCCACCAGTGCGGGAGTGCGCCGCTGCGCTTTCACCGCCGGCGCGGCGGGGCGCGTGTTTTCCAGGGTGTCCAGCAGCTGGATCGCCTCGTGCTCCATCTCAACGATGTACCCGGCGATGCGGCCGCGATACCAGCGATGCGCCATCAGGGCCGGAATGGCGACCACCATGCCGGCGGCGGTGCAGACCAGCGCCTTGCCGATGCCGCCGGCCAACTGGTTCACGTCGCCGATGCCGTGGTCGAGGATGCCCAGGAAGAGCTGGATCATGCCCACCACGGTGCCGAACAGGCCAAGCAAAGGTCCGGCGGAGGCCACCGAGCCCAACGTGTTCAGGTAACGCTCCATCTTATGCACGAGATGGCGGCCGACATCCTCGATGCGCTCGCGGATCTGCTCGCGCGGGCGCTCACGCACGTCCAGCGCGGCGGCCAGCAACTCGCCCAATGGCGATGTCGCCCGCAGCGAGTCGATGTGGGCCGGGTCCAGCGCTCCGCCGCTGGCCCAGGTGCGGACCTCGTTGCCCAGCCCCGGTGGCAGGACATGCGTGCGTCGTAGCGTCCATGCGCGCTCCACGATCAGCGCCACGGCCAGCGCCGACAGCATCAGGATAGGAATCATCGGCCACCCACCCGCCTTGACCAGTTCCAGCACGCGCCAACCTCCGGCCTGGGGCCGATTCAATCCGGTCGATAGGATAGCCCAGCCGCAGCCTCCACCAAGGGCTTATTCTCGCGCCGGTCCGCATCCCACAGCCGTGGACGTGCGGCGCGGCGCGTTTCCACGGTGATGCCGGCTTTTTCGATGCGCACCCGGAGCGCCCCGTCTCGCGCCGTGTCCGGCGTCGCTGCACCGGCATCCTGCCAGCGTTGCGTCACCTCCGCGCGCGGATGGCCGAACCGGTTGCCATGCCCGCTGGACATGATCGCCAGTTGCGCCCCGCTCGCCTCCACCAGCGCCGGATCGGAGGCGTTGGCAGCGCCATGGTGGGACACCAAGACGACTTCGGCCTTGATCGACGACGCCTTATCCAGCCGGCTGCGACGGACCAGATCACGCTCGATGACCTTGCCCACGTCGCCGAGCAGGAGCGCGGTTCCGTGTTTTCCGGTGATCCGCAATACGCAACTGGCGTCGTTGCCCAGATACGGAAAATACGGCGGCGGGTGCATGAAGCGGAAAAGCACCCCGTCCCACTTCCACTGCTCACCGGCTACGCAGGGCAGCGTATCGGCGATGCCCGAGTCTTCCGGCGCGTTGGAGGTGTCGATGGGGCTACGGCTGCGAACCGCGTTGAATCCGCCGCTGTGATCGTTGTCGGCGTGGCTGACCACGGCGCGGTCCAGTCGCGCCACCCCGAGCGCCCGCAGCGCGGGAATCACCACACGCTCGCCACTGTCGAAGCCGTCGGGTGTCGAGGGTCCCATGTCGTACAGCAGGCTGTGCGCGGCAGTGCGGACCAGAACCGATGTCCCCTGCCCCACGTCGAGTACCCGGATGTCCACCTCGCCAGGCGCGGGCAGGTCGCGCGCGGGCCACAAAAGGGGCAGCCAAAGCAGCAACGCAAGCGGACGCCCTGGTAGCCCGCGGGGCAGCAGCAGCCAGAACGCGCCAGCCAACGCCAGTGGCAGGGCATACCAGCGCGATTCGCGCAGCCACCACAGCGCCAGATCGCTCGCGGCCATCGTGTCGAACAGCGGCCAGCTGAGCTGGAAGCACCACGCGGCTGCGTCCCATGCCCACAACCCCCATCCCGGGTGCAGCAACTCCAGTGTCGTACCCACCAGCGACAGCGGCACGACCACGAGGGTCCACCACGGCACAGCCACCAGGTTTGCCAGTGGTCCCGCGAGGGAGGCCTGGTCGAACAGGACGGCGGTGAGGGGCAACAGGCCGACGGTGGCCACACCCTGCGCGGACACCAGATCGTGCAACGGTCGGCGGCCGACCTCGGGCAGGCACCACACCAGCCAGGCGACGCCGAAGAAACTCAGCCAGAACCCCGCGGTCAGGGCCGACAACGGGTCAACGACCAACACTGCGATCATCGCCAGAGCCAGCACTTCCAGCGTGGTCGATCGCCGTCGCTGGACGCGCATCCCGGCCACCACCGCAACCATAAGGACCGTCCGCACGGTCGGCAGCGCAAACCCTGCCACCGCAGCATACAAAGCCGCTCCGGCCAGACCGCCCATGGCGGCTGCGATCGGCCGTGGCACGCGTCGCCCCAGACCGGGCAACAGCCACCACACCCCGGCCATCGCCAGGGCAAAGAATCCCGCGACAATCCCCACGTGCATGCCGGAGATCGCGACCAGATGGCTAAGACCGTTCGCGCGCAGGACATGCCAGTCGTCATCGCCGAGACCGCGCGTATCCCCGAGCGCAAATGCGGACAGGAACCGCGCCGATTCGGGGGCGACGGACGCCGCTATGCGTTGCGACATTGCGCCGCGCCAGGCGTTGATCCCTCTTCCCGGCTGCTGCAGACGCGCCGTCGCTGGCTCACGGACATAACCGGTGGCGGTCACCCGACTGGCAAACGCATGCTTTTCACTGTCGAATCCGCCGGGATTGCGCAGTCCACGCGGCGCGCGCAGCCGCACGGTCATCTGCCAGTGCTGACCGGCCTGTACCTGCGCACGCCCGGTTCCCGTGCCGTCGCGCTCGTCGTACCACGACAGTCGCAGCAACCGGCTGCGCAATGGCTCGGGCTGGTCGCTCCCGCGATCGACCCGGAATGCGAATGCCGTGCGCCGCGGTTGATGCTGGGGCAGCTCGACGACCCGCCCCCGAACCACAACGTCGCGCTTCTCCCAATCCGCCGGAAGCTGGACGGACAGGGCGTGGCTTGCGTGCAGGCCTGCGATGGCGAAACCGACCAGGAACGCACCCAGCCAGCGCCCCCGCCAGGAT
>NZ_JXSS01000029.1 GCF_000855665.1 Lysobacter sp. A03
ATCACTCACGCCTTCTTTATGGCTGAGGGTGATGTCGCGGATATCTTCATTAAAATGATGCGTCGCCGGATCGCAATAATGGTTGGCTTTATAAGTGCGTACCGCATGTTTGTTCCATTCGCTGGTAAACACGCACTGTCCGCCAATCGATTCAAAACCGCGACGGATGCCGCCAATTCCGGCGAATAGATCGATAAAGCGAAACGCATAATGCGGATGATGTGCCGGTGGTTTGGGTAATAACGTTTGCAGATGGGCGAACTCTTTCTCACTTAAACGGTGCCATGCCGAGTCATTCGCCAGCGCACGTTTTAAAATTGCCGCGCTCCAGTGATTCTCACCTACACCATTAAGCTGCGCCACCAACGTTTTAACATCATAAATTTGCAGCAGTTTCTCCAGCAT
>NZ_JXSS01000036.1 GCF_000855665.1 Lysobacter sp. A03
GTATAAAGGTATATCGTTTATCAGACAAGCATCACTTCAGAGGTATTTATGGCAACGAATTTACGTGGCGTAATGGCTGCACTCCTGACTCCTTTTGACCAACAACAAGCACTGGATAAAGCGAGTCTGCGTCGCCTGGTTCAGTTCAATATTCAGCAGGGCATCGACGGTTTATACGTGGGTGGTTCGACCGGCGAGGCCTTTGTACAAAGCCTTTCCGAGCGTGAACAGGTACTGGAAATCGTCGCCGAAGAGGCGAAAGGTAAGATTAAACTCATCGCCCACGTCGGTTGCGTCAGCACCGCCGAAAGCCAACAACTTGCGGCATCGGCTAAACGTTATGGCTTCGATGCCGTCTCCGCCGTCACGCCGTTCTACTATCCTTTCAGCTTTGAAGAACACTGC
>NZ_JXSS01000011.1 GCF_000855665.1 Lysobacter sp. A03
AAGACTTATCCATCGGTCGAGGGAAGAATTCCACCTCAGAGCCCCAAAAATCGTTTAAATGATGTGGAAGCGATCGTCAATATCACCTGTAACGATGGGCTTTCTCATATGCACACCATAGTGTTCAGGAGACACGGAAAGGTATCAGGCAGCCTGCTAACGAGTGGTTTAATCACGAATTAGTACGTAAAATCGGTAACGGCTGGAAATCATTCAATACTCACACTATCGAAAGTTCCCCAGCCAACCGCGGTACGTTCTTACATACGATGTACCGCTGTTCTCTTTACGATTTTTAGCTGTACTGGTGAATTATGAGCAATCTGAATCCATGCATGACGTGTGGTGCCTGTTGTGCATTTTTCCGCGTCTCTTTTTACTGGGCCGAAGCCGACGATGCT
>NZ_JXSS01000089.1 GCF_000855665.1 Lysobacter sp. A03
GAAGCGAGCCAGGCCGTGACTGAAGTAGACAAGGCGATCGTTGAGGAGATGGTTAAGATCTCGGATGGAGTCAGGCGCCCGAAACGGAAGCCCGATGCAGTTATAATCCAGGGCTATAGAGGGTACCGGCGTGGTGTACGGATGTCAGACCCGCGGGGTGCCAGGTACATCGGTGCGCGGCGGAACACGGATGACGCTGTCACTTATAAACATCTGACGCTGCCGAGGAAGAGGAGTGGGGAGATATCCGGAAAAGCAACATCCTTAAAAATAACAACACTATTCCACTCCTCTAACTTACACCTCGACGTCGCATCCATTTCCAGCACGTGAGGAGGTAAGACTCACCCTTCATGTGACGCGAAAATTCAATCACCTCAGTCACTTCCTGTT
>NZ_JXSS01000051.1 GCF_000855665.1 Lysobacter sp. A03
ATGTTACAGCCAGTCGCCGTTGCGAATAACCCCAACCGCCAGCCCTTCAATGGTGAAGCTCTGCTGACGAAGGTCAACGACAATTGGTTTAAACTCGCTATTTTCTGGCAACAGTTCGACTTTATTGCCCTGTTTTTTCAGGCGCTTAACGGTAACTTCGTCATCAATACGTGCGACAACGACCTGACCGTTACGTACATCCTGAGTTTTATGCACTGCCAGCAAGTCACCATCCATAATGCCGATATCTTTCATCGACATCCCGCTGACGCGCAGCAGGAAATCAGCATTCGGCTTGAATAAGGAAGGATCGACCTGATAATGACCTTCAATATGCTGTTGCGCCAGAAGTGGTTCACCGGCAGCCACACGACCTACCAGCGGCAACCC
>NZ_JXSS01000088.1 GCF_000855665.1 Lysobacter sp. A03
GACCTGGCCCTGGTTCGCCGCGCCATCGCCGAAGTAGGTCAGCGATACGCCGCCGTCTGCCTTGTACTTGTGGGCGAAGCCGAGACCGGCGCCGAGCGACACCTGGGCACCGACGATGCCGTGACCGCCATAGAAGCGTTTCTCGCGTGAGAACATGTGCATCGAGCCGCCCTTGCCCCTGGACAACCCGTTGCGTCGCCCCGTCAGTTCGGCCAACACGCCCTTGGGGTCCATGCCGCAGGCCAGCATGTGGCCGTGGTCGCGGTAGCCGGTGATGACGGAATCGCCCTCCTTCGACGCCATGGCCATGCCGACCACGACCGCCTCCTGGCCGATGTAAAGGTGGCAGAAGCCGCCGATGAGGCCCATGCCGTACATC
>NZ_JXSS01000028.1 GCF_000855665.1 Lysobacter sp. A03
GCCCGTATTGTGTTGCGGCAGGCAACTTCCTCAAGAGCAAGGGCCTGCAGTGGCGTGAGATCCGCGTCGACCTGGACCCGGCCGAGCGCGAGAAAATGGTCGCCCTGGCCAAGCGCACCAGCGTGCCGCAGATCTTCGTCGGCGACACCCACGTGGGCGGTTTTGACGACATGATGGCCATGCAGCGCGCCGGCAAGTTCGAGCCGCTGCTGGAAGGCGCGCAGTGAGCGAGTCCGGCGACCGGCATGGAAGCGGCGAGGCAGAGGGTTTCGCCGACTTCCGCCAGCGCATGAACGATCGCATCCTGGCCGAGCCCAACCAGGTCGTACGGCGATTCTTCGCCCTCGATACGCAGACCTACAAGGCTGGCGCGCTCGACGTGAAGACCAAGGAGCTGCTCGGCCTGGTCGCCTCGATGGTGCTGCGCTGCGATGACTGCATCAGCTATCACGTCGGCCAGTGCCACCAGGCCGGTGCCACGCGTGATGAGCTGTTCGAGACGTTCTCGGTCGGCCTGGTGGTCGGCGGGTCGATCGTGATCCCGCATCTGCGCCGGGCCGTGGACTTCCTCGACCGGTTGGAGCAGGGCGATGGCGCGGTACCCCCGGCCCACGACCACGGCTGACTTTTCGTCCGCGCCGGTCTGCAGGCCGGACGGCGATCCGGCATAATCACGGGGCTAACCCTTCGGCGCCGCGCAGCACGCAGCGCGCTCCCCCAGCTGGAAGAGAATCCCACATGACTCAGACGATTACGGTCATCCATGGCGACGGCATCGGCCCGGAAATCATGGACGCAACGCTCCACGTGCTCGATGCGATGAAGCTTGACCTGGAGTACGAATTTGCCGACGCCGGCATGGTCGCGATGGAAAAGACCGGCGAGCTGCTGCCGGCCGCGACCATGGATTCGATCCGCAAGAACCGGATCGCGTTGAAGAGCCCGCTGACGACGCCGGTCGGCGGTGGCTTCTCCTCGATCAACGTCGAGCTGCGCAAGCGCTTCGACCTTTACGCCAACGTGCGTCCGGCCAAGTCCTTCCCCAACACGCTCACGCGATTCCCGGCCGACGTGGACGTGATCACTGTGCGCGAGAACACCGAAGGCGCCTACAGCGCCGAAGGCCAGGAAACCGCCGCCGACGGCCAGAGCGCGATCTCCATCACCCGTACCACTCGCAAGGGTTCGGAGCGCATCGTCCGCTACGCCTTCGACCTGGCGCGAGCGGCCGGGCGCAAGAAGGTCACGGTGGTCCACAAGGCGAATATCCTCAAGTCCACCTCGGGCCTGTTCCTGAAGACCGCGCGTGAAGTTGCCGCGCAGTACCCGGACATCGAGTGCGAGGAGATGATCGTCGACAACGCCTGCATGCAGCTGGTGATGCGCCCGGAGCAGTTCGACGTGCTGGTAACCACCAACCTGTTCGGCGACATCATCTCTGATCTGTGTGCGGGCCTGATCGGTGGTCTGGGCCTGATCCCGGGTGCCAATATCGGCGCCGATGCGGCGATCTTCGAAGCCGTCCACGGAACCGCTCCGGACATTGCCGGCCAAGGCAAGGCCAACCCGTGCGCGCTGCTGCTGGGCGCGGCGCAGATGCTCGACCATCTCGGCAAGCCCGGCGATGCGACCCGCCTGCGCGAGGCGATCGTGGCCACGCTGGAAGCCAAGGACAGCCTCACCGGCGACCTCGGTGGCAGCGGTACCACCATGGGCTTTGCCAAGGCGATCGCCAGCCGGGTCTGAGCCGCCGAACTGTTTACGTCCGCTGATTGCATTTCGGACCCGACGGAGCGCCAATGGCGCTCCGTTTTTTTTGGCCACGTCGGCGCAACAAAAAAGGGCGCCGAAGCGCCCTTTGGTCAGTGCTGCCAGCGATAAGCCTCAGCGCGACTGCAGCTTCGACAGCAGGCGCAGGAACTCGATGTACAGCCACACCAGGGTGACCATCAGCCCGAACGCGCCGTACCACTCCATGTGCTTGGGCGCGCCTTTGGCCACCGCGTTCTCGATGAAGTCGAAGTCCAGCACCAGGTTGAGGGAGGCCACCACGACCACCACCAGACTGAAGCCGATACCGACCATGCCCGACTCGTGGATCATCGGGATGTTCACGCCAAAGAACCCCATCACGATGCTGGCCAGGTAGACCAGGAAGATGCCACCGGTCGCGGCCACGACGCCGAGTTTGAACTTCTCGGTCACCTTGATCATCCCGCTTCGGTACGCAAACAGCATTGCGAACAGCGTGGCAAAGGTGAGCAACACCGCCTGCATCACGATGCCGTCGTACATGTGGTTGAACATTGCCGAGATCGCGCCAAGGAAGAAGCCTTCCACCAGCGCGTACAGCGGAGCGGTGACCGGCGCCCATTCCTTCTTGAAGATGGTGGCAAACGCCAGTACCAGGCCGCCGATCAGCCCGCCCCACATGTAGGGCGCGGCGCCGACGATGCCAGCCGGGGTGGAGACCTGGCTCCACGCGAACGCGGCGGTGAGCACGCATAGCAACAACAGCATGCCGGTCTTGTTGACCGTGCCGTTGAGGGTCATCACGTCATTGCCGCCGCGCACGACGGTGCCGCTGTTGATGTCCAGGAAGCTGGACTCCTTCAACGCCGGATTGCTGCTGCGAATCATGCAAGCCCCCTGGGAAAGAATTGGATGTCTGCCGCCAAGGATACACCGCAGCTCAAGGTCCGCTGCTGAACCGTTGACAGCACCGGTGCGCGGCGCCAGAATGGTCGGCCTTTCGGGGCATTGGCGTGCAACGAAGGCCCGGATCGGGGCATAGCGCAGTCTGGTAGCGCATCTGGTTTGGGACCAGAGGGTCGGGGGTTCGAATCCCTCTGCCCCGACCATCAAGTTCCACGGCGTCGGTATGATTTCCACAGGCGCCCGTAGCTCAACCGGATAGAGCACTAGCCTTCTAAGCCAGTGGTTGCAGGTTCGAGTCCTGCCGGGCGCGCCAGTCACCCGAATGTTTTGGATATGATCGTGTTGTGGTTTTGCCTGTGGTGGATGTAGCTCAGCTGGTTAGAGCATCGGATTGTGATTCCGAGGGTCGCGGGTTCGAGTCCCGTCTTCCACCCCAATTTTTTCTGGGATTGTGCTGTACAATTCCGCGTGTTCCGGGCCGTTAGCTCAGTTGGTAGAGCAGTTGACTCTTAATCAATAGGTCGATGGTTCGAATCCATCACGGCCCACCAGATAGAACGGGTGCCAGGGATCAGTCCCCGGCGCCTTTTTTATTGCCTGGTACCCGCGTTCGCTCCTACCCTGCGATCGCCGTGCCCATGTCACAGCAAGCGAAAGTGGCGGAATTGGTAGACGCCCTGGCTTTAGGTGCCAGTGCCGCAAGGCGTGGGGGTTCGAGTCCCCCCTTTCGCACCATCCTGGCCCCGAGCGCGGCCGGGGGAGCTTCGGGCGTGCCGGGAAAAGACTGGCAGCCGGAGTCGTAATCCGCCAGACTATCGCGTTCACCCGCGCCGGGCCCGGGCTCGCCGTGGTCTGCCTGGCCCAACATCAAATCAACGTGCCGTCGGTGTTCGCCGCGGTTGCAGGAGTGGATATGCAAGTTTCGGTCGAATCGCTCGGTGCCCTTGAACGCCGCATGACCTTCAACCTCCCGTCGGACCGCTACCAGAGTGAAGTCGGCGGCCGTCTGCGCGAGATCTCGCGCACGGCGCGGATCAAGGGTTTCCGTCCCGGACGCATCCCGCCCAAGGTCATCGAGCAGCGCTTCGGCCAGCAGGTCCGCGCCGAAGTGCTCGACGCACTCGTGCGCGACAGCTTCGGCAACGCGGTACGCGAGCAATCGCTGAAGATCGCCGGCAGCCCGGCGATCGAGCCGGCCAGCGACAACGCCGACGAGCTGGCCTACGTGGCGACCTTCGAGGTCGTGCCGGATTTCGGCGACATCGATGTGTCCGGCCTGAAGATCGTCCGCAACACTTCCGAAGTGAAGGACGCGGACATCGACACCATGGTCGAGAACCTGCGGCTGCAGCGCCGCAGCTGGAACGAAGTCGACCGCGGCGCCCAGGACGGTGACGCGGTCGAGCTGGAGACCTTCTCCACGGTAGACGGTGAGCGGATGCCGGCCGAGGGCGCCGAGCGCGGCACCACGGTGATCGGCTCGGGCGGCATGCTGCCGGCGATCGAGGCCGAGCTGAAGGGCATGAAGGCCGGCGATGAGAAGGAAGTCGATGTCCAGTTCCCGGCCGATTGGCGCGTGCCCGCGCTGGCTGGCAAGACGGTCGTGGTGAACCTGAAGGTCGGCAAGGTGTCCGAAGCACACCTGCCCGAGGTCGATGCCGAGTTCATCAAGAGCTTTGGCATCCGCAGCGGCGATGCCGAGCAATTCCGCTCCGACATCCGCAGCAATCTGGAGCGCGAGCTGAAGGGCGCCTTGATGAGCCGCCTGCGCCGCGAGGTCAGCGAGCAGTTGGTGGCAGCCTACGCCGAGGTGGAAATGCCGCCGAAGCTGGTTGAGAACGAGGCGCGTGACATGGCCGCGCAGGCCGTCGAGCAGGCCCGTCGCCAGGGTCGCAACGCCGAGCTTTCCGCCGACGCGCATGTGCAGTTCATGGACAGCGCCCGCAAGCGCGTGCTGGTCGGCCTGCTGGTGGGTGAAGTGGCTCGCAGCAACGATCTCAAGCTCGATCCCAAGCGGGTCAACGAGACCCTCAACCTGATTGCGTCCACCTACGAGGAGCCTGAGCAGGTCATCGAGCTCTACCGCAATGACCAGGACCTGATGCGCGGGCTGCAGGGGCGTGTCATGGAAGAGCAGGTGATCGACTGGATCGCCGAACGCGCCGAGCACACCGAGCAGCCGCTCGAGTTCGCCGACGCCATCCGCCAGTAGTCGATCCGGCTTGCCGGTTCCCGCCTCACGCGGGCGCCGGCGGCCCTTGCGTCGTGGCCCGGTCGACCCCACGTTGATTGGGTCAGCCCATGCAATGCCAGCCAAGGTGCCGTTTTGATGGATAAGCAAACAAAAGCCCTGAACCTCGTGCCGATGGTGGTCGAACAGACCAGCCGTGGTGAGCGCGCGTACGACATCTACTCGCGCCTGCTCAAGGAGCGGGTGATTTTCCTGGTCGGTCCCATCGACGATCACGTGGCCAACGTCATCGTGGCCCAGATGCTGTTCCTCGAGGCGGAAAATCCCGAGAAGGACATCAGCCTCTATATCAACTCGCCCGGTGGCGTGGTCACCGCTGGCATGGCGATCTACGACACCATGCAGTACATCCGGCCCGACGTGAGCACGATCTGCGTCGGCCAGGCGGCGTCCATGGGCGCCCTGCTGCTGGCCTCGGGCGCTAAGGGCAAGCGTTACGCGCTGCCCAATTCGCGGGTGATGATCCATCAGCCGCTCGGCGGCTTCCAGGGCCAAGCGACCGACATCGAGATCCATGCCCGCGAGATCCTCGCATTGAAGCAGCGCCTCAACGAGGTGCTCTCGCACCACACCGGCCAGCCGCTGGAGACGATCGCGCGCGATACCGACCGCGACAACTTCAAGGGTGCCGAGGCGGCGCGCGACTACGGGCTGGTCGACGAGGTGCTTGAGCGCCGGCCCGAAGAGTCGATCCAGGCGAGCTGACCCCGGCACCGCAGTGGATACCTAGCGATTTCGCGCAAGCTGCTGATTTCAAACGGTATTAGGCGGCGGGCCGGTGACTTTCCGGGCCCGCCCGCTGTGCTACCCTCAAACCAAACCACGCAGGAACCCATTGCCCCGGACACGCGTCCCCGGGGCTGTGTTTCAGCCAAGACGATCCAGGCAAGCGCATGACCGATGACCGACAGGGCCGCACCAGCGGCGACAGCAACAAGATCCTCTACTGCTCCTTCTGCGGAAAGAGCCAGCACGAGGTGCGCAAGCTGATTGCCGGTCCGAGCGTATTCATCTGTGATGAGTGCGTGGAGCTGTGCAACGACATCATCCGCGAGGAGCTGGAGGAGAAGGCACAGTCCGCCCGCAGCCACCTGCCCAAGCCGCGCGAGATCCTCGCCGTGCTCGACGAGTACGTGATCGGCCAAGCGCGCGCAAAGAAGACGCTCGCCGTGGCGGTCTACAACCACTACAAGCGCATCGAGAGCCGCCAGAAGAGCGACGACATCGAGCTGGCCAAGTCCAACATCCTGATGGTCGGACCGACCGGCTCGGGCAAGACGCTGCTGGCCGAGACGCTGGCGCGGATGCTCAATGTGCCATTCACCATGGCCGATGCGACCACGCTGACCGAGGCCGGATATGTCGGCGAGGACGTGGAAAACATCATCCAGAAGTTGCTGCAGAAGTGCGACTACGACGTCGAGAAGGCGCAGCAGGGGATTGTCTACATCGATGAGATCGACAAGATCTCGCGCAAGTCCGACAACCCGTCCATCACCCGCGATGTCTCCGGTGAGGGCGTGCAGCAGGCCCTGCTGAAGCTGATCGAGGGCACCGTTGCCAGCGTGCCGCCGCAAGGTGGTCGCAAGCACCCGCAGCAGGAGTTCCTGCAGGTCGATACGCGCAATATCCTGTTCATCGTCGGTGGCGCATTCGCCGGCCTGGACAAGATCATCCAGCAGCGCAGCACCGAAGCCGGTGGCATTGGTTTCGGCGCCAAGGTAAAGAGCAGCGACCGCAAGGTCGACATCGGTACGGTCTTGGCCGAGGTCGAGCCGGAGGATCTGGTCAAGTTCGGCCTGATCCCCGAGTTCGTCGGCCGACTGCCGGTGGTTGCCACGCTGGAGGAATTGGACGAGGCGGCGCTGGTAACCATCCTCACCGAGCCCAAGAACGCGATCACCAAGCAGTTCCGCAAGCTGTTCGAGATGGAGGACGTCGAGCTGGAGTTCCGCCCCGACGCGCTGGTCGCCATCGCCAAGAAGGCGCTCAAGCGCAAGACCGGCGCGCGTGGCCTGCGCACCATTGTCGAGTCGGTGCTGCTGGACACCATGTACGAGCTGCCATCGCTGGAAAATGTCAGCAAGGTGGTCGTGGACGAGTCGGTTATCGAGCACAAGACCGAGCCCTACCTGATCTACGAGGCACCGGCGGCAGCGCCGCAGAAGGCGGCGTCGGGGGACTGAGTCAAGGGGTAGCGGGTTGCGACCGTTTGAGCGACACGATCAGCCACTTGCAAGCGCAAGTGGCTGATTTCGTTTCAGCCCGCGACTTTCAGCGTGCGCGAGATGAACGACGCGCTTGCAACCCCTCACCGCGGCCCCCATAAATCAGGGCATGGCCGGCGTTCCCGGCACCTTCCTTTTCTCACGGCCCCGCCTTGTGCGGGCGACCGCATGAACGACCGGAGTTCCAAATGACCAAATCCACAGAGCGCGTGACGACCGGCGAGGGGCCACTGGATCTGCCCGTGTTGCCGCTGCGCGATGTCGTCGTGTTCCCGCACATGGTGATCCCGCTGTTTGTCGGCCGCGACAAATCCATCCGTGCGCTCGAGGCGGCGATGGAAGGCGACAAGCAGATCCTGCTGGTCGCCCAGAAAGCCGCCGAGACCGACGATCCCGGCGCCGATGACCTGTTCGAGGTCGGCACGCTCTCGCACGTCCTGCAATTGCTGAAGCTGCCCGACGGCACCATCAAGGTGCTGGTGGAAGGCGTATCGCGCGCCAGGGTCGACCAGGTGGCCGAGACCGATGGCGCCCTGCGCGGACGGGCGCAGGAGATCCCGGCCGAAGTCGATCGCGAGGAGCGCGAGATCGAGGCGGTCATGCGTTCGCTGATGACCCTGTTCGAGCAGTACATCAAGACCAACCGCAAGCTGCCGCCGGAGCTGATGCAGACGCTGTCGGGCATCGATGAGCCCGGTCGCCTGGCCGATACGGTGGCGGCGCACCTGGGCGTGCGCATCTCCGACAAGCAGCGCCTGCTGGAGACCCACGGCATCGGCGCGCGTCTGGAGCAGCTGATTGGCCTGGTGGACGGCGAGATCGACGTCCAGCAGCTCGAGAAGCGCATCCGCGGCCGGGTCAAGGGCCAGATGGAGAAGAGCCAGCGCGAGTACTACCTCAATGAGCAGATGAAGGCGATCCAGAAGGAGCTGGGTGAAATCGATGACATGCCCAATGACATCGAGGAGCTGACCCGCAAGATCGCCGAGGCCGGCATGCCCAAGCCGGTGGAGGCCAAGGCCAAGAGCGAGCTGAACAAGCTCAAGCAGATGTCGCCGATGTCGGCCGAGGCCGCGGTGGTGCGCAACTACCTGGACTGGCTGCTGGGCGTGCCGTGGAAGAAGCGCAGCAAGGTGCGCAAGGACCTGAAAGCGGCCCAGGACGTGCTCGACGCGGACCACTACGGGCTGGAGAAGGTCAAGGAGCGCATCCTCGAGTACCTCGCCGTGCAGACCCGCGTGAAGCAGATGAAGGGTGCGATCCTGTGCCTGGTCGGCCCGCCTGGCGTGGGCAAGACCTCGCTGGGGCAGTCGATCGCCAAGGCGACCAACCGCAAGTTCGTGCGCATGTCGCTGGGCGGCGTGCGCGACGAGGCGGAGATCCGTGGCCACCGCCGCACCTACGTGGGCTCCATGCCGGGTCGGGTGGTGCAGAACCTGACCAAGGCCGGCACCCGCAATCCGCTGTTCATGCTGGACGAGATCGACAAGATGTCGATGGATTTCCGCGGTGATCCATCGTCCGCGCTGCTGGAGGTGCTGGACCCGGAGCAGAACAACGCGTTCAACGACCATTACCTGGAGGTCGATCTGGACCTGAGTGAAGTGATGTTCGTCGCCACCGCCAACTCGCTCAACATCCCCGGCCCGCTTCTGGACCGGATGGAAGTGATCCGGATCCCGGGCTACACCGAGGACGAGAAGGTCAACATCGCGATGCGCTACCTGTTGCCAAAGCAGCTCAAGGCCAACGGGCTCAAGCCCGAGGAACTGAAGATTGCGGAAGCGGCGGTGCACGACATCGTGCGCTATTACACCCGCGAGGCGGGCGTGCGGAACCTGGAGCGCGAAATCGCGAAGATCTGCCGCAAGGTGGTCAAGGAAATCGCGCTCGCCGGGCCCAAGCCGAAGGCGCGCAAGACCCCGCTGGCAGTCAACAGCAAGAACCTGGACAAGTACCTGGGCGTGCGCCGCTTCGACTTCGGTCGTGCCGAGGAGCAGAACGAGATCGGCCTGGTCACTGGCTTGGCCTGGACGGAAGTGGGCGGCGAACTGCTGCAGGTCGAGTCGACCCTGGTGCCTGGCAAGGGCCAGTTGCTGCTGACCGGTCAGTTGGGCGACGTGATGAAGGAATCCGCCTCCGCGGCCCTGTCGGTGGTGCGAGCGCGTACTGAACAGCTGGGTATCGATCTTGGCTTCCTGGAAAAGCACGATGTCCACGTCCACGTTCCCGAGGGCGCCACGCCCAAGGACGGACCCAGTGCCGGCATCGCGATGGTGACCGCGCTGGTGTCCACCTTGACCAAGAACCCGGTCCGCGCCGAGGTCGCCATGACCGGGGAGATCACCCTGCGCGGGCGCGTGCTTCCCATCGGTGGCTTGAAGGAAAAGCTGCTGGCGGCCCTGCGCGGCGGCATCACCACGGTGGTCATCCCGGAGGAAAACAAGAAGGATCTGGTCGATCTGCCCAAGGCGGTCACGGATGGCTTGAAAATCGTGCCCGCGCGCTGGATCGACGAGGTGCTCGATATCGCCCTGGAACGCCCGCTGACGCCGCTCGCGCCCGCCGGGCAGGCCGACCTGCCGGCGCCGCGCAAGGGCGAGCGCAGCGCGCGTGCCGGGGTCAAGCACTGATCGCGGCAAGAGCAGCCGAAAACCGCAAGATAAGGCTGAAACCCGCGTCGTTGCTGGGTTTCAGTCTTGCGCGGTGAAAACCCCACTGGTATAACGGCCAGCAACCGTTTCGCGAAAGCCGTCCTGCGGCAGGGCGAGGCGGCAAAGTCGATCGAAGCGCTGTCATGTACGCTGGCACTTCGATTTCAAGCACACGCGGTGAAACCGCTCAGGGAGTCAAATTGAATGAACAAGTCTGAATTCGTCAGTGCCGTCGCCGATGCCGCGGAGCTTTCCAAGGCCGATGCATCCAACGCGGTCGACGCGATGGTCAGTGTGATCACCGATGCACTGAAGAAGGGCGACTCCATCACGCTCGTCGGCTTCGGTACGTTCCAGGTCCGCAACCGTGCCGCCCGTCAGGGCCGCAACCCGAAGACCGGCGAAACCATCCAGATCAAGGCGTCGAACAATCCTGCGTTCAAGGCTGGCAAAGCCCTTAAGGACGCTGTAAACTAAGCGGCTACCCACCGGGCAGTGACATTTGCCCTGGTCTGAATTTCGGGTGCTTAGCTCAGTGGTAGAGCGTCTCCTTTACACGGAGAGGGTCGGGGGTTCGAAACCCTCAGCACCCACCAGCGCCGGGTTACAAGGTTAAAAGTGCGGAGTGGTAGTTCAGTTGGTTAGAATGCTGGCCTGTCACGCCGGAGGTCGCGGGTTCGAGTCCCGTCCACTCCGCCAGTTTCATCCAGACTTGCTGAGCAGTAGAGGCGGCCGGTCCAGACAGCAGCGCTGTTCCGGCATGCCGGTTTCGTTGCCAGTTTGACGAGTTCAAAGCGCGGAGCGGTAGTTCAGTTGGTTAGAATGCTGGCCTGTCACGCCGGAGGTCGCGGGTTCGAGTCCCGTCCGCTCCGCCAGTCAATCCAGAACGCCTGCAAATCGATGATTTGCGGGCGTTTTGCATTCCAGACCAGTGGCCGCAAGCGCCCGGAAATGAGGCCCATCACCGCCGCCGGTCGTGACCAAGGTCCGGTTGCCGCCGCGGCGGGCCCGCGCCGTCTATCCACGGTAAACTGTGCGGCTTCCGCCCTGACCAGATTGCATCATGCTGCGAAAAATCCGAGAAAAGACCACCGGCTGGGTCGCGATGACGATCCTGGCGATTTTGATCGTTCCGTTCGCGCTGTTCGGCCTGGATCAATACCTCGTCCAGAGCGGCACCACTACCGTCGCCTCGATCAAGGCACCGCCGACGTGGTGGTCGTCGGCGCCGTCATTCTGGCCGGCATCGGTGCTGTGGCGTCATGAGGAAGTGGGAACCGAAGAGTTCCGCAACCGCTTCGAGCAGGTGCGCCAGCAACAGCGGGCAGAGCAGGGCGACGCGTTTGACGCTCGTGCCTTCGAAGACATGGAAAACAAGCGTGCGGTGCTGGACAGCCTGATCGATCAGAAGATTCAGGCGATGGCGGCACAGGCTGCCGGGGTGACGGTGAGCGACTCGATGGTGATCGATGAAATCCAGCGCATCCCCGCCTTCCAGGTCGATGGACGTTTTGATCCCCAGCGTTACCAGCTTGCGCTTGCCTCCCAAGTGCCGGCCCGGACGCCAGCGCAGTTCGACCAGCTGGTGCGCGAGAGTCTTGAGCAGGGACTGGTGATGACCGCGCTGGCGGAAAGCAATTTCGTGACCGACGCGGAGATGGATCGCCTGATCCGGCTGCTGGGCGAGCAACGCGACGTCAACGTGGTGGTGGTCCCGGCGGCGGATCCGGGCACCGTTGCCGTTCCCGATGCGCAGGTGCAGGCATGGTACGACGCCCATCTGGCCGAATACCGCGCCCCCGAGCAGGTCACCATCGAATACATCTCGCTGGAGGCGGCGGACATGCCCGCGCCACCGCCGGCCGACGAGGCCGCGCTGCGTCAGCGCTACGACCAGCAGTCCGAGAAGTTCGCCGAGCAGGAGGAGCGCCTGGCCTCGCACATTCTGGTGGAAGTCGACCCGGATGCCGACGCGGCAACCGTGCAGGCAGCGCAGGCGAAGGCGACCGGACTTGCGGCGCAGGCGCGCGCCGAGGACGCGGATTTTGCCGCGCTTGCCGAGAAGAACAGTGACGACGCCGCTTCCGCCGGAGGGGATCTGGGCTGGATCAACCGCGGGATGATGCCCGGTGCGCTGGAGGACGCCTTGTTCGCCATGGCTCCCGGTGACATCAGCGATCCGGTGAAGACCGAGTTTGGCTTTCACGTGATCAACTTGCGAGAGGTCAAGGCCGGCGAGCGCGAGTCGTTCGAGGCCGTGCGTGAGACGCTGGCACGCGAGCAGGCAGAGGCTGACCGTGAGGGCATGTTCAACGACCTGTCCAGCCGCGTGGTGGACGCCGTGCTGGAGAATCCGACCGGGCTGGCGTTTGCGGCAGAGGCAGCCAACCTCAAAGTGCAGAAGCTGGGTCCCTTCGATGCCAGTTCCACCGACGGTATCGCGGCCAGCCCTGCCGTTAAACGCGCGGCGTTCTCCGAGGTGCTGATCCAGGACGGCACGGTCAGCGACCCGATCGACGTTGGACCTGACCACAACGTCTGGATCAGGGTGGTATCGCACACGCCGGCCGAGGCCCAGCCTCTGGCGGCCGTTCGTGATCAGGTCGTGGAAGCGATTCGCCGCGACGGTCTTGAGAAAGCAGCGCGGGAGCGGGCGACCGCATTGCGGTCGCGGCTGGAGAAGGGCGAGTCGCTCGCCGATCTGGCCAGTGCCGAGTCGCTGCCCGAGCCGGAAGCGTTGACAGCCGTCCCGCGTGGCGCCCCGCTGATCGCGCCGGGCGTGTCGGACGCACTTTTTGCCGTCCAGGCAAAGAACGACGGCCCGGCGAGCGGCAGCACGGTGTTGGAGGACGGGCGCATCGTCCTGTTTACCGTCGACAAGGTGACGCCGGGCAATGTGGCGGAATTCCCGCAGGAGCAGCGCGAGATGTTGCAGCAGCAGCTCGGCCAGGCTGCCGGTATCGACGACGTGCAGGCGCTTGTGGCCAGCATGCGCAAGAGCATGAAGATACGGGTGCTGGAACAGAACCTTTAACGCGCTGAGCCGGGCGGATACGCCATGGCTCACGCCGCTGGTTTGTACACAGGGTTGAGCCGACGTGTTTGCCTGACGCGTTGAACCCAACGAAAAAGCCCGGCAATGCCGGGCTTTTACTTGCGACGCTCTGGCGCCTCAGTCGTCGCTGCCGACGCCGCTCATCCCCATGATGTTGTAGCCCGAGTCGACATAGGTCACCTCGCCGGTGATGCCACGGGCAAGATCGGAACACAGGAACGCGGCGGTGTTGCCCACATCCTCGATGGTGACGGTGCGCCGCAGCGGCGAGGTTTTCTCGAACTGGCCCAGCATCTTGCGGAAGTTGGAAATGCCTGCTGCCGAGAGGGTCTTGATCGGGCCGGCGGAGATTGCGTTGACCCGGGTACCTTCCGGTCCGAGGTTCAACGCGAGGTAGCGCACCGTCGCCTCCAGGCTGGCCTTGGCCACCCCCATCACGTTGTAGTTCTGCAGGGCGCGCACGGCGCCCAGATAGCTCAGGGTCAGGATCGCACCGTCACGACCCGCCATCAGCGGCCGCGCGGCCTTGGAAATGGCCGCCAGCGAATAGGCGGAGATGTCGTGTGCGACGGCCCAGTTCTCGCGCGTCAGGCCGTCCAGGAAATCGCCTTCGATCGCTTCGCGAGGGGCGAAGGCGATGGCGTGGACGAGGATGTCGAAGCCATCCCAATGCTTGCCCAACTGGTCAAAGCAGTCGGTAATCTGCTCATCGCTGGACACATCCAACGGCAGGACGATATCGCTGCCCAGGGCTGCGGCGGCCTTTTCGACGCGCGGTTTGAGCTTGTCGTTCAAATAGGTGAATGCCAACTCCGCGCCCTCGCGGTGCATGGCTTCGGCGATGCCGCTGGCGATGGAACGGTCGCTGGCGATGCCCGTGATCAGCGCACGCTTGCCTTGCAGAAATCCCATGGTTGCTCCTCTTTGACCAGAGCCACGACCGGCTTGGTCGGGCAACCGGGGTATTGTACCCGCGCGGTCGGCGCCTAATTGATGCCCAGTTCCGGTGCCAGCAGCCGCAGCGGAGTGTCGCCGCCCGCGCGGATCTGTCCGCCGCCGAAGACCGGGTTCAGCCGGCCGACGCGCGCCGGATCCTGACCGTGTCGATCGGCCCAATCGGTGATCCGGCGGGTCTGACGGTCCAGTGTGACTGCGTGCAGGCGCGGCGCAGGACGGTCCATCGCCTTGACCCATGACTCCTGCTGCTTGGCATCGCCCAGGACGCACGAGAGGGCCTGCAGTTTGCGTACATAGGCCTGCGTGGTTGCCGGAACGCCGGCCAGGCTGGCCGGGTCGGCGTTGCGCGCCTGCTGCCCGCCGTTCTTGAGTGCGCCCAGAATCCGGTACTCGCCGGCGTTGTAGGCCATCGCGGCCAGGCGCCAGTCGCCGGCGAACATGCCGTGCAGGGTCTTCAGGTATCGCACCGCAGCGCGGGTCGAGTCCACCGGCGACAGGCGGCCGTCGTAGCCGTTGCGCATCGGCACTTTGTGGTTGCGCGCGGTGCGCTCGATCATCTGCCACATGCCGACCGGCCCGGACGGACTGCGCGCGTCGGGGCGATAACCGCTCTCGACGAAGGGAATCAAGGCGTATTCGCTGGGCAGATGCGCCGCGCGGACCGCGTCAAGCACATACCCAAACAGGAGAAGGGTGTCGTCGCTGGGGGTCGCCAGGCGCTTGGGAGCGGCTGAAAAGTGCTTGCTCCAGCGCGGACTGACATCGCTGCTGCACTCCTGATCGGCGCGGCCCTGCTGGAACTGTCGGTAGATCTCCAGGCCACGGCGGGGGACGGGCGGCGAATCGACCGCGGCTGCAGCCGATGGAGCCGCTCCGGCGATGATGGCAGCGGCCGCCGGAGAGTTCTCCACGTCAGCGTCAGCCAGCGCAGCCACCGGAAGGGCCATCAGCACCGCTACGCTCAATACCGCCAGACCGCGCGCAAGGCTGCGTCGCGCCTGCGGCCGATTGCGGGCGCTCATTGGCTGAACCCGTCTTTCCACCGCCGAAGCTCGGCGAATACCTCGACCTCGTCGAGTGGTGCCCGGCCGAGGCGCCCGGCGACTGCGGCTTTTACCGCCGGCTGGCCGCAACGCAGGAACGGATTGCAGGCCAGTTCGCTTTCCAGCGTCGTGGGCAGGGTGGGACGGGCATTGTCACGCATGTGTTTGGCTTCCTGGGTGCGGCGCGCAAGCGCGGCATTTTCGGGCTCGACCACGCGCGCGAAGGCTGCGTTGGACAGGGTGTACTCGTGCCCGCAGTACAACCGGGTGGCGGCGGGCAGAACGGCCAGGCGGGAGAGCGACTGGTGCATCTGCAACGGACTACCTTCGAAAAGTCGCCCGCAACCCAGGCTGAACAGCGTGTCTCCGCTGAACAGCGCGCCTCCGTCCGGGGCATCGTGGAAGTACGCCACGTGGCTCGAGGTATGACCGGGAACGGCGATGACTTCCAGCTCGAATCCGGCTGCCGCGATGCGTGCGCCATCGCCGACGACATCGGTTGCGGTGGTGATGCGCGTATCGTCGGGGGCGAAGACGCGCATGTCGGGCCAGCGCTGCAACAGCTCCGCCACCCCGCCGACATGGTCGTTGTGGTGGTGGGTGAGCAGGATAGCGCTGGGGCGCAGGCCGGCATCGGCGGCGGCCAGTACTGGAGCCGCCTGGCCGGGGTCGACCACCAACGCGGATCCATCCTCACCGGTGGCGCACCAGATGTAGTTGTCACTGAATGCGTTCAGGGCCTGCAACTGCATGCGGAGACTCCTTGGGATTGTCGGCGGCTTGCAGCAGAATCGGGGATTCCACCGCATCCGACAGGGCGACAACCCGCGACCATGCCCGCGTTCACCTACCACAGTCAACCCGGAACGTCGGCAGAAACCGGGCTCGACTGGTTCCGCGGATCCGCTGGAAGCGCCGTCCTGGCCAGCGAAGAAGACGCCGTGGGGCGGGTCATGGCGATGTGTCCTGCGCTGCCATGGCTGTGGATCGGAGCTCCCGCCGCCAAGGCGCCAGACACTGCGCGGGGCGTGCGCCTGTACCGCGATCGGGGCGGATTCTGCGGCGATTTGCGCTGTCGTCTGCCATTGCCGCTCGCCAGCGAGTGCTTTGGCGCGATTTTCCTGCAGCACGCCTTGGACGATGGGCACGAAGCGCAGGCATTGCTGGACGAGTGCGCGCGGCTGCTGGCGCCTGGCGGCAGACTGTGGCTGGCGACGCTCAATCCGTGGAGTCCGTATCGCCTGCGCTGGACCGGAGCGGGCCTGCGGGCGAAGGGTGCCGGCGCTTGGCAGTCGGCCCTGCGGCGCGCCGGATTCCCCTCGGCCGCCACCCGGGTGCAATGGCTGGGTCCCCGGTGGCAGCCACGCGTTGAGGATTCCGGCATCGGATTTTCCGACCGCTTCCGCAGCGTGCTCGCACTCAGCGCCGGCAAGCAGGTACAGGGGCTGATTCCGCCGACGGCGGTGCGACAGTTGCGTTGGCAGGTCGCGCGGTGGCCGCACCCGGCGGCCGAGGGGCAGGCCGGGGCGAGACCGGAGGTGCGCGCTCGGGGATAATGGCGCGATGACTGAAGACACCGGCGCGACCAAGACACCCACGATTGTCGAGATCCACACCGACGGCTCCTGCCTGGGCAATCCCGGCCCCGGCGGCTGGGCGGCACTGCTCCGCTGCAAGGGCCGCGAGCGCGAACTGGTGGGCGGAGAGGCCGACACCACCAACAACCGCATGGAGCTGATGGCGACGATCTTCGCGTTGGAGGCGCTCAAGGAAAGCTGCGCGGTGACGCTGCATACGGACTCGCAGTATGTCCGCCAGGGCATCACCACGTGGATGGCGAACTGGGTGCGCCGCGGCTGGAAAACGGCGGGCGGCGCACCGGTGAAGAACCGCGATCTGTGGGAGCGCCTCAACCAGGCCACGAAGAACCACCAGATTGACTGGCGCTGGGTCAAGGGCCACTCGGGCGATCCCGACAACGAGCGCGTCGATGTGCTCGCGCGCGATGAAGCTATCCGCTTCAAGCAGGGCGCCTCGGCGAGGCGCGCGTGATGCGGCAGGTCATCCTGGATACCGAGACCACCGGCCTGAGCTGGGAGCGGGGCAACCGCGTGGTGGAGATCGGCTGCGTGGAGTTCGTCGAGCGAAGGCCCACCGGTCGCACGTATCACCAGTACCTGAAACCGGATTGCGCGTTCGAGCCGGGCGCGCAGGAAGTCACCGGACTGACCCTGGAGTTCCTCGCCGACAAACCGGTGTTCCCCGACGTGGTGGATGAGTTCCTCGAGTTCATCGCCGGGGCGGAACTGGTGATCCACAACGCTGCGTTCGACGTCGGCTTCCTTGACAACGAATTGCGCCTGGCGGGCGCGCAGTACGGGTGTCTGGCTGATCGCTGCCGCATCGAGGATTCGCTGCTGCTGGCCCGGCATCGTTTCCCGGGTCAGCGCAACTCGCTGGACGCGCTGTGCCGGCGGCTGGGAGTGGACAACGCGCACCGCCAGCTGCACGGCGCCCTGCTGGACGCCCAACTGCTGGCCGAGGTCTACATCGCGCTGACCTCGGGTCAGGAGGAAATAGGTTTTGTGGCACCGGGGCCTGCGGCGGGAGATGAATCAAAGGCTTCCTACACTGCCGACGTCCGCCTGCAGCGACCGCGGGTGGTGATCCTCGCCGCAGAGCTCGCGGCGCATGAGGCGCGCCTGGAAACGCTGCGCACGAAAGCCGGCCGCGCTGTGTGGGACGAGGAACTGGCAGGAGCCTAGCTTTCGCCTGCGCGGACTCAGTGACTGCGGATCAGCACCGCGGTCACGTTGTCCGAGCCGCCGCCATCAAGCGCCGCGGCAATCAGGGTGTCGACGCATTCCTGGGCACTGCGGTCGCGCAGGGCCAGCACCTTGGCGATCTGCTCGTCCTCCACTTCCTCAGTCAGTCCGTCGCTGCACAACAGCAGCTGCATGCCGGGCAGCATCTCACCGGCGACCGTGGCCACGTTGAGGTTGCGCGGATCGGTCACGCCCAGCGCCTGGGTGACCACGTTGCGGTGCGGATGACTGCGCGCCTGCTCGCGGGTGATCGCGCCGCTGGCGATCAGTTCCTGCACGTAGCTGTGATCCTTGGACAGCTGCACCAGCTGCTCGTCGCGCCACAGGTACACCCGGCTGTCGCCCACCCATGCCACCTCGAAACGGTTGCCGTTGACCCGTGCAGCAACCACGGTGGTACCCATCGGCAGCGCATCGCGGCGCTGGCGCGAGGTCCTGATGATCTCCTCGTCGGCAATGCGGATCGCATCCACCAGCGGCGTGCCGTCACGGGTTTCCCGCGCGATTGTTTCCCGCGCCAGCGCACTGGCGACCTCGCCGTAGTCGTGTCCACCCATGCCATCGGCAACCAGCCAAAGGCCCAGCACGCTGTCGCCGTAGTAGCTGTCCTCGTTGAGTTCGCGACGCAGGCCGACGTGGGTCAGGTGTCCAAATTCGATCATGAGGGGATCAGGCCGATGACGTAGTCGGAGGAGTCTTCACATACGTTAACGTTGCACGCGTGTGCATACGGACACGGGCGCGCAACGGCCGGGCATGGCAAAGGGCTGCGAAGGCAGCCGTTACAGAAATCGAATATGGCGGAGAGGGGGGGATTCGAACCCCCGAGGCGCTATAAACGCCTGCCTGATTTCGAGTCAGGTACATTCAACCACTCTGCCACCTCTCCGGTGAACCGCCGACATCAAGACCGGGGTCGTGGGGGCGCAATGATACGGCGGCCACGGGCACCGTACAAGCGTTGTGCGGCGCCCTCGGTCAGCTTGCTGGCGGTAGACTGTGCGCTTTCTTCTCAGCGGGTGCCCCATGTCCGAAATCCTCGTTCCCGTCTCCTTTGGAGAACTGCTCGACAAGATTGCGATCCTGTCCATCAAGTCCGAGCGCATGGCCGATGCGGCCAAGCTGGAGAACATCCACAAGGAACTGGGCGCGCTGCAGAAGACCTGGATGGAGCACCCCGCAGCCGGCAAGGACGTGGTCAAGTTGCGCGCCGAGCTGAAGGCGGTCAACGAGCGGCTCTGGGTGATCGAGGACGATATCCGGCTCAAGGAAAAAGCCGGCGAGTTCGACGAGGAGTTTATCCGCCTCGCCCGCAGCGTCTATTTCGAGAACGATGAGCGTGCCCGCCTCAAGCGAGAGATCAACCTCGCGCTGGGCTCCAGCTATGTCGAGGAAAAGTCCTACCAGGACTACCGCAACGTCGACCCGGCGTAAGCCCTGGCGCGTGGCCTGCAGACCCGCCATCAGCGAAGGCAGGTTGCGGATCAGCCGGCCGTGTCGGTGACAAAACGCTCGAAGGCCGCGACCGCATCATCGACGGTCACCAGGTCCATCACCCCCGGCTGCTCGATCTTGGCACCCCAGCGCAACTCGGCGGCGGGCTTGCCGCGGTAACGGCGCGCGGCGTCGTCATAGCGGTCCACGCAGTAGCGGCGATCACTGTAGGGGCCGCTGCGGGCCGGATTGCTGGCCGCATGCAGTCCGAGCACCTTGGTGCCCATCGCGTTGGCGATGTGCATCGGTCCGGAGTCCGGCGTCATCAGCAGGTCGGCCCGCTCCAGCAGTGCGGGCAACTGCTTCAGCGTGTCCTTGCCGACCAGGTCCAGCGCGCTGCCGCGCATTGACTGCACGATAGCGTCGGTGGTCTGGCGTTCCAGCTCGCTGCGTCCGCCGCACAGCACGACCCGCCACCCGCGCCCGATCGCGTGGTCCGCCACCGCGGCGTAGCGCTCTGCATGCCAGTTGCGCAGGACGTGGCTGGAGCACGGCGAGATCATCAGGGTGGGGGCATCGTTTGTCTCCCACTGCGCGCGGGCCCAGTCGCGTGCGTCCGCCGGAACCGGCAGATCCCAGCGGACCTGCTCCTGGCGCAGGCCCAGCGGCTCGCAGAAACTGCCGATCGCATCCAGCACGTGCATGCCCTGGCGCGCCGGGATGCGCTGGTTGACGAACAAACCATGGCCGTCGCGCGATCGGGCGCGGTCATAGCCGACCCGGGTGCGCGCGGGAACCATCGCCGAGAGCAGATTCGCGCGCGCGGCGACCTGCATCTGCAGCAGCACTTCAAATCTGCCACCGGCGCGACCGTTCAATCGCCGGCGCAGCGCACGCATGCCGGCGAATCCGGATTTCTTGTCGTACTCGATGAACTCCACTCCGGGCAGTCCTTCCAGCAGGCGCTGCTCGGCCTTGCCGATGATCCAGCTCAGCGGCGTCTCCGGCCACGCCGCCTGCAGCGTTCGGACCAGCGGGACCACATGGGTGACATCGCCCAGTGCGGACAGGCGCAGCAGGCAGATCGAAGCGGGTGCAGGGGGCATGCTAATTGCTAGACTCCGGGGAATGACGGGGTTCGACTCTGCCGAAGGATTGACGCCATTCCGCGAAGGCAGCGGCTACGGGGCGATTCTGTTCGACACCAACCGGGTACGGCAAGTCGAGCCGGAATGGTTCAACCCGTCCTGGTGGCAGCAACAGGCGCGACCAGTGGAGAGCGGCGGGCGCGGCGGGGCCTGGTTCGTGGATGCACCCTTCGGCCAGGCCGTACTGCGACGCTACCTGCGTGGCGGACTGGTGGCCAATCTGAGCCGCGACCGCTACATCTGGCGCGGCGCAATGAGCACGCGCAGCTTCGCCGAGTTCCGCCTCTCGCGGGCGATGATCGAGCGCGGGGTGCCGGTGCCGCCACCCATCGCGGCCCTCTATCGACGCGAGGGCCTGTTCTACCGCTGCGCCATCCTGATCGAGCGTCTGCCGGACGTGCGCACGCTGGCGGATCGCGCGATCGTCGCCGGCGATGGTGCGCCATGGGAAGAGGCGGGGCGGCTGGTTGCGCGGGCCCACCGTGCGGGCCTTGATCACGCCGACCTCAATGCGCACAACCTGATGTTCGACTCCCGTGGCCGGGGTTGGGTGATCGATCTGGACCGGGGACGCATCGTCATTCCGGCCACCGGCTGGCGCGAGCGAAACCTGGCAAGGCTGAAGCGCTCCCTGCTCAAGGTCCGCGGCAATCGCGACGTGGCCGATGTGGAGCGCGACTTCGAACGGCTGCGCCGGGCCTATGACAATGTCTGGGAAAGGGGTTACTGACGTGGCCTGGAATTTGCGCCTGCAGGGAGTCGGCAATGCCTCGGCGGTCGAGCTGGGCTCCGCGATGGCGACGATCGAGCACCATGGCCGGCCGTGGCTGACCATCGACTGCGGCGGCGAGGGCCTGACCGCATTCATGGACCACTATCAACAGCCGCCGCGGGCGTTGTTCATCACCCACACGCATCTGGACCACGTCGCCGGTTTCGAGCGGCTGTTCGTGGAGGCCTATTTCAATCCGTCGCTGCGCGGGCGGATCCGGCTGTACGTGCCGGCCAAACTGGTGCCGTTGCTGCATCAGAGGGTGGGCGACTACCCCAATGCGCTGGCCGAGGGCGGGGCGAACTTCTGGGATGCCTTCCAGGTGATTCCGGTAGGCGAGTCGTTCTGGCACCGGGGCGTTCGTCTGGAGGTCTTTCCCGTCCGCCATCACTGGCCCGACACCGCGTTCGGCCTGCGCCTGCAAGGCAGCCTGGTGTGGACCGGCGACACCAGGCCAATCCCGGAAATGCTCGCCAAGATGGCCGATGCGGGCGAACTGATCGCCCACGACTGCGCGTTGCACGGCAACCCGTCGCACAGCGGCATCGACGACCTGGAGCGGGAATACCCGCAGCAACTACTGGAGCGCTGCCTGCTGTACCACTACGGCAGTGCCCAGGAGGGCGAAGCGCTGGAAGCGCGCGGTTACCGGATAGGCCGGCAGGGCGAGCTGGTGACGCTCAAGCCGACGACGGCAATGCAGGTGGACGTGGCCTGAGCGGCGAGCCCGGCAGCTGAAAAGGTGGCAGCCCCGCCAACTTGCCTCGGCGCCCGCATCAGTCAATACCGTTGCTGCCTTCCGGCCCTGGCGGAGTTTTCGACCTAGCGTCGCGAGGGGCCGACGGGGCCACCATGGACAACTGCAACATCTGGCGGAGAGAGGGGGATTCGAACCCCCGAAGCGCGGTTTAGACGCTTACACACTTTCCAGGCGTGCTCCTTCAACCACTCGGACACCTCTCCGCATCTGAAACGCTTCAGATCCCCGCTGCGATCAGGACCAGGTCCGGGAACGCAACGAAGCCGCAAAGTCTAGCGCCGCGCGGGCAGGGGGACAAGTCAATCCTTCTCCGGCCGCTCGGGCACGGTGCTTGATCCGCAATGGGAGCCGGAGAGCGGCGTGGCACAATGGTGGCGCTGCGTCCGTGCCGGCCGTTTCCGGGCCACGGGCGTTCCCTGCCGGACTTGCCCAAGGTTATCGATGTCCTATCTCGTCCTCGCCCGCAAGTGGCGACCCAAGCGCTTCGCCGAGCTGGTTGGTCAGGAGCACGTGGTTCGCGCGCTGACCAACGCGCTCGATAGCGGCCGGGTCCACCATGCGTTCCTGTTTTCGGGCACCCGCGGGGTGGGCAAGACCACGATCGCGCGGATCTTCGCCAAGTCGCTCAACTGCGAGCAGGGCACGTCGGCCGACCCTTGCGGTGAGTGCAATTCATGCCGCGACATCGACGCGGGCCGGTTCATCGACCTGCTGGAAATCGACGCCGCATCCAACACCGGTGTGGACGATGTGCGCGATTTGATCGACAACGCGCAGTACATGCCCTCGCGCGGCCGGGTGAAGGTCTACCTGATCGACGAAGTGCACATGCTCTCCAAGTCGGCGTTCAACGCGCTGCTGAAAACGCTGGAGGAGCCGCCCGGGCACGTGAAGTTCCTGCTTGCCACCACCGACCCGCAGAAATTGCCGGTGACAGTGCTGTCGCGCTGCCTGCAGTTCAACCTAAAGCGCCTGGACGAGGACCAGATCGGTGGCCAGGTGGAGAAGATCCTCCAGGCCGAGGGCATCCAGGTTGAACCCGGCGCGGTGCGCCAGATCAGCCGCGCGGCCGACGGCAGCCTGCGCGATGGCCTGTCCCTGCTGGACCAGGCGATCGCCTACACTGGTGGCCAGCTCACCGACGCGGCGGTCGCCACGATGCTGGGCACCGTGGATCAGACCCGCGTCGGCGCGCTGCTGGACGCGTTGGCGGCAGGCGATGGGGCTGCCCTGATGGCCGAGGTTGCCGCGTTGGCAGAGTTCTCCCCCGATTGGGCGGGTGTCCTGGAAGCGCTGAGCGATGCCCTGCACCGCATCCAGGTACGCCAGCTGGTGCCCGGAGCAAGCATCGAAGTTGACGGCGTGGCCATTGATGCGCTGGCGAACAGCGTGCCTGCCGAGCTGGTGCAGCTGTGGTATCAGATGGCCATCAATGGCCGTCGTGACCTCTCGCTGGCGCCGAGCCAGCGCGCCGGCTTCGAGATGAGCGTGCTGCGCATGCTGGCGTTCCGTCCCGCGGGGCCGGAGGCCGCGCGGAGTGGTCCGGCGAGTGGCGGCAGTGGTGCGACGACCGCCGGCACTGCCGGAGCCGGGTCTGCGTCGCCGACGCCGGCCGAGGTCGAGTCTGCGCCAACGCCGTCGAGTGCACACGCCCGCTCTGACACCCGCATAGCCGACGCGCCGGAACCTCCTGCTGCGCCGGTGAAAGACATCGAGACGTCGCCGGGTCCTGTCGCAGCGGTCTCAGCTGTCACACGAACCGATAGTGTGCCGGGTGGCCGGAATCCGGAAAGCCATGCCGATGACGAGCGCGAGCATGCCCCCTTCCTAACTCTGGAAGACGAGGCGGACGCCGTCGCCGTTGCGACCTCTGCGCCCGCAGCGGCAGCGCCGGTCCGCGAACCACCTCCAGCGCAAGATGCCCAGCCTGATGAATCTCCTGGTGGGGCTGCCATCGCCGATGCCGACGCGTGGCATGCCTGGGTCGTGGCCAGTCCGCTGAAGGGACCAGCGCGGGTACTCGCCGAGCACGTGGGTTTCATCGCCTGCGAGGGACGAGTGGTTCGCCTCGGGCTGTCGCCGGAGGATGAGTTGCTCAACAAGCCCGTCCTGGTGGCGCAGATCGTCAAGGCGCTGGCCGCTTCGCTGGGCGGAGACCCGGAAATCCGGTTCGAAGCGAGCACGGTGGGCGGCGTGTCATTGCGCGAGCGCAACGACAAGGCGCGCGACGCGCGCAGGAGTGTCGCCGTCGACAGCTTCATGTCCGATCCGCAGGTACGTGCACTGATCGCCGGTGGGGCCACCGTCGTGGCCGATTCGATCCGACCGCGCGGCGACGCCTGATCACGGGCAGCGGTCTGGACAGCACCAAGCGCAAACCTTGAGAGCGGGCCTTTATGCCTTCATCTCTGGTTTGCTGACACTTATTTAACCCACTTGGACGAGTAGACGATATGCGTGGAAATATTGCCCAACTGATGCAACAAGCGCAGAAGATGCAGGAAGAAATGCAGCGCGCGCAGGAAGAGCTGGCCAACATCGAGGTCATCGGCAACGCTGGTGGAGGCATGGTCAGCGTGACCCTGACGGGCCGCATGGAGTGCCGCAAGGTGCGTATCGATCCGCAGGCGCTGGCCGATCCGGAGATGGCCGAGGACCTTATCGCCGCGGCCATCAACGACGCGGTCAACAAGGTCAATGCCGCATCGCAGGAGCGCATGGGCTCGGCTACGGCCGGCATGCAGTTGCCGCCGGGCATGAAGCTGCCGTTCTGAGCGTGCAGCCCTCCCGTACATCCACAGTCCGCCTGCGACGATGAGCTCGCCGCTGCTTGAACAGCTGATCGAGGCGTTGCGGGTGCTGCCCGGCGTGGGCCAGAAGTCGGCCCAGCGCATGGCCTACCACGTGCTTGAGCGCGAGCGCGCCGGTGGCCAGCGGCTGGCGGACGCCTTGGCCGCCGCGGTGGACCGGATCGGCAACTGCGAGCGCTGTCGCGACTTCAGCGAAACGCCGGTGTGCCCGACCTGTTCCAGTGCAACCCGCGACGTGCACCAGCTGTGCGTGGTCGAGACACCGGCCGACCGTCTGGCGATTGAGCAGGCCACCGGTTACCGCGGTCTCTACTACGTGCTGCAGGGCCGTCTCAGCCCGCTGGACGGGATCGGTCCGGCCGAGCTGGGCCTGGACCGGCTGGCGTCACGTCTGGCCGAGGGCGAGGTGTCCGAACTGATCGTCGCGACCAACCCCACGGTGGAGGGCGAGGCGACGGCGCATTACCTGGGCCAGCTGGCGCGCCAGTACAAGGTGCGCCCGAGTCGCCCGACCCACGGCGTTCCCCTTGGCGGCGAGCTGGAATATGTCGACCGCGGTACGCTTTCCCACGCCTTTGGCAGTCGCAGCGAGATGTCCTGAGTGACTGGCACCATTTCATCTGGACCCAACGGAGTTGTGGCATGACTGACGAGACCATCTTCGGCAAGATCATCCGCCGCGAGATACCCGCCGACATTGTCTTCGAGGACGAGCACCTGATTGCGTTCCGCGACATCGCCCCGCAGGCGCCGGTGCACGTGCTGTTCGTGCCCAAGACACCGATTCCGCGGCTGGACGATCTCACTCCGGATCAGGCAGCAGTGGTCGGCCGGCTGGTCATCGCCGCCGCGGACTATGCGCGGCGGGAAGGCTTGGCCGAGGACGGCTACCGGGTGGTGATGAACTGCAACGACCACGGCGGCCAGACGGTGTATCAGATCCACCTTCACCTGCTGGCCGGCGCACCTCTTGGACGTTTTGGTGTACCGGCCTGAACCGCTGGCTCCCGCCTACCAGTAACCCCACCACGGCCAAGGCGCCGGTCGGGTGATGACGTCGACCCGCTCCTGGATCGGCCACAGATAGATCACGTCGGCGGCGATGCGGGGAAAGCGGTAATCGTATTCGCCGATGCGCCGGTTTTCGTAACCATCAATGCGACCGGTAAAGGTCACTTCGCGGTTGGTCTGGAACAGCGCCGGATCGTAGAACCCGTCTCTACATGCGATGAAGCGGCCACCGACGTCATCGGTCGCCCAGTAGGGCCGGCCATAGACATTCAGGCGGGTGGAAATCATCTCGAAGCAGGTGCGGTTGGGCTGCGGCTCCACCCGCACGATGCGTCCACCCCAGCGCACCAGCGCGCCGGTGCGGTCGACGCTGTTGGCATCGTGGGGGGTGATCTGGGTGAACTCCCCCTGCAGCGGCTTGGGCTGGCTGGCACAGGCGGCCAGCAGCAGCGTCGCGAGGACGATCATGGCGTGACGGATCTTCATCGGTGTTCTCCGTTTCCAGGTGGAGCGGCGAGGGGCGGTGACGGCCGGTGGCGCCGCAGGGACACGATCAACCGGCGCGGGGCACGTGAGCTGTCGTCGTCACGCCCAGCGTAGCGCCAATTGCTGAAACGCTGGCTGAGTCGCAGCAGCTCGTCCGCCGATCCCGCGCCGGAACGGGCAACGCGTCTGGCCCACGTCGTTGCCGGCTCGTCGGGCTCGCGTCCCAGGCCGATGCGGCGGTAACGCCGTTCCAGCACGTGCCACGCGCGCAGCACGGGGTCGCGCTGGCGTTCCGCACGCCGCGACAGCCACGCCATCCAGAGCAGTGCCGACAAGGCGGCCAGTCCAAACAGCAAGCCCAGGCGAACGCCATCCAGGCGCTCGATCCCCAGCGGCCGCAGCAGGCGCGACTGTCGCTCGGCATCAAATCCCAGCACCAGCTGGTTCCAGCTTTGCCGCAACCAGTCGGTGGCGTTGAACAGGCGGCTCGCGTCCCCGCCAAGCATGCGTCCAAACAGGCTGTCGGCACCCGGCCTGCGGTCATCGAGGGTGTCGTAGATGCGTTCCGGCGCCACCGCGGCGGTCGGGTCGACCCGGACCCAGCCACGCCCGTCCAGCCAGACCTCGGCCCAGGCGTGCGCATCGGAGCGCCGGACCAGCCAGTAGTCGCCGATCGGGTTGCGGTAGCCGCCGACATAGCCGGTGACCACGCGCGCGGGAATTCCCGCTGCGCGCATCAGGATCACGAAGGCCGAGCTGAAGTGCTCGCAGAAACCTTCCTGCTGGTCGAAAAGGAACTCGTCTGCGGAGTGGCGCCCGGCCAGTGGTGTGCTCAGGGTGTAGGCGAAGTCGCTACGGATCCACTGCATCGCGCGGCGCACGATGGCCACGTCGTCGCTGCCGGCGTCGCTGCGCCAGCGCGTGGCGAGTGCCTGGGTACGCGGATTGGATCCGGCGGGCAGTGCCAGCGCCGCCTGCTGCAGGGGCAATGCAAGCTCGGCTTCAAAGGTCTGCGGCGGGGACGACTGCATCCGCCAGCGCGTCAGTGAACTCAACGGGCGCGGGGAGAACAGCTCATGGTCATGGCCCAGCCGGGTATCGCCGGGCGCCTCAATCGGCAGCTCCAGGGCGACCATCTGGCGACGCTCGGTCGGCTCGATTTCGACCTGGTAGTCCCATTGGGCGTCTTGGGCATCACCGCGGGTCACGGTGGCCGGGGGCAGGCCGGCTGTGCGACGGCCGCGGGTCCAGGTGCGGCCATCGAAGTCGGACAGGACCGGGCCGCGCCAGTACATCTGCGAGGTGGGTGGGGTGGTGCCGAAAAATCGCACCCGCAGGGCCGGGGTGTCGTCGGCCATCAGGTCGATCCAGTCGCCCGGCGCCATCTCATCGGAGAGGCCGGTTCGCGCCAGCGTGCGTTCCGGCACGCCCCACAATGGGGTGGCCAGACGCGGGAACAGCCAGAACGCCGCCAGAGCCAGTGGCAGGCCCAGCAGCACCAGGCGACCCCCCGCGCCCAATCGGGGGCGGGTGGGGGGGGCGTCGCGGATGCCCGACTCGATGTCGGTCAGGCGCAGCAGCGCCATCAGGGCCAAGGCAACCCCGGCCAGTCCCAGCAGCAGGCTCAACGGCCCCTGGTCGAGGAGGAAAGTCGCGAACGGGGCGAACAGGGCGAAGCCGAGCAGGCTTCGCGCGTCACGGACACCCCGGGTTTCGGCCGGTTTCATCGCCAGCATCGCGGCGAGGATCGCGCAGCCGGTATCGCGCCCGAAATGCGAGCCCGAGAGTGCGATGACGGCGGCCAGCAAGGCCACCGTGAGCAGCAGGCGCACCAGTGCATGGAGGGGCTTGCGCCAGGATAGCGACGCGACGGCGACCGCGCTGCCACCAATCAGCAGTCCGAGCGGGGAGGGCAGCTGCAGCAACAGCGGCAACACGCAGGCTGCAGCGGCCGCCATCGTCCAGCGCCGGCTTTGCGGATCGAGCGCGACAACGGGCTTGCGCTCAGCCATCGGGCATCAGCGCCAGTGCGCGCAGACAGTCGTGACGGTGGCCAGGGCCCTGCGAAGGGCCTATCGCAGGCTGCGCAGGCAGCGCGAGGCGGTAACGTCGCCCATCGCGTTCGGCGTCGTCGACCCAGCGGGCGATGCGGCTGATCCGCGTCTCGTGCGGCAGGCCGGCAAGGCTGTGCCATTCCAGTACGATATCGGCCCCGGCCGGCTGCTGGTATTCGCGCACCAGAAGGGATTCGTGACGCGCCGATGGCTTCCAGGCGATGGTCCGCCGCGAGTCGCCATGGCGGTAGGTGCGCAGGTGGTGGAGGTCCTCGCCGCTGGGGTGAATGCGGGCCTTGGCGTCCTCGCCGGCCCCCTCAGGCAGGGGCGGACCGTCCGTCTCCGGGCGCGGATACACCAGCAGCGGCGTCTGCGGCCAGACGTGGGACCAGGCCCGGGCGAGGCCCAGGGGGTGGCGGGTGTCGATCCGCACCCGCGGCAGCTCCAGCCAGCCGCGCTGGGACGTGGGTATCAGCAGCTGCGCCTGGCCGTGGCCGAGCGTGAGGTCGAGCAACACCGGGGAGTCGTGGTTGGGATCCAATGCGACCTGCAGGCCGCGTCGCGTGCGTCCGTCGACGGCTTTGGCATGCACGTGCAGCAGCATCATCTGACCGGCGGGTACGGGCTCGGCATCGACCGTGGTGATCGACAGTCCACTGAGCTGCAGTTGCGCGGCCACCAGGCTGGCCAGTCCCGTCCCTCCCAGCAGCAGCGCCAACAGCAGGGCGGGGTTGTTGTTGTAGTTCAAGCCGCCCAGCAACATGGTCGCGACCAGAATGGCGTAGAACAAGCCGAACCGGGTGGGAAGCACGTAGACCCGGCGCCGGTCGAACGTGACCGGCAACGGCTCGGGGTCGCGCGGCCGGGTGAAGGTCAATGCCCAGCGGTGTACCTGCTTCCGGATGCCCTGCGCCATCGGCCCCTGCGACGCGGCTGCTCCTGCCACCTTGGCTCAGTCCACCGCGACGGCGTGCAGGATCGACTTGGCCAGGGCCGCGTCGCTGCCGGCCTCGGCATCGGCGACCAGCCGGTGCGCCGCGACGGCGGAAAACAGGGCCTGAACGTCCTCGGGTCGCACATGGGCGCGGCCCAGCAGAAGAGCGTAGGCCCTGGCAGCACGCAACAGGGCCAGGCCCGCCCTTGGCGACAGCCCGACCCGTACGCCGGGGTGGCTGCGGCTGCGGGCCAGCAGCGCCTGCACGTAATCGATCAGCGCATCGCTGGCGTGCACCCGGCTGACTGCGTCGCGCAGCGCCATCACGTCCTCGCGCGACAGCATGGGCGTCGCGGCGGCGATCAGATCACGGCGGTCGCGCCCGGCCAGCAGCTCGCGCTCGGCCTCAGGGCCGGGGTAGCCCAGCGCAAGGCGCATCAGGAAACGGTCGAGTTGCGAGTCCGGCAGCGGATAGGTGCCCGACAGATCCGTCGGGTTCTGGGTCGCGATGACGAAAAAGGGCGCGGGCAGGGCATGGGTCGTGCCATCGACGGTGACCTGCTGCTCGGCCATCGCCTCCAAAAGGGCGCTCTGGGTTCGCGGTGGCGCACGGTTGATCTCGTCAGCCAGCAGGACACGGGTGAAAACCGGGCCGGGGTGGAACTCGAAGCTGCGTGTCGCTGGATCGAAAATCGACACTCCGACGATGTCCGCCGGCAGCAGGTCGGAGGTGAACTGCACGCGCTGGAAGTCCAGTCCCAGCGTGGCGGCCAGGGCGTGGGCGAGGGTGGTCTTGCCCAGGCCCGGCAGGTCCTCGATCAGCAGGTGGCCCGCGGCGAGCAGGGCGACGAAGGACAGTCGTACCTCGCGCGACTTGCCCAGCACGAGCCGGTTGACCTGTGTTTGTGCGGCGTCAAGGGATTTGCGCAGTTGCTCGGGTAGCATGCCCGGCTTCGACACCGCGGCCTCGTGGCCCGGCGTCGGTGTGGATACCGCCATCGTGTTCTCCAAAAATGGTCCCATCTCGCCTGCAGGCGTGTTGGCGGCTGTTGCCGGTTTGGCTGCAAGTAGTTCACCGAGTGTAACTAGGACCCCTGTTGATGCGCGAAACCCCCGCTGTCGATCACCGTCAGCCTGCTGCGGCCGATTACCTGCAACCGCTGCCTGCCCAGCGTTCCGCTTACCGCTGGTTCCTGGTGCTGTTCATCGCGGTCATGGCGGTCAAGTTGCTTGTGGCGGCGCGCTTGCCGCTGTTCGTCGATGAGACCTTCTACTGGCTGGAAGGGCAGCATCTGGCGCCCGCGTATTCCGACCTGCCGGGACTGACGGCCTGGCTGGCGAGGCTGGGCGTCAGTTTGGGCGGCAACACCGAGCTGGGGTTGCGCTTGCCGTTCCTGATGATCGCCGCGGCCGTGCCCTGGCTGGTGGTGCGGATCACTGCGCGCGAGTACGGACCCGTGCATGGGTGGCAGGCGGGCAGTTTCGCGCTTCTGTTGCCACTTGCCGGGACGCTGGGCCTGCTTGCGCTGCCGGACGCGGCTATGGCGCTGGCGACCGTGCTGTGCATCGACGCCGGCGCGAGGTTGCTGCGGCAGGTCAGCGCGGGCGCCTCCCTGGAGCTGGCGCTGGGACTGGCGATCGGGGCCTTGAGCCACTACCGCTTCATCGCCGTGATCGGCGTTGGACTGCTGGCCTTGCTGCTGCTCCGCGACGGCCGCAAGGCGCTGCGGGATCCTCGCGTGTGGACGGCGATCGCGATTGGCGCGGCGGCCTGGGCGCCACTTGTGGCCTGGAACCTGGGCAATGCCGATGCCGGACTGCGCTTCCAGCTGGTGGACCGTCACCCCTGGGCGTTTCACTGGGATGGCATCCTTTTTATCGTCATCCAGGCACTGATGGTCACCCCGCTGCTGTTTGCCGCGCTGCTGGCAGCGGGCTGGCGGGGTTATCGCGGCGCCCTTCCGGCATCGCGCTATTTCGCGTTGCTGGGCAGCCTGCTGGTGCTCGGATTCTTTTCACTGGGCTTCTTCGCCGACACCGAGCGGGTCAGCTTCCACTGGCCGCTACCCGGCTATCTGGCGCTGCTGCCATTGCTGCCCGCGGTCCTGACCACGTGGCCACGCTGGCTGCGTGGCCTGACCTGGCTCACAGCCGGCCTCGGACTGGTCGTGGTGATGGGCTACTACGTGGCGGTGTCGGTGCCGGACCTGCGCGCTCGCGCGGCGGCGGAGAAGTGGTATCCGTCCAATTTCGCTGGCTGGGATGAGCTGGCTGACGCCGTGCGGCTGGAGCGTGGGCAGATGGGGCCGGACACGCGGCTGGTCGCCGGCAGTTTCAAGATTGGCGCAGAGCTGGGGTTTGCGCTGGGCGATCCACGCGTCCCGGTGCTGGAGCACCCGTTGAACACCAAGCACGGCCGGGCGCCGCAGTTGCACCTCTGGAATCTGGCGGCAGGGCCCCGCGCGTCGTGGCCGGCGCAGTTCGGTCCGGCCTGGGCCGACGCGCCGGTACTGCTGGTCATCGCCTCCAGCGACGTCCAGTACAAGCACCTGCTGGAGCGTTACCACCACCTGTGCGCGACGCTGGGGCCGCTGCCGCCGCCGCGGGTGGTGAACGTGGACCACGGACGCCAGCGCTTCCTGCTGTTCCGCTTTGATTCGTCCATGCCGACCTCGGGCAGCTGTACCGCTCCGGCGATGGCGTGGATCGACAGCCCGGTGGCGGGTCAGCGCGTGGAGCGCAGCTTCGATATCGCAGGCTGGGCGTTCAAGGACGGCGTAGGCCTGGAGCGGGTCGAGGTGACCCTTGACGGAAAGCCGGTGACGGATGTCGCCTATGGGCGCAGTGAGCCCGGCACCGCGGCGTTCTGGCGCATCAGCAACGACCCCAACCAGCCGCAGGTCGGCTTCGATGGGCGGGTCGAGCTGGACGCGGACGTCACCCCGGGTCGCCACTGGCTGGGCTTGCGCCTCCATGGCGCAGACGGCAGCGTGGAGGAGTGGCCGGAACAGCCGATCGAGGTGCGCTGAACCGGTTGAGCCGGTGACCTGGTCGGCTCATGGCACGGCGAAGCCGGCGTCGCGCAGCAGATCGGCGGTCGCGATCAGGGGCAGTCCCACCAGTGCGGTCGGATCGCGCGACTGGATCTCCTTGAACAGGCTGATTCCCAGACCTTCGCACTGGAAGCTGCCGGCGCAGTCGTAGGGCTGCTCTGCCAGCAGGTAGCGTTCGATCTCATCCGCGGCCAGCGCCCGGAACCTCACCGTCGTGATGTCCAGAGCCTGCAGTCGGCGTCCGTCGTCATGGCGCAGGCAGATGCTGGTATGGAAGTGGATCGTCCGACCGGACATGGCGGCCAACTGCTGCACGGCGCTGGCGTGGTTGCCGGGCTTGCCGAGGATGCGTCCTTCGATATCGGCGACCTGGTCGGAGCCCAGTACCCAGGCGCCGGGTGAGCGAGACGCGACCGCGTCCGCTTTCGCATTGGCCAGACGTCGGGTCAGGGATGCCGGGAACTCACCAGGTCGTGGTCTCTCGTCCACGTCAGGGACAGCCAGCGCGAAAGGCAGTCGCAACCGCTCGAGCAACTGCGCGCGGTAGCGCGAGCCGGATGCCAGGATCAGCGTGGTCACGCTCAGACCTCCAGCATCTGCGCTTCTTCGATCCGTTCCAGCTGGCGTTCGATCCGCTCGCGCGCCTGGTCGATGGAGATCCGAACGTTGTGCAGTTCAGCCACACGCGCCTGTGCGCCCTGCTCGCGCAACCACAGGCGCTGCCGCAGCATCTCGCGCATTGCCTCATGCACCGGATCGGCGTCGCTTTCCCCGGTGACCGCCTCGATTTGTCGGCGTGCGGCGCGCAGGCGCGCTTCCAGTGCGTCGGCGGAGTCGAGCAGTCGCTGCATCTCCCGGTAGCGACGACCGCGAAGTCCGTACCAGGCAGCGAGACCAAGGATCAGCGCCGCGGCGATCAGGACCAGAAGCATGAGTGGGTTCACAGTCAGCGGGCCAGTCGGGTGAGCGCCCAGTCTGCCGCGCCCGGCTCCCGGGGGGCAAACACGCATGGCGCATCCGCGCCAACGCAACGATCGGCGGTTCTCGGAAGGGGGTGTCACTCCCTGGACGTTATTTGACACTCCCCGGCGTGACCCCTAACATCGTCCGGCTTATGTCCGCTGACTCAACCAAACCGTCTGTGCCCGAGTTGCTGGATGCGTGGCGCATGGTTTCGGCGCGGCGCGGGCTTGCAGGGCGCGCGCCTCTGGCCTCGTTCCCGCGGCTGGTCGGCAGTCTGGTGGATACGGACGGTGACGTGGAGTACACGCTGGATTTCGGCAGCGATGAGTTGCAGGTGCCCTACGCGGAGCTGCATGCGAAAACGGAGCTGCCGTTGTTGTGCCAGCGCACGTTGACCCGCTTCCTGTTTCCGGTGGATGTCGTCCAGCGACTGGGCCTGATCCGTCAGGAAGCCGATGAAGCGGCACTGCCGGAAGGGTATGAGCCGTTGTTGATGCCGGCCGACGGCATGTTGTCGGCGCTGGACCTGGTGGAGGACGAGTTGATCCTCGCAATCCCGGTGGTCCCGGTGAAACCCGGCACCGAGGCGATGGAGGCCGACTGGCCCATTCCGGAAGCCGATCTGGAGCGGATCAATCCTTTCGCCGCCCTGTCGTCATTGAAGAAAAAACCGGACGACCCGAGTTAGAATTACGGGCTGTTCCTGCGTTCCGGCCCAGCTTACGGGCCATCCACCTGCATATTTTTGAGTTTTCCCTGGAGTTAAGACCATGGCTGTCCAGAAGTCCCGCGTTTCTCCCTCCAAGCGTGGCATGCGCCGCAGCCACGACTCGCTGGGCACCAAGCAGTTGTCCACCGATCCGACCACTGGCGAGATCCATATCCGCCACCACGTGACCGCTGACGGCTACTACCGCGGCAAGAAGGTCATGGACACCAAGACCAGCTTCGTCGACGAAGAATAAGTCCTTCGTGACCGCGTGCCGGGATCCCCGGCATGCAAATCGCCTCTGGCGCCATTCGGCGCCGGGGCGATTTTTTTGTGTCCGGCATAAGCGTAGGGCCGCGGGCGGATTGCGAGCCCGGCCAACTGGACCGAGCTTGCGCGGGCGCCGTCAATCGGGTCTGCTAGCTGGGGCGCGGTTTTCCGCGTGAAGGCTTTTGACCGCGGAGTGGCAATGACTGAGCGTATCTATTCCCGCATTGCGGGTACCGGCAGCTACCTGCCGGAAAAAGTGTTGACCAATGACGACCTGTCCAAACTGGTCGACACCAGCGATGAGTGGATTGCCTCGCGCACCGGGATCCGTCAGCGGCATATCGCCGCGGAAGGGGAAACCACCAGCGACCTGTCCTACCACGCAGCCGTGCGCGCGATGGAAGCGGCCGGGGTGGAGGCCTCCGAGATCGACCTGATCGTGCTGGGCACGACCACGCCGGACATCATCTTTCCCTCCACCGCCTGCCTGGTCCAGCATCGCCTTGGCGCCAACGGCTGCCCGGCGTTCGACGTCAACGCGGCCTGCTCGGGCTTCGTCTACGCGCTGTCGATTGCCGACAATTTCATCCGGTCCGGAGCGGCGAAAACCGCCCTGGTGATCGGCGCGGAAACCCTGACCCGGATGCTTGACTGGACCGATCGCGGTACCTGCGTGTTGTTTGGCGACGGCGCCGGCGCAGTCGTGCTGAAAGCCGACTCCGAGGCGGGCATCCTCAGTACCCATCTGCATGCCGATGGCGGCAAGAAAGAGTTGCTGTACAACCCGGTGGGCGTCTCGGTGGGCTTCAAGCCCGAGGAGCACAACGCCGGCGTCAAGGTGATGATGACCGGCAACGACGTGTTCAAGCATGCGGTCAAGGCGCTGGATGCGGTGGTCGAGGAAACCCTGGAAGCCAACGGCATCGACCGCAGTGAGATCGACTGGCTGATCCCGCATCAGGCCAACCTGCGCATCATCGAACTCACCGCGCGGCGGCTGGACATGCCCATGGAACGCGTGATCGTCACCGTCGACAAGCATGGCAACACCTCGTCGGGCTCGGTGCCGCTCGCACTCGACGAGGCGGTTCGCTCCGGGCGGGTGAAGCGCGGCCAACTGCTGTTGCTGGAGGCGTTCGGCGGCGGCTTTACCTGGGGCTCGGCGCTGCTGCGCTACTGAGGAGACGCTCTCGCGGGCGGCGCCCCGGCGGGAGTCAACCCTACGCCGCAGTACAGACGACTTGTCCACCTGCTCGCGTATCATGAGCGGCTTTGATTGGTTCGCCGCAGCAAAAACATGCCCCCATCCATCGCCTTCGTCTTTCCCGGCCAGGGATCCCAGTCCGCCGGCATGCTCGCGGACCTTGCCTCGCAGGAGCCGCTGGTCCAGCAGGCCTTTGCCGAGGCCAGCAAAGGTGCCGGCGTCGATCTGTGGGAAATGAGCCGCGAAGGCGCGGGCGAGCAGCTCAATCAGACCGAATTCACCCAGCCGGCACTGCTTGCCGCGAGCGTGGCGGTATGGCGTGTGTGGCAGTCCCGCGGTGGCGCTCGCCCTGCGATCCTGTCCGGGCACAGCCTGGGCGAATACAGCGCGCTGGTTGCCGCCGAAGCCCTGCCGCTGGAGCAGGCTGCCCGGCTGGTGCGCCTGCGCGGACAGCTGATGCAGGCAGCCGCCCCTGCAGGTACCGGCGCGATGGCGGCCATCCTCGGCGCGGACGACGCGCTGGTGGAAGAGGTGTGCCGCAGCGTGTCCAGCCGTGAGGTCGTAGTACCCGCCAACTACAACTCGCCGGGCCAGATCGTCATCGGCGGGCATGCCGCAGCGGTTGACGAAGCCCTGGTGCAACTGGCCGAGCGCGGAGTGCGCAAGGCGATCAAACTCGCCGTCAGCGTCCCCTCGCATACGCCGCTGATGCGCGAGGCGGCCGACCAACTCGCCGAAGCGATGGAAGGCCTGGATTGGGCGATGCCGACGCTGCAGGTGGTGCAGAACGTCGAAGCGAATACCAACCGATCCATCGAGGCGATCCGTGACGCGCTGGTCTGCCAGCTCTATCTCCCGGTGCAGTGGACCCGGTGCGTCCTCGCTCTGGCCGAGCATGGTGCCACTGCGGTCGCCGAGTGCGGCCCCGGGAAAGTGCTGAGCGGATTGGTCAAGCGCATCGACAAGTCGCTCGATGCCCGCGCTCTCGGCGCGCCGGCCGACCTTGAAGCCGCCCTGGCGGACTGGAAATAACCCACCCTTCACCGGTTCTGAGCCGGTGTGAGTACAGGATTCCCCTATGAGCAACCAACTCCTCAACGGCGAGATTGCGCTGGTCACCGGCGCCAGCCGCGGCATCGGTGCCGCCATTGCCGACGAGCTTGCGGCTCAGGGCGCAACCGTCATCGGCACCGCGACTTCCCAGACCGGTGCTGACGCGATCGCCGCGCGCCTGTCGGCGGCCGGTGGCCACGGCCGCGTGATCGATGTCGCCGACGGCGCCGCGACGCTCGCCCTGATCGATGCGATCGGCAAGGACATTGGCCCGATCTCGATCCTGGTCAACAACGCCGGCATCACCCGCGACAACCTGCTGCTGCGGATGAAGGACGAGGACTGGCAGGCGGTCATCGATACCAACCTGAGCAGCGTCTACCGCACCTCCAAGGCGGTGATGCGCTCGATGATGAAGGCGCGCCGTGGGCGTATCATCAACATCGCCTCGGTGATCGGCGTAACCGGCAACGCCGGCCAGGCGAACTACGCGGCCGCGAAGGCCGGCATCATCGCCTTCAGCAAGTCGCTGGCCAAGGAGATCGGCAGCCGCGGGGTGACCGTGAACGTCGTCGCGCCGGGCTTCATCGACACCGATATGACCCGTGGCCTGCCCGAAGACAGCCGCAACGAGATGCTGGGGCAGATCGCGCTGGGACGGTTTGGCGATCCGACGGACATCGCCCGCGCGGTCGCGTTCCTGGCCGGACCGGCGGCGTCCTACATAACCGGCGAGACCCTGCACGTGAACGGCGGCATGTACATGCCTTGATAACGCATGCATTTGATACCGCATGTCGCAGCGCAGGACGCGCAAACCGAAGTGAAAGGGCCTGCCGGATAGTCCGCTGGCCTTCGATTCCACTACACTATTCCATCGAATATCCCGTACGGGAGGAGTAAATACCAATGAGCAGCATCGAAGAGCGCGTCAAGAAGATCGTGGTCGAACAGCTTGGCGTCAAGGAAGAAGAAGTCACCAACAACGCTTCGTTCGTGGACGACCTGGGCGCCGACTCCCTCGATACGGTCGAGCTGGTGATGGCCCTCGAGGAAGAGTTCGAGTGCGAGATCCCGGACGAGGAAGCCGAGAAGATCACCTCGGTGCAGCAGGCCATCGATTACGTGACGACGCACGTCAAGGCGTAATCAGCCGAGGCGTTGCGACCGGTCATGGATCGGCGCATCGCGTCGCGCATTGCAGACCGGGGCCGCATCATGCGGCCTTGTGTCTTTCCACGACCCAGACATTCCAGGCGCGCCCCGGGGCATCGTGCCAGCGCGTCGACCAGCGGAGTTGCTCCATGTCCAATCGACCGGCCTCCAGCAGGCGTGTAGTTGTCACCGGCCTCGGCCTCGTATCCCCATTGGGCAACGACGTCGCCAGCAGCTGGGACGGCATCGTCAATGGACGCTCGGGCATTGGCCCGATCACCCATTTCGACACAACCGGCTTCACCACCACGATTGCCGGCCAGATCCGCGACTTCGACGTCACCCGCTGGGTGCCGGTTAAGGACGCGAAGAAGATGGACAGCTTCATCCACTACGGCGTGGGTGCGGCGCTGATGGCGCTGGAGGATTCCGGCCTTGAGGTTACCGAGGGCAATGCCGAACGCATTGGTGCGCTGATCGGGTCCGGCATCGGCGGCATCCTGGGGATCGAGGAGCAAACCGCCAAGTTCCTCGCCGGCGGCGCGCGCAAGATCTCCCCGTTCTACGTGCCGAGCACGATCATCAACATGCTGCCGGGGCAGGTGTCGCTGCTGACCGGCATCAAGGGTCCGAACTTCTCCGCGGTGTCCGCCTGCGCCACCTCCAACCATTCCATCGGCATGGCGATGCGCATGATCCAGTACGGCGACGCCGATGTGATGCTCGCCGGTGGCGGCGAGCGCGGCTCCTCGCCAACCTCGGTGGGTGGCTTCTGCTCGATGAAGGCGATGTCCACCCGCAATGACGATCCGACCCGGGCCTCGCGGCCGTGGGACAAGGATCGCGACGGCTTCGTGCTCGGTGATGGCGCCGGCATCCTGATTCTGGAGGAGTACGAGCACGCCAAGGCCCGTGGCGCCCGCATTTATTGCGAGCTGGCGGGTTTCGGCGCGACCTCCGACGCGTTCCACATGACCGCGCCCAGCGAGGACGGTGATGGCCCGGCCCGCTGCATGACCGCGGCGATGAACGATGCCGGTGTCACGCCGGATCAGGTCGGCTACCTCAACGCGCATGGCACCTCGACGCCGCTGGGCGACCTGGCCGAGACGCGCGCCATCAAGCGCGCCTTCGGCGACCACGCCTACAAGACGATGGTGAGCTCCACCAAGTCGATGACCGGCCACCTGCTGGGAGCGGCGGGCGGTGCGGAGGCGATCTTCTCGGTGATGGCGCTGCAGACCGGCATCATTCCCCCGACGATCAACCTCGACGAGCCAGGCGAGGGTTGCGATCTGGACTACGTGCCCAATGTGGCGCGCGAGGAAAAGATCGATGTCGCCATGTCCAACGGCTTCGGCTTTGGCGGCACCAACGGCACGCTGGTATTCAAGCGGCTCTGAGCAGGCACCGGGCCTTGGCGCTGCAACCGGCGTGCGCGGGTAGTGACTTGACCGAAGAGCTAATGACCCGCGCTCTGCCGGCCGATATCGACCTGCTGAGCCTGCACCGGCTCGACCCGGCGCGTTACCCGCTGTTGCTGGAGTCCAGTGCCGCCGGTACCGCACAGGGTCGCTGGGACATTCTGCTGATTTCCAGTGGCGAGGCATTCGAGCTGGATTGCGACGGTGCCGTACGCGACGAGGGCGGGCGGGCGATCGGTTCCGACTTCCTCGACGTGCTGGATGCGGCGTGGCAGCAGTTGCACGTCGGGCATGTCGAATCGCCGTGGCCGTTCCGCGGCGGCTGGGCGCTTCTGCTCGGCTATGAACTTGCCGGCCAGATCGAGCCGGTGCTTGACCTTCCGGCCGCCCCCGGAGCCCTCCCGGTCGCCAGAGCGGTGCGATGTCCGGCGGCCATCCTGCGCGACCACTCCACTGGCGATTGCGTCGCGATCGCCGAACCCGGCGGCGGCCTGCTTCTGAAGGCGCTTGCAGCGGACCTCGTCCGTGCGGCGCTACTGCCGCCGCTGCCCGACTGGGTGATGCCAGTTGCCGTCGTTGAAGACGCTCCATCCCACTACCTGGATGCGACCGCCCGGGTGCTCGAATACCTCGCCGCCGGCGATGTCTTCCAGGCCAATATCTCGCGCCGCTGGTGCGCCGGTTTCGCCCGGCCGGTGGAGCCGTCTGTGCTGTTCCAGCGCTTGCGCCTGCACAACCCGGCGCCGTTCGCGGGGCTGTTTGCCGGTCCTCCCGATCCTGCGGCCGGGCACGAGAAGGGTCACGTGTCCTGGGCAGTGGTCAGCGCCTCGCCGGAGCGCCTGGTTTCCGTACGGGGCGATGTCCTGCAAAGTCGGCCGATTGCCGGAACCCGGCCACGCATTGCCGGGCAGGACGATGCCGCCCCGATCCGCGAGCTGGTCGGCAATCCGAAGGAGCGCGCTGAGCACATCATGCTGATCGACCTGGAGCGCAATGACCTGGGGCGGGTGTGCGTGGCCGGAAGCGTCGAAGTTGATGAGCTGATGACGGTGGAAAGCTACGCCCACGTCCATCACATCGTCAGCAATGTCCGCGGGCGATTGCGCGCCTCGGTCACGCCGGGCGACGTGATCCGGGCGACGTTCCCGGGAGGCACCATCACCGGTTGCCCGAAGGTGCGCTGCATGCAGATCATCGCCGAGCTGGAAGGCGAGGGGCGGGGCAGCTATACCGGCGCGATGGGCTGGCTCAACCGCGACGGCGACCTCGACCTGAACATCCTGATCCGCAGCGCGGAGGTGGATGGAACCCAACTGCGGTTCCGTACCGGCGCCGGCATCGTCGCCGACTCCGAACCCGTGCTTGAGTTGGAGGAGACCCGGGCGAAGGCGCGCGGCATGCTGCGCGCGCTGGGTGTCGCTGACGGCGCGACAATGGCGGTCGATCCAGTCGATCCAGCGAGCGGAGCCTGAGCGCATGGCTTCGCGTGATGAAGTGATGGACGCAAACATCGACGCCGCGCGGATCTTTCGAGGCCCGACCCGTATCGACCGCCTTCCCGCAGACAACCGCGGGCTGGCCTACGGCGATGGCATCTTCGAAACAATGCGCGGTGCGGGTGGCGAACTGCCGTGGTGGGAGCGGCACTGGCGCCGGCTGCAACGTGGTGCCGAACGCCTGCAGTTGCCACTGCCGCCGGAATCCCTGGCAAGAGCCGAGGCCGAACAGTTGCTGGGTAGCGCCGATGCCGTGGTCAAACTGCTCCTGACACGCGGTAGCGGTGGGCGCGGGTACCTGCCGCCGCCGGTCGCCGAGCCGGTGTGGATCCTGTCGCGGCACCCGTTGCCCACGCCTGAGTCGTCGCTGGTGACGGTGCGCTGGTGCCGGACCCGTCTGTCACTACAGCCCGCGCTGGCCGGCATCAAGCACTGCAACCGGCTCGAGCAGGTCCTCGCCCGCGCCGAAGACGAGCCGGACACCGCGCCAGGTGGCGCGGCCGGCGAAGGCCTCATGCGAAGCACGGACGGTGATGCAGTCTGCGCGACCGCGGCCAATATTTTCGTGCTCAAGCGCGATTGTTGGACAACTCCGTTGATTGATCGTTGCGGCGTGGAAGGCACCATGCGCGGGTGGGTGCTCGAACAGGTTCCGGTGGAACAGCGCCGCCTCTGCGTGGAGGACGTCGAATCCGCCGACGCGCTGGTCCTTGTCAACGCGGTGCGCGGTATCCTTCAGGTCGGCCGCCTGGGCGATCGAGTCTGGACACCGCACCCGGCCGTGTCGGCACTGCGCCGCAGGCTGTCCACCGCGCACCCCGCTTTTCCCCTGCCGCCAAGCGGACCCGGTCCGATGGAGTTGTCGTGAGTCATCCCCGCAAGCGCCGTTCCGGCGTACTGGTGCTGTACCTGTTGCTGGCTGCGCTGGTGGCCGCGCTGGCCGTGGGAGCCTTGGGGTGGCAGCGCTACCAGGCTTTCGCGGACGGCCCGCTGGGCGGACTGGAGACGGGGGGCAGCATCATGGTGGAGCGTGGTGATTCGCTGCCGCGGGTGATCGAGCGCCTGCGCGCCGCGGGCGTGACGGGTGGCGAGACCTACGAGTGGCAGCTGCTCGGGCGCCAGCTGGACGCCGCGTCGCGCCTGCATGTGGGCGAATACGCGCTGGAGCCGAGGACCACTCCGCGCCAGCTGCTGGTGGCGATGCGTCAGGGTGACACCATCCGCTACCGTTTCACCCTGGTGGAAGGCTGGAACATCCGCGAGATGCGGGCGGCGCTGGCGCGTGCGACGCCGTTGCTGCAGAAGACCGCAGAGATGTCCGCCGAAGAATTGATGGAGGCGCTGGGCCATGCCGGCGAACATCCGGAGGGGCGCTTCCTTCCGGAAACCTACGTGTACGGCCGCGGCGACAGTGATCTGGACGTGCTGCGCCGCGCATACGCCGACATGGAGCGCGCCCTGGCCGCGGCCTGGGAGGCGCGCGATCCGGGTACAGCGCTGAAAACGCCCTACGAGATGCTGGTGATGGCGTCGATCGTGGAGAAGGAATCCGCCGTCGCCGAAGAGCGTCCGCAGATCGCCGGGCTGTTCGAGCGCCGGTTGAAAATCGGCATGCGGCTGCAGACCGACCCCACCGTCATCTACGGCATCGGTGAGGACTACGACGGCAACATCCGCCGCGTGCATCTGACTACCGACACCCCGTACAACACCTACACCCGCGACGGCCTGCCACCCACGCCGATTGCGATGCCGGGTGTGGGTGCGCTGCAGGCGGTCGCCAATCCGGCTCCGGGCGATGCGCTGTATTTCGTCGCCGTCGGTGATGGCAGCGGGCGCCACCTGTTCGCCCGCACCCTCGCCGAGCATCAGGCCAATGTGCGCAAGTACCTGCAGAACTACCGGCAGCGGGTGAGCGGGATGGATCGCGCCGGGGAGTCCAGGTGAGTCTGCAGGTGCAGCCCCGCCTGGTGACTCTGGAAGGCGGCGAAGGCGCGGGCAAGTCCACCGTATTGGCGCAATTGCGCGAGACGCTGGAGGCGGCCGGGGAGTCGGTCGTGTGCACCCGCGAACCCGGCGGCACGCCGCTGGCCGAGCAGATCCGCGACCTGCTGTTGGCACCCGGCCATGAGCCGCCCACGCCTGAAACCGAGTTGCTGCTGATGTTTGCCGGCCGTGCCCAGCACGTGAGCGAGACCATCCTGCCCGCGCTGGCCGCCGGCAGCTGGGTGATCAGCGATCGTTTTACCGACGCCAGCTACGCCTACCAGGGCGCAGCGCGCGGGGGTGACAGCGACTTCATCGCCGAGCTGGAACGCCGCGTGGTCGGCATCGTGCCGGGCCTGACCCTGTTGCTGGATGTGCCGGTCGAGACCGGCCTGCAGCGCGTGCGCGGACGCGGCACGGTGGACCGGATCGAGGCCGAGGACCAGGGATTTTTCGACACCGTGCGCCGTGCCTACCTGACGCGCGCCGATGCAGAGCGCTTGCGGTTCCGGGTGATCGACGCCAGCCGGCCGGCCACGCTCGTGGCGGGCGAGGCAGTCGCCCATTTGCTGGCTTATCGGGATGCCCTGCGATGAACGGTTTCGCGCCCTGGCAGCAGCGCGTGCATGACCGCACCGCGCTGGCACTGGACAGTGGGCGGCTGGGACATGCGCTGTTGTTTTGCGGCCCGGCGCGGCTGGGCAAGCTGGCCGTAGCCGAGCGCCTGGCCAACCGTCTGCTGTGCACCGAGCGGACGGAGGAAGGGGGGCCCTGCGGCACGTGCCGCAGTTGCCGCATGTTCGCCTCGCGAAGCCAGGCCGACCCGATCGAGACACGCCCGGACGGTTCGTTGGCGTTCCCGCAAGGACGCAGTGGGCACCCGGACCTGCTGCAGGTCAGTTTCGCGATCAACGACAAGGCGCGCCCGCCGAAGCCGCGCACGGAGATCGTGATCGAGCAGATCCGCCGCCTTTCCGAGCAGATGATGCTCAGCGCCCAGTACGGCCAGACCAAGATCGTCATCATCGATCCGGCCGATGCGATCAACCACGCCGGCGCCAACGCTCTGCTGAAGACGCTGGAGGAGCCGGTTCCGGGTCGCTACCTGTGGTTGGTCAGCGACCACCCATCGCGCCTGTCGGCCACTATCCGGAGCCGCTGCCAGCGCATCGAATTCCGCCTGCCACCGCGCGCGGAGGCACTGGCCTGGCTGCAGGATCTGGGGCACGCGGCCGCGCTGGCTGAGGAAGCACTGGATGCGGCACGAGGGCATCCCGGACTGGCCGCCGAGTGGCTGCAAAGCGATGCGTTGGATTTGCGTCGACAGGTGGCGACAGATCTGGAGCGCGTCGCCACCGGAGAGGCTGGCGTGGTGGAGACAGCGCAGCGCTGGGCCGCGGACGCAAACGCCGACCTGCGCCTGCAGTTCGCCGCAGACCTGGCGGTGGCGCGTACAGGCAGCGACTTGACCGATCCGGCGCGTACCCGCAGTCTCACCGAGTGGTTTGATCGGGCCAATCGCGCACGCGAACTGATGCGCACCACGGTCCGCTCGGACCTGGTGCTGGTGGAGCTGTTGCGGGCATGGCGCGCCGGCGAGTCACGCCGGACCGCTGGACAACCAAGGGGTTAGCAGCATGAGTTCATCGGGAGCCCGCCAGGGCATTGTTTCGTTGGCCTTGAAGGACAAGGCGGGGCTCTACAACGCCTACATGCCCTACATCCGCCACGGCGGGATATTCGTGGCCACGCCCAACCGCTACTTCCTCGGCGACGAGGTATTCCTGCTGCTGACGCTCCCCGAATCGGGCGAGCGCATGCCGGTGGCGGGCAAAGTCATCTGGGTGACACCGGCCGGCGCCCAGGGCAGCCGCCCGGCCGGCATCGGCATCCAGTTCAGCGAAGGCGTCGAGGGCGAGACCGTCAAAGGGAAGATCGAGGCCTTGCTTGCCGGCACGCTCGACGCCGAGCGCGCCACCCACACGATGTAGGCAGGTTTTGCATGCGGAGCCGGCGCGAACCGCGCGCGGCCCCGATGCGTAAAGTCCCGCGAGACCTCAGCGCAGCGCGGCGGCGTCCCAGCCCGGCCGCGGCGCAAAGCGATCGCCGTGGCGTGACTGCAGCTGTCGCAGCCGCTCCAGCACCGATTCCACTCCGGTTTCGCGGATGTACTGGATCGGGCCGCCACGGAACGGGGCGAAGCCGGTGCCAAAGATCACCCCCGCATCCAGCAGGTCGGCATCCGCCACCACGCCGTCGTGCAGGCACGCCACCGCCTCGTTGAGCATCGGCAGGATCAGGCGGTCGGCAAGATCGTCGGGGGCCTTGTAGTTCTCGGGGGCATCGGGCTTGACAGGCTTGCCTTCTTCCCACTTGTACAGGCCCTGGCCGTCTTTCTTGCCACGCTTTCCCGGCTCGGCCTGTTCGGCCAGCGCTGCGGGCACGGTAAGACCCAGGAACGGTGACAACTCGGCGCCCACGCCAGCGGCGACATCCAGACCGACCGTGTCAACCAGTTCAATCGGGCCCATCGGCATGCCGAAGCGCACCGCCGCCTTGTCGATGGCAACGCCCGGTATGCCTTCCGAGAACGCGGTCACTGCTTCGAGCATGTAGGGGAACAGCACCCGGTTGACCAGGAATCCCGGGGTGCCGGCCACCGGCACCGGCAGCTTGCCGATCGCCTTGCAGAACGCGGCCAGTCGCTGGCGGGTGGTCTCGTCGATTCCGTCATGCTGGACGATCTCCACCAGCGGCATGGCGGCGACCGGGTTGAAATAGTGCAGGCCGGCAAAGCGCGACTGGTGCGCAAGTCCGTGGCGCAGTTCGTCCAACGGGATGGAGGAGGTGTTGCTGGTCAGCAGCGCGTCGCCCTTCATCCGCGGCTCGATGTCCGCATACAGTGCGCGTTTCGCGTCGGCGTCCTCGATGATCGCCTCGATCACCAGGTCGGCCTTTGCGGCTCCGTCGCCTGCGAGGTCGCCCTTCAAGCGCGCGGCGACTTCCGGCCGTTTGACGTCGTCGCGCACTCGCTTGGCGAACAGCGCGCCGGCTCGGGTCATTGCAGCGTCGATGTAACGTTGCTCTCGGTCGTTCAGCGTGACCTGGAAGCCCTTGTAGGCCGACCACGCGGCAATGTCGCCGCCCATTACACCGGCGCCGATCACGTGCACGTGGCTGATGCCGTGGTCCTTGCCGCCGGTGTTCTTCAGGCGCTCCTGGAGGAAGAACACCCGGATCAGGTTGCGCGCCGTCGGGGTCGAGGCAAGCTTCGACACCGATTTACGCTCGGCGGCCAGTTGCCGGTCCAGGCTGCCGCCGGTGCCCTTCCACGTCGCCACCAGGGCGTAAGGTGCCGGGTAATGGTCCTTGGGCGCCTTGCGCGCGACCTGCTTGAGCGTCATCGGCGCGATCACCTGGCGCGCCGGCCAGGTATTGGTTGCCCAGCCGAGAAAACGCTGGCGCAGTGCGCGCTGGTGGCCCTTCAGGGCCATCGCTGCCGCCGCATCCACCAGCATGGCCTTGTCGACAGTCTTGTCGACCAGCCCGCTGGCCCGCGCCGCCGACGCACGCACCGCGCGACCGGTCAGCATCATGTCCATCGCGGCCGGCGCACCGATCAGGCGCGGCAGGCGCACGCTGCCGCCCCAGCCCGGATAGATGCCCAGCTGTACTTCGGGCAGGCCGATCCGGGTTGAGGGATCGTTGCTGGCGACGCGGTAGTTGCAGGCCAGCGCGAGCTCGGTGCCGCCGCCCATGCAGAAGCCGTGGATGGCCGCCACGGTCGGGCACGGCAACTCGGCGACCCGCTGGAACACCTGCTGTCCGCGTTTCAGGGCGCCGGCGACCGTGCCCTTTTCATCGAAGCTCTGGAATTCCTTGATATCGGCACCGGCGATAAAACCACTGTCCTTGGCCGAGCGGAAAACCACGCCCTTGGGCGGGTCGATCTGGATGCGTTCCACCAGGGCATCGAGTTCGATCAGGACGTCTTGAGACAGGGCATTGACGCTCTCCCCCGCACGATCCAGGGACAGGACGAGGACGCCGTCATCGCGCATCTGCGCAAGCCAGTGCTGGCTGCGCAACCCGTCAAAGCCGGGCAGGGGAGTGGTCGGGGGAGCCATCAGGCACCATCCATTGAAGTATGGAACAGACAGCTATCATCCCGAGGTTGTTTAACCGGCGTCAAATGGACGCCGCGAACACTCCGTCAGGACACGCGCGCAGCCGAGGGCGACGGGGTGTGCTTGCAGGCAGGCCACGGCGCCCCAACGGTAGTCAAAGGAACTTTCTCCCCGAAAGGGTTGTCCCACTGCTTGGCCAAGGCCGAGCTGACCAGGAGTGCCGGCGCGCGGTATGGCCGAGAATGATTTGGACCAGGAGCTGGTCAGGCGTGTGCAGCAGGGCGACAGCACCGCGTTCGATGCTCTGGTACGCAAGTACCAGCACCGGATCGTTGCGCTGATCGGCCGTTACATCGCCGACTGGAGCGAATGCCAGGATGTGGCGCAGGACGCGTTCATGCGCGCCTACCGGGCGATGCCGAACTTCCGCGGTGATGCGCAGTTCTATACATGGTTGCACCGGATTGCAGTGAATACCGCCAAGAACCACCTTGTCGCGCAGAAGCGCCGCCCACCGGGTGCTGACATCGATGTCGGCGACGCCGAGCAGTTCGACTCCGCGATCCGCCTGCGCGACAACGACACTCCCGAACGTGAACTGATGCGCCAGCAGGTGGAACAACTGGTGCTTCGCGTGGTCGAAGGATTGCCGGCCGAGCTGCGGGAAGCGATTACCCTGCGCGAGGTCGAAGGGCTGAGCTACGAAGAGATTGCCGAAAAAATGGGGTGCCCGATTGGCACCGTGCGATCGCGGATCTTCCGCGCACGTGACGCAATCGATCAGGAGCTTCGCCCCCTGCTTGACGCCGTACCCGATTCCCAGGAGCGGAAACACTGATGTCAAACATGCTGATGTCAAACACCCACAGTGATGGATCCGGGGCCGGGGAGCTGAGCGCCCTTTTCGATGGCCAGCTCGGACCCGACGAGGCGCGCTTCGCGTTGAAGCGGCTCGGCGGGGATGCGGGTTGGCGCGAGGCATGTGGTCGCTGGCAATTGGCCGGTGATGCGTTGCGCGGTGACGGCGTCGCTCCCGCACCGTCCGGATTCGCCGATCGGGTCATGGCAGCGGTTGGTCGGGAACAGGAACACGCGGTGTTGACGGATGTCCGGACCCGGCGCGGCCCCGTCCGTCACAAGCCGCGCTGGTTGGGCGGCGCTCTGGCGGCATCGGTCGCCATCGCGGCGCTGTTCGTCGCGCGTCCGATGCTGGACGGGGAAGATCCGGCGGCGGATGCGCCGACGGGCCGGGAGCTTGTGTCCACCGCAGGCGCCGCGGCATCCGTCGACTCCCCCGCACCGTTGATCGCCGGCACCGGATCGGGGTCGAAGTCGAAGAACAGCGCGCCCGACGACGCCACCACCATCCAGACCGGCGCCGCGGCTGCAGCCCTGGCCGCCTCTGCGATGGCCTCGACCTCACCCGATGCATCGCGCCGCAGCGAACCTCGCCAGCGGTCGGTCGGCCGCACCGTGGCCGGCTCACGTGCCCAATCGCCTGATGCTTCGGTGGCGGCACCGGCCGGCTCCGGTCCCGCGCGGTCCGGGCCGGTCCCGGCCACTGCCGACTCGGCTCGCGTTCGTCCATTCACTCCCGACGCCATTGCATCCAAACCATGGCCGCGAGCGGCCGTGCCGGGATTCCACGCCAATGCCGGCATGACCGTCGGCTTCACCGGTGGCAATGAGGCGGGGGTTCCCATCTCCTTCTACCCATTCGAACCCGCCACCCTGCGCAGTGACCCGGTCTCCGGGGCGGTCGAGCGGGAACCGTTACCCACTTCGCACATGCTGCCCGAGCCGTCTGCCGGCGCAGTCATCCGCCACTGATTCCTGTTTTCGCAACACGAGGCCGACCCATGCCCTATCCGCTCCGCTCGATCTTCCTGCTTGGTGCGCTTGCCGCGGCGTTGCCGCTGGCCTGCACGGCGCAGCAGACCCCGGTTCCCGCCGCTGAGTCGGTTCCCGTCGCAGCCCAGGCGGTGACACCTCCCGCACCGACGCCCATCGTTACCGGCCTGCCGGACTTCAGCCAGCTGGTCAAGCAGGTCGGGCCGGCGGTGGTCAACATCAGTGCGGAAACGACGCCGCGCAGGGGCCGCTCCGCCGGGCCGCAGATGCCGGACGGTTTCGAGGAGCTGTTCCGCCACTTCGGCATGCCCATGCCGGGCGCGCCCGGTGGTTCGGGTCCACAGCGCGGGGGCACATCGATGGGCAGTGGCTTCGTGATCTCCGATGACGGCTACGTGCTGACCAACTTCCACGTCATCGATGGCGCCGACAAGGTCATCGTCACCCTGTCGGACCGCCGCGAATTCGAGGCTGAAGTGATCGGCAGCGACGAACAGTACGACGTGGCGGTATTGAAGATCCAGGCCGATGGCCTGCGCTGGTTGCGCCCGGGCAGCTCGACCTCGGTAGAGGCTGGGCAGTGGGTGGTCGCCATCGGCTCGCCCTTTGGCCTGGATCACTCGGTCACCGCCGGCATCGTCAGCGCGGTGGGGCGTTCCAATCCCTATTCCGGCCAGCAGTACGTTCCGTTCATCCAGACCGACGTGGCGATCAACCGCGGCAACTCCGGCGGCCCGCTGCTCAACACCTCCGGCGAGGTGGTCGGCATCAACTCGCAGATCTTCTCCAACTCGGGCGGCTTCATGGGGGTCAGCTTCGCGATCCCGATCGACCTGGCGATGAGCGCGGTCGAGCAGATCAAGACCACCGGCAAGGTCAGCCGCGGCATGTTGGGCGTGATCATGCAGCCGGTGACCAGCGAGACGGCGAAGGCAATCAACCTGCCCGACAACCAGGGCGCGATGGTGGCCAATGTCCAGCCCGGCAGCGCGGCGGAAAAAGCCGGTATCGAGCGGATGGACGTGATCCGCTCGTTCAATGGCACCGTTATCAAGGACGTCAGCGACCTGCCGCCGATCGTCGGTGCCCTGGCCCCGGGGACCAAGGCGCAGCTGGAGGTGTTCCGCGGTGGCAAGCTGCGCTCGATCAATGTGGTGATTGGCGGTGATGAGTCCGCCGCCGCGACCAGTCCTCGTCGCAGCGGCCCCGGTGCGCGTCCCCGGGAGGTTATTGGTTCCAATGCGCTCGGCCTGACCGCCCGCGACCTGACCCCGGCACAGCGCAAGCAGCTGGGTCTGGGCGATGACGAGGGCGTCATGCTGGCCGGGGTTGATTCGGATGCCGCGCGCGAGGCCGGACTGCGCCCGGGCGACGTCGTCGTCGCGGTGGGCCGCGACAGCGTCGGCAGCCCGGCGCAGCTGTCCCTGATGCTGGGCAAGGCCAAGGCGGGCGACACCCTGATGCTGCTGGTGCAGCGTGGTGGCACGACCCAGTTCATCGCGGTAACCGTCCCCAAGGGCTGACCTCGCGGCCGCGGCATTCCGCTTCCCGCCCCTGCGGCACCATGGCCGCGGAGGGCGGGAGCGCTTATGCGATAATCGCGTGTTGACTTAACTGGCCCCGGGCCCATCGCCGACCGCATGCAGCAGATCCGCAACTTCTCCATCATTGCCCACGTCGACCACGGCAAGTCGACGCTGGCCGACCGCCTGATCCAGATGTGCGGTGGCCTGACGGCCCGCGAGATGGAGTCCCAGGTCCTGGACAACAACCCGATCGAGCGCGAGCGGGGCATCACCATCAAGTCGCAGTCGGTGTCGGTTCCCTACACCGCGCGCGACGGCAAGACCTACCACCTCAACTTCATCGACACACCGGGCCACGTCGACTTCAGCTACGAGGTCAGCCGCTCCCTGGCGGCCTGCGAAGGTGCGCTGCTGGTGGTGGATGCGGCCCAGGGCGTGGAGGCGCAGTCGGTGGCCAACTGCTACACCGCCGTCGAGCAGGGCCTGGAAGTGATTCCGGTGATCAACAAGATCGACCTGCCGACGGCGGATGTCGACCGCGCAAAGGAAGAGATCGAGGCGGTCATCGGCATCGACGCCAGCGACGCGGTGGCCATCAGTGCCAAGACCGGCCTCAACGTGGAGGAAGTGCTGGAGGCGATCGTCACCCGGATCCCGCCGCCCAAGCCGCGCGATACCGACAAGCTGCAGGCACTGATCATCGATTCCTGGTTCGACAACTACCTGGGCGTGGTGTCGCTGGTGCGCGTGATGCAGGGCGAGATCAAGCCTGGTGACAAGATCCTCGTCATGTCGACGGGCCGATGGCATCTGGTCGACAAGGTCGGCGTGTTCACCCCCAAGCGCAAGGACATGCCGATCCTGCGTGCGGGCGAGGTGGGCTGGATCAACGCCAGCATCAAGGATGTCCATGGCGCGCCGGTCGGCGACACGCTGACCCTGCTGGCCGACCCGGCGCCGTCGCCGCTGCCGGGCTTCCAGGAAATGCAGCCGCGCGTCTTCGCCGGACTGTTTCCGGTCGACGCCGATGACTACCCCGACCTGCGCGAGGCGCTGGACAAGCTGCGCCTGAACGACGCCGCGCTGCGCTTCGAGCCCGAATCCTCGGAGGCCATGGGCTTCGGTTTCCGTTGCGGCTTCCTGGGCATGCTGCACATGGAAATCGTGCAGGAGCGCCTGGAGCGCGAGTATGACCTCAACCTCATCAGCACCGCGCCGACCGTGGTCTACGAGGTGCTCAAGACGGACGGGACCATCGTGTCGCTGGACAACCCGGCCAAGCTGCCGGCGGCGAACCTGACCGAGGAGATCCGCGAGCCGATCATCCGCGCCAACATCCTCACCCCGCCCGATTACGTCGGCAACGTGATCACCCTGTGCGAGGAAAAGCGCGGCAACCAGCTCGGCATCACCTACATGGGCAGCCAGGTCCAGATCAGCTACGAGCTGCCCATGAGCGAGGTGGTGCTGGACTTCTTTGACCGCCTGAAGTCCGTCTCGCGCGGTTACGCCTCGTTGGACTACCAGTTCGAACGTTTCCAGGCCGGCCCGTTCGTGCGCGTGGACACCCTCATCAATGGTGACAAGGTCGATGCACTAAGCATCATCACCCACCGCGCGCATGCTGATCGCCGGGGCCGTGAGATCTGCGAGAAGATGCGCGAGCTCATCCCGCGGCAGATGTTCGACGTGGCGATCCAGGCCGCAGTGGGCTCGCAGATCATCTCGCGCAGCACGGTCAAGGCGATGCGCAAGAACGTGCTGGCCAAGTGCTACGGTGGCGACATTTCGCGCAAGAAGAAACTGCTCGAGAAACAGAAGGCCGGCAAGAAACGCATGAAACAGGTCGGTAACGTGGAAATCCCGCAGGAAGCGTTCCTGGCGGTGCTGCAGCAGGACAACAAGTAGGCGGCAGCACTCAGCAGTCGTCAACAAAGCACAATAAGGAAACAGCATGCGTTGGTTCGAAATTGCCCTGGTGGCGCTTACCCTCGCCTCCGGGCTGATCTGGCTGCTGGACAAACTGGTGCTGGCCAGGCGCCGCGCCGACTATCGCGGCCTGCTCGATGACGGCAGCGAGCCGTGGTACGTGGACTACGCCAAGGCGTTCTTCCCAGTGCTGCTTGCGGTGCTGGTGCTGCGCAGTTTCATCGCCGAACCGTTCCGGATTCCGTCCAATTCGATGATGCCGACCCTCTTGACCGGCGACTTCATCCTGGTCAACAAGTTCTCCTACGGCCTGCGCCTGCCGATCACGAACAAAAAGGTGGTGGGCATCGGCGAGCCGCAACGAGGCGACGTGGTCGTTTTCCGGCCGCCGCACCATCCCGACCAGGACTGGATCAAGCGCGTGATGGGTTTGCCGGGCGATCGCATCGGCTATCGCGACAACCAGGTCTTCGTCAACGGCACGCCGATGGTGTATGAAGAGATCGGGCCGTACGAGGGGCGTGGCAACGGCTCGGAGATGACCGGTGCCACCGAGTTGCGCGAGCACGTGGGCGATCGCACCCACCTGGTGCTGGAGCGAACCGGGCTGCCGTTCCGCGATCCCGCCGAGGGCGAGTGGACGGTGCCGGAAGGCCAGTATTTCGTGATGGGGGACAATCGCGACAACAGCGAAGACAGCCGCTATTGGGACTACCTGCCGGAGGAGAACCTGCGCGGGAAGGCGTTCCTGATCTGGATGAATTTCGACGGCGGGGTGGATTTCTCCCGGGTCGGCGAGCGGATTCGCTAGCAAGGGGACATGCAGCTGGGGGCGTGCGGCTGCATGAAGCGGATTTGCGCGTGCCATTGACGGTGCGCGTTGGACAAACTACTGGGGAGCAATTCGATATGAAGCGTACGCAAAGCGGCATCACGTTGGTCGGTTTCATCATCGTGCTCGGCGTGGCCGGGGTGTTCATCTACATGGGCATGAAGGTCATCCCGATGTACACGGAGTACTACGCCGTCAAGCAGTCTCTGGAAGGGATCGCCAAGGAGCCGGGCGTCGTGGACGAGACGCCCGCGCGCATCAAGGACATGTTTTTCCGCCGAATGAACATCAACTACTCCGAGAACGTCAAGCCGGCCGACATCAAGGTGGTTCGCAAGGATGCGGGCTATCTGATCACCGTCGATTACGAGGTGCGCAAGCCGCTGATCGCCAACCTCGATGTGGTCGGCAATTTCAGCACCGAGAAGGAACTGCGACGTGGTGCGGCCGGTAACTGACCGCCGCATGCCGGTGACTGACCTCATCGGCCACGCGTTTGCCGAGCCGGCGCTGCTGGCCCAGGCACTGACGCACCGCAGTGCCGGTTCCTCGCACAACGAACGCCTGGAATTCCTCGGCGACGGGCTGGTCAACCTGTTCATCGCGGAGGCGCTTTATCGGCACTGGCCGGGGGCGGACGAAGGCGCACTGACCCGCGGCCGTGCCGAACTGGTGCGCGAGTCCTCGTTGGCGACCGTTGCCCGCGCCCTCGCGTTGGGCGAGCGCTTGACCATGGGGCCGGGTGAGATGAAGACCGGCGGCCACCGTCGCGACTCGATTCTTGCCGATGCGCTGGAGGCGGTAATCGCGGCGATCTATCTGGACGCCGGATTCGAAGCCTGCCGTAGCGTGGTGGTGCCGTGGTTCGCCGACGCCATGGCGGCGCTGCCGCCACCGCACAAGGTTGGAAAGGACGCCAAGACCCGCCTGCAGGAATGGCTGCAGGGCCGCCAGAAGCCTTTGCCGGGATACGAACTGGTGGCCGAGACGGGTGAGGAGCACGCCAAGGTGTTCCGGGTCACCTGCACCCTGAGCAGCCCCGCGCTGGCGACCGAAGGCGAAGGCCACTCGCGCCGCGCGGCTGAACAGGTAGCTGCGGAGTCGGCACTGGCGGTAATGGGCGTCCAGTAGGCCGTGGTTGTCCGCGGTACCGTCGGCAGCCACTACAATCACCCGATGAATCCTACGCACCGCAGCGGCCACGTCGCCGTCATCGGCCGGCCCAACGTCGGCAAATCCACCCTGACCAATGCGCTGGTCGGCGCCAAGGTGAGCATCGTCTCCTCGCGCCCGCAGACCACCCGCCACCGTTTGCTCGGCATCGCTTCATTCCCAGACGGGCAACTGCTGCTGGTAGATACCCCCGGACTCCATCAGGACCAGGGCAAGTCGACTGCGACCGCGATGCACCGCTGGATGAACCGGGCCGCACGCGGCGCGCTGGAAGGCGTGGACGCGGCGATGCTGGTCGTCCGCGCCGGCAAGTGGGAGGACGCGGACACATTCGCCTATCAGGCGCTGCACCAGGCCGGCGTGCCGGTGGTCCTGGTGGTCAACCAGGTGGATCGCCTGAAGGACAAGACCGAGCTGCTGCCGTATCTGGCGAAGGTGTCCGAGGGACGCGACTTTGCCGGCGTGCACCCGGTCTCCGCGCTCAAGCGCAAGGGTCTGGAGGCGCTGGTCAAGCAGTTGCTCGGGTTGATGCCCGAGCAGGCCGCGATCTACGAAGAAGACGAGATCACCGACAAGAGCCAGCGCTTCCTCGCCGGCGAGATGGTCCGTGAGCAACTGATGCGTCAATTGGGTGATGAGCTCCCGTACGCGACCACGGTCGAGATCGAGCGCTTCATCGTCGACGGCAAGTTGTTGCGGATCGGCGCGGTGATCTGGGTCGAGCGTGACGGCCAGAAGGCGATCGTGATCGGCAAGGGCGGTGAGCGCCTGCGCGAGATCGGCGCGCGCGCGCGGATCCAGATGGAGCAGCTGTTCGGTTCCAAGGTGTTCCTGGAAACCTGGGTCAAGGTCCGCGAGGGTTGGTCGGACGATGAAGCCGCGCTGCGCGCCTTCGGTTACCACGAATAGCCCGCTGCGCCGCTGGCGTACGGAGCAAGCGGCGCGGGTTGTGCATCCATGCGCCTGAGTGACGAGCCCGCCTTCGTGCTGCATGCACGGGCCTGGCGCGAAACCAGCCTGTTGGTGGAGGTGCTGAGCGCGAACCACGGCCGCATCGGCGTGGTTGCGCGTGGCATACGCGGGGCCAGGCGCCATCCCCTGCGTGCCGCCCTGCAACCCTTGCAGTCGATCCGCCTCGACGCGGTGCAACAGGGCGAGCTCGCCCAGTTGCGATCGGCCGAGGCCGTGGACGCGGCTCCGCGCCTGATCGGCGACGCCATGCTGGCCGGCTTCTACATCAACGAGCTGACGATGCGGCTGACGCCGCGCGGTGAGCCCCAGCCGGACCTTTTCGTTGCCTACGCGGTGACCCGCGAGCGCCTGCGTGCCGAGGCGCCGCTGGCCTGGACGCTGCGCCGCTTCGAGCGCGACCTTCTGGAAGGGCTGGGTGTGGGGTTTGACTGGAGCCAAGACGGCGAGGGCGATCCGATCGATCCGGCCGCGCGCTACCGGGTCGATCCGGAGCAGGGCCCGCAGCGGGTGCTGAGCGACCGCGGGCATGGCGATCGCATCCGGGCGGCGTCCGGGCGGGGCCTGCTGTGCCTGGCGAGCGACGGAATGCCCGATGCGGAGGACCTGCCTGGACTGCGGCGGGTGTTGCGCACGGTGCTCGCCCATCATCTCGGGCCGCGCGGCCTCAAGTCCTGGGAAATGCTCGCGAGCATGCCCAGGCGCGGATCGACGCCCGGCTAGCTGCTGTGTCCGGTCGCGGCCGGCGTTCGCACCAAGGTCTCGCGCGCCGCTGCTTCGAAGCGTTCCATCAGCTGGCGATTGGATGGCTCGGCTTGCAACAGCTTCACCAACACGACCAGCTTGGCCGCGCCCACGAAGCCGCAACTGGCACGCAGCCGGTGCAGTTCCGCGCCTACCGTATCGAAATTGCCGGTGTGTGCGGCCGCCGCGATGCGCTCGCAGGCCTGCGGCAACTCGTCGAGAAACAAGCCGCGCAAGGTTGCGACATGCTCGTCGTTGCCGTTCAGTGCCGCTGCGGCGGCGCGATCGTCCCATACCGGCACCGCTGCGTGTGCGGTGCCAGGCTCGTTGGTGGCAGCGGGCACTGGCAAGCCCAGGGCGCGTCGCACAGCGGCCTGGACCTCGGCGGTCGGCAGGGGCTTGCGCAACACCTTGGTGAAACCGGCATCGGCCAGCGCGGCCAGTTGCGAGGGATCATCGCCGGCGGTGTGCGCAATCGCCGGAATACCCGGAGAGTCCTGCCGCAGCCGTCGCAGGAGTTCACTGCCGCTGCCATCCGGCAGGGTGGCGTCGAACATCCAGAGCGCGTAGGTGTGTTGTCGGGCCAGGGTCATCGCCGTTGCCACATCCGGGGCGATGTCGACATGCGCCGGGGCCGCGCGCGCGGCCGCGGCCAGGAAGGCCGCACTCGTAGGCTCGTCCTCCACCAGCAGGATTCGTGGCAGTCCGTGTGGATCGTTCATCGGAATCACTGGCTCCGCTGGGTATGCTGCAACGATGCTTGGCCCGCTACTATCGCCGCCGCCATCGCGCCTGTCGAACTGCGTGTTGAGACGACGCGCGCGCGACCGTGGGCCAGCTGCATGGGCGCTGTGGCTGCTGGTGTTCATGACCTTGCTTGTCTGTGGCCCGACCCAGGCCCGAACGCTGAGCGCGAAGATCGACCGCATCGAATCGGCGATCGCCGACCTCGACAACGTGAGCGTGCGATTGTCCTGGCCTGCCAGCGCCCAGCACGGCGAATTGCGGCTGCGGGCCAAGCGCATCGATTCTCCCTCATTGAGCTATCGCTTCAACGACCTGGACTGGCGCTGCCGGCTGCGGCGGGAGGAATCAGAAGTCTGGGTATGCGCCGGCGAGATCCGCAGTGGCAATGCCCCGCCAATGCAGCTGTCGATTGCGGTCGACGCGATGGACATCGATGCCGAACTGGCGCGCGGTGCAAGCCGGATAGGCGTGCATCGCGAGGCGGTGAACCCGGATGCGACCCGGATCGACCTGACACGCGTTCCGCTGGTCTGGACCCAGGCACTTCTGGCGCAGGCCTGGCCGGCTGCAGTGATTGCGGCGGGGGAGGGCGATGCGCGCCTCGTCGTGCGCGCCGTCAATGACCAGCCGCTGCGGATCAGCGGCCCGGTGGTCCTTCGCGGCGCCGGTCTGGATACCGAAGACGGCAGCATTGCGGCGGCCGATCTTGACGCCAGCATCGACGTCGATGCGCGGCTCGGCGAGTCCGATTTGATCCGGGTGGAAGGCCGGCTGGATGGCGGCGAACTGTTGTGGGGCACCACCTACCTCGCGCTGGAGCAACGGCGGATCGATCTGCGGGTCGGGGCCGCGCACCGCGAGGGTGAAGGCTGGTCGCTGCCCGAGCTGTACTGGAACGACCCGGGCATCCTCACCGTGGAAGGCAGCGCAGGACTGGATCCGGACAACGACCTTGACGCGCTGGACCTGCGCGTGCG
>NZ_JXSS01000046.1 GCF_000855665.1 Lysobacter sp. A03
TCCACAGCTACATCGACTTCTACAACCACCGGCGCTTACACTCGGCACTGGGATATAAATCACCCGCCGAGTTTGAACGAGAATGCGCCTAACCATCAGGTGTCCACTTTAACGAAGGAAGTCCCACCCCCGACGTCCCGAAGTCCCATTTCCAGGCAGACTCGTGGTTAAATTCCTACCAGCATCCGGCCAACACGTTGGGGGTCGGCTTAACTAGGGTTCTACCCCGTTTTCGCGGACTGTTGAGTTAAGGCCATAAAGGCTTGGTCCCGAACATGGATTCTGCGTTGCATTCGGGGATTGTGGAAGCGTTCGATGTAGTCAAAGATGTCGGATCGTGCGT
>NZ_JXSS01000118.1 GCF_000855665.1 Lysobacter sp. A03
TTCTTTGGGATGATCAAGCGCGAACGCATCCACCGAAAACGCTACTTGACCCGCAACGACGCACGATCCGACATCTTTGACTACATCGAACGCTTCCACAATCCCCGAATGCAACGCAGAATCCATGCTCGGGACCAAGCCTTTATGGCCTTAACTCAACAGTCCGCGAAAACGGGGTAGAACCCTGCATGTTTGTTGGCAATCGCGACCAGCACCTTGCCGAAGGGCAAGCGCTGCGCCAGGCCGCGGATCCAGATCTGCTCGGCCGTGGCCTGCTCCACGGCAACCGCATTGGCGCGCTGCAAGCTGCTT
>NZ_JXSS01000096.1 GCF_000855665.1 Lysobacter sp. A03
GCCTTCCTCGAAGCCGTACTCCAGCGTGGCGACCTGGGCCAGCGGCACGCTCTGGCCGCTGGCGGTGGGCACCATCAGCGTGGAGAGTTGATCCAGCGCGATCGGCTCTTCCTCGCCGCCGCGCAGGACCATGCCGATCAGCTGGTTGCCCTCGCGGTAGGTGCTGACCTGGATGCCCGACAGCGAGCCGCTGAGTACCTGCGACAGCTGCGCCGACGTTATGCCCAGCGCGCGGGCACGTGCCTGGTCGATTCGCAGGCGCACGACCTTGCCCGGCTCATCCCAGTCCAGGTTGACGTTGGCGACGTGCGGGTTGTTGCGGATCTCGTCGCGGACCGCGTACGCAATCTGGCGCACCTGATCGATGTGCTCGCCGGAGACGCGGAACTGCACCGGATAGCCGACAGGTGGACCGTTCTCCAGCCGGGTGACCCGCAGCTGCAGGTCGGGGAACAGCGGCACGATCTCGTCGATCATCCAGCTGCGCACTGCCTCGCGCGCCTCCAGGTTCTCGGGCATCAGCACGAACTGGGCGAAGTTGGCCGACGGCAGTTGCTGGTCCAGTGGCAGGTAGAAACGCGGCGAACCGGTACCGATGTAGGCGGTGTAGTTGGTCAGGTCATCGCGCTCGGCCAGCAGCGCCTCCAGGCGCTCGGCCTGGTCGCGGGTCGCGCGCAACGAACTGCCCTCGGCCAGCTCCATGTCGACCATCAGCTCTGGCCGCACCGACTCGGGGAAGAACTGCTGGGGCACGAAGCGGAACATCAGCAGCGACAGCACGAACGCGGCGATGGTGACCACGATCACCGCCCAGCGATGGTGCACGCACCACACCACCCAGCTGCGGAAACGCTGGTAGAAGCGGGTTGCGTAGGGATCGTGCGGCTGCTCGGCATCCTGCGGCAGCGGCGCGAGCACGTCGGCGAAGGCCGGGTGCCGATCGGCCCAGGCCTGGCGGCGCGCCTGCCAGCGCGCGGCCAGCGAGCCGGGCTTGGGCGGTGCCGGGTGACCATGCGCGCCGCGCTCGATGTGGGGCAGCAGTTTGTCGCCCAGGAACGGTACGAACACCACCGCCGCCACCCACGACACCAGCAGAGCGATGGTCACCACGTCAAACAGCGAGCGGGTGTATTCGCCGACACTCGACGCGGCCGTGGCGATCGGCAGGAAGCCGGCGGCCGTGATGAACGTGCCGGTCAACATCGGAAAGGCGGTCGATTCCCAGGCGAACGCCGCCGCCTTCAGGCGATCGAAGCCCTGCTCCATCTTGATCGCCATCATTTCCACGGCAATGATCGCGTCATCCACCATCAGCCCGAGCGCCAGCACCAGCGCGCCGAGCGAGATCTTGTGCAGGCCGACGCCAAAGATCTGCATCACCATGAAGGTCATCGCCAGCACCAACGGGATCGACAGCGCGACCACCAGGCCGGTACGGAATCCCAGTGACAGGAAGCTGACCAGCAGCACGATCGCCACCGCCTCGGCGAGCACGCGGACGAACTCGCCCACCGACTCCTTCACCGCCGCCGGCTGGTCGGACACCTTGTGCAGCGCCATGCCCACCGGCAGCGTTTGCTGGAGTTGCTCGAACTCGGCTTCCAGCGTCTTGCCGAGCGCGAGGATGTCGCCGCCGTCGCGCATCGCCACGCCGATCCCGATCGCATCCTGACCCATGAAGCGCATGCCCGGCTGGGCCGGATCTGAAAAGCCGCGCTCCACCGTGGCCACATCGCCGAGCTGGAAGGTGCGGTCACCGACCCGGATCGGGAACTGGCGGATCTGCTCGACCGACTCGAACTGGCCGCTGACCCGGACCGGCACGCGGCTGCTGGCGGTCTCGAAGAACCCGCCCGGGACGACGGCGTTCTGCTGCTGCAGGGCGTCCTGCACCGCCGCAGCCGACACACCCAGCGTGGCCAGCTTGGTGTTGGACAGCTCGATCCAGATCTTCTCGTCCTGGACGCCGAACAGCTCGATCTTGCCGACGTCCGGCACCTTCTGCAGCGCCAGCTGGATGCGGTCGGCGTAGTCCTTCATCACGGCGTAGTCGAAGCCCTCGCCGGTCAATGCATAGATGTTGCCGAAGGTGTCGCCAAACTCGTCATTGAAGAACGGACCAACAATGTCGGAAGGCAGCTCCGGCCGCAGGTCGCTGATCTTCTTGCGCACCTGGTAGAACAGCTCGGGCACCTGCGAGGACGGCATCGCATCACGCGCGGCGAAGATCACCTGCGACTCGCCGGCGCGTGAGTAGGAGCGGATGAACTCGTACTCTCCGGTCTCCATCAGCTTGCGCTCGATGCGTTCGGTGACCTGCCGGCCCACCTGTTCGGCGGTTGCGCCCGGCCACACGGTGTGGACCACCATCACCTTGAAGGTGAACGCCGGATCCTCGCTGCGGCCCAGCGTGAGATAGGAGAACGTGCCGGCGATCGCCACCACCAGCATCATGTAGACCACCAGGCTACGGTGGCGCAGGGCCCATGCGGAAAGATTGAACCGCATCACGGTCAGTTGCCCAGCGGCCGGTTGTCGCGGTCCACCGGCGCCACCTCCTGACCCTCGCGCAACAGGTGACCGCCGGCGGCGACCACCCAGTCATCCTTTTCCAGGCCTTCCAGCACGGGCACGCTGTCGTTGCCATAGGCCCCGATGGAGACCGGCTGCAGCTTCAGGGTGGAACTGGCGCGGTCGACCACGAACACCGCAACGCCGTCGCCCTGCCGCTGCAATGCGGTAAGCGGGACGCTGAACGTCGCGCCGCCCGCGTCATTGGTGGGGATCACGACCCGCGCGCTCTGGCCCAGTTGCAGCGCGCCTTCGGGCGCGTCCACGGTGGCCCTGGCCGCGAACGTCCGCGACGCCGGATCGGCCGAGGGCGAAACTTCGCGCACGGTGCCGGGCCAGCGCTTGCCCGGCTGCGACCAGACCTCCACCTGCACCGCCTTGCCGGGCTGGACCTCGGCCTTGGCGTTTTCGGCGACCGCAAAGACGATCTCACGCGCACCGTCCGCGGCGAGGGTGAAGATCGGCTGCCCGGCGGCCACCCCCTGCCCCGCCTCGGCCTGGCGGCTGGCGATCACACCATCCGCCGGCGCAACCAGCTTGCTGTACCCCGCCTGGTTGCTTGCCATGCGCAACTCGGCGCGGGCCGCATTGACCTGCCCCTGCGCCGCTTCGGCGGCGGCATTCTGCGCATCCATGTTGGATCGGCTGATCAGCTGGTCCTTGACCAATTGCGCGTAACGGGCCTGGTCGGCGCGCGCCCGTTTGAGGTCTGCTTCCAGTGCGGCCAGCTTGGCCCGGGCCGCAGTCGCCTGGGCCTGCTGGTCGTCAGGATCCAGCGTCGCCAGCACGTCGCCCTCGCTGACGTGGTCACCGACCTCGACGCGCCGCTCGAGCATGTTGCCGCCGATCCGGAACGACAGGGGGCTTTCCTCGCGCGCGCGGATCTCGCCGGTCAGCGACATTTCCGTCGCGGTTCCTGCGCCGGGCAGCACCACCAGCACCGGCGGCTTCTGCTGGGGTTCCACATCGCCCCGACCGCAAGCGGCGACAAGCAGCACCAGCAGCGCGGCACCAACATTGGTCAGCACGGATGTGGAACGACCGGTTCGGATACGGCTGCACATGTCGGATCGATTCCCGGGTCGGAAGGCTTGAGTGGCACGCACTGTATAAATATAAAACTCCCCAGTCTAGTATTAGGCCATGAACGACTCGCGCTCCCGCGGCGACAGTGGCTCCGGATATGTCTCGCCGCACCGATCAAAACCGTCCAACCCGGTCGGCCCGGGACGCCCCAAGGACCCGGCCAAGGGCGCTGCCATCCTGGAAGCGGCACGCACACTGTTCCTGCAGCACGGTTTCGAGGGCGTGAGCATGGATCAGATTGCAGCGGTCGCCGCGGTCTCAAAACTCACCGTCTACAGCCACTTTGGTGACAAGGAAAAGCTGTTCTCCGCCGCGGTGGCGTCCTACTGCGAGCAGCAGGTGCCACACGCACTGTTCGAGCGCGCCGCCGACGCCAACTTGCGCGACCGCCTTTTGCAGATCGCCCGCGCATTCCACGCGATGGCCAGCAGCGCCGAAGCCATTGCCGCGCTTCGCATGCTGTCGACGCCCCAACTGGCCGGCGCTCCCGTGGTCAGCACCTTCTGGAACGCGGGTCCGGGGCGCATCAACCAGGAATTGACCTTGCTGCTGCAGCGACGCGCCGAAGGCGGGGAGTTACGCCTGGATCCGCGCGACGAGGCAGGGCTTTGCCGTGCTGCCAGCCAATTGCTGGCGCTGCTCAAGGGCGACGCCCATGCCCGGCTGCTGCTCGGCCTTGACGGACTCGCCGAGGACGATGTTGCCGCCCATCTGGGCTCGGCGGTCGACATGTTCCTGCGCGCCTACGGTGCCGCCGACCCGCGCACGCCGCAGCCGTGACCTTGGTCGCGGTGACTTCCGGCACTCCGCGGGCCGGTGCGGGGAAGTGATGCTGTCCCTGCGGCGCCGGTACAATAAACGGTTGACACGCATAGCCCGGGATTCGATCCAATGAGCATGATTGACTACGCAGCGGCCAGGGACTTGATGGTCGAACAGCAGATCCGTCCATGGAACGTGCTGGATGCACGCGTTCTGGACGTGCTGGCAACCATGCCGCGCGAGCCGTTCGTCCCGGCCGCGCACCGCAACCTTGCCTATACCGATACCAACCTGCCGTTGCCGCAGGGTGAGGTGATGCTCAAGCCCGTCATTCAGGGCCGCATGCTGCAGTCGCTGCTTTTGCAGTCCGATGAGGACGTACTGGAGGTCGGCACCGGCAGCGGCTACCTCACCGCCTGCCTGTCGCGCCTGGCGCGCGACGTGGTCAGCATCGAGAAGCATGCCGAACTCGCAGGGCTGGGGTTGGCCAACCTGACGGCACGTGCTATCGCCAACGTCGAAGTCGTCCACGCGGATGCGTTTTCCTACCGTCCCGCCCGCAAGTTCGACGCGGTGTGTGTAACCGGCGCGGTGGACACCATCCCGATGTCCTTCCTGGAATGGCTCAAGCCCGGTGGCCGCATGCTCGTCGTGCGCGGCCGACCGCCGGTAATGGAAGCCGTTGTGGTGCATGTCGAGGTCAACGGATCGCGCATCGAGTCGTTGTTTGAGACCGATATTCCCTATCTGGCCGGTGCGGCACCCGTACCCGCCTTCGAATTCTGATCGCAAGGACTCCGCATGATCACCCGTCCCCTCGTACTCGCCCTCGTCGTCGCGCTCCTTCCCGCCACCGCTGCGGCCGAGGACCTGCTCCAGACCTATGAGCTGGCGCGTGCCGGCGATCCGCAGTTCGCCGCCGCCGAATCCGGACGGCTGGCGACCCGCGAGGGCGCGGTGCAGGCACGGGCGGCGATGCTGCCGCAGATCGACGGGACCGCGTCGTACAACCGCAGTCGCAGCGAAGGTCCGGCCACCCAGAACCAGTTCGACCCGGTGACCGGCCAGCCGATCACGTTTACCGGAGACGTCGAGACCGAGACGACGACACGACGCCTCGGCGTCAACGTCAACCAGATGATCTTCGACCGAGCCCGGTTCACCATGCTGGACAGCCAGAAGGCGCTGGCGCGTGCCAGCGACTTCCAGGTCGACGCCGCGGGCAAAAGCCTGATCACCCGCACGTCGGCGGCCTATTTCAACGTACTGGTGCAGCTGGAAACCCTGGCCGCTGCAGAAGCCGCCGAGCGGGCGCTGCAGAAGCAGTTCGACTTCGCTTCAAAGCGCCTGGAGGTCGGCCTGGCGCCGATCACGGACGTGCACGAAGCGCGCGCCCAGTTCGACAGTGCGCGGGCCAACACCATCGTCGCCCGCAACTACGTGGCGGACGCCTACCAGGCGCTGACCGAGATCACCGGCGTGCCGGTGAGCAACCTGCAGGGCCTGCCACAGGACTTCCAGCCCGAGTTGCCGGTGGCCGAAGGGGCGGACAGCTGGGTCCAGACCGCCATGGAAAACAACCCCGCGTTGCGCGCCAAGGAGCTGCAGGTCCAGTCGGCCGAGGCCGACGTGGGCACCGCGCGCTCCGGGCACTGGCCGACTATTTACCTGGGCGGCGGCTACTCGGACGGCAAGACCTGGGGCGAGAACACCTTCAGTGCCAGCGGGCTGCCGGGTTCGGTCACCAATCCGATCGAGAGTGAGAGCCGTGGCCCGCAGGTCGGCGTCACCCTGACGGTGCCGATCTTCTCCGGCGGCACGACCCAGTCACGCGTGCGCCAGGCCATCGCCCAGCGCGACGTCGCCAGCGACCAGCTCGTGCAGCAGCGACGTGCTCTGGAGCGCAACACCCGCAACGCCTATCAGACGCTGGTTGCGGGCGTCAGCGAAGTGGAAGCACGGCGCTTGGCGCTGGTCTCAGCCCAGGCCGCCTACGATGCGTCGCAGGTCGGTCTGGAGGTGGGCACCCGCACGGTGCTGGACGTGCTGGTAAACCAGCGCAACCTGTTCGCCGCCCAGCAGGAATTCGCGCTGGCCCGCTACAACCACCTCCAGCAACGGTTGGTGCTGGCGGAAGCCGCCGGCACCCTGGACGTGGGCGACGTCCAGAACATCAACCGCCTGCTGACGGTGAACGCCGAGGCGGAAGTGGCGTCGCCAATCCAGCGCTAGACCGCATCAGGCTGCTTGGGTGCCAGCGCCGGGCCCAGCAGCACCAGGGTCTGGGCCAACGCGCCGCGCCCTGACTCCACCAGCATCTGGCCGGCTGCGGTCATCTGCCGTCGCATCGCCGGATCGCCCAGCAGTTCTTCCAGCGCGCCGCCGACACCGATCGGGTCGGTGCCGATGCGCAATGCGCCGGCCTCGTCGAGTTGGCGCGAGATCTCGGCAAAGTTGTGCAGGTGGGGGCCGGTGACGATTGCGGTGCCCGCCGCCGCCGGCTCCAGCAGGTTGTGCCCGCCGACGTCCTGCAGGCTGCCGCCGACGAAGGCGACGTCCGCACAGGCGTAGAAATGCAGCAGTTCACCCAGGGTGTCGATGACAAACACGGCATCGCCGGCGGACGGCCACTGCGCCCGTGACCGCGTCGACACCTGCCACCCCGATGCGCGCGAATGATCGGCGACCACCCGGAAGCGTTCCGGATGGCGCGGCGCCCACAACAGCAACAGGTCCGGATAGCGTTCGCGCAGCCGCCGGTGGATGGAGATCACCGCGGCCTCCTCGTCCTCGTGCGTGCTGGCGGCAATCCACACCGGCCGGCGCCCGCAGTGGGCCCGGCAGGTCGCGGCAAAATCCTCCAGGCCCTCGGGCACCATCACGTCGTATTTCAGGTTGCCCACGTCGACCACCTGCGCCGAACGTGCGCCCAGCTGCACGAAGCGCATCGCATCGGCCATCGATTGCGCCGCCACCGTGTCCACCGTGCGCAGCGCCCGTGCCACCAGCGGTGCCAGCACCCGGTAACCACGCAGCGAGCGTTCCGAGAGGCGCGCGTTGAGGATGAAGGTCGGCACTCCGTGGTCGCGGCAACCGAACAGCAGGTTCGGCCACAACTCGGTTTCCATGATCAGCGCTGCCCGCGGCCGATAGTGGCGCAGGAACCGCGCCACTGCGCCCGGCAGGTCGTATGGCAGGTAGACATGCTCCACGTCATGCCCCCACAGCGCGCGCACGCGTTCCGAGCCGGTGGGCGTGATCGTGGTGACCAGCAGGTGCAGGTCGGGCCGGCCACGGCGGAGCGCATTGACCAGGGGCACGGCGGCGTTGACCTCACCCACGGACACGGCGTGCAGCCACAGCGTGCTGTCATGCGGCGAACCGCCATAACGGGCGTAGCGCTCGTTCCAGCGCTGGAAGTAGCTGGGCTGGCGAAAGCCACGCCAGATCAGGTGGTAAACCGTCAGCGGCACCAGCAGGTACAACACGGTCGAATACAGGCCGCGCAGAAGGCGCTCGATCAGGTCTGTTCGCATCGGCTGAGGATACTGTAACGCCCGCGTGCGCTGGTTCGCACGGGCGTTGCCGTGGTGGGCGGCTCGCGTGGCACGACCCCGGTAGAATCCACAGCATGGCCGCAAAAACCCCTCCGCGCGACCGCGACCGCGACCGCAGCGTCGCAAGCCCGACCTCTCCCGGCCCGGCGCCGCTGGGCCTGCGCCACTGGCCGGCATGGCTGGGGCTGGGCGTGCTGCTGCTCGCCGCACGCTTGCCGTGGGGGTTGCAGCGCGCGCTGGGCGCCGGAGTCGGCGCGCTCGCATTGCGGGTTGCCGGCGACCGCCGGCGCGCGGCGCAGACCAATCTCGCCTTGTGCTTTCCCGCGATGGACGAGGCGGAACGCGAAAGCCTGCTGCGGGACAACTTCCGTGACCTGGGCATCGGCCTGTTCGAATTCGCACGCGCCTGGTGGGGATCGGTGGAGCCGATGCGGCGAACGGTGCGCATCGAGGGCCTGGAAGCCGTCGAGGCGATCCGCGCCGGCGGACGCGGCGTGCTGCTGGTGTCCGGCCATTTCATGACCCTGGAGATCTGCGGCCGGCTGATGTGCGACCACCTGCCGCTGGCCGGCATGTACCGGCGCCATCGCGGTGCGGTGATGGAATGGGCGGTAAAGCGCGGACGCCTTGGCCACGCCAGCGCGATGTTCGCCAATGCCGAGCTGCGGCCCGCGATGCGCCACCTCAAGCAGGGCGGTCTGCTCTGGTATGCGCCCGACCAGGATATGCGTGGCAAGGACACGGTGTTCGCACCGTTCTTCGGCGTTCCCGCGGCCACCATCACCGCCACCCACCAGTTCGCCCGACTGACCGGCTGCGCGGTGGTGCCCTTCTTCCACCGCCGTGAAGGCGCCGACTATGTGTTGCGGTTGGGTGCCCAGCTGGAGAACTTCCCCTCCAGCGACGCGGTGGCCGACAGCACCCGGGTCAACGCGGCAATCGAGGCGATGGTGCGCGAGGCTCCCAGCCAGTACCTGTGGATCCACCGGCGCTTCAAACGCCGGCCGCCGGGCGACAACTCACCCTACCAATCACGCTAGTCACCCCGTACCGGTGGCATCCGGCGCGCTGCGCACCGCCAACAAACTGCCGGCGTAGAGCGCCGCGAGCAACAGCGTCAGGCCGCCCCAGAACGTCGAATAGAACGCCAGGTGGGTATTCAGCGGGAACACGGTCACCACCAGCGCCAGCATGGCGGGAAGCGCGCGCTCGCGCGCCAGCGCGGCGGCGAAACGCCACGCGCGCCACGCCAGCGCCGCGCCTGCGAGCCACATCAGCAGGCCGAAGAATCCGGTTTCACTGAGGATCTCCAGGACGATCTGGTGGGCGTGGAAGGCAGGCCCGTCGCCCCACTCTGCCTGCTGGCCGATTTGCGGATCGCAGTCCGGGAACGCCTCGCGGAAGCCGCGCGCGCCCACGCCATTGACTGGGTGCTCGCGCACCATGCACAGCGCGGCGCCCCAGATCCGGGTACGGCCGGAGAGCGCGCGATCGACGCCTTCCTCACTGACCGCGAAGACGTGCGTGGTGCGTACCAGGCGCTGGCGCACATCGCTGGATACCACGCCCAGCACACCCAGCAGGATCGCCCCGGCGGTGAACACGGCGAGCAGTTTCTTCCATCCCAGCAACCGCCAGCCCGACAACACCAGCACCAGCAGGTAGGTGATCCACGACGCCCTCGAGCCGGCCAGCATCACCACTACGCCGACCGCTGCGGCCGCGAGCAGCCAACCGAGCATGTGGGCACGCTTGGCAGCGGCGTACAGCGCGAACGGTGACAGGCTCGCCAGCACGATGCCCAGCTTTAGGTTGCATGGCCCAAACACGCCGCTGAGACGATCGACCGCGGCCACCTCGCTCACGCTGCACATCGGGTGACCACTGATCGCCTGCTTGATCGAGTCGATGCCGAAGAACAACGGGCTGGTGCCAATGCCTGCCTGTACCAGCGCGTCAACGGTCCAGACGGCGAGGATGATCGCCAGGCCGCCGAACGTGGTGCGCCGGCCCCGCTCGTTGGCGACCGCCGCTGCCGCCAGCCAGAGGAACGGCAGATAGCGCAGGTCCACCGCCGCTTCGCGAAGCGCTCGCCCAGGATCGACAGAGTCCAGCGCGGACACCAGTTGCGGCAGCCAGTAGGCGAAAAACAGGACGCTGGTCAGGGCCCAGGCCTCGCCACTGAGCAGTCGCACCCCGCCGCGGAAGCGCGAGCTGATCAGTTTGACGATCGCCACCAGCGCACCCAGCACCAGGATCGCTTCGGCATAACCCGGCGCAGGCCACAAGGCGACATACGACAGGATCCACGCCGGCGCCCAGCGCCAGCCCTGGATCGCCCGCCCCGCCGGCGCCGACGCCGCTGCCGCGCCGCGCTCGGCCGCGATGCCGGCGGAAAGGTCAGTTGATGAGTTCGGCATAGACATCCAGGGTGGCTCGTTGCATCGCGTGCAGGGTGAAATCCGACAGATCGGGCATCGTACCGGCTGACGCGGGGACGCTGTCCAGCAGCGCGAGCGCGCGATCGTGCAGCAGCGACGCGTTAAAAGGCGGTACCGCTCCCGCCCGCTGCAGTCTGGACAGCAGTTCACCGACGCCGCCGTGGGCCCAGCCAAGCACGGGTCGCCCCACGGACAGGGCTTCGATCACGGTGCGACCGAACGCTTCAGGCTTGCGCGAGAGCTGGAGGACGAGATCGCTCGCCGCGTACGCGCGGGCGATCGCGTCGGTGGGCGCGGTGAAGGCGATCGCGTCGACGACGCCGCGGGCCGACGCCACGCCTTCCAATTCGGCGATGTAGTCCTCGCGCCCCGGTTCGCGGGCGCCGGGCAGCCAGAGCCGCGCATCGCGGCCGTCCGCGCGCAAGCGTGCCAGCAGCTCGACGGCATCACCATGGCCCTTCAGTCGTGTGCCACGCCCGGGCAGCAGCAGCAAGGGGCCATCGCCGCCCAGCGCCGGGTGCTGTGCTGCGGCCCAGGCACGGGCGGAGCGGTCGGGCAGCGGCGCAGGCGGAAAGGCGGCCGCGTCGATCCCGCGGGGTATGACCCGCAGGCGTCCGGTGTCGGTCGCAGGGTAATGCGCCATTACATAATCGCGGACACTCTGCGATACGCAGATCACCCGTTCGCCGCCGACCATCACCGCGCTGTAGCGCGAGGGCGAGTTGAGGCCGTGGACGGTGGAGACCAGGCGCGGCCGGCGCGCGGGGTGGAGCCCGGCCAGCGCGAAGCGCGCGATCCAGGCCGGCAGCCGGGAACGCACGTGGACGATATCCATATCACCGCTTTGCAGCAGCCGGCGCAGCGGTAGCACGCGTGAAAGCGTCAGTGGCGACTTGCGGCCGATATCCAGGGTCACGTGCTCGCCGCCAAGGGCCAGCAGTTGTGGCAGCAGGCGGCCGCCGGCGGATACGACGATTGCGCGATGACCCGCCGACACGAGGGCGTCGGCGATTTCGAGCGTTGAGCGCTCCACTCCACCCGATTCCAGCGCCGGCAGCAGCTGGACCACCGTCATCGGGCGCATTGCGTTGGATCAGTCCTGCAGGACGAAATGCGCGCCGCAGTAGAAGCAGGTGCTCTCCAGGTCTTCCTCGATGGACAGGTAAACCCGAGGATGCGAGTTCCACAGCGCCATCGAGGGAGTCGGGCAGCTCAACGGCAAGTCGGCGCGCGTCACGGTGTAACGGAGTTCGGCGTTGGCCTGGGTGGGGTGGTCATGGACTGCAGTCATGGCGGCGATCACGGACGGTACAAGGAGGCCAGTTTACCAGCTGCCTCAAGCGGGCAGGTCGAACCACAACAGCTGGACCCGTGTGGTGCCCGCTCCGGCCAATGCAAGCTGGCCGGACTCGGCGCTCAAACCCAGGCCGTCGCCGGCGGACAAATCCCGCCCATCGACCTTGGCCGCACCGGTGGCGACGTGCAGCCAGTAGCGGCGGGACGTGTCAAGCGATCTAACCACCGAAGATCCGGGGGAGAGTTCCGACCGGTAAAGACGCGCGTCCTGACGGATCGCGACGCTGCCATCGTCCCCGTCCGGCGATGCCAGCAGGTGCCAGCCGTCCCGCGGCGCGGCCTCGTGGATGCCCGAGGCGGGCTCGGCGTTGACCCGATCGGGCTGCAGCCAGGCTTGCAGGAAGTGGACGGGCTCTGCGTGCGACGCGTTGGAGTGGTGGAACTGCATTCCGTGGCCGGTTCCCAGCCAAAGCAGGCCTCCGGCGCCGACAATCCGTTCCGCCCCGCTGCTGTCGCGGTGCGCCAGGGCGCCGGACAACACGTAGGTGAGCACTTCCATGTTCGCGCGCCGGCACCGGGCGAGCCCCGCACCGGGCGCGAGACGGTCCTCGTTGAGCACCCGCAGCGCGCCAAAGCCCATCCATTGCGGGTCGTAATAGGCCCCGCCGGAGAACGTGCGCCGGCGATCCAGCCCGTCCGCGGTGGATGGGCCCTGGCCGCGGGATGCGGAGGGACGCTCAACGATCACTGCGCGTTACGACCCGGCTTTGGCGACCGACGCCTCGGTGGTGATCCGGATGTCGACCTCGTCGCTGACGGCGGGCGCATACATGCCGACACCAAAGTCGCTGCGCTTGATGGTCGCGCGGGCGTCAAAACCGATCGTCGGCTGCTTGGCCATGTTCTCGCCGATTTTGTTCAGGGTCACGTCCAGAACCACCGGATGGGTATTGTCCTTGATCGTCAGATCGCCGGTGACCTTGAGCTTGCCTTCACCGGCCGACTCCACCGCGGTGCTGCGGAAAGTCGCCACCGGAAACCGGGCGGCGTCGAAGAAATCCGTGCCACGCAGGTGCTCGTCAAACTTGGCGGTGAAGCTGTTCAGTCCTGACAGGGGCAGAGTGACCTTGACGCTGGACGCGGCGACGTTGTCGGCGTCGTAGATCAGGATCCCTTCGGCCTGGCCGAAGTGTGCCACGGGATTGGAAAAGCCGAAGTGGTTCCACTGCGCGATCACGTTGGTGTGGCTGGGATCGAGCTGATAGGTGACCGGGGCGGCGATCGCGAAATTGGCGGTCGTGACAAGCGCAGCGGCGAGGAGCAGACGTTTGATCATGGGAGAACTCCGGGTGTCAGGGGGAAGTGGCAGGCGGCAGGTGGCAGCAGCAAAAAGGGCCTCGCGAAAATCGTTCAAGCGATCCGCGCTGCCTCCTCGAACGACAGCCGCGGCGAGCGCGGGAAAATCTTCTCGGCATTGCCATAACCCAGGTTGACGAGGAAGTTCGACTTGATCGCCGTGCCCGCGAAAAACGCCGCGTCGACCTTGGCATTGTCAAAACCGGACATCGGACCGGTGTCCAGTCCCAGCGCCCGCGCAGCCAGGATCAGATACGCGCCCTGCAGGCTGCCATTGCGGAACGCCGCTGTAGTGCGGCCTTCGCGGGGACCGGCAAACCAGCTCCTGGCGTCGGTATGCGGAAACAGGTACGGCAGCTTTTCGTGAAAATCTTCGTCAAAACCGACAATCACCGTAACCGGAGCGGCCATGGTCTTGGCGTGATTGCCCTCATCCAGCGCCGGCTCGAGCAGCGCCTTGGCCTGGGCGGACTTCACGAACACGAAGCGCCCCGGCGACATGTTGGCGCTGGTCGGGCCCCACTTCACCAGATCGTAGAGCTGGCGAAGGGTATCGTCACTGACCTCGCCGCCGAGCTCGTTGTGGGTGCGCGCGGTGCGGAACAGCTGGTCCAGCGTTGCCGGTGCGAGGGGTTCGGGTCGGAACGGGGCCATCTATGATCTCTCCGTGGATGCAGTGGAATCGACGCTCCGGTGGGAGCTGCCAAGCCGGCCAGTGTAGGCGCTGACAGGCAGCGAGCACGGGCGCAACCTTGGAACGTATTGCAGGCAGAGATGAAACGCCAAGCGGAAAACCCGAGCGTCTGGACCATCACCGACGGCAACGCCGGGAACCTGCGCCAGGCGCAGGCGCTGGGGCGCGCGCTCGGCATGCCGATGCGCGATTGGAAGCTGGACACGCGCGCGCCGTGGCGCTGGACCGCGCCCCGGGGTATTGCCGCGGAGCACGCCTTCGGCCCCGAGTTCCATGATGCGTTGAGGCGGCCGCCCGCATTGGCCATCGGCTGCGGGCGGCAGGCGGCGCTCGCGACGCGGCTTCTGCGGCGTCACGGCAGCGCCACGGTGCAAATCCTCGATCCACGCATCGCCACACGCCATTGGGACCTGGTGATCGCGCCCGAGCACGACCGCCTGCTGGGCAGCAACGTCATTTCCGTTCTGGGCAGCCTGCATCCGGTGGACGCACACTGGCTGGCCGAGGCACGGCGCCGGTTCACGGCCCTGGCGACCCTGCCGCAACCGCGCACCGCGTTGCTGCTTGGCGGTGCCAGTGCACACGCCCAGTTGGACGCGGATTGGCTGGAAGCGTTGACCCTGGACGTGATGCGCCAGGTCGACGAGGCGGGAGGCTGCATCATGGCGACCACCTCGCGCCGTAGCCCGGCTGGGTTGGGTCAGCGGCTGCAAAAGCATTTCGCCGGCCGCAGCGGAATGCTGTTCACACCGCCGGGCGACGGGGCCAATCCCTACCCCGGCCTGCTGGCCTGTGCAGACCGGATCGTATGCACCGCCGAGTCGGTCAACATGCTCTCGGAGGCCTGCGCCACCGAGGTACCGGTGTTCGTCGCCGGTATGGACCAACTGCGCGGGCGTCCGCGCCGGTTTATCGATCGTCTGCTTGAACTGGGTCGCGTGCGCACATTCGACGGGTCCGCCACGGATTTCCCGGTCACGCCGCTGCGCGAAACCGGCCGGGTCGCAGACGAGGTCAGGCAGCGCCTGTCGCTGTAACGCGCGCGTCTCAAACCCGGCGGCTGAAGTCGAGTCCGTGCTCACGTGCCGCCAGCTCAATCGCGGCGCGAGCGCGCTCCACTGGCGCGTCGGGCACCATCCGACGGGGACGGCGATCCAGGCTGCAGTCCAGGCTGCGCGAGAGCAGGATCTCGTGGGCTGCCTGCAATTGGGTGCGGCTTTCCCCGTCAATGATCCCCTCGCCATGGATGGCCACGATCAGGCCGTGGGTGTCCTGGGTGTCCATGACGCCGGGACGGGTGGCGGCATGCTCCAGCACCAACGACTGCAACACGAACTCCAGGTCGACCAGCCCGCCCAGACCCTGCTTGAGATCGAACACGCCGCCCTTGCTGCGGTCCAGTTCGGCGCGCATGCGAGCGCGCATTGCCGACACTTCATCGCGCAACTGGTCCCGATCGCGCGGCCGCGACAGCGTCGCCTTGCGCACCCCGGCGAAATCTGCGGCCAGGCTTGCATCACCGGCGATGGGGCGCGCACGCACCAGCGCCTGGTGCTCCCAGTTCCACGCGCGCTCGTGCTGGTAAGCATCAAAACTGGCCAGGCTGGATACCAGCACGCCCTTGGCGCCGTCCGGTCGCAGTCGCACGTCCACCTCGTACAGGCGACCGGCGCGCGTGGGCGCCTCCAGCAAGGCGACCAGCTTCTGCGCCAGTCGTGCGGACCAGCGCGCGGCGTCAAGTGGTCGAGCGCCATCGGAGACGGCGTCGATCCCGCCTGCACTGGCCGGGGTGTCGTAGAGGAACACCAGGTCCAGGTCCGAATCGAATCCCAGCTCCTCTCCGCCCAGGCTGCCGTAGCCGAATACCCCAAACCGGGTAGCCGGGAGTCGGCCGTGGGCGGCGATCATTTCGCGGGTCGCCATTGCCAGCACCCGGTTCACGACGCCTTCGGCCAGCCACGCGACCTGCCGCGCGCTTTCCACCGCCGGCTGGCGATGGTCGCGATGGGCCATCGCAATGCGGAAGCTGGCGGCCTGACGCACTTCGTTGAGCGCATTGAGCACGGCCTCGACATCTTCCTGGCTACGCACCTCAAGCGCTGCACGCGGGCCATCCGTGCCGCCCGGCACCGGGCGAGCGCCCGAGCCGTCACCCTGCAGTCCGACCTCGGCGCAGGCCTGGATGAGCTCTGCACGGCCGGGCAGCTCGCCGGCCACGCTGGCATCCAGCAGTTCGTCCAGCAGCAGGGGATGCACCGCGACGCGTTCGGCGAGCAGCGCGCTTTGGCTGGTCACCCGGACCAGTCGGGCCAGTGCCGCCGGCTGCTCGTCCAGCAGTGCCAGGTAGGCGCTGCGGCGCAGGATGTTGTGGACCAGCGCCAGCAGGCGGCGCAGTGCGAGTGCGGGCTGGCTGGAACGCGCAGCCCCCTCCATGAAGGCCGGCAGCACCCGGTCCAGACGGGCGCGGGTGGCGTCGGTCAGGGCGACGACGCCCGGGCTGCGGGCGAAGTCACGGAGCAGGCCATCGGCACCGGCCGCGTCCTCGAAGCCGGCCTCGGCCAGCAGCGCCACGTCACCCCCATCGGGAAGTGCCAGCCAGTACGCGGCAAGGTCACCCTCGGCGCGGTTGCCATGGCGGGGCGCCAGCAACGCTGCGAACTCCTCGCACACGATGCCGCGATGCCGCTCCAGTTCCGCTCGCAGTTCATCCCAATCCGCAAAACGCATGCCGATCGCGATCCGCTGCCGGGTCGCCGGCTCCACAGGCAAGGCATGGGTCTGCTGGTCGGCGAACATCTGCAGCCGGTTCTCCAGGTGACGCAGAAAGCGGTAAGCCTCGGTCAGTTGCGCCCCGGTCTGCGCCTCCACCTGCCCGGCCTCGACCAGTGCCGCCAACGCGGGCTGCAGCGAGCGCTCGCGCAGGTCAGGATCACGCCCGCCGCGGATCAGCTGCAACGCCTGGGCGAGGAATTCGATCTCCCGGATACCCCCGGGGCCGCGCTTGATGTCGTCGGCCAGTTCCTTGCGCGCCACTTCGGCCGCGATGGCCGCCTTCATCGCGCGCAGGCCGTCCAGCGCGCCGTAATCCAGATAACGCCGATAGACGAACGGGCGCAGCAACTCCAGGAACGCGGCTCCCGCCGGCAGGTCGCCGGCCACCGGGCGCGCTTTCTGCCACGCATACCGCTCCCAGTCCCGTCCCTCGTGCTGGAAATACTGCTCCATGGCCGGGAACGACCAGGCCACCCGCCCCGCATTGCCGTAGGGACGCAACCGCAGGTCCACGCGGTGGCAGAAGCCATCGACCGTGACGTCGTCGAGCAGGCGCGCGAGTTTCTGGCCGAGGCGGGAAAAGTAGTGTTCCGCCGCCAGTGGCCGCGGCCCGTCCGACGCGGCAGACGGGTCGCCCGGCGACTCGTAGCCGTAGACCAGGTCGACGTCGGAACTGAAGTTGAGCTCGCCGCCACCCAGCTTGCCGAGCGCGAACACCACCAGCCTCTGCACGCTGCCGTCCGCATGGCGCAGGACGCCGTGGCGACCGACGAACTCCTGTTCCAGCGCCTCCAGTGCGACCCGCAAACACACTTCGGCCAGCGCCGTGGTGCCGGCCAGCGTGGCATCCACATCATCCAGCCCGTGCACATCACGCCAGACCAGTCGGGTGGACTCGGCGGTGCGATAGCGCCGCAGCAACGACGGCCACTGGTCGCGGTGGTCGGCCAGCAGCTCCGGTGCCGGCAACGGTGCCTTGCCATCGTCCGCCAGCAGCCGGGTCAGCAAGGCAGGTTGGCGTATCAGCGTGGCAACCGCGAAGTCACTGGCAATCGCCACCGGCTGGCAACGTTGCAGGGCCGGCGCGTCCAACCCTGCGCCAATCGCCGACTGGCTTGCCTGCAGCTGCGCCAACGCACGCTCGGCAACCGCGGCTACGGAAGAGGACGCTGGAATCATGCCGCGATGATGGCATGCAGCCGGCAAAAACAACTGTTACATCGACCGCCTCCATCAGCCCCGGTAACGCGACACCGCGTGGGCATCGCGATGAGCGTGACGACGCGACTGCTCCGGCAGGGCACTCATATCGACATGAGTAACCGCCATAAACAAATACATCCATCCGCATAGACGGATGTCAAAACGATGGCCAAAGTCGGTCCGTCGGAAATCATGACGCACTGCAACATGCGCCACGGGGACTTCCGGCCTGAACCCCTTTTTGCTGGAACTCACGATGAACACTCAAGCTCAGGCAATGCGCCCTGCGTTGCGACCGGCGCTCCTCGCCCTGCTGATCGGCCAGGCCGTGGCGATGTCGGTCTTCGCACATGAAGCTCCCGGCAGCGTCAGCGGCCGCGCTGCCCCCCACCTGGATGCGGTTCCGGACGCGTCGGCTGTTACCACCGGTGGCACGTCGCCAATGCCCCTGGTCGCCAGCGCGTCAACCGCATCGTCGTTGGCCACCCAGTTGGATGCGGTGGTGGTCACCGGATCGCGCATTGTGCGACCGGATTACGTGGCCAGCAGTCCCACCACCACCATCAGTCGCGAGGCGCTCGACCACACCGGTGCCGCCACCATCGAGGCCGCACTCAACCAGTTGCCACAACTGGGGATCGGTGCCAATCAGACCAACTCGGGCTGGGGCGGAACCGGCCGTGCCAGCCTGAATCTGCGCGGCCTGGGTGCCTTGCGCAATCTCGTGCTGTTGGATGGCCGCCGGCTGCAACCCTCCGACACGCTGCAGGTGGTCGACATCAACACCATCCCCACGGCGCTGATCCAGGATATCGAGATCATCTCCGGTGGCGCGTCGGCGGCGTACGGATCGGATGCGATCAGCGGCGTGGTCAACGTCAAGCTCGACGACCATTTCGAAGGCGTCGAGTTGAACAGCCAGTACTCGGCTTACGAGCCTGGCGATGGCGCCATTACCGATCTGTCGGCCACCTTCGGGGGCAATTTCGCCGACGAGCGTGGCAATGCGGTGTTGTCGTTGTCCCATACCGAGCGCGACGGGGTGGATTACATGTCGCGCGCGTTCTTTCGCCAGTCCCGCGGCGGCAGCGACTTCCGCCTGCCTACCGGGATCTACCGGCCCAGCGTCAATCCGCCATCGCAGGCGGCGGTCGATGCGGTGTTCGCCAGTTACGGTGTCGCGCCGGGCCGGGTACCGTCATCGTCGGTGCTGGGCTACAACGGTGACGGCAGCCTGTTTCTCGCCAACAACGGCCCGCTGAACTACCGGGGGCCGGACGGACTGTTGTTCAACACCGGCACCCAGCTCAACAACCTCAACCAGTTTGCCCAATTGCAGGTACCGCTGGAGCGCCAGAGTGCGTTCGGACGGCTGCGTTTTGCGATCAACGAGGACGTGACCGCCTACGGGCAATTCAGCTACACCACTTCCTCGTCCTGGGTGGGGGCCGAGGCCGGCAACGACGCCTTCTCGGTACCGGTCGGCAACCCGTTCATCTCCGACGACCTGCACGCGATCCTGGCATCGCGGGCCGATCCGGATGCGCCGTTCCGGCTCGAGAAGCGCTTCCAGCAAGAAGCCGGGCCGCGGACCTTCGAGCGCGATTTCGATGTCCACCAGTTCCTGGCCGGCGTGAAGGGCACGCTGCCGGTGGTGGATGGCAGTTGGGACGTGTACGCGTCCCGTGGCCGCACCCGACTGGTCGAGGCGAACGGCGGCGCAGTGGTGGTTTCCGCACTCACGTCGCTGCTGAATGCACCCGATGGCGGTCGCAGCCTGTGCGCGGGAGGCTACAACCCGTTCGGACTCAGCGTGCTCTCGGACAGCTGTCGCGACTATCTGGTCGCCACGCCGATCAGCCACACGGTGCTGGAGCAGGACGTGATCGAGGCGAACCTGGAAGGCCGGCTCGCGTCGCTGTCCGCCGGCGATGCGCGCTTCGCCGCCGGACTGGCTTACCGCAGCGATGCCTACGCGTACCAGCCCGACCGGCTGCTGCAACGCGGCGACATTGTCGGCGTGTTCCGCACCGGGCCCAGTTCAGGCAGCAGCCGCGTCCACGAGATCTACGCCGAGACCCTGCTGCCGTTGCTCAACGAGCGTTCGTTCGCCGAATCCCTGGACCTCGGCCTCGGTTGGCGCTATTCGGACTACCAGCATGCCGGCGGCGTGAACACCTACAAGGCCGACCTCAACTGGAGCGTCAACGAATCCCTGCGACTGCGCGGGAGCTACCAGCGCGCGGTGCGCGCCCCCAGCGTGGGCGAGTTGTTCGTCGCACCCAGCGTGTCGATCCCCAACGTCGGCACGATGGCCAGCGGAGCCGGCGACCAGTGCCATGCGCTGAGCCAGGCACGCACCGGCGCCGATGCGGCAGCCGTACGTGCGCTCTGCCTACAGCAGGGCGTTCCGGCAGGGTTGGTCGACACCTTCGACAACCTGCAGGACGAAGTGCTGGCCACCAGCTCCGGCAATGTCTCGCTGAAGCCGGAAACCGCCGACACCTACACCCTGGGTGCGGCCTGGAATTCGTCATCGTCCCGGCCCCTGTGGTCGGGACTGTGGGCGGCGGTGGATTACTACGACATCCGGATCAAGGACGTCATCGGCACCATCGACGCCACGAGCATCCTGGCGCGCTGCTTCAACCAGGATGGCGTCTCCAATCCCGGCCTGTCGCAGGCCAATGACAACTGCCGCCAGATCACCCGAGACCCGGCCACCGGCCTGATCACCGGCGTGAGCCTGCCCACTCTCAACCTGGGCGGTTACCGGACATCGGGCGTGGATGTGCAGTTCGACTGGCGCGTCGGTCTGGACGCACTGGGACTGGACCGTGTCGGCGGAAAATTGAGCGTGGGCTCCATCGTCGGCTACGTCGATAAATTCGAGCAGCAACTGGAACGCGGTGGCCCCGTGTACGACTACGCCAGGACGGTCGGCACGGTGCCGCGATGGAAAGCCGTCAGCCACGCGGAATACGACAACAGCCTGTTCACCGCCGGCCTGCGTTGGCGTCATGTCGGCGCGCAACAGCACGCCTCACGCGTGACCAACCCCGCCTCGACCACTCCGGGCGTGGCCGCGCACGACTACTTCGATCTGTACGGCACCTGGCGCATCAACAGCATCTGGTCGGTCCGGGGAGGCATCAACAACCTCACCGACAAGGGACCTCCACAGGTCGGAAGTTCACCGGGCTCCACCAACGCAAGCGTCTACGACATCTACGGACGGCAGTACTACCTAAGCCTCAACGTCCGGCTGTAGCTCCATCCCAACCACCACCACGAGAGAACAGGAATCATGAGCAACACCATTGCAAAAACAACCTTCGTCATGGCCGCTGTACTGGGCTTCATCGGCATCTTCGGTCTGGGTGAGGCGTCCGCGCAGGCCCAGAACGGCCGCGGCGTGGACAAGAACCAGGTCAGCATTTCCTACTACAAGACCCCGCCCGGCAAGCAGGACGAGTGGCTGGCGCTGTACAAGCAGTACCACAAGCCGATCGTGCAGCACGGCATTGACCATGGGAACACCATCAGCTCGACCATCTACACCGCCGGCAGCCACTCACCGGGGCAGCCGTGGGATATCGCGATCATCAGCATCAGCAACCCGAATGCGAAAGCCGCCGATATTTCGCGCGCCGACCTGATCAAACAGCTCTATCCCGACCTGAAGGACTACGTCCGGGCCGAGAAGGAGCGCTGGGCGCTCACCGTGGATCACTGGGACGAGCGCCTGGTGGAACTGGACCCCAACGAGGAGCCGTTCTCGGTCTACTGGCCGCTGACCACCACGCCACGCAAGTAAGCCGGACTAGAGGAGCCGGTGGCATGGACGCCACCATTGGCACGGACGCCACCATTCAACATCCGGACGCGCTCAGACAGGGCGCGTCCGGTTGAAGGCCCGCGCCTTGCACCACGCCTGCCAATGCAGCGGCTCGTGCGTCGGCACCACGCCGTCATTCAATGCACGCCGGAGCTCATTGCCCGGCACGTGCGGCATCAGGCCGGCGATGAACGCGTGGCTGTAATCGCGCAACAACCTGTCACGCCGCAGCAGCAGCCAGGTGGTGCAGGACGGCAGCAAGCCCCTGCCGGGCAGCGCCACCAGATCCCCGTCATCCACCGCAACCGCCATCTCGGCCACGATGCCAACCCCCACTCCCTCACGCACATAGGTCTTGATCAGATCGCCGTCGCGGGCGGTCAGGGTGATCTCCGGCTCCAGTCCCGCCGCCCCGAAGGCTCGGCGCAAGGAAGAGCCCGGTTCCCGGCTGGACTCGTAGCTCACCAGAGGGTGCCGCGCCAGATCAGCAATCGTGAGCGTCCCCTGCCGCGCGAGCGGGTGGTCTGGCGGAACCAGGACCGTACGCTCCCAGCGGTAGAGCGGGAGTGCCATATGCACTTCCGGCACGGCACCACCGGTGCTGATGATTGCCATGTCGGCTTCCCCCCGCGCCAGACGCGCCAGCGAATCGGCATCGCCCCCCGGAGCAAGGTGGACGACGACCCCGGGGAAATGCTTTTTCAATCGCGACAGCAAGTAGGGCAAGGCGTAGCGCGCCTGGGTGTGGGTTGTGGCGATACTCAGCTCGCCTTGCTCTTCGCGCCGCAGGTTGGCCGCCACTGCCTCGATATTGGCGACCTCGGCCAACGCCTTGCGCGCGTGATCCAGAACGCGCTCGCCCGCCGGCGTCAGCGCCGCCAGACTGCGGCCTCGCCGCGTGAACAACTGAAAACCCAATCCGTCTTCAAACTGCTTGAGCTGCTTCGACACGCCCGACTGGGTCGCATGCACGCGCAGCGCAGCTGCCGTCACGTTCAGCCGTGAATCAACGATCGCCACGAACTGGCGCAACTGGATCAACGTCATCAATGCTTGCTGGCGTCACGCCTTGATCGGCATGGAGGCGATGATCCATCAGTAGACGCAGGCCTTTGTCATGGGTGCTGCAACGCTGGAGCAACGGCGTTGGCACGATGCCATCGTTCGCTTATTCGGGGACGGACTTCCGCGAGGTCAATAAAAAACCCGCCCCGGACGAACCGGTAGCGGGTCTGCTCCCTCCCCCACGTCGGGATGCAGGTCGACTGTGAAGGATTTGTTAGCAGGGTGCACGCTGCAGTGCAAAATTGAACTGATGGGGTTACGAATTGGAACCGCACTGCGTGCCCCTTCACGGCGCAGCCCGCGCCGGCGGCTTTAATAAGAAGGTGCAAGCGCGCTCGGGAGCAATCGAAATCGCGTTCATCGGCTGCAAAGCCGCGAGGTCACCCAGCAATGGAGGGAACGCCGTGTTCAAACGCGCGATGGGAATCGGCATGGCCTTCATCGGGCTGATTGTCGGAGCCGGCTTTGCCTCCGGCCAGGAAATGCTGCAGTTCTTCGTGGCATTCGGAAGCTGGGGAATTATTGGCGCGCTCGGCGCTTCCCTGATCATGATCGTCAGCGGCATCGCGATGCTGCAACTTGGAAGCTATGTGGGCGCGAAAGAGCACACCGCGGTCTTCCAGCGCATCACGCAGCCTGTCGTCGCGCACTTTCTCGATGCCATCACCATCATCACGCTGTTCTCGATCGGCTTCGTGATGTTTGCCGGAGGCGGCGCCAACATGGCCCAGCAGTTTGGCTGGCCGGTCTGGGTGGGCGCGGTCATGACCCTGGCGGCGGTGCTGGCGGCCGGGATGTTCGACGTGAACCGGGTGTCGACCATCATCGGCGCGATGACCCCGTTCATCATCCTGTTCCTGACCGGTGCCTCGATCTGGACCCTGTTCACCAGCGACTACGACATCACCGCTCTGAACCTGGCCAGTGCACAGGTGCAGACCTCGCTGCCCAACTGGTGGGTAGGTGCGCTGAACTACGTCGGCCTGTGTGCGATGACGGCGGTATCGATGACGATCGTCATTGGCGGGAACATGCTCGATACCCGCGCTGCGGGGCTGGGCGGGCTGATTGGCGGGCTGATGTACCTGATGCTCCTGCTGCTGGCGGTGATTGCCATGTTCTTGCGGGTGGATGTTGTCGGCGGGGATGACCTGCCGATGCTGAGCCTGGTCAACCTGCTCCACCCGGCGCTGGGCACGGCCATGGCGGTGGTGATCTTCGGCATGATCTTCAATACCGCGCTCGGCCTGTTCTATGCACTGGGGAAGCGCTTGACCCGCTCCCGTCCCGAGCGCTTCCGCGCCGTCTACATCGGCACGGTACTGGTCGGGTTCGTGCTCAGCTTTGTGGGCTTCCGGGATCTGGTGTCCTACGTTTATCCGGCGCTGGGATACCTGGGACTGGCGATGATTGTGGTGCTGAGCGTGGGTTGGTTCCGCCGCCGAAAGCGGATCGCCGCTGAACTGGCGCGGCGACGACGTCTCCATCGCCTGGCCTTGCGCCATCTGGACCCAAGTCGCCAGTTCAGCGAGGAGCACGCCGCCGAGGTGCGCCGGATCGCGCGCGAATCCGTGCTCCCGGGTGCGGAGCTACGCAAGGCGATGCTAGAGGAGGTGGATGCGGTCCTCCGCGCAGACCCCGACGTCGACTACCCCCCACCGGAAGACGACGCCAGCGCCGCCAGGCCCGACACCGATGAGGGGGGCGATCCAGACCTGCCGCGACGGCGACAACCGGATCGCTGACGCCCCCTCGGCCCGCCACGCTGACCGGTTGCCGTGCTAGTGACATCGCGCCGACCCACCCGCATTACGTCCCGCGGCGAAACGTCCCGCGACGGGATCCTGGCTCATAAAGTGGTCGGGCACCGTGCGCTATGCCCACAGCCGCGACGTCAACGCCCAAGGCAGATTCGACCTCAGTTACGACATGAACATCGCACTGGGCGCGAACCTTGCCGAGCGCACGCGGCGCCAGTACCGGGACGCGGACTACTTGGTCCAGTACTACAGCCCGCTGCCGGAGGGCGCGGCGAAAATGGACTACTGCACGTACCAGTTCTATCTGCAGGGGCAGGTGTTTGGCAGCGGCGAGATCTGGGACCGCGAAGACGGGACGCAACCTTACTTCGGCCCGATGTGATCCTGTCCGACAATGGCGAAGGCGCGGTGACCGCGGGTGCGGCGCGACGCGGTGCAGGCACTGATCTGCTTCGACGTGGATCGGTCGATCAATCAGACGGATAAAAAAAGAACCCCGCCGTGAGGCGGGGTTCTTTTCGCAACATTGGAACGCAGGGACCGGCTTTAGAAGCCCATACCGCCCATGCCGCCCATACCGCCCATGTCGCCACCGCCCTGCATTGCAGGCTCGTCCTTCTTCGGCAGCTCGCCCACCATCGCTTCGGTGGTGATCATAAGGCCAGCGATGGAGGCCGCGTTCTGCAGCGCAGTGCGGGTCACCTTGGTCGGATCCAGGATGCCGAACTCGAGCATGTCGCCGTACTGGCCGTTGGCCGCGTTGTAACCGTAGCTGCCGGTGCCTTCGCGAACCTTGTTCAGGATCACCGAGGCTTCTTCACCGGCATTGATGACGATCTCGCGCAGCGGGGCTTCCATCGCGCGCAGGGCGATGGTGATGCCGTGGTTCTGGTCTTCGTTGTCGCCCTTCAGGTCGACAATGGCAGCCAGGGCACGGATCAGGGCAACACCGCCGCCCGGGACCACACCTTCTTCCACCGCGGCGCGGGTGGCGTGCAGGGCGTCTTCAACGCGAGCCTTCTTTTCCTTCATCTCGATCTCGGTCGACGCACCGACCTTGATCACCGCAACGCCGCCGGCCAGCTTGGCCACGCGCTCCTGCAGCTTCTCGCGGTCGTAGTCCGAAGAGGTCTCTTCGATCTGCGCCTTGATCTGCTTGATGCGGCCTTCGATGCCACCGGTCTCGCCGGCGCCGTCGATCACAGTGGTGTTTTCCTTGGAGACCTGGACCTTCTTGGCCCGGCCGAGGTCTTCGATGGTCGCCTTGTCCAGCGCCAGGCCGACTTCCTCGGAGATCACGGTGCCGCCGGTCAGGACGGCCATGTCTTCCAGCATCGCCTTGCGACGGTCGCCGAAGCCCGGAGCCTTGACGGCACAGACCTTGACGATGCCGCGGATGGTGTTGACCACCAGGGTCGCCAGGGCCTCACCTTCGACGTCCTCGGCCACGATCAGCAACGGCTTGCCGGCCTTCGCCACGCCTTCCAGGATCGGCAGCAGGTCACGGACGTTGGAGATCTTCTTGTCGTACAGCAGGATGAACGGGTCATCCAGCTCGGCCTGCATGGACTGCTGGTTGTTGATGAAGTACGGGGAGAGGTAGCCGCGGTCGAACTGCATGCCCTCCACGACGTCCAGCTCGTTGTCCAGGCCCGAACCGTCTTCCACGGTGATCACGCCTTCCTTGCCGACCTTGTCCATCGCCTTGGCGATCAGGTCACCGATGTTGGCGTCCGAGTTGGCCGAGATCGTACCGACCTGGGCGATTTCCTTGCTGCTGGACGAGGGCTTGGAGATGTTCTTCAGCTCGGCGACGGCGCCGGTGACGGCCTTGTCGATACCGCGCTTCAGGTCCATCGGGTTCATGCCGGCGGCAACCGCCTTCATACCCTCGCGAATGAACGCCTGGGCAAGTACGGTCGCGGTGGTGGTGCCGTCGCCGGCATCATCGGACGTGCGCGAGGCGACTTCCTTCACCATCTGCGCGCCCATGTTCTCGAACTTGTCGGCCAGCTCGATCTCCTTGGCGACGGACACGCCGTCCTTGGTGATCGTGGGGGCACCGTAGCTCTTGTCGAGCACGACGTTGCGACCCTTCGGGCCGAGAGTCGCCTTGACGGCATTGGCGAGCGTGTTGACACCGCGCAGCATCTTGGAGCGCGCGTCTTCGCCGAAACGAATTTCCTTGGCAGCCATGATCTAGAACCTCAAAACAGGAATTGTGGAAAAAAGGGTGTGGCCGAAGACGTCCGGATCAGCCCAGGATCGCGAAGATGTCGTCTTCCTTGACCACCAGCAGGTCGGTGCCATCCAGCTTGACCTCGGTGCCGCTGTACTTGCCGAACAGCACCTTGTCGCCCACCTTGACCTGCGGCGCGCGGACGCTGCCGTTGTCCAGTGCCTTGCCGGCGCCCACGGCGACGACTTCGCCCTTGATCGGCTTTTCAGCGGCCGAATCAGGGATGACGATGCCGCCGGCGGACATCTTTTCTTCTTCCATGCGTTTGATGACCACGCGGTCGAACAGCGGCTTGATATTCATTTGCAGCAACCTCGTAGATGGTTGAAAAATCCGGAATACAGTGATTTGGAATGCCTGCGCAGCCGCTCGGCCGATGCAGACATGCCCGGCGCACCGGGACTGCGACTGAAGATGGGGCGCGCAGGCGGGCTTTCAAGGGCCGCGGCAAAGATTTTTCGGCGTTGCGCCGTGGCTGCTGCGTATGGCGCAAAAAAAGAAGGAGCGCGTCCTGACGGAACACGCTCCTTCCGGTTCGGGATTGGCATCCAGCGCGGCACGTCCTGTGCCCCTCCCCCCACACCTGACCCCTTGTCGACGGCCGACTCCTGTCAGCCCGGGGCCATTGTTGCCCATTTAGGTCATGTTTTCCATAGGTTCACGTTATGGACCCATAAACAATGGTAATGGCGCGCGATCAGGCCGCCCCCAGGATCAGCGACTGCAATCGATCCGGACCGGCCCGGTGACCTCCAGCCGGCTGTCTCCGTCAGCGCTGAAAATGAGGCCGCTCAGCACGACCACGTCCCCGTCGACGCGGGCCACGGATGGGGGAACGTCGAAGCCGTGGGCCACCGCGGCGTTGAAGATCCACGCGGGATCGCCGTGTTTGAACTTCGCATCGACGCCGACGTGGATCCGCACGTCCGTGTCGCCCATCGACCCCTGGTCCGCGCCATCAATATCGACGTAGACCGGCTTGCCGTCGGGTCCCTTGCCCGGGCCGTGGATGGTGAAGACCTGCGCGCCGTCCTCCTCACCCACCGAGCACGAGGCCGGCTGGAACGAAAATTCTCCCGCGTCGGTGGGGATCACCACCCGCGGGAAGGTGACGGCCGCGGCCTGACGCCTGGCCTCGGCGGCCGCTTTGGCGGGTACCGCGCTGCCGTTTTCGGACGCGCAGCCACCGCCGATCATGATCGATGCTGCGACGATCGCCGATGCAACGACTAAAACCTTCATCCTTGACGCTCCTCTGGGTGCGGTGGGCTTTCGCTGCCGACATGATTAATGGACATGTGCATCAGCGCTGCCGCGCCACTTGCAACTCGCTGACCTCGCCCGGCGTGTCGCCCTGCTGCCACGAGCGCACCCAGACCGTGCCGATCGCGTCGTCATACACGACCGAGTTGCGCCCCAGCCCGGTGGTCATCACGTCCTGGCCGCCGGCGTTGACCGAGACCACCATAGTGATCCGGGGATCGCGTCCGGGAACGGCCGGACCCGTGGGCTGGGCGCCATCCTCGCCCAGCATCACGGCCAACATCTGGTCGACGACATAGGCCGGATCGGGGCCTTCGGCGGTGACGGCCCGGTAGTCGACGCTGGGCGCCGGCGGCGCCTGCTCGACCCAGTTACCCGCGGGGCCCTCGGCGGATTCCAGCTGTGCGCAGGGCATGCCCAGGCAATCCAGCCCGGCGACGTCGGCATCGGACAGCTCCTTCCGGCCCGCCTTGACGACATGCGCGGTCATGCCCTGGATCGGCGCCATCTGGAAGCGCCAGCTGACGTGCGGCCCCACCCCAAATGCCTCCGGCGGCGCGTGATTCTCGACAGGTACTCCCTCCAGCGCCTGCTCGCGGAATGCCGGGCCCAGGTTGATGCGGGTGATTTCAATCTCGCTGGTGCCTTCGTCCTGGACCTCGGCATCGCTGTGCATGTCATAGGTCACCCGGTAGCGCGCATGCGGCAGGGTCCCTTCGTGGTTTTCCATCAGCAGCACCGCGCGGACCGGCGCGATGAGGTAGGCGTCGGGCATGAACACCGAATCGCCCTGGCTGGGGAAGCGCTCGGCGGTGTAGTAGTCGTCCCACTGCAGGTTGTCGAAGTCGACTTCGACGTAGCCCGGCGCGCGTGCGAAGTCGGCCGCGGATTCAGCAGCGCACGCGGGAAGCGTCATCATCACGAGCGCCCCGCCGAGGATGGCGAGCGTGAGTGCTTTCGTGTTCTGGATCGGTGTGTCCATCGTGTAGCTCTCCTTGTGCGACCAGGTAAATCGTTTGTTCGGGCCGCCGGCAATGGCACGGCGGCAGGTTCCATCCCCCAGAGACGACGTCAGGCGCGCGATCCGGACACCGGCAGAACCCATGGCGACCCCGCGTTGACGCCACCAGGCGCCTGGCCATCATGGACGAGCGCGGGGACGCCGCCCCGCTGCCCTCGGTACAATCAGGACCATGTCTGTCCTGATCGCGTATTGCACCTGTCCCGATGCAGCCAGCGCCGACGTCCTGGCCCGCGCACTGGTGGCCGAACGTCTGGCTGCATGCGTGAGCGAGATACCCGGCGTGCGCTCCACCTACCGCTGGCAGGGCCGGGTCGAGCATGGCAACGAAGTACTGCTGATGATCAAAACGACCAGGGAGCAGCTGGACGCGCTGACCGCCCGGGTCCGCGCCTTGCACCCATATGAACTCCCCGAGCTGATCGCGGTCGAAGCCGTCGGCGGACTCGCCCCCTACCTGGATTGGGTCGTAGAACAGACCCGAGATGATGACTGAACCGCGCAAACGCCAGACCCTCAACCTCTTCCTGTCCTCCGTCTTCAGCGACCCAACACGCGCCCGCCTGGGGCGCCGCGCTGTCGCAGGCCTGACCTGTCTTGCGCTGCTGGCCGGCCTGGCGTTTCCGGCGGTGGCGGCGGTCGATGCCGACGACCTGTTGCCGGTCGACGAGGCCTTCGCTGTGGACGCCCGCGCCAGCGACCATGGCGCGGTGGCCATCCACTGGAAGATCGCGGACGGGTATTACCTGTATCGCCACCGCACCTCGGTGACCAGCGATGCCGGATTTGCGGCCGGTGAGCTGCAGCTGCCGCCCGGCGAGCCACACGAGGACGAGTTCTTCGGCAAGGTGGAAACCTACCGAAAGCGCCTGACCGCCCAGTTGCCGGGTGACGCTCTCGGGGCAAGCACCACCCTGACGGTCAAATACCAGGGCTGCGCCGACGCCGGCATCTGTTACCCGCCACAGACACGCAAGCTGACCGTGGCGCTGCCTTCGGTCCCGCCGGCCCGCCCGCCCGCCGCCAGCAAGGGCACCAACCTTCTCGGCAAGCCACTGGCCAGCAGCGGTCTGGGCGGCAACGCGCTGTTTCCGGGTGCTGCGGGCGGCGCCGACGCCATGCCCTTGCCGGCCGAGCAGGCGTTCGGATTCGAAGCGATCGCCGGTGATGGCGACACCTTGCTGCTGCGCTTCAGCCCCGCATCGGGCTACTACCTGTATCGCGACAACACCCGCCTGACCCTGGAATCGGCCGACGGCGGCATCGCCCTGGGCAAGCCGCGCTGGCCCACCGGTCGCCAGCATCGCGACGAGCATTTCGGCGATGTAGTGGTGTACTTCGACCAGATCGACGTGCCGGTGCCGCTGCTGCGCGAGCGTGCCGACGCCGCGACCGTCAAGCTCACCGCCACCTTCCAGGGCTGCCAGAACGACGGTATCTGCTACCCGCCGATGACCCGCAAGGTCGCGATCGACCTGCCGAAGGGGACGGTAACGGCGACGACAAAACCCGCCGCCGACACCGCCGGGACGACTTCCGCTGCGGCGGCGGCCGGCGACGCGACTGGCACGCAAACGCACGGTGCAGCCGGGCAACTGCCGGGCGCCGGGGAAACCGATGCCACGGTTGCGGGCAGCGAAGGTACGCCCGGTGGCACTTTGGCCACTGACGACGCATCTGACGCAAACGACGCCGGCGTCGCTCGATTGACCCCACCCGAAGCGTCGACGATCTCCGGTGCTGCCGCACCCGACTCCGCGCCGGGCCTCTTGCTGATCCTCCTGTTCGCCCTCATCGGCGGACTGATCCTCAACCTGATGCCGTGCGTGCTGCCGGTGCTGTCGCTGAAGGTGTTGTCGCTGGCAGGCAACGGCCACACGCCGGGTGCGGCCCGCAAACAGGCACTCTGGTACACCGCCGGCGTGATGGTCAGCTTCGCGGCACTGGGTGCCCTTGCCCTGGGTCTGCGGCAGGCGGGACTGGCGCTGGGCTGGGGCTTCCAGCTGCAGCAACCAATAGTAGTGGCGCTGCTCGCGTTGCTGATGCTTGCGCTCGGCTTGAGCCTGTCCGGTGTCTGGCAACTGACTGGCCGCTTTACCGGGGCGGGCCACGGCCTGACCACGCGCTCCGGTCCGGCGGGAGACTTCTTCACCGGCGTACTGGCAGTCGTGGTCGCCACGCCGTGCACCGCACCGTTCATGGGCGCGGCGCTGGCCTGGGCATTCACTGCCCCGGCGGCCATCGCGCTGGCCGTGTTCCTCGCCCTCGGACTCGGCCTGGCGCTGCGCTTCCTGCTGATCGGCTTCGTGCCTGCCCTCGCACGCGCGCTGCCGCGCCCCGGCGCATGGATGGAAACCTTCAAGCAGATCATGGCCTTCCCGCTCTATCTGACCGCGGTGTGGCTGGCCTGGGTGTTGGCCAAACAGCTGGGCGCGGACGCCGTCGGCCTGTGGATGGTCGCAGCGGTCCTGGTGGCGCTGGGCGCCTGGGCCTGGAACCACTCGCGGGTCAACCTGCGCCCCTGGGCGACGTCGCTGGCGGTGATCGCGCTGCTGGGAGCGGGCTGGACACTGTGGCTGATCCACACCCACCCGCTGCCGGAAAAGGTGTTGGAGCGCACCGCAGTCGGCGAAGACCAGCTGGTGAAGGTGCCCTTCAGTGAGCAACGCCTGGCCGATCTGCGCGCAGCCAACCGGGTGGTGTTCGTGAACATGACCGCCGACTGGTGCGTCACCTGCAAGGCCAATGAGAAGACCGTGTTGGGTCGCGAGGGATTCAAGCGCGCGCTCGACGACGCCGACGCCGCGTATCTGGTCGGTGACTGGACCAACGTCGATCCCACACTCACCGCGTTCCTGCAACGCCACAACGCCGTAGGCGTGCCGCTGTATGTGGTGTTCCCACGCGGCGGCGGCGAGGGACAAATCCTGCCCACCGTGCTGACCCCCGACATCGTCCGCAAGGCCTTGGCCGATGCCGCCGTGGAAGCATTCTGAGTGGGCCAGAACACGAAAATCGTGTTGGCCGCGGTGGTGGCTGCGATCGCGGGCGTCGGCCTCAGCGTCTGGCTGAACCCGCCGGCACCGCTGATGCGGACCGAGATCGGCCAGCGTGCGCTCCAGGATGTGCTCGCCGCCACCGCACCCACTCCGCCGGACGGGCTGGCCATTGCGCGTCGGGGCGAACCGATCCCCGCGCTGGAGCTGCCCGGACTGGACGGCTCGCTGATGCAATTGCCCCAGGCGCATGCCGGGCGCCCGCAACTGATCAACCTGTGGGCCAGCTGGTGCGGGCCGTGCATCGAGGAAATGCCCGAACTGGACCGCTTCGCCAACCAGCAGGGCAGCGAAGGCACGCAGGTCGTCGGCATTGCGCTGGACGACGCCGACGCCGTGCGCACCTTCCTGGAGCGTGTGCCGGTGCGCTACCCGATCCTGATCGATGCGGCTGGACCGGCCGATGCGGGCGTGCAACTGGGCAACGTCAAGGGCGTCCTGCCCTACACGGTTCTGCTCGACGCACAGGGCCGCCTGCTGAAACAGAAGATCGGCCCGTTCCGCGATGGCGAAATCGATTCATGGGCCGATCACTGAGGCGGGCAATCCCGCCCGCGGCAGCCGCTCCGAATTTCAAACACCCACTTAAAACAGCGTAACTTCGGCGAATTACCCGGTATTTTCTGGACACTGGCGGACCACTCCGCCACACTTCCGTGCTTTGCACTGCGGCTGCCCCATGGCAAAACTGCTGGTCCTGCACGGCCCCAACCTGAACCTGCTCGGTGAACGCGAGCCGGGGATCTATGGCCGCACCACACTGGCAGAGATCGACGCGGACCTCCGCAGCATCGCGGACAGCGCGGGCCATGAGCTCGAAAGTCTGCAGTCCAACGCCGAGCACGTGCTGGTCGAGCGTATCCAGGCGGCCCGCAGCGATGGCACGGCGGTGATCCTCATAAACCCGGCGGCGTTCACCCACACCAGCGTTGCCCTTCGCGACGCGCTGGCGGCAGTGGCCCTACCGTTTTACGAGATCCACCTCTCCAATCCGCATGCCCGCGAGCCCTTCCGCCACGCGAGCTACTTCAGCGACCTGGCCGTCGGCGTGATCGCCGGGCTGGGCCCTGCCGGGTACCGCTGCGCGCTGGATGCGGCACTGCGCCGACTGGCGGCCACGCCGGCCTGAACCCCCTTCGGTCGCCCGTGCGCGACCAACCGACATAACTACCTGAGGACCTCCCATGGACCTGCGCAAAATCAAGAAACTCATCGACCTGCTGGAAGAGTCCAACCTGGCCGAGATCGAGATCAAGGAGGGCGAGGAGTCCGTCCGCCTGGCGCGCTCACCGCGCGGCACCGTGATGGCACCGGCAGCGCAGCCGCCCGTTGCAGCGCCACCGCCGATGCCGATGGCCTCGCCGGTCGAGGCTGCCACGGGCGGCAGCGTCACGGCCGGAAGCGAGCTGCCCGACGGTCACGTGGTGCGCGCGCCCATGGTCGGCACCTTTTACGCATCCCCCTCGCCGGACAAGCCCGCCTTCGTCACGGTCGGCCAGACGGTCACGGCCGGTGAGACGATTGGCATCATCGAGGCGATGAAGATGTTCAACCCGATCGAGGCCGATGCGTCCGGCACCGTCGTCAAGGTGGTGGCCGAGAACGGTCAGCCGGTCGAATTCGACCAGCCCCTGTTCGTGATCGGTTGAGGTCGTGGCAATGCTGGACAAAGTCGTCATCGCCAACCGCGGCGAAATCGCCCTGCGCATCCTGCGCGCCTGCCACGCCCTGGGCATCCATACCGTTGCCGTGCACTCCACGGTGGACCGCAACCTCAAGCACGTCGCCATGGCCGACGAGTCGGTCTGCATCGGCCCGGCGCCTTCGCCCGAGAGCTACCTCAACATGGCCTCGCTGATTTCCGCCGCCGAGGTCACCGACGCCCAGGCGATCCACCCCGGTTACGGCTTCCTGGCCGAGAACGCCGACTTCGCCGAGCGCGTCGAGGAGTCGGGCTTCATCTTCATCGGCCCCAAGGCCGAAACCATCCGCCTGATGGGCGACAAGGTCGCCGCGATCCGGGCGATGAAGGAAGCCGGCGTGCCCTGCGTTCCCGGCAGCGACGGCCCGTTGGGTGACGACCCGCAGACCAACATCAAGATTGGCCGCGAGATCGGCTACCCGGTGATCGTCAAGGCCTCCGGCGGCGGCGGCGGTCGCGGCATGCGCGTGGTCCACACCGAAGCGGCACTGGTGAACGCCATTCAGACCACCAAGGCCGAGGCCAAGGCCACGTTCGGCAACGACATGGTCTACATGGAGAAATTCCTGGAGAACCCGCGTCACGTGGAGATCCAGGTCCTCGCCGACGGCCAGGGCAACGCCATCCACCTGGGTGAGCGCGACTGCTCGATGCAGCGCCGCCACCAGAAGGTGGTCGAGGAAGCCCCGGCGCCCGGCATCACCGACGAGCAGCGCGCCGAAATCGGCAAGGTCTGCGTGGACGCCTGCATCCGCATCGACTACCGCGGCGCCGGTACGTTCGAGTTCCTCTACGAGAACGGCCGCTTCTACTTCATCGAGATGAACACCCGCATCCAGGTCGAGCACCCGGTTACCGAGATGGTCACCGGCATCGACCTGATCCGCGAGCAGCTGATGATCGCCAGCGGACAGAAGCTGCGGCTGAAGCAGGAAGACATCGTCATCAGCGGCCACGCCATCGAGTGCCGGATCAACGCCGAGGATCCGGAGACCTTCATGCCCAGCCCGGGCCTGGTCACCGACTTCCACGTTCCCGGCGGCCCAGGCGTGCGCGTGGACAGCCATCTGTATGCGGGCTATCGCGTGCCGCCGAACTACGACTCCATGATTGCCAAGCTGATTGTGCACGGCCCCGACCGCGAGACCGCCATCGCACGCATGCGGGTCGCCCTCAGCGAGATGGTGATCGACGGCATCAAGACCAACATCCCCTTGCAGCAACGCATCCTGGCCGACGTCGGCTTCCAGCAGGGCGGACAAAACATCCACTACCTGGAGCGACGCCTGAAGGAACAAAAAGACAAGTCGCTGGCGATCAGCTGAGCCGACCATGCCTTTCCTCGAACTCACCCTGCCGTGCACCGAAGTCGAGCAGCCCCGCTACGAACGGGCGCTTGAGAATGTCGGCGCGCTGGCGGTCACCCTCAGCGACGCCCACGCCGACGCGCCCGACGAGGAGGCGATCTTCGAACCCGGCGTCGGCGCGATGCCGTTGTGGGCCGAGCTTTCGCTGACCGCGCTGTTTCCCGGCTCCACCCCGCGCGAGCTGTTGCTGCACGCGCTGGAGGCGGCCGACGACGGGATCGACTGGTCGCATGTCGAGTTCCGCGAGGTCGCCGACCAGGACTGGGAACGGGCGTGGATGGACCAGTACGAGCCGCTCAAATTCGGCGATCGCACGTGGATCGTGCCGTGGAACCATGCGCTGCCCGAAGGCGCCGACCGCGACGGCAGTGCCGTGGTGAGGCTGGATCCCGGCCTCGCATTCGGCTCGGGCACGCACCAGACCACCGCCCTGTGCCTGCAGTGGCTCGACGGCCTGGCAGGACGCGGCGAGCTGGACGACGCCACCGTTCTAGATTTCGGGTGCGGCTCGGCCATCCTGGAGCGCGCCGCCCGGAAGCTGGGGGCGGCCGGTGAGGGGGGTGTCGCCACCGATCCCGGGCCCCGGACCCCCCCCGCCGACAACGCCGAGCGTAACGACGTGCGGGACCGCCTCGCGGTCTACCTGCCCGAAGACGAGCCGGCCGCGATGCACTACCCGGTCGTGGTCGCAAACATCCTGGCCTCCGCGCTGATTTCGCTCGCCGACGAGCTGGCCGCGCGCGTGACCCCCGGCGGCCGGATTGCCCTCTCGGGCATCCTCGCTGGTCAGGAGGACGAGGTCATCGCGCGATTCGAGGCTGCTTTCGAGCATCTGAAGGTCGTGCAGCTGGATGACTGGATCCGCATCGACGGCGTGCGTCGGCGCTGACCCACCCCTCTGCCGTGATTGATTGCGCAAGACTTGCAGGCAGTCATCTGCCCGCGTGCCTCGGCTAAACTGCGGCGATGTTCGTGCCCTGCCCCCACTGCGGATTCCTGGTTGCGCTCATCGTCGGTCGCGGCGACGGATCCCAGCCGTGTCCGCGCTGCGGCAAGCCGCTCGACGCGGCGGTCGCGACCCCCGCCATCGATCCTGCAACGGCAGAGACCGGGGACACGCAGGAGGCGACGGCCGTCCGCGTGGCTGCGAGCGCCGAGGCCAGTCGCGCGAGCGAAGCGCCGCCGGCGGCGCCGTCATCGGTGACTCCGAGCGGTCATGGCGGCCAGCCGGATCGTGCTGCGACGCAACCAGGCGCGGATATCCAGTCCGTGGTCGGCGCCAAGGCAAGCACCGATTCGCCTGCCCCTACGGGAGGGAGCACGGCTACAGTCAGTCATCCGCGCGCCGCCCACCGGCGCCCCACGTTCGCACGCACGATCGGCACGCCTGCCCGCCCCCATGGACCGCGTTGGCCATGGGTGGTGTCCCTCAGCCTGCTTGCGGCGCTCCTGATCCTGCAACTGCTGTTGCTGCAGCGGGCCGAGCTGGCAGCCAGCGCACGCTGGCGCCCCGTCATTGCCAAGGTATGCGCAGTGATGGGTTGCGAGGTGCCGCTGTGGCACCAACCCGGCGCCTACACGATGCTCGCGCGCGACGTCCGGCCGGTCTCCGGAGAGCCAGGCGTGCTCAGCGTCAGCGCCAGCTTCCGTAACGATGCTGCTCTGCCGCAGGCCTGGCCCGTCCTCTACCTGCAGCTTACCGACATCAATGGTCAGGCCGTGGCCGCACGGATGTTGCAGCCGGCTGATTACCATTCCGATGCCGCGCACGACGGGGAACTCGCCGCCGGCCAGAGTGCCAGTGTGTCGTTCCGGATCGCGGAACCGGCGACCCCGATCGTCGCCTTCAACTTCGATTTTCGATGAAAACCGCCGCTGCGGGTTTTGGTGCGCAGCCGCGCAGGCTAGACTCACCGACTGTCGTCGCCCCGCACAACGCGGCGCATCGTAAGCGACAGGCGGTCACTGTCTGGGGGGACACGACTTGAATGCAGCAACCACTCGCACCGACACCATCCGCTCCGGCAACCGGGTTCCGCTACGCGATCACGTCGCCACGTCGATCCGTCGTTACCTGCGGGATCTGGATGGCAGCGCGAACGCCGACCTCTACGAGATCGCCCTGCGCGAGCTGGAAATCCCCCTGTTCGCCGAAGTCCTGACCCACTGCGACGGCAACCAGAGCCGCGCTGCGGCGATGCTCGGTATCCACCGCGCCACCCTGCGCAAGAAGCTGCGCGAGTACGGTTTGGTATAGGCGGCGACCGACGACCGTACAATAGCTGCCCCACCGCAGCTCCCGTACCCGCAATGACCGACCTTGTTCCCGTTCGCCGCGCCCTGCTTTCCGTGTCTGACAAGACCGGGCTGATCGATCTTGCCAGTGCGTTGACCGCCCACGGCGTGCAACTGCTGTCCACCGGCGGCACTGCCAAGGCGATCCGCGAAGCAGGCCTGGCGGTGACCGACGTGTCCGAGGCCACCGGCTTTCCGGAGATGATGGACGGGCGGGTCAAGACCCTGCACCCGGTGATCCACGGCGGTCTGCTGGGGCGCGCGGGCACCGATGACGCGGTGATGGCCGAGCACGGCATCGATCCGATCGACCTGCTGGTGCTGAATCTGTATCCATTCGAGCAGGTCTCGGCCAATCCGGACAGCTCGATGGAAGACATCATCGAGAACATCGATATCGGCGGTCCGGCGATGCTGCGCTCGGCGGCCAAGAACTACGCCCGCGTCGCGGTCGCAACCGATCCTGCCCAGTACGACGCGCTGCTTGGCGAGCTGGCGGACAACCAAGGCGCGCTGTCGGCAAGAACCCGCTTCGCGCTCTCGGTAGCCGCGTTCAACAGGGTCGCCGCCTACGACGCCTGCATCAGCAACTACTTGTCCTCAATCAGCGGCGACGGCAGTCGGTCCGTATTCCCGGCGCAGGAGAACAGCAACCTCATCAAGGTGATGGACCTGCGCTACGGCGAGAACCCGCACCAGCACGGGGCCTTCTACCGCGACGCGCACCCGCTGCCGGGCACGCTGGCAACTTTTACCCAGTTGCAGGGCAAGGAGCTCAGCTACAACAACCTGGCCGACGCCGATGCTGCGTGGGAATGCGTGCGCCAGTTCGATGCGCCGGCCTGCGTCATTGTCAAACACGCCAACCCGTGTGGGGTCGCGGTCGCGGCCAGCAACGCCGAGGCCTACGAGGCCGCCTTCGCAACCGACCCGACGTCGGCGTTCGGCGGCATCCTGGCGTTCAACCACACCCTGGACGAAACGACGGCGAAGGCGATCCTCGACCGCCAGTTCGTGGAGGTGCTCATCGCCCCCGGCTACGAGCAGGGCGCACTGGACTACTGCGCCAAAAAGGCCAACGTGCGCGTATTGAAGATCCCCCACGGCGATGGGCGAAACGAGTTCGACCTCAAGCGCATCGGTTCGGGACTGCTGATGCAGTCGGCCGACAACCGTCAGGTTGGCCGCGAAGAACTCACCGTCGTCTCGACCCTGGCGCCCACCGCGACGCAGCTGGACGACCTGATGTTCGCCTGGCAGATCGCCAAGTACGTCAAATCCAACGCGATCGTCTACGCCCGCGACCTGCGCAGCATCGGCATCGGCGCGGGCCAGATGAGCCGCGTGGTATCGGCAAAGATCGCCGGACTGAAGGCCGAGGAAGCGGGTCTTTCGGTCCCGGGTTCGGTTATGGCCAGCGACGCGTTCTTCCCCTTCCGCGACGGTATCGATGCGGCGGCGGCGGCCGGCATCAAGGCGGTCATCCAGCCCGGCGGATCGATGCGCGACAAGGAAGTGATCGCGGCCGCGGACGAGCACGGTATCGCCATGGTCTTTACCGGAGTGCGGCACTTCCGCCATTGAGTACCGGGCTGGTACTCAGCTTCCGGTAGTAGGGCATCAGCGCCAGCGCCCGGGCCACCACGAACACCACGAACGCGGCCCAGAGCCCGTGATTGCCCCACAAGGCCGTCATGGGCCAAGCGGCCAGCAGGTATACGGCGAGTGACAGCAGGCTGGCGTTGCGCATCTCACGCGTTCGCGTGGCGCCGATGAACACGCCATCCAGCTGGAACGCCGCAACCGACAGCATGACGTACAGCGCCGTCCACGGAAGATGGGCAATGGCTACCTCGCGCACCGCCGGCAGGGTGGTCAATCCGGCCACGGCAACTGCTCCGAACAGCAGGATCAACGCGGCCAGAGCCAACGCGGTACCCGCCGCCAGTTCGCTGCTCAGGCGGACGACCCTAGAGAGCCCTGCCCTATCCCGCGCACCCCAGGCAGCACCGACCAGCGCCTCGGCCACGAATGCGAAGCCGTCCAGGAAGAACGCGCTGAACGACACCAGCTGCAGGAGGATGTGGTTGGCCGCGAGCGTCACATCGCCAAAGCGGGCTCCGGCATTGGCGAACCAGCCAAAGCCGAACAGCAGGCACAAGGTCCGCACCATGATGTCACCGTTGGCGGCCATTGCATGACGCAGCCGGGCCACGTTCCGGATCCGCTCCCACGGCAGAAATGGCTCGCCATCAAGATGCCGCGCCCGCAGCAGACGCACCACCACAAACACAGCCACGCCACAGGTAAGCCACTCCGCGATGGCCGTCCCAAGCCCGATACCGCGGGCTCCCATCCCGAGTGCGCCCGCCAGCCAGATGTCGAGCCCGGCATTCAAGCCGTTCAACAGCAATTGCACACCCAGCAATGTCCGGCTGTGCCCGAGCCCAATCAGCAACCCGCTGCACACAAACAGGGTCAGTGCCGCCGGCGCGCCCCAGATGCGCGCCCGGAAATAGGCTTCAGATATCGCTTCCACCTCATCGCTGCCGTCCATCAGTCCGAAGTACAGCCAGGTTGTCGGACCCTGCAGCGCCATCAACGCCATGCCGAGGCCGATCGCCAGCAAAACCGCGCGTCCGACCGTCGCACGCACCTCCACCTCGTCGCCAGCGCCTGCCGCCTGCGCGGTGAAGCCCGTCGTTCCCATGCGCAGGAACCCGAAACTCCAGTAGACGAAGTTGAACAACAGCGCGCCCAGCGCGAGAGCGCCCAGCTCCGCCGCACTGCCGTAATGGCCGATTACCGCGGTATCGATCAGCCCCAGCGTCGGCACCGCCGCGTTGGCAAGGATGATCGGCCACGCCTGCCGCGCGGTCGCGCGGCGAGTGATGGCCGAGGCGTTCAGGGACGGGACTGCGGGCATGACGGGCATGATGCCCGCTCAAACACCCCGAAGCTTATCCACAACGTCCAGACCGGCCGCCTATCGGAGGTCGGCGCCACCGGGATTGATTGCGCCGGGGCGCAGGCGGAGCGTGCCCAGGATCGAGTCCCACAAGGCCAGCGCCTCTGCGTCGTCATTGAATGGCGCATCCATGATCTCGCCGTTCTCGTCCGTCTCGTCAGTGGTTGACATGCGCAATGAGAGGAACGGGTGCTCGATCGATGCTTTCTCTCCCTGGCTTTCCCACAGGAACTCGTAACTGCGCTTGCCGCCTGCATCCCCCCGGACAAGCAACTCCTGTCCCTTGATTGGACCGATGTTGCGGTCTCCGCGGCGCAGCGTCTTCATTCCGGCCGCCGTGCCTTCGTAGCCGGGCGGAATTCTCGAATTTCGGCGCAGCAGCGGCTTGTCGGGTGCGCCGGTGACATAGGACATAAAGCCGAGCGAGAGCCCCGGCATCCCGCGAATGCGGATACCCGCAGTCACTTCTTCCTTGTTGAGCTTGCTCAACGTAACCAGCCCTTGATCGATGCAAAAGCCTGGTGCTGTCGGGACTTCCCCGGTCGCCCGATAACTCAGGTTTCTCGATAGGCGCCGCATGTATTCCTTTGCCCTTTCCGGGTTGCTGCCACTCCCCTCAACGGAAAACACGTGCATGACTGAGGCGTCGGCCATCCGGGTATACAGCATGTCCTTGTTCGTGGCCGTACTGTTGGGGCTGAACCAAGAGGAGAGCAGAATACGGTCAGTCCGAAAGTCGATGCGATCGCGAAACATCGACCCATCAGTTTTGTGGGGCTCTGCTCGCAGTCGCTTCTCGTTCGCCTCCACCAGCTCGGAAAACTCGCCCGCATTTATCCCACGGCGCGCTTCAACAGATGCTCCGCCAACGACGAAGCTCGACTGGACTGTGCTGCTTGAGGGAAGATCGAGCAAATGACGACCGAAGCAATGTGTGGCCGTTTGTACATGGTCGTAAGTTGTCATTTTTGATCCTTGCCCGGCAGCTACAGGCATTGTTATTACCATGAGTATGGCGACAGCGACAGCGATCATTGGAACTCTGCAAATCCTCATGCCCAGTCTGCCTCTCGCGAAATCCTCGTGACACTGAAAAGCGTCGCCCACTGGCTACGCGAATCGTTGTAACTATCCTGATGGTCGTAACCCTTATTCCTTCCCTTTCCGTTAGTTACGACGCGCGCGCCTGCCCCTTGATTACCCTGCCTGAAGCTTGCGCATACTCCTGCCTTGCTGGGAGCCTCGCCGGACACTGTGGGGACGGTACCATCGCCGGGTTGATTCGCCTTCCCGAAATTGAGTTGGACGACTTGGCCACCATTTGTGATGCTGATCTTCCCGTTGCCGTTATCCTTACTGCCCCTCGTTCCTTCCAGCGAAGGCAGTCGGGCCCCCTCCCAATGGACGTCAGTCCATCCATGCATTCTTTCGTCAGCACCATAGTGGACAAATGCGGGCTCGGGATATTTACCGGAAACTGACTCATGGAAGCGTTGGGTGTCGCTCAATAGGCGGGTGAAGCGTTCATACCCGATCGCTTCAGCCCCGTCGAATTCAGGCGCTGAATGCAACCCTGCTGGATCAAGCATCCCAAGGCTTTCTTCGGGAACCAGTCCGTACCATTCCCTGCTGTGATAGATCTCAGTGTATGGGTCGGATACCGGGAGCGCATGAGACGGATTGTTTTCAGGTCCACCTATCTTCAGCCATGCGCGCCCATCACCGTAGTCGGCGCTGGGAAGTAACTCCAGCGCACCTGGCGAGTTGCCAACGATTGCCGTGACCTCCTTTGCGTTTCGTCCCAGGATGATCTGTGAGACGCCGTCATAACCGCAACGACAATGGTGATACGTAGCAGGCGCGCCGGTTGCGGGCATCACGCCGTGAACAACCCCGAGCAGCTTGCCGTACTCGTGGACCCTGGCAATCGCGCGGCCGACAAGGCCACCCATCGAGTGGGTCACCAGGATTACCTTCTTCACGTTTTGCCCTTTGGCGCGGTGATGCGCGAGCACGACGTCATCGATGTAATCGATCAAGTCCTGCCCTGATTCCTCGTTGGACTGCAGCCAGTTGTAGCCGCCGCCCCAGACTTCATAGCGATAGCCGGCAGCGTGCTTGAAATCAGCAACACTAAGCGCTTTACCCGCCTTTTCGTCGCCGTAGTCGCCCGGGCTGTGCTGCCCCTCTTCACTCCACCAGTCCAGCAATCCGCCCGCTTCCATGATGTTGTTGAGGCGCTTCTGCATCAGCGCCATCACGGGGTGGTAGGACGAGCGCATCACCGAACCCCAGCCCCGCTCATGAGCAACCTCCTTTTTCAGACTGCCACCGGTATCAATAGACCCGCGGTCGTCCACCTCCACTTTGGCTGGATCCAGCATTCGTTGCCGGGTCGCTGGTCCACGAAAAACGTAGGCGAACATCTGACCGATCGCCCCAAGGATCGGGAACACGCCGTCGGCGTTGGGTGGCCGCCAGACTTTGGTTCCAGTATCGGACTTGAGGTTGGTCCCCATGATTCCCGGCAGGAAAATGATCGGAATCACGGCGGTGGGCTGGGCAAGGATGGCCCGCTGGCGGGTGTCGGTGGTCGGGCTCAGCGTTGTGTGGGTTACCGGACTCCCCTTCCCGTCGGTTTCATGGGAGCCAATCCTGATTTCGTCTTCCGTCCGTGGCATGCCTGCTTCATTCCTTTCCGAGGATCTTGATTACAACCTTCTCCGGGCCCAGACCTTTCTGTATCGGTAGCTTGCCCTCAGCGTCGGTGACCAGCGACATACGCGCGCCGTCGGCACGGGTCAGTTCCACCCGGGTGTTGGCCATGGGCTCGTCGGTCGCGCGATGGCGTACGACGTAGTTCTGGTCGAATTTCGTTTCCGGCCATCTGTTCATCTCCCGGCTGAGCTGGGCCGGCCCGACAAAGGACTTTTTCGCCGCGTGAACGGTGACATTGCCGGGGCATTCAATGACTATATTCCCGCCTTCAATAGTGATGCTCGCACCCCCGCTGGTGGCCATGTGCACGGTCTTGCCGGCGGCGAGATCGACCTCGGCGTTCGCGCTGACAACCTTAAGTTGATCGCGCGACTGGAGCTTGATCTCGTCCTTTTGCGCCTGAATGTCCAGCTCGCCTTCGGCGGTCACGAGCGCCAATGCATGCTCGCTGGTGACGTTGCCTTCGACCGCGCCGGCGAGCCAGCCGATCGCTTGCCCGGCGTGGATGCGCAGGTCGCCGGCAATGGCCAGGTTGCTGGCTTCACCGCTGGCGATGGTCAGGGTCTCGCCCACGCTCCAGTGCAGACCCTGTCCGGCTACCATGCCGATCCCCGCCGGGGCGGTCAGGCCCAGGATGGCGTCACCGCTATGGGGCACACGGCCCTCACCGCCGGCCGGAGTGCGCTCGGGCGCTTCGCCACTGCCATCCTCGAACGCGGCGCCGGTCACGACGGTCCCCGCGCTCGCCAGTAGCGCCTCCAACGGTGCGTGGTCCTCGACCAGCCGGGACGCGTTGGCCGTGGCGGCACCTTGATACGCGGCCAGGCGGACGGTCTGGTGGGTCGTCGCCATCTCGTTGAACGAACCGGCCAGTTGGCGGGCCTGCTTCAGCAGGGCCAACGCGGCCACGTGCTCGCCGGCAGGAGCCTCGGCGTCATTGGCGGTGGCGCTGATCCACAGGCCGCGCTCGCCGCGGACCGCGCCCCACTGGTCGGTACGCAGCTCGAAACCTTCGCCGCGGAAGCTGCCGCGGTAGTTATCCGCCTGATGGATCAGATGACCCAGGTTGAGCTGGCTTGCGGCATGGGTGGTCGCCAGCTGCAGGCGCAGCTGGCCGTCGCTGTCGTCAAACACCAGCCGGTTGTGGCCGTCGCCGCCAAACTCCTTGGACTTGAACCCGCTCATCGCGGCGGCGTTGCGGTGGCCGTCGGCGTCCGCGCTCATGCCGTGCCAGGCCGGCACGTTGCCGCCGGCGCGGTTGCCTTGCGCGCTGGCGCGGTGGTCGCCGGCTTGGGCATAGAGCTCGGCGGTGTCGGCAGTCTTGGCGGTGTTGCCACCCGGTGTCGGTTCGATGCCACCCTCGCCCTGGCCGTTGTAAAGCGCACCTACCACCATTGGCCGGTCGATGTCGCCGTCCAGGAAGCCCACCAGCACTTCCTGGCCGATGCGCGGCAGGAACTGGCTGCCGACGCCGGGGCCGGCGTAGCGTTGCACAACCCGCAGCCAGCAACTGTCGGCGGCGGTGGAAGGGCCTTGATCGCCCTGGAAGTGGAACCTCACCCGCACCCGGCCGAGTGCATCAGAGTGCAGCTCCTTCACTCCCGACGCGTGCGGGGACGCATCATCACCGACGACGATGGCGCTCTGGTAGCCCGGCGCGGTCGGGCGGGGATTGATGCGCAGACCGGTGTCGTCGGCCAGCACTGGCCGCCAGGGCAAATCGCGCGGCACCGCAATAAAGCTGTTGGCGTAGCCCACGGCTTCGGCCTGGGCCCAGAGCCCTTGCCAGTGCTTTGCGTCCAATCCGGTCCGATCCGCGGCGAGCGCGCTCGAGCCGCCATTAGCGACCGAATTTGAGTCCGCTCGGCCCGTGCCGGCTCCAAAGACAACACCGTCCGCCATCGGCGGAGCCGCTCCCAACTGCTCCGATATTCCGTGGCGCACGACGTCGGGCAGGTTGTTGATGCCTGCCTGTTGCACGTCCACCAGCAACAGCTCCGGCGGCGTATCACCACTTACCGGCGCCTGGGTGAGCGCGAACCACTGGCCGGCGCGAAAGCTGCGCACCGTCGAGCGTCCCAACCAGCGCGAGCCGCGAGCGCGCGCTGCATCGGCCAGCAATCCGGCATAGCGTGCAGCCTCGGCGTGGCTGGCAAAACTGTAGGCGCCGGTGGGGTCATACGATTCCAGGCGCAGGTTAGTGGCGTTTTCATCCAACGGAACGCTGGTAGCCAGCGACATGCTCTTGTAGTCGTGGCTGAGCAGGGCGATGTCGGTGGCCGCGATCAAATGCTGCGCGCCGATTGCCTGCACGGTATCGCTGGACTCGGTCGCATCGCTGCGGTGGAAGCGGATGCCGCCGCCACCGGCCGCGGTTGCATCCTGCGGGCCGTTGCCACTGCGTGCGAACAGGACCAACTCGTGACCACCATCGCCCGCCTCCTGCAGGCGGCAGCCCAGGCCCTCTTCGGCGAGCAGACGGCTGACGAAGTCGAAATCGGTTTCCCGGTACTGCACGCAATAGCTGCGCGGGCGCACCTCGGCCAGGAACGGACCGACCTCATCGCCGACCTGCCAGTTGGCCAGCGGCGCGTAGTCTTCGAACACCGCCTCGACGATCTCCAGCACCGTGCGGTCCTGAAAGACCCGGCTATGGCGGCCCTGGGTGAGCAGCCAGGTCCACGGCACAAGGCACAGCCGGTACCGGGCCAGACCACCATCGCTGCCCACGCACTCGGCCTGGCGGATCAGTCCTGACCTTGGGATGCGTCCGCCATCGGCGGCGCGGATCGACAACGTGGCCGATTGGCCGAGCAACGCGTCGAGGTCCAGACCGGCATCGGTTGAGAGCGCGTCAATCCACCACTCGAAACCCTGCGAGAGGCTCTCGCGGCCCTGCCAGCGCTCCACGATCAGATCGGCGGACGCGCCGCCGACCGACAGCGCATACAAGCGGTCGGCGTCGCGATACCGGGACAAAGCGGTCAAAACCGCTTGGGGAACAGATACTCCGCTGCTCATGTGCCTCTCCATGGACAGGTCAATACTAGGGCAGTGCTGATCGCCTTGCATCCGGGGCAGACACGCCAACGTGCGTTCCCGCGTAGCCGGGAGGCACACATAGAGTGGGAATTCACCGCGTAGACGCGTCGGACGGCAGGAAGCATTCCACACGCGCCCGTTCCTGCGTTGCTGATATACAGACCTGGCCCGGCGTGGTCACGATGGCGGCATGTCTCTCGAGTGCCCGCCCGACCCCGGTCATTCCGCTCTAACGGAGAAGCCCGTGGAACCGATCAGATTCGCCGATGACGAGCAGCACGTCCTGGTGACCGGTGCCACCGGCTTTATCGGCCAGGAGCTTGTTCGCGCCCTCATCGACGACGGCCATTCGGTCACCGTGCTGTCGCGAGACCCCGAGCGTGCGCGTTCGCTGTTCAATGGCCGGGTTCATGCGGTCGGCAACATGGCCTCGCTGCCGGACAATCATCGTGTCGACGTGATGGTGAACCTGGCCGGCGCACGGATCCTCGGGGCGCGCTGGACGGAACGGCGGAAAGAGACCCTTTTGCAGAGTCGGGTCGGCACCACGCGCAGCCTGATCGAGTGGGTCGCACGCAGCACGCGCAAGCCGGCGCTGCTGCTCAACGGCTCTGCGATCGGCTACTACGGTGTCCAGCGCCAGGGCGACGACACACCGCTTTCGGAGGACAGTCCCTCGCAGCCGGTATTCATGTCGCAGCTATGCCAGGCGTGGGAGGCGGAAGCCGCCAGGGCAGCCGATTACGGGGTGCGCGTCGCGTGCATGCGCTTCGGGCTAGTGCTCGGGCGCGCGGGTGCGCTGCCGATGATGCTGTTGCCCTTCAAGATGGGACTGGGCGGCCGGACCGGAACCGGGAGGCAGTGGTTGTCCTGGATCCACATCCGCGACCTGCTGCGCGGTATCGCCCATCTCTGGCCGCGCGAGGTCACTCCTGACGCCCCCGGTAAGGCATCGCCCGCGGCGGTGCACGCCTACAACTTCGCCGCCCCCGGCGCGGTCCAGCAGGCCGACTTCGCGAAAGCCGCGGCCAGCGTCCTCCACCGACCCGCATTGCTGCCGGCGCCCGCGTGGCCGCTGCGGCTGGCGCTGGGCGAGCAGTCCGACCTTGTGCTGGAAGGCCAGCGCGTTGTACCCACGGCACTGACCGCCTCGGGCTTCGTATTCGACTACCCCGATATCCGGCCCGCGCTGGCATCGTTGTGCGGGTCCGTTCGGCCGATCGATCGGGTCGGGTAAAATCGCCGGCCACGCGTCAAGGAACCCACAGCAATGAAAATCCTCGTCATCGGCTCCGGCGGCCGTGAGCACGCACTGGCGTGGAAACTGGCCCGGTCAGCGCGCGTCTCCGAGGTGCTGGTCGCTCCGGGCAACGCGGGCACCGCGACCGAGCCCAAGTGCCGCAACGTCGCCTTGGCCGCAACCGACATCGACGGCCTGCTCGAGCTCGCCATCCGTGAAAGCGTTGACGTGACCGTGGTCGGGCCCGAGGCGCCGCTGGTCGCCGGGGTGGTCGACCGCTTCCGCGCCGCCGGCCAGCGCATCTTCGGCCCCAGCGCCGCCGCCGCGCAGCTGGAAGGCAGCAAGGCGTTCGCGAAGGACTTCCTCGCCTGCCACGGCATTCCGACCGCGTACTACGCCGTGCACACGGAAGTGGGTCCCGCGCTCGCCTACGTCCGCGAGAAGGGTGCGCCGATCGTGATCAAGGCCGATGGTCTGGCCGCCGGCAAGGGCGTGATCGTCGCGATGACGCTGGCCGAGGCCGAGGCCGCCATCATCGACATGCTCGAAGGCAACGCGTTCGGCGCGGCCGGCGCGCGGGTGGTGATCGAGGAGTTCCTCGACGGTGAGGAGGCCAGCTTTATTTCCCTCGTGGACGGCGTCACCGCGCTGCCGATGGCCACCAGCCAGGACCACAAGCGCGTCGCCGATGGCGACACCGGCCCCAACACCGGCGGCATGGGCGCCTACTCGCCCGCGCCGGTGGTCACCGATGAGGTCCACGCCCGGGTCATGCGCGAGGTCGTCGAACCGACCGTGCGCGGCATGGCGGCCGACGGCATTCCGTTCACCGGCTTCCTTTACGCCGGCCTGATGATCGACGCCGACGGCGCGCCGAAGGTGATCGAGTTCAACGTCCGTTTCGGCGACCCGGAAACCCAGCCGATCATGCTGCGGCTGCAGTCGGATCTGTTGGACCTGATCGAGGCCGGCATCGATGAGCGTCTGGATCAGGTGCAGGCGCAATGGGACCCACGCCCGTCGCTGGGCGTGGTGATGGCGGCGGCGAATTACCCCGAGACCCCGCGCACCGGCGACGTGATCAATCTGCCGGCGGCGACCCAAAACCCGGACACCGGCGCTGGCGTCAGCAAGGTATTCCATGGCGGCACCAGGCTGGTCGACGGCAACATCGTGACCTCTGGCGGCCGCGTGCTCTGCGTCTGCGCCCTGGGCGAGGATGTGGCGGCTGCCCAGCGCAATGCGTACCGGGTCGTCGACGAGATCCACTGGGACGGGGAGTTCCACCGGCGTGACATCGGCTGGCGGGCGATCGCGCGCGACTGACGGCAACGCCCCGGCCGTTGCCGAGTCGCAGGCGAAACCGTAGCCGCGACGCACCGCTGCACGCAACCGGTCTGCTAGGCTCGCCGGCACTATTCCGGGGAATTCCATGGCAGACGGGACGCCGCCGCACAACCCGCCGCAGGGCAGCTCGCACAGCCAATACGCACTGCTGCGCCAGCGCCGTTTTCTGCCGTTTTTCCTGACCCAGGCGCTGGGGGCGTTCAACGACAACGTCTACCGGCAGGCCATCATCGGCATGCTGTTCTGGCTGGGGGTCAGCAGCGCTGACAAGACGCTGTACACCAATCTGGCGCCGGCGCTGTTCATCCTGCCGTACTTCCTGTTCTCGGCGCTCGCCGGGCAGATCGCCGAGAAGGTCGAGAAGTCCAAGCTGATCCGGATCACCACGGCGATGGAGATCGCGATCATGTCGCTGGCCGCGTTCGGCTTCGTGACCCAGAACCTCACCGTGCTGCTGGTCGCGCTGTTCTGCACCGGGCTGCAGTCGACCCTGTTCGGGCCAGTGAAGTACTCCATCCTGCCGACGGTGTTGCATCCGCGCGAGCTGACCGGCGGCAACGGGCTGGTCGAGATGGGCACCTCGATCTCGATCCTGGTCGGCATGATCATCGGCGGCATGGTGTTCAACGCCGCCGGCGACAACGGGCCGTGGGTCGCCGGCGCGCTGGTGATCGCTCTGGCGGTCACCGGCCACCTGGTCAGCCGGGCCATTCCGCCGGCGAGCGCGGGCGCGCCCGACCTGAAGATCAACTGGAACCCGATTCCCGAATCCTTCGCGGTGTTGCGGCTGGCGAAGAAGCAATTGGCGGTGCGCAACGCGGTGCTCGGGGTGTCGTGGTTCTGGTTCGTCGGCACCGTGCTGACCTCGCAACTGCCGACCTACGCCGAGGTCAACCTGGGCGGCTCGGCGACGTTGTACATCTTCGCTCTGGCGATGTTCTCGGTCGGCACCGGAGTGGGTTCATTGCTGTGCGAGAAGCTGTCGGCGCGGACGGTGGAGATCGGGCTGGTGCCCTTGGGCGCGTTTGGCATGACCGCATTCCTGCTCGACCTGTCGCTCTCGCGGCCCGACGCAGCGGGCGTGACCGGCCTCGAAGTGATGGGCTTTCTGCAACAGCCGGGCGGTTGGCGGACCACCATCGACCTGCTCGGCATCGGCCTGTTCACCGGGTTCTTCGTGGTGCCGCTGTTCGCGCTGATCCAGAGCCGCACGCCCAAGTCGGAAATGTCGCGCGTGTTCGCCGGGTTGAACATCCAAAACTCCGGCTTCATCGTGCTCGCCGCGGTGCTCGGACTGACCCTGCAACTGCCGTCGTTCGAGCTGGGCGGCGTGCGGGTGCCGATGCCCGAACTGGACATCCCGCGGGTGTTCCTGGCATTGGCAATCGCCAACGCGGCGGTGGCGCTGTGGATCTTCACCATCGTTCCCGAATTCCTGATGCGCTTCCTGAGCTGGATGCTGGTGCGCACGCTGTACCGGCTGCGGCCCAGCGGCATCGACCACATCCCCGACGAGGGCGCCGCGCTGGTGGTGTGCAACCACGTCAGCTATATGGACGCACTGATCCTGGCCGCCTGCATTCCGCGGCCGGTGCGCTTCGTGATGTATCACCGCATCTTCAACGTACCGGTAATGCACTGGTTCTTCCGCACCGCCAAGGCGATCCCGATTGCCGGTGCTCGGGAGAATCCGGCGCTGATGCAGCGCGCATTCGATGAGATCGACGCGGCGCTGGCGGAAGGCGAGATCGTCTGCATCTTCCCGGAGGGTTCGCTGACCCGCGATGGGGAAATCGCCGCGTTCAAGTCCGGGCTCGAGAGAGTCCTGGAGCGCCGCCCTGTGCCGGTGATCCCGATGGCGCTGCGAGGGATGTGGACCAGCATGTGGAGCCGGCGCAGCGCGCGGGCCGAGGCCGGTGCGCTGGGCCGGATGCGCGCGCCGCGCGGCTTCCGCGCCCGGGTCGAAGTGGTTGCCGCGGCGCCCATGGACGGCGCGCAGGTGGATGCCGGGATGCTGGAGGGCAAGGTCCGCGAACTGCGCGGCGATTACGCCTGAGCGCGGTTCGGAACGCCGCCGGTCAGCTGACGAAGCCGGCAATCACGAACAGCGCCAGCACCGCCAGCCACGCCAGCAGGCTGCGCCAGACCAGGCTCATGGCGTCCCGCAGCTCGGGCAAATCAGGCGGCGTGACGCCGACGGCGGGCGCGATGATCCCGCTCTCGGTGTCTTCCTCATCCGACACCCAGACATCGCCCTGCTCGCTCAACTCGCTGTTGACGCTGGCCCGCGCGGCGGCGCCCAGGAACCGGCTGCTGAGCTGCAACGAGGCACCCTCGGCGTTGCGCCACGCGCTCAGCACGCCATCGAAGTTACCCACCAGCGCCAGTGCCAGGGTCATCAACTGCGCCACCGGCCACTCCAGAACCGCCAGCCAGATGCGCGCGCCCTCGCGGGTGGTGGACGGCACCTCGCCGGCGATGGGGCCGACCGCGGCCAGCACGCTCAGGCGATAGGTGATCGCGCCAACGGGGCCGAGGACGAGGAACCAGAACAGCACGCCGAACCAGCGGCGCAGGGCGTTGCGGAACACCGCTTCCACCAGCCCGGAGCTACCGCCGGGGGCTTGCGCCTCGGCCACCATCTGCGCGATGCGCTCGCGCCTGCTCACGCGGTCGGGGGCGTCCAGGATCGCATCGACATCGCGATCCAGATCGCGCGGACCCCAGCACAGGAACAACACCGCGGTACCAAACAACAGTCCGGCGATTCCCCACAGCCCGCCATCCACGGCCGCCTGCAACACGGCGATGACCAGCACCGGCGGCAAGAGGACCAGTACAACGCCCCAGCGACCCCGCCAGAATCCGTCCTCACCGAAGCGGCCGTTGTACCAGGCGATCAGGTCGCGGTACCAGCGAAAGTTGCGGACCGTGGCCGCAAACGACGGTGCCAGATGGCCCAGGACGAGCGCCACGATGGTGGCGATCAGGGTGATGGACATGGGCTGGCTTCCTCCGGGTTCACGGCGCGCGGCTCACACCGCGCGATTCACGCCGCGCGGGTTCACCCGCGCACAGGACCCGATTCTAACGGCAGTGTGGCTTCCGGACGCGACGCCGCCAGTGGTTGCCGGGCAACCGCCAAGACTCAGCGTGGCGTGTCTGTGTGCGTGGCGTCCATCGTCCGCAGCCAGCAGTTGGTCAACCAGCGCGAGATCGAGATGGTGGCCGACAGGCGCAGGCCGACACCGTCGTCGACGTCGTCGAGCGTGGCCGCACGCACCTCGTCCACGCTGAACCAGCGCGCGTCCTCCAGCTCGTCATCGACCTGCGGCTCATCGGGGTGCGCCAGCGCGATGAAGCCCAGCATCAACTGGCCTGGAAACGGCCACGGCTGGGAGGCGAGGTAGCGGCACGCACGCACGCGCACGGCCGATTCCTCCATGACCTCGCGGGCGACGGTCTGCTCCAGGGTCTCGCCGGGCTCAACGAAGCCGGCCAGCACCGAATACCGGCGCGGCGCCCATCCGGGCTGGCGACCCAGCAACAGGCGTTCGCCGTCAGTCACCGCGACGATCACTGCGGGGTCGGTACGCGGATAGTGGTCCTGACCGCAACTGTTGCAGCGGCCGAGCCAGCCACCGCGCTCGAA
>NZ_JXSS01000076.1 GCF_000855665.1 Lysobacter sp. A03
GTCGGTGACAAAGCCCACGGCGATCACCGCCAGCACCGCCAGCACCAGCGCGGCCCGCAGGATGCGGATATCGCCCGCCCTGAGGTCGCGTCGCAGCTGGCGCCACGCCAATGCGGTCACTTTGACTGCGCCGGCGAGAGGCCTCGCCGCCCGGGTGGCGCTCATGCCGCCTGCGTCTCAGGTGCAACGAGCCGCCCGCCATCGAGGCGCAAGCGCCGTCCGCAGCGGTCGGCCAGATGGTCGTCGTGGGTGACCAACACCAGCGTCGTGCCGGCCTGGGCGTTGAGCTCGAACAGCAATTCGATGATCGCCTGACCCGTGCGGCTGTCGAGGTTGCCGGTCGGCTCGTCGGCAAACAGCAACGACGGCCGCGTGACGAATGCGCGCGCAAGGGCGACGCGTTGCTGCTCCCCGCCTGACAGCTGGCGTGGGTAGTGGCCCAGGCGTGCGCCGAGGCCGACCTGCTCCAGGATCGCGCGCGCCGGGCCCTCCGCGTCGCGGTCGCCGCGCAGTTCCAGCGGCAGCATCACGTTCTCCAGCGCGGTCAGCGAAGGCAGCAGCTGGAAGTTCTGGAACACAAAGCCGACCTTCTCGCCGCGCACCCGCGCCCGGCCGTCCTCGTCCAACGTCGACAGCGCCTCCCCGTCGAGCTCCACTTCGCCACTGCTGGGCGTGTCCAGGCCGGCCATCAGCGACAACAGGGTGCTCTTGCCTGAGCCGGATGCGCCGACGATCGCAATCGCGTCGCCGGAGTCGATGGTGAAAGTGATGCCATCCAGAATGGTCAGCTCGCCGGTCGGCAGCGCCACGCGCTTGCCCAGCCCGCGCACGCTCAGCGCCGCTGCTCGGGCTCCCGCATCGCCGCTATCAACAACGGTAGCGGGAGCGATTGTCGTCGCGGTTTCATCGGCGGGCAGCGGGTGATCGGCCATGATGGCTCCTGGGTCACGGCCGCGCAGTGCGGTTGGGCGACGTTTGTTCGGATGGGAGAGCGATGGTGACAGTACGCAGAACCGCGGCATCCGGTTCCATGACGCCACGATATGAGGCTGGTGGGCGACGCATTCAATCCAGTGCTGCCTGGGCGATGCTGCTGTTGATCCTTGCCGTAGTGCTGACCACGTTCGCGCCAGCACGCGCCGCGGCTGCACAAAGGACTGTGCTGGTGATGGGCGACTCACTGTCCGCCGGCTATGGCATGGCCGCCGAGCAGGGCTGGGTCGCGCTGACCGCGGATCGCATCGCGAAGGAGAAGCCGCGGTGGCGCGTGGTCAACGCCAGCATCAGTGGCGAAACCACCGCCGGCGGCCGCTCCCGGATCATCGATGCGGTGGTGCGTGAGCGCCCCGGCGTGGTGGTGATCGCGCTGGGCGCCAACGACGGCCTGCGCGGGCTGCCGACGTCGCGCAGCGCGGACAACCTCGCCTACATGATCGGCGCGGCCCACGGCGTGGGCGCCAAGGTGCTGCTCATCGGCATGCAGATGCCGCCCAACCTGGGCGCCAGTTATACCCGCGCGTTCGAGCAGAACTACCGCACCCTGGCAGATCGGTTCGACGTTTCCCTGTTGCCGTTCCTGCTGCAGCCGATCGCCGCCGATCGCGATGCCTACCAGGACGACAACCTGCACCCCACCGCCGCCGTGCAGCCGCAATTGCGCGACCACGTCTGGACGGCACTGGCACCGCTGCTGGACTAGCCGGGCTCCCCGCCCCCCAGCTGGAGGACCGCGACCGTGCCGCGCGGGCTGGAACGGCGGCTGCAGACCACCACTCGCGGTGCCGGTGTGATATTCCGCCTCACCGGGCGAATCACTTCCCATGGACACGATGAGCGCACCCTCCGCGATGACCTCAGGCACCGGTGGCCCGCACGCCAGGCAGGCCGTGTTCACCGCGATGCTGGAGCAGCACCGCGGCATCGTGCTCAAGATCGCCTACAGCTATTGCCGTGACACCGACGATCAGCGCGACCTGGTGCAGGACATCAGCATGCAACTGTGGCGCGCGTACCCGGCGTTCGATCCGGAACGGAGCCGGTTCTCCACCTGGATGTACGCGATCGCGCTGAACGTCGCGATCTCGCAGTTGCGCAGCAGCAGCCGGCGTCGACGTCAACACCTGCGTGTCGACGATGCCGCGATCGCGGCGGTTCCCGATCAGGCTGCGGCCTCTCCTGAAGACACCCTGGCCTTGCACACGCTGCATGCGCTGATCCGGCGACTCGACCCGCTCAACCGCGCGCTGATGCTGTTGTATCTGGACGATCGCAGCCATCGCGACATTGCCGAGATCCTCGGCATCACCCCGGGCAACGTGGCGACCAAGATCGGCCGCCTGAAACAGCGGATCCGCGAGCAGATCGCGTAAACGGCGCACGCGCCCCACCCTCGGAGAAACCTTATGGAACTCGATGACCTCAAGCAGGCGTGGCAATCACTGGATGCCCGGCTGCAGCAGCAAAATGCGCTGGGCACGCGTCTGCTCACGGAGCGCACGCTGGAGAAGGCGCGCAGGCACCTGCGTCCCCTGCAGTGGGGCCAGGTCGCGCAGATGCTGTTCGGACTCGCCTGTCTCGCGCTCGGCGTGACGGGCTGGAACGGCTACCCGCCGCAGCCCGGGATGCTTGTCGCCGGGATCGTCCTGCATGCCTATGGCGTGGCGGTGATGATCAGCGGCGGCATCACCCTGGGCCTGATCGGCCAGATCGACTACGCCGCGCCCGTGCTGCATATCCAGAAACAGCTGGCCCGCCTGCGCCGCTTTCATGTGCTGAGCGGCGCGGTGGTCGGTCTGTCGTGGTGGGTGCTGTGGGTGCCGGTGGTGGTCCTGCTCGCCGGACTCGGAGGGCAGGCCCGCCCAGCGTGGTTCTACCCGTGGGAATACCTCAGCGTCGCCGCAGGCGTGGTTGGCCTGATCGCGACGATCTGGTTCCACAGATGGTCCCGGGGACCGGAACGTCCGCGCCTTGCGCGCTGGATGGAGAACAGCGCCACCGGTCAAAGCCTGCGTCAGGCGCAGGCACGCATTGATGAGATTGCCAGTTTCGAAGGCCCCTGAGCGCAGTTGGCTCCGCGCGCGAATGACAGCCCATGGCTTGCACCGGCCCGGCCATTCCCCTACCGAGGGGGCTGGCCGGTCAACACCGGATACGGATTGATCGCGGTGCCCTTCCACCACTGCCGCTCCTCACCCAGTTCGAAGATGCCGAAGTGCAGGTGCGGCGCGTCGTCGCTGGCATTGCCGGTGCTGCCCACGTAGCCGATCACGTCGCCCTGCTTCAGAGCCTGGCCTTCCTCAAGGTCGTCGGCGTAGCGGTCCAGGTGGGCGTAGTAGTAGGCGTAGCGGCCGCTGGGCTCGAACTGGTAGATGGTCAGTCCGCCGCGGTCGCTGTTGAACAGCTTCTCCACCTCACCGTCAGCGACGGCCAGCACCGGCGTTCCGCGCTTGGCCATGATGTCGATCGCCTCGTGGACCCGGCCGCTGCCACGCGCATCCTCATAGGTGTTGCTCAGCTGCTTCGGGGTAACTCCGCGCACCGGCACGATCAAATCCAACTTGCCGGCAGCCGCGATGTCGGCGGTGCTGCGGGGCGCTGCTGGCTGGACCTTCGTACCGGCGTGGCCGATGTCGGCGTCCGGCAACACGCCCTCCGGCGCGACGCGCTTGGGGTCAACGCGGACCAGCTCGGGCTTCAGTGGCGTTTCCGTATGCGCCGGCGCGGCCAGCGGTTCCACCGGGATCGGCTCGCGGCGAATCTCCGCCAGCGCGGGCACCGGCGCCGCTGCCGGGGCAGGCGGGCGGCGACTCATCACGAAATAGACGATGTTCGCCCCGACCAGCGCGCCGGCCAGGAACAGCAACACGCCCCTCAACATATGGCGCCTTGCGCAGCCGAAACGCACGGGATCATTGCTGCACCATCCAGATACCACGCGATAGCGCGGGCGCGGACCTGGAATAACCTGAGATGGATGCCGTCATGTGGGAAGCCTCTTACGGAGTCCCCGTGATCGTCTCCGACGCAGCGGCGCGACTGTGTGAACGGCGGCTCGGGATGGACAAACAACGGATCGAGAACCCGATCACGACCAGTCCACCAGTGACTGCTTTATCGCGTCGTTCCAGCCTTGCCACGGATCGCTGCCCAGACTGGATGCGCGCCGCAGTGCGCGCGCGAGCGGATAGTCCGCTCCGGAATCCGTGCGGCCCAGCTCGCTCCAGCGCAGCGGCACCGCCACCGGTGCGCCCGCACGCGCGCGCAGCGACCAGCTGGCGACGCTGGTAGCGCCGCGGCTGTTGCGCAACCAGTCGATGAAGACCACGCCATCGCGCAAGGCCTTGGACGCGGTGGCGACATAGCGCTCCGGCGCGCTGCTGGCCATCGCGTCCGCGAAGCCCTCGCTGAAGGTCTTGGCCTGCCTCCAGCCCGGTCCGGGGGCGATGGGAACCACGACGTGCAGTCCTTTGCCGCCGGTCAGGCGCACGAAGGACTGCATTCCCAGCTCCTCAAGCCGGTCTCGCACGTCACGCGCGGCGGCGATGACCGCCTTCCAGACCACGCCGTCGCCGGGATCGAGGTCGAACACCAGCCGGTCGGGATGCTCCAGGTCATCACCGCATGCCCCCCATGGGTGGAGTTCCAGCGTGCCCATCTGGACCAGGCCCAGCAGCCCGGCGACATCGCGAACCACCATGTAATCGGACCTGCCACCGTCCTTGGCGCGGACCGATATCGCATGCACGCTTTCGCCGAATGCCTCGGCGTGGTGCTTCTGGAAAAAGCACTCGCCGGCGATCCCGTCGGGACAACGCAGCAAGGAGAGCGGTCGATCGGCCACCTCGGGCAACAACCAGTTGGCGATGGCGGTGTAGTAGTCGGCGACCTCCTGTTTGGTGATACCGGCATCGGGATACACCACCCGGCCCGGGCTGCTGATCACGGCCATGTTGGGGTTCTCCTTCTTCGTCTGCGAACGGGAGGTTGCGGGGGCCGCGGAACCGACTTCGTCTGCGCTCTTGTCGCCGCGCAGGCGCTGGTAGCTGGCCTGGCGCAGCAGCCCTTCCTTGCCCCAACCACGGAAGGCGACCTCGACCACGAGCTCCGGCTTCACCCAAATCGCGTTTCCTATCGGGAAGGCGACGTGGGCCGGCAGCGGCACGGTCGGCTGCTTGCGCACCATCGGCTTCAGCCGCGCTGCCAGCGCACGCAGGTTGGCGTCGTCAAAACCGGTGCCGACCCGCCCCACGTAGACCAGCTCGCCCTCGCGGCGGGTGGCCAGCAGCAAGGACGCGAATCCGATCCGTGAGCGCTGCGGCGGCATGAAGCCGACCACGACAAACTCGTCGCTCTGGGCGTGCTTGGTCTTCAGCCAGCTGTGCGAGCGCCCCGGCGTGTAGCGGGCATCCGCCGCCTTGCTGATGATCCCCTCCATCCCCTGGGTGCGGCTTGCTGCGAAGACCTCGGCGCCGTGGCCAGTGACATGTTCGCTGTAGAGCAGCGGCCCCGGCGTTCCAGCCGCGTCCAGCAGTTCGGCCAGCAAGGCCTTGCGCTTATCCAGCCGGGTGGCGGTGAGGTCGATGCCGGCCAGGGTCGGCAGATCAAACACGACGTAGCGCAGCTCGCCCCGCGCGGTTCCCTTGAGCGTGTGCTGCAGCGTGCTGAAGCTGTCATGGCCCTTCGCATCCAGCGCGATCAATTCCCCGTCCAGGCTGGCCGAGTCGACGCCCAGATGCTCCAGCGCCTCAACGATGACCGGGTGCTCGCCGGTCCAGTCCAAGCCGTTGCGCGAGCGCAGCTGGACGTGGCCTTCGTCGATCGTCGCCAGCAGACGATATCCGTCCCATTTGAGCTCGTGCATCCAATCGTCACCATCCGGCGGTGCGGCCTGGAGCGTGGCCAGCTGCGGGGCGATCTCCGTGCCGTCCCTCAAAGGTTTGGCACCATCAAGCAAGCGGGCGCGCGCCTTCCAGTCCAGCCGGCCTTTCGCTTTACGGGGCTTGGACGCCTTGGCGGCCGATCCAGGTTGGGCGGGTCGCGGTCGCCTGGTTTGCCTGCCCGACTTTTTGCCCGGGAGAACCGGTGCACCGGCCCCGTCCGCGAGCAGGTCATCGGCCTCCAGGTTGGCGGCAAACGCGTCATCGCGCTTCAGCAGCAGCCACTGCGGCTTGCTGGCCCGTTTGGCGGTGCGGATCAGCTTCCAGCCACCACGGAGCTTCTCGCCCTCAAGCACGAAATCCAGCTTGCCTTTGGCCAGTGCTTCCAGCGGGTCGCCGTCGCAGGCCCAGACCCCGTGGTCGAAGATCTGCACGTGCCCGGCGCCGTAATTCCCGGCCGGAATATCCCCGGCAAAGTCCGCGTAGTCGAGCGGATGGTCCTCCACCTCAACCGCCAGGCGCTTCTCACCGACACGCAGTGAGGGACCTTTTGGCACCGCCCAGCTTTTCAGCACGCCATCGGCTTCCAGGCGGAAGTCGTAATGGCGCGCGCGGGCATGGTGCAACTGGACCACGAAGATGGGGCGCTGCCCGGTTTTCCCCCGGGCCCCGTCATCAGGCTCGGGGGTGTCGCCGAAGCGACGCTTGCGGGCGTATTCCTTGAGTCCCACAGGCTGGCTCAGGCCACGTTACGGCGCTTGACGGCGCCCTTGGCGGTGCTCTTGGCGATGCTCCTGGACCCCTCGGCGCCCTTGGCTTTTGCCGCCGCGCCCTTCGACTTGCCGGAGGCGGATTTCTTTGCTTTGGGCGACTTGGCGCTGGATGCCTTCGTCTTCGCGTCCGAGCCGGCTTCGGTCTTTTTCGTTTTTCCGGCAGGCGACTTCGCCGCAGGCTTCTTCTTCGCCGCGGCCGCTTTCCTGGCGGACTTTGATGTCGCGGTTTTCTCTGCCGCCGGGGTTCGCTGTTTGCGCTCGATGCTCTTCTGCAGCAGTGACATGAAGTCGACCACGTTGGTCGCGGCATCCTCGCCGACCTGCGGCTCTTCCTCCGGTCGCTCGACCACCTTTTGGTCCTTCACCCGCTTGGCGATCACGTCGTGCAGGCGTTGCCGGAACTCGTCGTGGTATTCCTCCGGATCCCAGTCACCCGACATCGCCTCGATCAACTGCTCGGAAATCTTCTGCTCCTTGGCTGTGATGCGGTAGTCCTCCGGCTTGCCTTCGGGGATCCGATATTCGTCGATGTCCACCAGCTCCTGCGGAAAACGCATCATCAGCAGCAGCAGCGCATCGCTGTGCGGAATCACCGCGCACAGGCTCTCACGGGTGCGGATGACCACGCGTGCAACACCAATGCGCCCGGTCGCGTTGAGCGCCTCGCGCAGGAGCACGTAGCCCTTCTCGGCTTTCTTGGCCGGCACGAGCACGTAGGGCTTCTCGAAGTAGCGCGGATCGATCTGGCTGGCCTCGATGAACGACTCGACCTCGATCGCGTCATGGCTCTCCGGCGCTGCCGAGCGGATGTCCTCGGGCTCGAGCACGACGTAACTGCCCTTGTCGTATTCGAACGCCTTGACGATGTCCTTCCAAGCCACCTCCTCACCCGTCGAGGAATTGACCCGCTCATAGCGGATCGGGGTCTGGTCGCGCGAATCGAGCATGCGCAGGGAGATGTCGGTGCGGCGCTCACCGGCCATCAGCGACACGGGGATGTTCAACAGACCGAAGGACAACGTGCCGGTCCAGATCGGGCGGGCCATGGGCGACTCCTGCCTGGCTGAGGATGGGTACCAGCCAGTATTGGCACGCCGCGGTGATGCAGGCGTGGAGTCGTTTCACCGCCCATTACCGCGCCCGCGGTTAGCGTCGAGGGCAGATCCCGATGGAGTCAGCCATGTCCCGCAAAATAGAGCATGTCCACACCGATCCCGCTGCCATTGCTCGGATCCAGGAGCGTATCGAGCAGCTGCCCGGCGGCGCCCACGTCAGCCTTTTGATGGAGGATGGAGAGGAGATCGAAGGGATTGTCGTGGTGCGGCCTTCCGCGCAACTGTTCTTTGGCCCCGATGGCACGGAAGGCACCAACGCGAGGGTCCGACTTTCCCAGCCGGCGATGTACCAGCCCGAAAGCGTGGCCAACACCGACGTCTGGCTGGACCGGATCGTGCTGGTCCGGCGACTGGATCCCGAACCGCAGCCGCTTCCCGCGCCGGGCCACTGAGCCCGGGAGTCAATCTGCAGGCAAAAAGAAACCCGGCCGAAGCCGGGTTCCTCTGTATCTCGTGCGATCGCCGAAGCGACCGCAGTTGATTGGTGCTTAGACGGCTTCTACCGCGTCAGCCTGCAGGCCCTTCTGGCCCTGGGTGACGGTGAAGCTGACCTTCTGGCCTTCCTGCAGGGACTTGAAGCCCTGACCCTGGATAGCGCGGAAGTGAACGAACACGTCCTCGCCATTCTCACGGGAGATGAAGCCGAAGCCCTTTGCATCGTTGAACCACTTGACGGTACCGGTTTCGCGGTCAGACATTTTCTTGCTCCTTGGAACATTGTTTTTGAAATACCGCACGAATGCGGCGAGATGCTGGTTGCAAGGAGTAAGCGAGGTGCAACGATGTAGCGGATCAGGGATCTACAGCATCGGGCCACGATTCACGGTGACCCTGGCAAACAGCAATGCGCACCGTACTGCCAGCCGGCCGGGATTGCAACAAGTTCGTAGCAACGGCCGACTGAGCGTTCAGGACCGCAGGCAACTTCCAGCGATCACCGCACTGGCGTATGCCAAATGGTGCCGCACACGCGTCCCGACCATTATCCTGTCCAGCGGCGCCTTGGCGCGCCCCTCCATCTACAGACGCAAAGAGCGCTTGCCATGACCGACCCCAACACCCCGCCCGACCGCCTCGCCACCAATCCGCGCAGCCCGTACTTCGACGAATCGATGTTCGAGCGCGGCATCGGCATCCGCTTCAACGGCGAGGAGAAGACCAACGTGGAGGAGTACTGCGTCAGCGAAGGTTGGGTGCGCTTGCCGGTGGGCAAGTCACTGGACCGCCGCGGCAACGCGATGACCATGAAGTTCAGCGGCACGGTCGAGCCCTACTTCCTGGACACCGTGACTGGCACCGACGACGAATAGGCTCCGGGTCGATCGCGCCGGCCTGCATCCGGTGAAATCCGGCGAGCTGTCGTTCCATCATCCGCTCGCCTTCTGGGCAGGCTGCGCGCTGCTGGTGGGCGGCGTGCTGTCGCATCTGCCGATGTTCCTGATGGGACGCCACACCGGCTGGCAGATGGTCGGCATGGCGATGGATGGCTGGATGCTGACCGGGATGGCGCTGATCCCGTTGGGACTGGGATTGGCCTTCCATGGCCTGATGCCACGGCTGCGGCAGATGCGCCACGTATCGGCGGGCGGCGAGCACCTGCAGTTCCACCTCGCTGATTCGGTCGCGCTCAATCGCGAGCACTGGAAGGTCGTCGCGGTGCTGGTGGTGGCGCTGACCGTCGATGTGATGAAGCCGGCTACCACCGGTTTCGTGATCCCGGGCCTGACCGCCGAGTACGGCATCAGCACCCGATCGGCCGGCTGGCTCGCCCTCGTGGCACTGATGGGCACGACCGTCGGCTCGTTACTGTGGGGACGACTGGCCGATATCTACGGGCGCCGCGCGGCCATCCTGCTGTCGGCGTTGATGTTCATGGGCACGGCCATTTGCGGGGCGATGCCGGCGTTCGGCTGGAACCTGGCGATGTGCTTCCTGATGGGGGCCTCCGCGGGCGGCCTGTTGCCGATCACCTTCACCCTGATGGCGGAAATCATCCCCACCGCGCACCGCGGCTGGCTGCTGGTCGCATTGGGAGGCATCGGCACCTCGGCCGGTTACCTGGCCGCGGCGGCAGCTGCCACCTGGCTGGAACCGTTGTTCAGTTGGCGCGCGTTGTGGCTGCTGGGCCTGCCCACCGGCGCGCTGATCATTTTCCTCAACCGCTTCATCCCCGAGTCGCCGCGGTTTCTGTCCGCCGCTGGCCTGCCGGATCAGGCGCGGGCCGTGTTGGCCAGGTTCTCCGGCGCGTTACCGGTAGAGCGCGACGCGGTCGGAACTGCCACGGCGTTGAATACACCGGCCGCCTCCGTAGCGCCGGGGCGGTTGCTGCGCGGCCCGCACGCGCGGATCGGCGCAGGGCTGGCGACGTGCGGAATCGGCTGGGGCCTGGTCACGTTCGGCTTCGTGTTGTGGCTGCCGGTCAACCTGGTCAGGCTCGGCGTGGATGCGAGCGCCGCCAGCGCGTTGCTCGCCCAGTCAGCACTGCTGGCCCTGCCCGGCATCGGTGTGGTGGTGTGGTTCTACCACCGCTGGAGCACGATCAAGGCACTGGTGGCATTCATCGCGCTGACGGTGCTGGCCTTGGCAGCTTTCGCGGTGATCGACCTGGGCGGGTTGCGCTCGGTTGCGGCGACCACGCTCGCCACGGCGGCATTGCTGGTCAGCAGTGGCGGGGTGATTGCGATGCTGATTCCCTACGCCGCGGAGATCTATCCGGCCCATGTGCGTGGCACCGGGGCGGGCATGATCGCGGCCAGCTCCAAGTTTGGCGGCATCCTGGGGGCCGGTTTGGGGGTGCTGGGCTTGTTCGAGCACATCGCGCTGTCCGCGCTGCTTATCGCGCTGGCGATGGCGGCTTCCGGCCTGATGCTGGCGCGCCACGGCGTCGAAACCCGCGGGCAGCGGCTGGAGGACATCCAGCACGCGCTGGGGGTTTCCGCCGCATAGAAAGCGGCGTCACGCGAGTCCGGCACTGCCGGCCTGCCGACTCCAGACATGGAAAGGGGACGGCCGGGACCGTCCCCTGGATGCCGCGACCGAAGACGAGAACGGTCGCGGCAAAGGCAGTTGTCGCAGGTTTAGGGCAGCAGTACGGCGTCGATGACGTGGATCACGCCGTTGCTCGCCATCAGGTCGGGCGTGGTGACCATCGCGCTGTTGCCCTTGGCATCGGTCAGCTTCACGCCGCCGTTGGCGACTTCCGCGGTCAGCGTTCCGCCATTGACCGTGGTCAGCTCCGCCTTGCCACCCGCGTCCTTGATCTGATCCGTCAGCGTGGCTGCATCCACCGAACCCGACACCACGTGGTAGGTGAGGATGCCGGCGAGGTCGGCCTTGTTCTCGGGCTGCAGCAGCGTGTCAACGGTGCCTTCGGGCAGCTTGTCGAACGCGGCGTTGGTGGGGGCGAACACGGTGAACGGACCGGCGCCTTGCAGCGTGCCAACCAGGTCGGCGGCCTTGACCGCGGCGACCAGGGTGCTGTGGTCGGGCGACTGGCTGGCGGTGTCGACGATGTCCCCGGCGGTCACGGCATCGCCCATGGTGTCGGCAGGCATGCGGTCTGCGGACATGGAGTCGCTAGACATGCGGTCCGAAGCTGCGGTGTCGGCGCTCATCGCGGCGGGTGCGCTGGTATCGGCATCGGTCTTCTGCGCGCAGGCTGACATCGACAGCGTCGCGGCGAGGGCGGTGGTCAGGGCCAGGGGAAGCAGCATCTTGGTGTTCATGGGGAAACTCCGTACCGGTTGGGGGAAATGGCGACGGCAATCGCCACCATGCCCCTTGTTACGGGTGCGGGCCCTGCATGGATGCATCACGCGGTTCTGACAAACCGGACTCTGCGCGCGCCTCAGCCGAGGGCGGTATCCAGCAGCATCATCAGCACGAAGCCGACCATGAGCCCCGAGGTGGCGTGCTGTTCGTGCCCCTGCCGGTGCGACTCGGGAATGATCTCGTGGCTGACCACGAACAGCATCGCCCCGGCGGCAAAACCCAGACCCACCGGCAACAGCAGCGGCGCCGCGACCAGGACGCTGGCGCCCAACACGGCTCCGACCGGTTCGATCAGTCCCGAACCCGCTCCCACCAGTACGGCTCGCGTGCGGTCATAACCGACCGCCATCAGCGCGATCGCCACCACCAGGCCCTCGGGCAGGTCCTGGATCGCGATGCCGGTGGTCAGCAGCACGCCGTGTGCGTGGCCGGAGGCGAATGCGGCGCCGATCGCGAGTCCCTCGGGCAGGTTGTGCAGGCAGATCGCGAAGACGAACAACCACGCGCGTTTCAGGCGGGCCGGCGACGGACCTTCCGGTCCCTTGATGAAATGTTCGTGCGGAACCCAGCGCTCCATCAGCATGATGGCCAGTGCGCCGACCAGGATCGCGCCACCCACGAGGGACCCGGAGCTCCAAGGCCCCAGACCGCTCTCCCCGGCCGCCTGCAGGCCGGGCAGGACCAGTGAGAAAGCGCTCGCTGCCAGCATGACGCCGGCCCCGAAGCCCAACAGCGCGTCCTGGAAGCGTTCGCTGATGCCGCGCGAGAACCACGCCGGAAGTGTGCCCAGCGCGGTCGCCGCCGCTGCGATCAGGCCACCACACAGGGCACCCAGTACCGGGTTGGCCTGGATTGTCGCCAGGATCATGCCTTGTGTTCCCGGCCGGTGCGAAGCGTTGAATCCACCGAAGGCAGAATGCTGATTGGGTAGAACGCACCGCGCTTGGGTGTGAGTTGCTGGCAGGCAATGATCGGGGGCACGCAGTATTCCGTTGGGAGTGGCGGCCGGCAAATCCTAGCGAATCGGCGGGCAGTGCGGCGTGCCGTCAGACCAGTTCGTCACCACTGCGTTTCGCGGCACGCATGTCGCGATACAGCCCGACGCCCATGATCACCATCATCACCAGCACGATCGTGGGCCATACCAGCACATACGCGGTCATCAGGATGTCACGCATTTTTCCTCTCCTCAGCTGTCCGACCTGGACATGATGGCCGCCACATCAGGCTCGTCCTCCTGGAACGCGGTCACCCGCTTGGCGATCAGGTTGAAGTCGAAGGGTTTGTGGTCGCCGACGCTCAGCGCGGAGCAGACCATGGTGCTGACACCGTAGGCGTTGAGGGATGCCAGCAGGACCGGGTAGTCGCGCAGGAAGCCGAGCATCGGCACGACCAGTGCAAGCGCAGCCACCACCCCGACCGTCAGTCCGGTGCGCTTGCCGAAGAAGCCGAACGCCATCAGCCCCAGCACCACGCCGGCGCCGACCGCGGCAAACACCTCCAGCAGGATCGCCAATGCACCTTCGATCGGCACCAGTTGGAAGCGCGCAACGATGAAAAACACCAGCGACACCGCGACGGCGGCCGTAAACGCCCGGTTGGTAACCTTGTTCCAGTACACGCTGGCGATCACCGGGAACACGATCGAGCCCCACAGCGCGCCGACGAACACCAGCAGGTCGAGGATGTCGATGCGGAAACTGGCGAAAATCAGGCCGGCGGTGGTTGCCACGATCATGGTGATGCGGCCGACCCAGAGCATCGTCGATGGACGCACCTTGCCGCGTGCCAGGTTCTTGCCATAGATGTCGGTCATCATGATCGAGGACAGCGCCGAGAGGTCCGAGTCGGCGGTGGACGACAGCGAGCCGATCACCATGATGAAGAAGATCCCCACCACCAGCGGCGACAGGTAGGTCGAGGCCATCTGCGGGATCAGGTTGTTGTGGTCGCCATCGGCCGGACTCATGCCGATCATCAGCGCGAACACCCCGATCATGCCCAGCCCGATCACCGTGGCGCCGTAGCTGACCGTGGCCGCCAGGAATGTGGGCTTGATCAGGTCCTCGCGTACGGCGAACAGGCGCTGGGCAATGGTCTGGTTGCCGATCGCGTAGGCCAGCACCGCGACGAAGTACGGCGCGCCCTGCTCCAGGAATGCCTGTTTGGAGAAGAATGTCGACTGCTCGGCGCTGATCCGCTCCCAGCCCTGGGTGAAGATTTCCGTGCCACCCGCGCTGAAGAAGACCAGCGGGATGATCAAGGCCGCCGAGCCCATCATCGCCGCGACCTGGACCACGTCGGTCAGCAGCGAGGCGCGGAAGCCCGACCACAGCGTGTAGGACAGGGTGCCGATACCGGCGATCAGCACGCCATGGACAAAATCCAGCGGCGAGAGCATCGCCACCAGCGCGCCGGCAGCAGTGAAGTTCGCCATCAGGCTGATCACGCTGCCAACGATGTTGGAGCCGGCCAGGATCAACTGGCTGGAGCGGCCGTGGCGGGCGTGCATGATCTCCGCCAGCGTGTGCGCCTCGGGCGCAAGTGCGCGGAAGCGCCGCCCGAAGGGGTAGATGAAAAGGATCATCAGGGCACCCCACAGACCGTAGTGGATCGGCCCGGAGATGCCGTACTTGTAGCCCGAAGTCGCAGCCGCGTAGAACGAGGCGGCCCAGATCCAGGTCGCCGTCATGCTGGCCGCGGAGACGCCGAAGCCGACCTGGCTGCTCGAGGTCATGTAACCGTCGACGTTTTCATTGCGCTTGCCGATGCGCGTGGAGATCAGGAACGTCCCGCCGTAGAAGGCCAACATCAACAGCAGCACGGTGGAGGTTTGCAACTGGTGGAACTCGAACGCGGGAACAGCCAATGACTTCTCCGATGGATGACGACGGCGGATGCAGGGCGGAAGGCCGGCAGGCCGGGCGCCGGACAAGGGCACCGGGAGGTGCCGCCACGAGGCCAGGTCGGGGGACCGCGACAGGGCAGCAACACCTGAACGGACAACACCGCAAAAACGGCCCGATACCGCCACGATCGGCGAAGATGCAGCGGCGCCGGTGTGATTCCAATCCCCAACCTTAACAGAAGCGTTTATATCACCCGGTCAATCCCACCGTGTGCGCGCTCAAATCGCGTTCGCGAGGCCTTTGCCTCCGTCGTGCCACGATCACTGGATGGCTGAGGATCCACCACTGAGCTTCATCGTCCCGGCGCACAACGAGCAACGCCTCATCGCCGCGTGCCTGGAAGCGATCCACGCCAGCGCCCGCGAACTGCAGGTCGACTACGAAATGATCGTGGTCGACGACGCCTCCACCGACGACACCGCGAGCATCGCTGGCGAGCACGGCGCACGTGTCGTGCACGTCCAGCACCGTCAGATCGCCGCTTCCCGCAACAGCGGTGGGCGTGCCGCTGACGGCGACTGGCTGTTTTTCATCGATGCCGACACCCTGATCAACCCGGACTATCTGCGCGCGGCGCTGACCGCCCTGCGCGAGGGCGCGTCCGGTGGCGGCGCCGGGGTCAGGCTGATCGGACCGACCCGACTGCACGAGCGTTTCGGTCAGTGGCTGATGATCCACGTATTCAGGCTGGTCGGAGTGACACCCGGCTGCAGCCTGTTCTGCACGCGAGCAGCGTTCGAGGCCATCGGCGGCTTTGACGAGCGCTATTACGCCGGGGAGGACGTGGCCATGGGTCGCGCCCTCGCCCGCCACGGCCGGTTGGTGATCGTGCACGAGGTGGTGATGACGTCGGCGCGCAAGCTGCGCACCCATTCGCTGGGCTATCAGTTGCGTCTGCTGGCCCGCTTCCTGTGGCGCGGCCGGCGCATGTTGCACTCCAGGGACGAACTGGAGATGTGGTACGGCGACCGCCGCGACGAACCGTAAGCACCCGTCAGTCAGAACGGATCGCTGGCCGGGCGGACTTCGATCTCCAGTGCCTGAGCGACTTCCTGCATCGCCTCATCGTCGCTGGACAGTGTGATCCAGCCCGCGTGCACGCCTTCCTCGCCGTGCGGCCCGCTGCCGGTGTTCCAGGTCCACAGGCTGTAGCCGTACTCGCGCAAGCGGTCCGCGGCGACGGCCATCAGCGAGGGCACCTCGGCCTCGGCGAGGAAGTCCTCGTCGCTGGCGTCCTCCACGCCCCAGTCGATCACGACGTTCCAGCGCGCCGCCAGCTCGGTGATGGTGTCGATGAACGACACCGCGTCATCGTGGTCGACGAAGAAGCCGGACTTCCAGTCGATCAGGTCCTTCAACAGCCACAGCGGCTCCACCTCGTCGGAACCAGCGGCCTCCAGCCCCTCGCGATAGGCGGAGAACTGCTGCAACGCTGACTCCTCATCGCCCGGGTTGATCAGCAGCAACAGCTGCCAGACCAGCGCCTCACGGGTGTCGGCCGACTCCAGGTCAACGCCGGTGCCGGGCTCCAGGCTGTTGGCGAAGTTGTCGTCGGGATCGAATTCCGGGTCGTGGGCAGTCATCGTCGTGGTCCGGGCAGAGGGCGTCCCGCGCATCGTGCCACGCGCGCCCGTGCAGGGACCGTCATGCCACCGGCCGCACCCGCGACGCCAGCGCCAGCCCGAGCACGGCCAGGCTGACCGTAATGGAGAATCCCGAGAGGTAGGCGGCCAGCGTGGAGCGCTCCAGCAGCAGTGCAAAAAGCGAGCCGCCCACGGCGAGCATGGTGGCGGTAAACAGCGCATCGCACAGCTGCAGCGCCGAGGCGTTGGCGCCCTGCCGCTCCGGCGGTGACAGCTCCAGGGTCAGGATCGACAGGCTCGGGTACACCGTGCCCATCCCCACGCCGGCGACGATCCAGCCGACCACGCCGACGGCGAGCGGCACCCAGGGCAGCACGGCCGCCGAAACGCCGAGCACCCCGACCAGCATCAGCGCCATGCCCGCGCGCAGGATCCGCTCCGGCACCGGCGCGCGCATCCGGCCACGATTCCATGAACCCAGCGACCAGCCGAGCGCACCGATGGTCAAGGCCATCCCGGCGAGGGTGGGTGAGAGACCGCGCTCGCGCGTAAGCAGCAGCGGCAGGAACACCTCAGTACCGAAAAACGCCGAAGAGGCGATGCCGCGCAGCGCGATCACCGTCGGCAGACCGCGGGCCGCGCGCAGGGTGCCGGACGGCAACAACCGCAACATGCTGGCCAGCAATCCCGCCAGCGATACCGCCATCAGTCCCAAGGCGATCCAGCCGCGCTGCTGGCCGGCGTAGCTGAGCAACAGGGCACTGCCGGCCGCGCCACCGGCGAGGACGATTCGCAGCCGGTTGTTGGCGCCCGAAGCGGGCGCGTGATCGGGCAGAGGGCCAATGCCGCGCAGAGGGGGCAGCACCATCGCCGCGGCCAGACCAGCCAGGACGGGCACCAGCAGGAACACCCAGCGCCAGCCAAGGAACTCCACGATGAGGCCGCTGAGCGCTGGCCCAACAATCGCCGGCAGCACCCACGCGGCGGCGAAGGCGGCAAAGATCCGCGCGCGCAGTTCCGGCGGATAGGCCCGCCCGACCACCACGTACAACGCCACCGACATCAGTCCGCCGCCGAAGCCCTGCACCACGCGGCCGAGCAGCAGCACCCACATCGTCGGCGCCAGCCCGGCCACGACCAGGCCGACAGCGAACCAGGCGATGCCGTGCTGCAGCGGCGCCCGGGGTCCGCGTCGATCCGCCCAGGGACCACTGGCCACCATTCCCACCACCGCGGCGGCAAGCGTGCTGCCAAATGCCATGGCGTAGAGCGGCAGCCCGTCGAGTGCCTGGGCGACCACCGGCATCGCCGTGGCCACCGCCAGCGCCTCGAACGCATACAACACGATGAGCGCTACCGACCCCACGGTGAGCGCGCGGTAGCGCGGAGCGAACAGGCTCTCCGAGTCGGGTACTTGAACCTCCGCTTTCATCCAGTGACTCGTCCTGCAGCAAGCGGCATCCGGGCGCCGAGCATAGAAGCCATGGCCGGTTGGGGGAAGCGCGCGCATGATCCAGACGGCTGGAAAAGCACGCTGATGCTGGACGGGCGCCGATATAATGCCGTTCGCGATGGCGTGACCGCCTCGGCAGAAATGCAGGCGCAGATGGCCCCTCTTCCCCCACCGGATCCTTCGTCGCGCCCTTCCGCGGTTGCCGAGGGAACGCGCCAGCCGTTATGGCGTGGACGCGGCCTGGTGCTGATCGCCATCGCCTTGTCCGCGCTCAACCTGCGCACCGCGGTCACCTCGCTGACGCCGCTGCTGGACCAGTTGGGCGAGACGTTCCAGTTCGGCGCGACCATGACCGGCGTTTTCGGCATCGTGCCGACGGCGGCGTTTGCGGTGTTCGGCGTCGCGACCCCCGCCATCGCCCATCGACTGGGGCTGGAGCGCACCGCGCTGCTGGCGATGCTGCTGGCGGCCATCGGCCTGCTCGGACGCGGCTTTGCCGAAGACACGACGCAGTTGCTGCTGACCTCGGCGATTGCGCTGTCGGGCATGGGCATCGGCAACGTCGTGCTGCCGCCGCTGGTCAAGCGTTACTTCGGCGACCGGGTGGGCGGCATCAGCGCGATGTACATCACCCTGCTGCAACTGGGCACGATACTGCCGGCGCTGGCCGCCGTGCCGGTGGCGAACGCGGTCGGCTGGCGGGGGTCGCTGGGAGCGTGGTCGCTGGTCGCGGTGGCTGCGGCGCTGCCCTGGGCGATCGTGCTGTACCAGGAACGCTACGGCCGCTCCGCGCAGGCCCGCGCGCTGGCCGCGATCCACGCCCGTTCGGTGGCCACCGGCGATGAGGCGCCGGAGTTTGTCGCGCCGCCGGCGTCGGGTCGGGTGTGGCGATCGCCTGTGGCCTGGGGCATGGCGCTGATGTTCGGCATGACCTCGCTGGTCACCTATTCCATGTTCACCTGGCTGCCCAGGATCCTGACCGACGCCGGCGGCAGCGCGCTGCTGGGCGGCACCATGGTCGGCGTGTACTCGTCGCTCGGCCTGCTCAGCAGCTTCGTTATGCCGGTGGTGGCGGTGCGCATGGGCAATCCCTTCCCGGTGGTGCTCGCGTGCTGCGTGATCCACGTGACCGCCTTCACCGGCCTGCTGCTGGCGCCAATGACGCTGACCCTGCTGTGGGTCGCGCTGCTCGGGCTGGGACCGAGCACATTTCCATTGGCGCTCACACTGATCAACCAGCGCACCCGCACACCCGCCGGCTCCACCGCCCTGTCGGGCTTCACACAGGGCCTGGGCTATGCCTTGAGCTGCGCCGGGCCGTTGCTGTTTGGCGTGTTGAACGAGATCAGCGGCGGTTGGCTGTGGCCGTTCGCCTTCCTGACCGGCGCGCTGGTGGTGCTGGCGTTCGGCGGCTACCTGGCGTGCAAGCCGCGGATGTTGGAAGACAGCTGGTAGCGGCCCGCCGATCCGGTCAGCCGGAGACGCCACCGTTGCCTTGCAACCACTCGATCAGTTGCGCGCGCGCGCTGAGGTTGTGCACCGGCAACACCAGCACGTCACCCGGCCGCGACCACGCCAGGATGGCCTGCGCCGCCTCGACCTCGGACAGGATCGTCTGCAGGCTCGCCTCGGACAGACCCTGCAGCAGCAACTGCTCGCGAAGGATCTCCGGCACCTCACCGGCGCGGCGACCGCGGATGTACCCGTCCAGATCCTTCAACACGACCAGATCGGGCGCCACCGCTGCAGCGGTTCGGGCCAGGTCGCGGATGGCCTCGTCATCGCGGTTGCCGGCCTGGCCGAGCAACAGGCCAAGACGCGCACCGCGTTGCTGCCGCAGCCGCGCGGCAACGGCCAGTAGGCCGGCCAGGCCGTCCGGATTGTGGGCGTAATCAAGCAGGATGTCGGCACCGCGGATGTGCCAGCGCTCCAGACGGCCGGGATTGTCCTTGCGCGTGCCGCCGAACTGCATCAGCACGGCTGCAATCGCCTGCGCTGATACGCCTTGAGTGGCCGCCAGCAACGCCGCCCCGGCCAGGTTGGCGATGTTGTAGCGCGCGCTGCCTTCCAGGGTCAGCGGCATCTCGGCGACCTTACCGAGGCGGTGCCGCTGGCCATCCACACTGAGTGTGAGGACACCGGCATCCACGCCACAGGTCGCGCCGCCGCGCTGGCGATGCGCCACCAGGACCGGATTGCCGTCGTCCAGCGAGAACCAGGCGGGCGCACACGCGAGCGATGCGGATTTCTCCACCAGCAATGGATCGTCGGCATTGAGCACCAGCACGCCATCGGCGTGCACGGCCCGGGCGACGACCAGCTTGGCATCGGCGAGGTCGGACAGGTCGTGCACGCCGTACTCGCCGAAATGGTCGGCGCTGACGTTGGTCACCAACGCGGCGTTGGCACGCTGCACGGCGAGACCCCGGCGAAGGATGCCCCCGCGCGCGGTCTCCAGAATCGCTGCCTGCACGCGGGTATCGCGCAGCACACGCCGGGCGCCGTTGGGACCGGAGTAGTCCCCCTGGGCTACGCACTCGTGGCCGACAAACACGCCGTCGGTGCAGTTGAAGCCCGCGGTCCTTCCCGCATGCGCGAACAGCGCCGCGAGCAGGCGCACGCTCGTGGTCTTGCCATTGGAACCGGTCACCAGCACGGTGGGGATGTCGTGCAGATCGGCACAGCCCGCATCGGCTGGCAGCGCGTCCAGCGCCCAGGTGCGACCGCCCTCCCCGGCACCCAGTGTCAGGCCGTCATCATCGAAGAACGCCGGCAGTCCGCGCGCGCTGGCCGCCTGCATCAGGGCCATCGCACGCGGATTGGATTCGTCTGCGGCGAGGCGCAGCAGCGTGTGCCCGGCGAGCTCGTCGTCCCAACTCGCCGGATGGCCGGGTGCATGCGGCAGTGCGCAGTGTGCGACGTTGGGGGCGACCCGCTGCCATGCCCACTCGTTGACCTCGGTGGCGGTGTAGAGCATGTCCTGGGGCGCGGCCATCGCCAGCGCGGCGCCGGCCTGGTGGATATGGACGACCAACTCCGCATCGGGCCAGCCCAGACGAGCGCGCATGGTCCGCACACCGCTGGCCCAGTCCGCGCAGACCGTGGGCGAGGTTTCGAACACCTCCAGCACCGCGCCGCAACCGGCGAAGTACAGGTTCGGCCCGGTCAGCCGACGCGAGCTGTCGAACAGCTCGTCGACCGGCACCGGCGGGACGGCGTTCAGTCGTTCTCCTCGCGTGCCAGGCGCACACCGCGCTCATCGCGCACCAGATCCTCGTAGTCGGCCAGCGAGGTGGGCGTGGATTCATTGGCGGCTTCAGCCGTCACCGGCACCTCGAGCCTGGGCGGCGCCGACGTCTCAGCTTCGGGCTGGAACTTGATGACCTGCTTCCACGAGCGCACCAGCGCATCGGCGAAGATCAGCACCAGATCGCCGGGCTCGCTCATCCGCAGCGCGGCGTCGATCGCGGCCTGCTCCTCGTTGATGATGCTGACCTGCGCCTCGTCCACACCCTGGGCGAACAGTGCCTTGGCGAGAATGCGTGGCACCTCGTCCCCATCGCGGCCGCGCAGGTTGTCGTCGCGGCGGCAGATGTAGTGGTCGAAGCGGCCGGCAACCGCGTCGGCGATCGCGCGCAGGTCCTCATCGCGGCGGTCGCCCGGACCGGCAACCACCACGATGCGTCGTCCGCCCACTTCCATGCGCTGGGCCAGGTCGGCCATCGCGCCGACCGCGTGCGCGTTGTGGGCGTAGTCGAAAATCACCTTGAAGGGATGCTCGGCGAACACGTTCATCCGCCCCGGTGCCTGGAAGAACGTGGTGTCGAACGTGCGCAGTCCCTGGCGGATGGCGTCGAGCTTGATGCCCATCGAGAACGCCATCGCGGCGGCGAACATCGCGTTCTGCACGTTGTGCATCGCCCGACCTTCCAGCGTCGCCGGCACCAGGTGCGTCCACAGCAACGGGATGTGGCTGCCCTTGTCGTACAGGGTGATCATCTGGCCGTTGATGCCGGCCTCCAGCGCGCACGCCCGGCCACCGGCGCGGATGTGCTCGCGCACCAGCGGGTGCTGCGGGTTGGTGGTGACGTAGCAGATGGTGGCGGCATCGGTGTAGGCCGCCATCTTCAGCACCATCGGATCATCGGCGTTGAGCACAGCACAATCGCGCGCAACCTCGGCGACGATGCGCTTGACCTCGGCCAGCTGGTCGAGGGTGTCGATGCCCTTCATCCCGAGGTGGTCGGCGGCGACGTTGAGCACCGCGCCGACGTCCACGTAGGGCACGCCCATTCCGGCCCGCAACAGACCGCCGCGGGCGACCTCCAGCACCGCCATGTCGATGTGCGGATCGGCCAGCACCATGCGGGTGGAGACCGGGCCGGTCATGTCCCCTTCCACCGTGCGCTGGCCGTCGATGTAGACGCCATCGGTGGTGGTCAGCCCGGGGGTATAACCCGCCATCTTGGTGATGTGGGCGAGCATGCGCGCGGTGGTGGTCTTGCCGTTGGTGCCGGTGACCGCCGCGATCGGCACCCGCGACGGCGAGCCGGGCGGGAACAGCATGTCGACGACCGGGCCGGCGACATCGCGCGCCACGCCTTCGCTGGGCGCGACGTGCATGCGGAAACCCGGCGCGGCGTTGACCTCGCAGATGCCGCCGCCATCGCTCTTGTAGCTCTCGGCGATGTTCTCGGTGAGAAAATCCACCCCGCCCACGTCCAGTCCGATCGCCTGCACGGCACGCACCGCCATGTCGCGGTTGTCGGGATGGATGATGTCGGTGACATCGGTGGCGGTGCCGCCGGTGGACAGGTTGCCGGTGGAGCGCAGGTACACCACCTCGTCGACGGCCGGCACCGAGGCGGAGGTGTAGCCCACGCGCTCCAGCATCGTCAGCGCCTGCGCGTCCAGCTCCAGCCGGGTAAGCACCTTCTCGTGACCGACGCCACGACGCGGGTCCGCGTTGACGATTTCCACCAGTTGCGCGATGTCATGGTGCCCGTCGCCGATCACGTGGCCGGGCGTGCGCCGGGTCGCGGCGACCAGCTCGCCGTTGATCACGAGCAGGCGGTGGTCGTCGCCGGGGACAAAGGTCTCCACGATCACCGAACGCGAGACGGCCTGGGCCAGATGGAAGCCTGCAAGTACCTCGTCGTCGTTCATCAATCGGATCGAAATGCCGCGGCCGTGGTTGCCGTTGTAGGGCTTGGTCACGACCGGATAGCCGATGCGACGGGCGGCCCGGAGCGCCATCTCCTCGGTCTGGACCAGCTCCTGGCGAGGCACCGGCAGGCCAAGCGCGCCGAGGATCTGGTTGGTCTCGTCCTTGTCCCCGGCCAGCTCGACTGCGATGTGCGAAGTCTTGCCGGTCACGGTCGCCTGGATGCGCTGCTGGTACTTGCCGTAGCCCAGCTGGACCAGCGAGTGATCGTTCAGGCGCATCCAGGGGATGTCGCGCGCCTGGGCGGCAGCGACGATCGCGCTGGTGGAAGGACCCAGCGCCCGGCGCTGGGCGAAGCGGATGAATTCGTCGCGCGCCGAGGACCATTCCCAGCCGTCGGGAAGGATGCCCGCGGTCTGCAGTTCCGCCGGCAGCAGCGAGGTCAGCAGGCGCATCGCCAACTCGCCGGCTTCCAGGCCCTCATCCTTCTGCATGTACTCGTACACCACCGAATACACGCCTGGCTCGCCGGTGCCGCGGGTCTTGCCGAAGGTCACATCGGCACCCGCAACGTTCTGCAGTTCGATCGCGACATGCTCGAGCACATGCCCCAGCCACGTGCCCTCGTCCTCGCGCAGGCGGCGCACGAAACCGCCGGGTTCCCGGTAGGAACAGCCGTGCTCGTCCAGTCCCGGCAGTGCCGCCACCAGGCCGTCGATGAAGCCGGCGCCGAGCCGGACGGTCGGCCATGCCTCCAGTACGCCCAGATCGAGCTCCAGACGGATGACCGGGAAGTGCGCGTACAACGACGGGCCGAGGAAAACCGAACGATTGCGGATCCGCATGGGGTTACCTCTTCTGGCGAGCCAACCGGCCGGCCGAGGCCTGGCGGGTACTGAGATGGAAGGTGTTGCCCGCGACGAGCTGGTGTAGGACCAGGCCCAGCATGGAGACCGGCTGCCCCTCGTCCACCACATCCATCGAGGTGAAGCTGATGTCGCTGGCATCCAGCACGGTAATGCCACCGCTGCCCTCGACTTCCAGCACGTTGTCGGGGCCGATGAAGGCCGCGGTGTCCTCGTCCAGGCCGAGGCCAACGGCAAACGGGTTGTACGCCAACGCTGTCATCAACCGGCCCATCCGGTCCCGCTCACGAAAGTGCTGGTCAATAACGAACCGGTTGGTCAGGCCCAGCCCCGGCGCCAGGCGAACACCCCCCGCGATGGCAGTGGGGCCCTCCTCGCCGAAGGCGATCATGTGCTCGCTGATGAAGCTCGCACCCGCGCTGGTACCGGCGACATGCACCCCCTCTGCATTGCGCAGGCGGATGAGTTTGGCCACTGGCGTGCCGCCCACGATCGTCGACAGGCGCAACTGGTTGCCGCCGGTCATGAAGATGCCACTGGCCTGGGCAATGCGTTCCAGCCGTGACGGCTCGTTGCAGTCGCGGCGGGTGTCAAAGTCGATCGTGGTCACCCGCGCGGCGCCCAGCTCGGAGAACAACGCCTCGTAGCGCTCGCCCGTTTCCACCAGGCGACTGGCAGTCGGCAACACGACGATGTCGGCCTCATCGCCGCCGCACAGGTCGACGAACCGCTTCAGTATCTGCGGATTGCTTTCCTTCTCTTCGCCACCCCCGATCGGGATGATCCAGCCGCGGTCGGCGCCATCGGGCACGGGACTGGGGCACATCAGCGCGCACCCTCGAAGGTGCCGCGGATGACCGCTTGGCCGTCGCGGACAAACCAGCGTCCGGAAATCAGTACGTCACTCACATCGTCGTCCTCATTCAATATCAACAGATCCGCGTCCGCGCCCTGCGCGACCCGCCCCTTGTTCTCCAAACGCAGCAGGCGCGCCGGGTTGCTGGTGAACGCCGGCAGCACGCGCTCCAGCGTCTCGCCCCGCGCCAGCAGCATCTTGAGCGTTTTGTGCAGCGAGTCGGGCGCGCCGACACCCATGCTCAGCATGCGGCCCTGAGTGTCGAACACCGGCAGACAACCGCCGCCATCGGAACTGACGGTGACCCGCTCGGCGGGTGCGCCGCTGTCCAGATAGCGCAGCAGCGCCTCATCGGCCGCCCAGGCGTCCTCGTCGGCGGCGACCGGAAACGCGGTGATGTCGATCGTGCAGCCCCGCCGCGCGCTCTTCGAAGAGGCCGTCGAGCTCGCGCGGCGACGGTTGACGTGGGTCGGGTTGAACACGCGCGCAGGAATCTCGCTGGCGTCCAGCGCCTCGCGCACCTGCGCCAGTCCGCGCGGTCCATCGCCCAGGTGCAGGTGGAGGATGCCGGCCTTCCCGGTCAGCAGCCCGCCGACATGCGCGTCGGCAGCAACCCGCAGCAGCTCGTCGCGAGTGGGCTGGCTGGAGCGGTGGTCGCAGATCGCCAGCTCGCCGACGCCGATCAGGCAATCGATGAACGCCAGATCATCGCGCACGCTCCCTGTGACCGTCGCCAACGGCAGATGGTAGCCGCCGGTGTAGGCGTAGGCGTTCAGGCCCTCGTTGCGCAAGCCATTGGCGGTGGCCACCAGCTCGCGGGTGGAGCGGGTGGTGTCGTCGGTACCCAGCAGCCCGACCACCGTGGTGATGCCGGCCCGGGTAAAGCGCGACAGCGGCACCGGCGGGACCCGGGTGTGGGCGCCGGCTTCGCCGCCGCCGCCAGTGATGTGGGCATGGCCGTCGATCAAGCCGGGCATTACCCGGCGGCCCTGCAGATCGATCAAGTTGGTATGGGCGGGCGTCGGCCGGGCGGCATCCTCGGCAGGCTGCATGGCGAGGATCCTGCCACCGCCGATCAGCAGGTCCTGCCGGCCCAGATGGGTCGGGGCATGCACGTCGGCGTTGCGGAGAAGCAGCAGCGGGGCATCTGGCACGTTGGAAAGACCCTCTGTGGAGATGCCGCCGACATTGGCGGTCATCCTGACAACGCGCACCGTACACAGGAACGGGTGCGGGCAGGGTCGAGGCCACGCCAGCGCGCTGGCCCCAGTATTCCACGCCGGGGCTTGATCGGTCATGCCGGGGCCGCGGGTCGGCGGATGTCCGGAACCGGTGGCAAAGCTCGTGTTATCAGGTCTGCACCGGCGGGCTCGCCGCCTTTCCCGACAACACTGATCCAAATCCCGAAGGAGTCATGTCATGCCTGCATCCACGACCCACCGTTTCAGGAAACTCGCGCAGCTGGTGCTCCCCGCGGCCCTGGCGATCGCAGCGGCAGGCCTGGCCGGTTGCGGCAGCGACGCGGATACATCGCGGACCAGTTCGGGCAGCAAGGCGGCCAAGGACAGCAACGGGCTCACCCTCGCCAGCGAGGGCTGGAAGCTGGACGCCACCGCGTCCGCCGGCATGCTTCCCGGCTACGCGGATGCGCCGCTGAGTTTCCGGATGGCCACCGGCTGGGTGAATACGGCGGCGGCGAAAGCGGCCGGCAAGGAAGCCGATCCCGAAGCGCAACGCGAGCAGGCGCTCGCCAGTTTTGGCCTGCTCACCGTGGAAGTCGCCGCCGGCACCGCGGCGCCGGGCAAGTACGAGCTCGCCAACGAGGTATCCGGCGCGGACAGCGCGGCGGTGACCATCCCCTTGGGCAAGGACACCGGGCTGGCTGGTGAGTTCACCTCCCAGTCGGGCACCCTGACCATCAAGACGGTGGAGACGGAAGAGGGCACCTACAGCACCAAAGTGGTGTCGGTGGATGGCCAGTTCGACGGCTTGTTTGCCGACGAGCAGGGCGACACGCGGCCGATCAGCGGCACGTTCCGCTTCGCGCCAAAAGCAAAGTAGTCGCTCGTCGGCGCCGATGCGGCGGCGGGTTTACCAGGGCAGCTCTGTGCCGTTGGCGTGCCAGAACGTGCCGGTCTCGCCCAGCGTCAGCTTGTCGAGTCGCTCGACCAGCTGACCGGCGGCATGCTCCGGACTGACCTCGCCCTTGCCACCCACCATGTCGGTGGCGACGAAGCCCGGATGCAGCAGGAACACGGCGACACCGCGCGACTCCATGTCCACGGCCAGCGACTTGCCGATCGCGTTGACCGCCGCCTTGGACGCACGGTAGCCGTAGCGACCGCCCGATCCGTTGTCGCCCATCGATCCCATCCGGCTGGTGATGATGCCGATCTTCGCCTCCTCGGCCAGGTGGCCTGAAAGCGCCTGCGCAACCCGCAGAGGGCCCATCGCATTGACCTCGAACTGGCGGCGCATGTCCTCCCAGCCGTCGGTCTGGATCTCACCAAAGGCCTCGCGGGTCATGATGCCGGCGTTGAGCACGAGCACATCCAGACGCGTGTCGCCGAGGCGCTGTGCCAGACCTGCCAGAGCCGCGTCGTCGGTGACGTCCACACCCGCCTCCACCTGGGCCCCGGTCTTTTCCAAGGCGTCACTGGACTTGCGGCAGGCGGCGATCACGTTGTCGCCGCGGGCGCTGTAATGGCGGGTCAAGGCAAGGCCGATGCCGCGATTGGCGCCGGTGATGAGGACGGTTTTCATGGACGACTCCGTAAAGGGGCTTCCCTTTCTATGGCGCCGCCACCGCCGACAATCAAGCGCGGCTCGGAAGCGCGCAAACCACGGCGCACCCCGTGATAACGCCTCAGCCGCGCTTGAGCAACAGGGCCAACATCCGGCGGAAACGCGCGCCGTAGGGCGGATTGAGCAGGCCAACTCCGTTGAAACGGGCCTGGCGGAAGATCGATTTCATGTGCGAGAAGCGCTGGAACCCGGCCTCGCCGTGGTAGCTGCCCATGCCCGACGGCCCGACGCCGCCAAACGGCAGGCCGTGCTGGGCGATGTGAAAAAGGGTGTCGTTGACGGTGACACCGCCCGCCTGGGTCCGCGCAAGCACCGCATCGATACGCTGCGAATCCTCGTCGAACACATACAGCGCCAGCGGATGCGGCCGCGCGGTCACGTAGGCGATCGCCTCCTCGAAGCTGTCGTAGGGCACCAGCGGCAACAGCGGGCCGAAGATCTCCTCGCGCATCACCTCCATCGCGTCGCTGACGCCACTCAGCAACAGCGGCGGCAGCAGCCGGCGCGCGGGATCGGCTGCGGCATCGCCCAGCGGATGTTCGCGTGCGCCGGCCGTCACTGCCTGGTCGCGCAACCCGGTCAGGCGCTGGTATTGACGGTCTGAAATGATACTCGCGTACTGGCTATTGCGCTCCAGCCCCGGATACATGCGCGCCACCACTGAGGAGGCCACGCCGATGAACTCGTTCAGGCGCGCACGCGGCAACAGGACGTAGTCCGGCGCAATGCAGGTCTGCCCCGCATTCACCATCTTGCCGAACACGATGCGCTCGACCGCCTCCTCGAAGCGGGCACCTGGCCCAATGATCGCCGGCGACTTGCCGCCCAGTTCCAGGGTCACCGGCGTCAGGTTGGCGGCGGCGGCGCGCATCACGTGGTGGCCAACCGCGGTGGATCCGGTAAACAGCAGGTGGTCGAAGGGCAGCGCGGAAAATGCCTCGGCCACCTCGACGCCGCCGGTCACGACCGCGACCTCGTCGGCCTGGAAATAGCGTCCGACCTGCTCGGCCAGCAAGGCGGAAAACCGCGGCGTGAACTCGCTCATTTTCAGCATCACGCGGTTGCCCGCGGCAAGCGCGTCCACCAGCGGTCCGATCGCGAGATAAAGCGGGTAGTTCCACGGCACGATGATGCCGACCACGCCCAGCGGCGTCGGACGCAACTCGGTATGCGCGGGCAGGAACGCCAGACCGGCCAGGCGCTTGTGCGGCCGCATCCAGCGCCGCCCATGACGCAGGGCGTGGCGGATCCCCGACAGGCTGGGGAACAACTCCAGCAGATCGGTCTCCTCCCCCGGGCGCTGGCCGAAGTCTGCTGAGATGGCGCTGGCGAATGCCCCGCGCTGCTCGGTCAACATCGACTGCAAGATGCGCAGGCGCGCGGCGCGTACCGGCCACAACGGCATCGGATCGTCGGCGTGGGCGGCACGCATCCGTTGCAGTTGCTCGTTCAGCTGGGCGGCCGGGGTCGTCATGGGGAGGCTCTTGTGACTTGTGAAAAGCGCAGGCCGACTGCAAAGCTCGGCGATGCGTCGAGAATGCCATCGTTTGCGTTGCCGCCCCCAAGGTTGGAACCGTTACAGGCGCGCTGTCATCATGGTTGCTGCACGCGAGGCATTCGCCGACGCGACCTTGATGATCGAGACCCACACATGGCAATGGCGGAAAGCGATATCCAGAAAGGCTGGATCTACCAGACCAGCAACCAGCAGCAGCGCCTGGTGCTGGGCTGGGACCGCGATGGCCGCGTGGTGTATTCCTCAAAGGGCAAGGATCCGGACGCACCGTTCCTGAATTGCCATGTGCGGATCACCACCCGCAAGTTTGCCCAGCGCGCGATCGGCAAGCTGCGCGAGGTCGAGGACCTGCAGCATTACATCGTGGCCAACAAGGCGACCACGGTGGTGGTGCGCTGAGATGGGCTCAGGCAGGAGCGCTCCAACGCCGGCCGGATAGGCCGACCGGGTACTGCGCTCCTGCGGAAGCCCGCGCCGGAAACGCGTCCGCGGCGCCTCGCTTCATCGACCGATCCGGTCGTTCCGTCACGACAATCGCGGTTTGGTCGCAGCGCGTGTCCCCTGCACCGGCAGGGTCACTATGCTCCACGGAAATCCCCACGCCGTCGGAACCTCTGTGATCAAGGGCCTGTTCTTCGTCATCCGTATCGCTCTGGCGTGGCTGCTGGCCATCCTGCTGTTCGCGGGGCTGTGGTCGGAACTGCCGCTGATCGGGCGGCTGGAATGGCCGATCACGGTCGCCGGCATGATCGTCATGGCGCTGGTGGTGATCGGGGCGCTCTCCCACGTCGGCCGGGTGCGACTGATCGCCGACCGCATCGACCGGACGACCCTGGGCAACCGGCATCGTCGCCAGGTCGAGATTCCGTTCGAGGCCGGCGAGGCGTTCGATCTGGTCGATGCCGCCATCCGGGAACTGCCGCGCATCGTTGCCGTCGAGAGCGCCCGCGACAGCCTGCAGATTCGCGCGACTGCCGCCCGCCCTGACGCGTATCTCGACCGGCCGCTGGGGCGCTGGAACCCGATGCTGTGGTTCGGCGCACCGCGCAACCAGATCCTCGCCACGGTCACCCCCGGCGGCGACACCGGCAGCGTCACCCTGATCTGCGAGCCCGAAACGCTGGCATGGAGCGACTGGTTCCTGTTTGACGACGCGACCAACTTCGAGAACGCGGAGGCGATTACCCGCGCGATCACCCGGCGGGTCGCCGAGCGCCGACGCAATGAACGCGCCGACGCAGCGCAGACGGCCACCGAGAAGGAGCTCACCGTCGCCAAGCTGAGCCTGCTGCACGCCCAGGTCGAACCGCACTTCCTCTACAACACGCTGGCCAGCGCGCAGTTGCTGACCCGCAGCGACCCGGCGCGCGCCGACGAGATGCTCGGTCACCTGATCCAGTACCTGCGCCACTCGTTGCCCCGCACGGAGAACGAATTGTCCACTCTGGGCGAGGAACTGGAGCGCGCGCTGGCCTACCTGGAAATCCTGAAGATCCGCATGGGACCGCGTCTGTCGGTGCAGGTCGACCTGCCCGAGAAACTGCGCGCTACCAAGCTGCCGCCGATGATGCTGCAGACGCTGGTCGAGAACGCGATCAAGCACGGCCTGGAGCCCCGCACCGGCGGTGGCACGGTATGGATCCGCGCGCGCCGCAGCGACGGGGTCGTCGCGGTCACCGTGGCGGACGACGGCGACGGCTTCAACACCCGCACCGGTGGCACCGGGATCGGCCTGAAGAACGTGCGCGAGCGCCTGCGCCTGGTCTATGGCAGCGACGCGGCGCTGGCGGTGGTCGCCAACTTCCCCGCTGGCGTGGCGGCGACGATCACCGTGCCGGCCACCTTCGAAGAGGTAGCGCACCATGGCTGAGCCCATCACCACCTGCCTCATCGCCGAGGACGAGGCGTTGTTGCGCCAGGCCCTGGTTGAACGGCTGGCGCAGGCCTGGCCCGAATTGCACATCGTCGCCGAATGCGAGGACGGTGCGAGCGCGCTGGAGGCGATGGCCGAATGCCGGCCAGACGTCGCCTTCCTCGACATCCGCATGCCCGGCCTGACCGGACTGGAAGTCGCCGCTGCCGCCGCCCAAGTCAGTCCGGCAAGCCAGATCGTGTTCGTGACCGCCTACGACCAGTACGCCATCGACGCCTTCGAGCGCGGCGCGGTCGACTACCTGCTCAAGCCGATCACTGCCGAGCGGCTGTCGGCCACCGTGCAACGCCTGCAGGCGCGCACCGGCAACAACGATGCGGCCGCACTGGCTGCCCTGCTGGAACGGCTGGCCCCGCTCGGCCGCGCAGTCGACGCCCCCGAACCACTGAGCTGGATCACCGCCAGCGCCGGCCGCGAGACCCGCCTGATCCTGGTCGACGACGTCGCCTACTTCCGCGCCGACAACAAGTACACCACCGTGATGACCGCCGAGGGAGAGGCCCTGCTGCGCACCCCGATCAAGGAGCTGCTCACGGTGCTTGACCCGACCACCTTCAAACAGATCCACCGCTCCACCATCGTCAACCTGCGCGCCATCGCCGGCGTCGTCCGCGACGACAGCGGCCGCGGCACCGTGCGCCTGAAGACGCGGCCGGAAACCCTGGCCGTCAGCGCACCGTTCATGACGCTGTTCCGGCACATGTGATCACCGCCGAACAGTCCTACCGACCGCTGCGGATAATCCGGCATCCCGCCGACCCGTTCACGCTCGCACGAGGTGATTTATGAAGTTCCTGGCCCTGATCTATTTCGTTCTGTCGCTGTTCGGCTGCGACATCGGCGGCAGCAGTTACGTCACCCGAACCACCGTGGAGGGCACCGATACGCTCTACAGCCAGACCACCACCCGGGCCGGAGTCGCCCGTTTTGAATGCCTGCGCAGCGCCAGCGGAGCGTGCCACTACACAGTGCTTGCGCACGGATGCGCGCCGACCTCCGGTCCAGACCAGGCACGATCGGGCAGCTGTGAATCCGGCCCGATCGAGCGGTTTACAGTCGCCTACGGTGAGAGCCGGCAGATCGCCGGGCTGACCGGGTTCGACCTCTGCGTCAGTGCCGAGGACGATGCGGTGGACAGCGCTTGCGACCGACCGCGGCAATAACGCCGAAGTGAATGCCACTCAATGAAAAAAGCGGCGGCGATCGGACAGGACCACCGCCGCCGGTCACCCGATCAGGCGTCACCGGTTTTACGCGCACCCACCTGGATTCGACGCGGCGTGGTTTCAGGCCGCTTGGGAATGCTGATTTCCAGCACGCCATTTTCGCCATGCGCGGAAATCGCATCGGGATCGGCACTGTCGGGCAATGCAAAGCGCCGGTGGAATGCGCCGTAGCGACGCTCAACCCGCGAGAAGTTCTCGCTTTCCCGGACTTCCTCGCTGCGCCGCTCGCCCTTGATGGTCAACATGCCCTTGTCCATCTGAACTTCGATTTCAGCCGGGTCGACGCCGGGAATATCGGCGTAGAGGACAAACCGATCCGTCTCTTCCTTGATATCCACCCGCGGGGTCCAGCGGCTGGTCACCACCGAGGATTCGTCGGTGGATGTGGACGAGGAAAACGCACCGTCAAAAATCCTGTCAACCAACTGGCGCAAAGGGTCCTGGCTGCTGCCATCGCCGGACCATTGCGGATTACGCACGATCTTGCTCATGACTGTCTCCTTGGTCTGCGTGGGGGCGGGAACCGGCCCCCATTACCAACGTAGGTCCGTCGCGCCAGCTTTCAAGTCCGCCGCTTGGGCGCGTCGTCGCTTCCAGCATTCGCCCGCCGCGGCAGCGTCCAACCAGGGCGGACAAAGTGGCAGGTGTACCCCTGCGGGTAGCGCTGGAGGTAGTCCTGGTGCTCGGGCTCCGCCTCCCAGAAATCACCGGCCGGCACGACTTCAGTCACTACCTTGCCCGGCCACAGGCCCGAGGCGTCGACGTCGGCGATGGTGTCCAGCGCGACGCGGCGCTGCTCCTCGGAAGTGGTGAAGATCGCCGAGCGGTAGGACGCGCCGCGGTCGTTTCCCTGCCGGTCCACCGTCGAGGGGTCGTGGATCTGGAAGAAGAATTCCAGCAGTTTGCGGTAGCTGGTCCGGGCCGGATCGAACACGATCTCGATCGCCTCGGCGTGGTTGCCGTGGTTGCGATAAGTGGCGTTGGGCACCTCGCCGCCGGTGTAGCCCACGCGTGTGGACACCACGCCTTCCTGGCGGCGGATCAGGTCCTGCATGCCCCAGAAGCAGCCGCCGGCGAGCACCGCACGCTCCGTGGTCATTGCCCGCCCTCCACCTGGTCGAGGTACTCGCCATAGCCCTGCGCCTGCATCTGGTCGCGCGGAATAAAGCGCAGCGAGGACGAGTTGATGCAATACCGCAGCCCGCCCCGATCTGGTGGCCCATCGGGGAACACGTGACCCAGATGGCTGTCGCCGTGGGTGGAGCGCACCTCGACCCGCACCATCCCGTGGCTGGTATCGCGCACCTCGCTGACGTGGGCGGGTTCGATCGGCTTGGTGAAGCTCGGCCAGCCGCAGGCCGCATCAAACTTGTCCGCCGAGGCGAACAGCGGCTCGCCGGACACGATGTCGACGTAGATGCCGGGCTCACTCAGGTGGAGGTACTCGCCGCTGCCGGGCGCTTCGGTGCCCGACTGCTGGGTGACGCGGAACTGCTCGGGCGTCAGCTGCTTGATGGCGTCGGGATCTTTGCGGTACTGGCTCATGCGGGTCTCCTGGAAACGAGGCAACAGTGCAGTAATGCGGGTCAAGGCGGTGCATCGCAAGGCGACGACAATGGTGCGCCGTCGCGCCGCGTGCATGGTTCAGGGAGTTCCGTCCTGCGGCACCTTTTGCACCCGCTCGATGGGGTAGCGCAGGTCCTGCACCCGCTGCAGCAGAGCGTCGTAGTCGGCCGCCGCGATGGTGGGGGTTCGGGCCATGACCCAGACGTAGTCGCGCTTGTCGCGGGCGATGATCGTCTGACTGTAGTCCTCGCTGACGTAGGCGATCAGGTATTGCGCCTTGATCGGCCATACCAGCTGCACGCCCCATACCGCGTTGCCGGTCCCCGGGGTGACGAAGCCGGTCGAGTCGATTTGCTTGCGCGGGCCGTCGAAGCCGCCCTTACGGTAGCGGAATGTGGTCGCAATGCGGCCCTCCGGATCGAGCCGGTACGTCTCCACCGGGTTCCACGCGTCCTTCTCAAACCAGCTGGGAATGGTGGCAATGACGTACCAGTCGCCCATGAACCGGGGCAGGTCGACGTGCGGCACGGGCGTGATTGCCGGCAGGTCGCCGGCGTGGGCGGGATGGCCGGCCAGCATCAGGCCGCAGGCGAGCAACAGGTTGCGGGACGTGCCCATTGAGTTCTCCAACAGAAAAGGCTTAGCGCATTCACGGACGCACAAAGCGGTAATGGGCGACCAGCCATTGCTGGCCATCATCGAAACCAAACAGCTCCGCGCAGGACATCCAGAACATCCGCCAGCGCTGGAACCACAGCGCGGCGCCCTGCTCGCCGTAGGCCTGGCTGAGCACGCGCATCACGGCATCGCGCTGCGCGTCCTGGTTGGCCAGCCAATGATTGGCGGTGCGCTGGTAATGGGTTCCGTCCAGATGCCAACGCTGCTCGATGCGCAAGTCGGACTGGAACCACAGCAGCGTGTCGGAGGCCGGCATCAGCCCGCCAGTGAAGAAATGCCGGCCCATCCAGTTGTCATCGCCCTGCGTCTCGAAGGGGTACATCAGATGCTGGTGGGCGAAGATGTGCACGAACAATTTTCCACCCGGTCGGAGCCAACCGCCGATGCGGCCCAGCAAAGTCTCGTAGTTGCGCATGTGCTCGAACATCTCGATGGTCACGCAGCGGTCGAAGGCCGCGCCATCCAGCTCGAGCAGGTTCACGTCGCAGGTGCGCACTTGGACGTTGGCGAGGCCACGCTCGCGGCAGCGCGCGAGGATGTGCTCGCGCTGCTGGTGCGAGTTGGAGACGGCGACGATGCGTGCGGCCGGGTAGCGCGCGGCCATCCACAAGGTCAGCGACCCCCATCCGCAGCCCAGCTCGAGAATGTCCTGGCCGTCGGCCAGCTCGGCGCGCTCGCAGGTCAGCGCAAGCATCGCCTCCTCGGCCTGGTCCAGGGATTCGTCACCGCGCGGGTAATAGCCGCTGGAATACTTCAGCCGCTTGCCCAGGCAGAGAGCGAAGAAGCCCGGCGGCAATTCGTAGTGCTGGGCGTTGGCGGCATCGGTATGGATGGCGACCGGGCTGCGCCGGAGCATGGCAATGCGCTTGGCGTAGCGCGCGGCCTGGTCCGCGACACCGCCCGCCCGCTCCTCCCGCAACCGATGCGCGCACAGGCGTCGGATACCCAGACGCAACACGCTGTCGGGAATGCGACCCAGCTCGGCCTGCCCCAGCAGGCCGGGCGCCGGACGGTCCATGGGCAGGCCGGAGGTCGTGGCGTTCATGCTGTGTCCTTTTTTGGAAACCAGGGAATAAGTACCGAGGTGGTGCGCTGGTAGTTGCGGTAGTCCTCGCCACGACTGCGCAGGGCCTGTTTCTCGGTGTAGGGCACCCCGCTGATCCAGCGCAGGAACACATACATCACCGCCGGCCCGGCCCACGCAAGCCAGCTGATCGGCGAGCCCACGGCGAGACACACATAGGCGAACCAGTGCACCCACTCGAAGAAGTAGTTGGGATGCCGCGAGTACCGCCACAGACCGTCACGACAGGTTTTGCCCGCGTTGTCGGGATCCTTGCGGAAGCGGTCCAGCTGGCGGTCGGCGATGGATTCGCCCAGCACACTCACCATCCAGATCACGCCCGCCGCGACCAGCCAGGGCAGCGACATCCGCGGGTTGCCGGCGACGGCGACAAACGGCAAGGCAAACAGGACGATCAGCAGCGCCTGGGCCTGAAAGAAGGCGAAGAACTTGAGCTGGCTCCCGTTCCAGTGCTCGCGCAGGTACCGGTAACGGCCGTCCTCGGGCTCGCTGCGGACCCGGCCCCACAGATGCAGCGCGAGCCGGCCGCCCCACGCGCCTCCCAGCACCGCCAGGGCGATCCGGGTCCCCACAGCGCCGCCGCCGGTGATCGCCAGCACCACTGCACTGCCGCCCACGCCCGCCGCCCACAACACATCGACGATGCCGGCATTGCTTCGTGCGCGTTGCCACAGCCAGCCCAGCGTCATCACCAGCGCGGCCAGCAGCCAGATCATCCCGAGCTGCGCCCACGCAGTCATGTTGTTGGCCCGCGTGTCACGCCGGCGGCCTCGTCCGGCCCCGGCGTCGCCCGGCGATAGCCCGGGCGGGCCAGCAGGAGATGGGCGACGCCGATGGAGCGCTCGCGGAAGCCGCCTTCGCAGTACGCCAGATAAAACTCCCAAAGCCGGATGAAGCGCTCGTCGAACCCCTGGGCGCGGACCTGCGGCAGTTGCGCCATGAAGCGCTCACGCCAGGCTTGCAGGGTCAGCGCATAGGAATGGCCAAAGTCGTGCAGCTCGAGCAGAGCCATATCAGTGGCCCGGGTCTTGGCACCCAGCAGCGCATTGATGGAGGGAATGAAGCTGCCGGGAAACACGAAGCGCTTGATGAAGTCGACCGACTTGAGCGCCTGCTCGTAGCGGTCGTCCTCAATGGTGATCGCCTGGACCAGCGCCAGACCGTCGGGTTTGAGCAGGCTGCCGAGCTTGGCGAAATAGGTATCCAGATATGGCGCGCCGATCGCCTCGACCATCTCGATGGACACCAGCTTGTCGTAGTGGCCGCTGAGGTCGCGATAGTCCTGCAGCAGCAGCGTGACCCGATCGGACAGTCCGGCCTCGGCAACCCGCCGTCTGGCCAACGCGTGCTGCTCGCGCGAGATGGTCGTGGTGGTGACGTGGCAGCCGTAATGGCGGGCGGCGTGCAGCGCAAAGCCACCCCAGCCCGTGCCGATCTCAACCACGCGGTCGCCGGCGTGGAGCTCGAGCTGCTGGCAGATGCGCTCCAGTTTCCGGTACGAAGCGATCTCAAGCGTGTCGCCGGCGCCCGCCCACAAGGCCGAGGAGTACATCAGGTCCGACGACAGGAACAGCCCGAAGAAGTCGTTGCCCAGATCGTAGTGCGCGGCGATGTTGCGCCGGCTGCCGCCGCGGGTATTGCGGCGCAGCGCATGCCAGCCGCGCATGGCCATGCCGCCCAGCCGGGCCAGTCCGCCCTCCATCCCATCGACCATGTCGCGGTTGCGGACCAGCAGCTGGACCAGCGCAACCAGGTCATCGCTGCGCCAAAGTCCGTCCATCCAGGCCTCGCCGGCGCCAACGCTGCCGTTGGCCGCGACGGCGCGATAGAACGCCGGATCCAGCACCTCCACACGCGCCTGAAGGGCGCCCGCACCGGCGTGGGCAGTGCCAAATATCAGCTCGCTGGCACCTTCCACCAGCACCAGCCGGCCGTGCCGCAGCCCTTCCAGCCGGCGCAGCAACTGCGCGCGCAGCAGCCTGTCCAGTGCGCCGACACGGGACGGAGGGGAGACGGCGTTGGCGATCTGGCTCATGGGCGACTCGCGTGCTTCATGGGATGGAAGGGTGGTCGTGGACCGGATTGCGCTTCAGCCACAGGCGCAGCGCCTGCCAATGGATCGCGCCCACCACCTGCGCGGTCATCAGCGGGAACCGCCACAGGACCCTGGCCAAGGACGCGCCGGTGAGCGGCCGACGCTCCAGAGCGAGGGTCGCGTCAAAGGTCGGCCGTTCCGCATGGCTGACCTGCATGTGCACGCGCAAATCCTCGGCGGGCGGGGTGAAGCGCCAGTCGTAGCGGCAGTCCATCGGCATGAACGGCGAGACGTGGAAGGTCTTGGCGAACTCCCAGTGCAACGCCCGACCGTGCGAATCCGCGGTGTGGACCGGCAACACGTAGGCATGGCGTTCCTTCCATGGCGTGTTGGTGATCTCCGCCAGTACCGCTGTCAGGGTGACCCCGTCGGCGGCGTAGCAGTAATAAAAACTGACGGGGTTGAACACCAGCCCGGCATAGCGAAGGTGGGTCAGCAGCCGGATCGGCCCCTGCGGACGCTGCCCGGTTGCCGCGGCCACGCGCTGGCGGACCGCCTCGGCCAGCGACAGGCCGGCAGGACCCAGATAGTCGCTGCGCCGGAATTCGGCCAGGTTGCGACCCGCAACCGACCACAGCCAACGCCGGGCGAACACCCGATCGATCTCGTCCAGATCCAGATACAACTGGGCCATCCGGTAATTGAAGGCATGCGGATGAGGAGCATGGCGACGATGGCGGACCACGCCTTCATACACCGCGCTCACCAGCGGCGGTGGCGAGGGCGCATCCGGTGGGGCAAGGTCAACGACACTCATGTCACCAACGCCACGTCACTGGCGGTCACGCTTGTCGGCGCCAACGGACTGAGCGGCCAGCGCACGCCCAGTCCCGCGGCAACCTCCAGCGCGCTGCGCATGCCGTCTTCGTGGAAGCCCCAGCCCCAATACGCACCGGCGAACCAGGTATTGCGCCGACCCTGGATCTCGGGCTTGCGGGACTGCGCCGACACCGAGCGGTGACTGTAGACCGGATGGTGGTAGCGCATCCGTGCCAGCACCTGGTCCGGATCGATCGCGTCACTCCGGTTTAGCGTCACCACGAACGGCTCCGGCGACTGGACGCCCTGCAACAGGTTCATGCAGTAACTGACAGTGCAGGCTTGGGCCGGGTCACGTGGCAGCCACGCATTCCACGCCGCCCAGGCCTTGCGTCGGCGGGGGAGCAGGCGCGCGTCAGTGTGCAGGACGGCGTCATTGGCCTGGTAGGGCATCGCTGCGAGAATGTCGCGCTCACGCTCGTCGGCGTCGGCCAACAGTGCCAGTGCCTGGTCGCTATGGCAGGCCAACACGACGTGGTCGAACTCCTCGCTGCCGACCAGACTTTCCACGGTCGCCCCGTGCCGGTGGCGACGCACCGAGAGTACTGGGCAGTTCAGGCGCTCGAGCACATCCCACCGGGCCCGCAGTGCGTCCACGTAGGTCGCCGAGCCCCCGCGCACTACGCGCCATTGCGGGCGTCCGCTGACCTGCAGCATCTGGTGGTTGGCCATGAACTGGACCAGGTACCGCGCCGGGAATCCGAGGATCTGCGCGGCCGGGGATGACCAGAGCGCCGATGCCATGGGGACTAGATGCTCGTCGCGGAATGCAGCGCCATAGCCGCGACCGGACAGATAGTCGCCCAGCGTCGGACCCGGGTCTGCGGTTTCCAGCAGTGCCGGCGCCTCGCGATAGAACCGGGCCAGGTCGCGGACCATCCCCAGGAACCGCGGCGAAAGCAGGTTGCGCCGCTGGCAGAACAACGTGTCCAGCGTGGTTGCGTTGTACTCCAGCCCCGTCGCCTCGTTGTGCAAGGCGAAGCTCATCGTGGTCGGCTGGGAGGCGACGCCGAGCTGCTCGAACAGCCGGGTCAGCAGCGGGTAGTGCTGCGGGTTGTGGACGATGAAACCGCTGTCGATACGGTAGCTCCGGCCGGCCTGCTCGACATCGTGGGTATGGGTGTGTCCACCGAGCCGGTCATCGGCTTCAAACAACACCACCTCATGATGACGCGAGAGCATCCACGCCGAGGCCAGACCTGCGATTCCCGAACCCACCACCGCGATACGCATGGCTCAGTGCCTCGCCTTTTCCAACACCCACGCGGGTACCGGCTTCAGGCCACTGACCAGGCCGAAAAGGGCCATCATCTTGAGGCCGTACCAGGTCAGGTCGACCTCCCACCAACGGAATCCCTGTCGACTGGATCCGGGAAAAAAATGGTGGTTGTTGTGCCAGCCCTCGCCGAAGGTGAGCAAGGCCAGCCACAGGTTGTTGCGGCTGTCGTCGCGGGTGTCGAAACGGCGCGAGCCGAAGCGGTGAGCCAGTGAATTGATCGTCACCGTGGCGTGGAACAGGACGGTTGTGGAGACGAAAAATCCCCACACCAGCATCTGCCCGCCGCTGGTGCCCCATTGCGGAGCGAAGGCCTGCAAGCCTGCCCCCAACGCGTACAGGCACGCGGCCAGTGCGATCGGCACCGCGACATCGAAGCGGTCCAGCCAGCGCAGCTCGGGGTATTTCGCCAGATCCGGCACCCGGGCCAGGTCGGTGCGGAAGTTGCGCGGGGTCAGGAACCAGCCGACGTGGCTCCACCAGAAGCCGTGCACGTTGGGCGAGTGCGGGTCCTGCCCGGTATCGGTATGGCGGTGGTGGGTGCGGTGATGGGCGGCCCACCACAACGGCCCGCGCTGCACGCATGAGGCGCCGATCAGGGCAAACAGAAACTGCACCGCACGGGGCGCCTGGAAGGTGCGATGGGAAAAGTAGCGGTGGTAGAACGCCGTGATTGCAAACATCCGCACTACGTAAAGCGCCGCGGCCACCGCCAGGGCCACCGGGGACACCCCGACCCAGAGCACCGCAACGCAGGCCACGTGCATGGCGATGAAGGGCGCGGCGCGCAGCCAGTCGATCCGGTCCATCCCGCTGCTGTCACCAAAGGATGCCGCACCTGCACCGGCGTCAAACCAGCTCCGCAGACTGCGGATCACCGGCAAACCCCGCTCACTTTTCGTCAAGGAAGCGCTGTCGCGGGTGGGACCGGGCGCCGGGATCGGCGGCCGTGGGAGCGTGGTCATCGGGTGCAGCCGGTTGGTGTTCAGTGGACGATACGGGCCGACCGGCGTTATGGATGCAGCGACAGACGTCGCGCGCCGGCGTTTAAAAGCCGAACAGGGGCTGCAATCGGCGGGCAAACCAGCCGGAGAACACCAGGGGTGCGTCGGTGGCCGCCACGCACACGCAGGGCACCCCTGGCGCTGTCACCGGTTGATGCAGGGTCTGACCATCCAGATCGGCAACATCACCGGGTCCGAAATGCCCCAGCACGTCGTCATAGGCGCCATCGAGAATCATCGTCAGCTCGGTGCCGCCATGGCTGTGCAGCGGCAGGCGGCTGCCGGGCGCAATACGCAGCAGCATCAGTTCACCGCCCGCCACGCTGCCGGCCCGGATGCGTTGCACGCCCGGCGCCACCCGCCGCCATTTCAGCGCACGCATGGAGGGTCCGAACCACGGGTGCAGCGCCGTCGGCAGTCGATCGCGATCCGGCGGCTCGACGACATCGGCCGTAACGGCACTGCTTGCCAACGCGGTCACCACCGGAGCTTCAGGCTCGCGTTCCAGCAGCGCCAACATCGCGTCGCGCTCGTCCTGGCGCGGAGCCTCGCCACGCTGCTGCTGCATCAGCGTGCCGCCAATCTGCTCGGCGACATGCACGCGTCCGCGGCAATGCGGGCAGTGCTCAAGATGCGCCGATGCCACCACGTTCATGGCCGTCGGCAAAGCCCCGGCGGAATAGCTGAGCACGGTCGCGTCGTCTAGATGGTGATTCGGCCTCATGCCAGGCTCCCCATGCTGACCTGGAGTTTCGCGAACGCGCGTCGCAGCGACGATTTCACCGTTCCCAGCGGCATGTCCAACTCACGTGATATTTCCCCATGGCTCTTGGCTTCCAGATAGGACATGCGCACCAGTTTGGCCTGCACCGGCGGCAGCCGGTCGATGGCCTGGTTGAGCGTGTCGTGGTCGGTGTAGGACTCAGGTTGCGAGTCACGGCGGTCCGACTCGAGCAGGTCCATGCGGTCCAGACCTTCCTGGACCGGCGTCCAGTGCGGTTCACGCCGCACATGGTCGATGTAGAGATTCCGCGAGATGCGGAACAACCAGGTGCTCAGGCTCGCCCGCGCTGGATCAAACTGCGCGGCCTTCCGCCACAGCGTAAGCAACGCGTCCTGCACCAGCTCTTCAGCCAGATGGTCGGCCACACCGAGGTTTCGCAGGTAGCGCCGCAGCCGCGGCGCGAAAAAGTCGTAGATACGCATGAAGCTCACACGGTCGCGCTGCAAAGCCACCGCCGACATCTGCAATGCCCAGTAGCGGGGATCGGGTGCAGCATCGACGGGAGCCTGGCTCACGGATCGTCTTGCCCCGAGGGGCACCACCTGTGCGAGTGCGTTGTCTGGAGCCATCATACGTTCCCGCCGTAAGCAAGCGTGCCGCCGACGACGCACTGCGGTCGGCATTGATGCTGTGCATACGCGCGGGCCCGCGGTTTGGATTCAGCCTCTCCGTGCGTAGGCGTCCAGGGCCTTCTGCCGCGACGTGGCAAGATCGACCATCGGCGCCGGATAGCCGCTGCGGCGCAGCAAGCCGGAACCCTTCCACGGCTCGTGCAGCAAACCCCCCTCCGCGCCGGCGAGCTCAGGCAGCCACCGCCGCAGGTAAGTGCCGTCCGGGTCGAACTTCTTTGACTGGGTGACCGGGTTGAACACCCGGAAATACGGCGCCGCGTCCGCGCCAGTGCCGGCAACCCACTGCCAGCCCAGCGTGTTGTTGGCCAGATCGGCATCCACCAGCGTGTCCCAGAACCAGCGCGCGCCGTGCAGCCAGTGCTGGCGCAGGTTCTTGGTCAGGAAACTGGCAACGATCATGCGCACGCGGTTGTGCATCCAGCCGGTGTGCCACAGCTCGCGCATGCCCGCGTCCACCAGTGGAATGCCTGTACGACCGCGCTGCCAGCGCTCCAACACGACCGGATCGGCATCGGCCCAGCGGAAACGGGCAAACCGCGGATTGAAGCTTTCGGTTGGCGTGTGCGGAAAGTGGAAAAGCAGGTGATGGGCGAATTCACGCCAACCCAGCTGTCGTAGATAGGGCTCGATGTCGGGCTGCCGGCGCGCGCTGCTGGCACCGGCACGGCGGTCAAGCTCATGGTGGATCTGGCGCGGCGAGATCTCGCCGAAATGCAGGTGCGGCGACAGCCGGGATGTGCCGTGGCGGGCGGGCAAATCCCGCAATCGGACGTAGTCATTCACCGCATCGTCGGCGAAGATTTCCAGCATTTCGTGGGCACCGACCTCTCCCGGCTGCCAGGCGTCCGCCAAGCCGCCGGCCCAGTTGATGCGCGGCATGAGCTCCAACGCGTCCACCGGCACACTGTTTCCGGCCTCGGCAAATCCAGCAACGACGGGCGCCGGCAACGGTGGCGCGGGGGTCAAGCGCGGCCGCAGGTTGCGCCAGTACGGCGTGAACACCTTGTACGGGCCACCCTGCTGTGTCTCCACCTGCCAAGGCTCGGACCATAGGGCACCACTGTGGCTGTAGACCTCTACGCCCTGCTCGCGCAGCGCGGCCTTGAGGTGCGTGTCGCGGGCAATGCTGGCCGGCTCGTAAAGCCGATTCCAGTGGACCGCGGTCGCCCCGGTTTGCTGGATGACCTCGCGCACGACAGCCAAGGTGTCGCCCCGCCCAACGTGCAGGCGACCGCCGGCGGCCCGCAGGCGCGAATCCAGACGGGACAGCGACTGATGCAGCCACCAGCGACTGGCTGCACCCGGTGCCCATTGCCCCTCTTCTTCAAGCGCGTGGACATAGAGCGCAAGCACCCGACTGTTCTCCGCGCAGGCAGTGCTCCACGCCGGGTTGTCCTCCAATCGGAGGTCGCGGCGGAACAGTACGAGTGCGGTACCCATCAATGAGGCTCCCTGTGGAGGCATGCGACGCCCCCGGTCGATTGTGTCTGAACACTGGCGACAAGCTCTTTCGTGGCGGAACGCAGTCTACGAAGATCGCAGCGTCCCCGGATGCACCGCGTGCGTGGCCGAGTCCGGCCACCCCTGCCCCTGTCCGCACTGAGGCGTTATGATCGGCGCGGGGCAGGCCAGGACGGCCGCCAGGGAGACACGACCGCCATGGATGCTCGCGCCACCTTGCTCACCGCGCTTGTTGCCGGGCCGAAACAGTTCGATCGTCTGCTGCACCTGCATACCGGGCTGGGTCCGGACGCGCTGGTCGCCGAGGCGCTGCATGGTGTGGAATCGGTCGATGACGGCGGGTTCCGTCTGCAACTCGATGCGCTGTCGGTGGACGCTCACCTGCCACTGGATGAGCTGCTCGGCCAGCCGGTCTTGCTTGAGCTGTTGACCGCCGAGTCCGCCTCCGAGCGCCGTCCTTTCCACGGTCACCTCACCGCCTGTGAGCGCATCGGCAGCAACGGCGGCATCGCCCGCTATCGCCTCGTGATCGAACCCTGGCTGGCCTTCCTGCGCCAGCGGGTCGACAGCTATGTCTTCCATGACATGAGCGTGCTCGAGATCGCCGAGGACATCTTTGCCGATTACGCCCAGGCCGGCGCCCTCGTACCCGCCTGGCGTTGGGAGCTCGCGGACCGTGCCGTGTATCGCACCCGCAGCCTGACCACGCAGTATCACGAGAGCGATTTCCAGTTCCTCCAGCGCCTGCTGGCCGAGGAAGGCATCGCCTACTGGTTCGAGCATGCTGGCGATCCCGGTGGCGATACGCTGGGCAGCCACACGCTGGTGCTGGGTGACCACGTAGAGGCGTTTGTCGACGCCGGGACGGTACGCTTCCATCGCGCCGATGCCACCGAGCGCACTGACAGCATCCAGCAGTGGGCCAGCACCCGTCGCTGGCAGACCGCCTCGATCCGCCGCGCCAGCTGGGACTATCGCAGCCGCACGCTGCGCCCGGCCTCGGCCGAGACCGTGCTGGCCGGCAGCGACGTCAGCGCCGAAGACAGCGACACCAGCGGTCCGTACGGGGTGGCCGACGAGGCACACGCCGCGCTGCGGGCAAAACGGCAGATGGAAGCGAGGGACGTCACGGGACGGAAGATCCACGCAGCCGGCACCTGGCGTCGTCAGGCACCGGGCACACAGTTCGCGCTGAGCCAACACCCCGATACCGACGGCCAGTCATTCACGTGCCTGCGCGTCGAGCACGCCGCCCGCAACAATCTTGGCGCGGACGTATTTGAGGTGTTGGACCAGACTCTCGGCGCTACTGATGTCGGCGCGCTTCCGTTGCCGCCCACGTTGGCCGCTCCGGAGCTCGGGGACCCGCTCGTGACCAGCGCCCACACCGATTTCTACCGCAACAGCCTCACCGCAATCCCCGGCGACCTGCCCTACCGGCCGCGTACCGTGGACGGTCATGGCCTGCGCCTGCATCCCAAACCGACCGTGCACGGCACCCAGACCGCGATCGTCGTCACCGACGGCGCGCCGCTGCAGACCGATCGCGATCACCGGGTCAAGGTGCAGTTCCCGTGGCAACGCTGCGGCGACGCCAGCACCGGCCAGGCCCACCCGGGTGGCGATGACAACGCGCCAGGCACGGATGCCGCATGGACGTGGGTGCGCGTCGCCACGCCGTGGGCCGGCGACAACTGGGGCGGCGTTCTGCTGCCGCGCAAGGGCCAGGAAGTCGTCGTCGCGTTCATGGAAGGCGACATCGACCGCCCGGTCGTCGTAGGCAGTCTGTTCAACGGCCAGGGTCAGCCCGACGCAGCGCACAACCAGGTCGGCGGCGGCAACGCGGGGGCCACCGGCAACGCGCCAGCGTGGTTCGATGGCAACGAACACCAAGCCGTGTTCACCGGGTTCAAGAGTCAGGCACTGGCTGACAGCCAGACCGGCAGCGGCGGCTACCAACAGCTGCGGCTGGACGACACGCCCGGCGAAGGCCGCGCACAGGTTGCCACCACCCAGCAGGACACCACGCTGACGCTCGGCCACCTCAAGGGTGGTCAGGACAACGTGCGCGGCAACCACCGCGGCTTCGGCGCGGAACTGTCGACCCAGGCCAGCGGCGCGTTGCGGGCCGGCGCCGGTCTGTTGCTGAGCACCGAGCCCGGTCGCCAGCAAATGGCCGGAGGGCCTGCGCAACCAGCTGAGCAGCGGCGCCGAACTGATGCAGAGCCTGTCCGACACGGCCAAGGCACAAAGCGCCGACCTGCCGGAAGAAGCCGACTCCCTGCCAGCACTGCAGGCGCTGAAGCAGGTACAGGAGATCCTGATCGGCACCCTGACCGGTGCCCCCGCCGGCGACGGCGTGAGCGGTGGCGACGGCGAAGCGCCCGGCTGGAACGCCCCGTTACTGGCCGCCAGCAGCCCCGACGGCATCATCGCCACCACCCCGGCCGACCAAGTCTGGGTATCGGGTACTGAAACGACCATGACCGCCGGCAACGACGTGAACTGGCTGAGCCAGGGCGAGACCGTCGTCGCGGTCGCCGGCGGGATCAGCCTGTACAGCCACGGCACCCCTGCCCCCGACAGCAAGCCGCAGACCAGCACGGGAATTGCGCTGCACGCAGCGCAGGGAGATGTGAGTGCGCGGGCGCACCAGAACGTCGCGACCGCGGCAGCAAAGACCAGCGTGACACTCGCCAGTACCCAGGCGGATGTGGAGATCGCCTCGCCGAGCAAGCATGTCTTGGCCACCGCGGCCGGTGCGTATTTGAAGCTGGAAGGTGGGGACATCGAACTGGGGGCGCCGGGAACGATCGAGTTCAAGGCGGCGAGGAAGGAGTGGACTTCGCCGCAAGCGGCACGTACGCAAGTCAGACTGCCGAGCGGAGAGCTAAAGCTCTGCGAATTCAAATCCCGTGGCGCGGATGCGGCTGGCGACGGACTGATCCCGCTGCAATGTTGATATGACAGTTCTCGATCACCGCCTGCTGCTGGCGCAGGACTACGGGCTGGTCAATCCGCTGCAGGTGGATTCCTCGCTATGGCACGATCTTCCGCTCGTGCCTTTGTCTCCGAAGGATTTAGCAGCGGAACCAGCCTCTATGCCCCGACTGCTGGCACTACGCGAGATGCCTGAGCACGATTGCCTGAAGCTGCTGGAGCGCGTGCACGAGCAGGCGCGCAGAAGCAAATACCCGTACTTCTCCGCGCTGATTGCTTCGAGTCGTACCGCTAGTGAGCTGTCGGCCCAACTCGCCGCGCGCATGATCGTTCGAGGGCCAGATCGACGTAATACGATTCTGCGTTACTTTGATCCTCGGGTATTTCGACATTTGCGTTGGATTTTGAACAAAACCCAGATGGACAGCCTGCTGCGAAGTGTCGACGTCTGGACATGGTTTACTCCCGCTGGAACCTGGTCTCAGTATCGCTGTGCCAGCGCAGCGTCGCCCTCACGCCTACGTTTGACAGATAAACAATGGGAGGCCCTGCAGCGGCTGCGTCTGCTTCACCGCTGCCTGGAGCAAATCGCCATATACCTGCCGAAGAGCCTCAATGATGACGCCATCGCCCAGCATGTCGATGCTCTTTTGCACCTCGCATATACAGAGTACGGCCTTCGCGATGGCGACGACCGCTCTTTATACGCGTTGCAAGCCGCCCGTTTTCATCCTCGAATTGGCGAGCACCCGGAAATTCGTATCCGCCTGTGCAAGGTGCAAAAAGGCGACATCAGTTATGTCGGTGCCTGTGCCGATTTGAGCGATGACGCGCTGTCTCGCTTTGCCGGGCAACTCGGTTCCAATGTTCCACCAACTTCAACAACAGGGATGTCATCGTGACTGAGCCTAGCGCTTCATGCCCGTTCTGCGAGAAGAAGGGACTGCCCATTCTGCCGCTTCGCGCTGCAGTTGCTCGCACCGATTTCGAAGAAGTGCGCGCGAAGTGGAGGGGGCTCGACCTGCCTGCAAACATGACTGCTGGCATTACGGACATCGCACTTCCCGCCCAATCGGCCAAGTACACCGGTCGCCTGCTGAGGCCTGGCTATCTTTACGTCTTCAATGAAGCGCGGGGGGAATGGAAAGCGTATCTCGTTACGGGGCTTGGCTACCTTTATGAGTTCGACATAGCAGACACCACGCCACCCGATGCCGACAAGATCGAGTTCTCTTGCTTCCGCACTGGAGAGGAATTCGTAGCTCGCTGTATAACGATCCCCGATGCGCAGCAAGCCGGAAAAGTATGGCTGGGTTTTTCCGATACCGCGTGGACACGAGCAGTGCTGGACCGCCACAGGAAGCAGGGATATCGCGAAAAACACATGCGGGTGGTTGACGTCAAACAATGGATGGCGGGAACCACGTCCCAGCCTCACACCGCACCGTTCAGCCAGCTGCCGGAAATCGTAAACGAGTTCGCGATTGCCGGCCAGGAGCGCGGAGGAGAGGAAAAGCCGCCTGAATACAGCGTTGTGGTCGATAGCGAAACCGGTGAGCCCAAGATCGACCCTGAAACCGGACAACCGATGCTGGCGATAACCCTGGAGACCGTGAAGATCACCTCATTCCCGCCGCTCAATTTCTCTCCTCATCGATTTGAGGCTTGCAAACATGAAGCGCCCGGTCTGATGGAGTGGGCCGCAGCCGCAGCTCAACCGCATGAGCCCATGCTGGTGGCGGTTGACGATCCGGTGGGAATCACCATGGAGATCGCGGCTTTGATGGGCAATCGGCTTCAGGACTTTTTGGGTCAAGAGGATTTGGAGCGCCCATTAGCGATCTCAGCGTTGGTGGATTCGCTCGAGGAAGCAATCCGGAATCAGGCTGAACTTGACGAGATCCACACGCGACAACAAAAAGCGGTTTCCAATCTTTATTATTGGAAAAGAATACCCGTGATGTCGATGGACGGCATCCGCGATCCCGTACGCGACCGAATGCAAACAGACCACTTGGAGCGAATGAGCGATCCGGTCTACCGCAAGCAGTGGGAGGCCAAGATCGAGACCGCGAAGCAGTCGGCAGCTGACGCCCTCACCCAGTCCGACCTGGACAATATCGCCGACAAAGCGTGGAAGAAGTACCGCAATCAGCTGCGATCCGGTGAACCCGATGAATGGCGCAAGCGGGTGTATCAGCCGCGACTGGAGAAATTCGATCGCGAGCAGATGGTGCCGTTGGCCAAGGCACACTGCGCGTGGCTAACGAGCTATGCGACAACCAACAGCTTCATCTACAACCATGACGAAACCGACGCCGAATCCGGCGCAGGCTATGTGCAAGCACTTTTGCTGTGCCTCCAGGACACCCAGCAAAACCAGATCTGCTTCGACACCTATCACGACTGGCTGACTGCCAATACCGCCGATCCGCGCAATTTACTGCAGCGTGCGCTTCTGTACAACCAGCAAGAGGTGATCGAAGCACTGGACAAAGCAGTACCGGAAAAAGGACTGCCGAAAGGCGGGCTGCCCGACGTGCAGTGGAAGACGCTTATCGCGTTGTACGGCAAGTCTCTTAAGCATCTCGACGCTGGTGGCCAGAATATCGTCGCGCAGTTGCTCACCGCCGTGGGTGGGCCGGTCATCCGAGTGTTGAACGGAATGATCGACAATACTGTTGGCCGGTTGGTAATCGCGCTGGGTATCATTGGCGAAGCACCGATTACGATGCTAACGCACGTCGGTACTGTGGATGAGGCACTGGATGTGATGGTGAGACTGATGAAAGAGATCAACCCGGAGGCGCTGGAGAACGTAGATACTGGGCTGCTCAAGCGCAGACTGGAGATCCAGTCGCGCGGTCGCCGACAAACGATTCAGACCCGGGGAAAGAGCGGTCGCTTCGGTGCATCTAAAGTCGCCCTGCGCGTTGACCGGTTCGCGGTGGCACAGATCAAGGCGGGTCTGACACCGGCGCAGGCGGCCGCAGAAGCAGCCGGTGCGACATTGCGGATGAATGAGTGGCCACAAAACGACATGCAACGCTTCCGCACGATGTTCAACACCAACGCACGCCTGGCTGTGATCGGGCTGATCCTCCAAATAGTGGGTGCCAACTCGATGGCGACCGAACTTGACACCAGCATGTCCCACAAGCGTTCGGAAAACAATTGGCGGTTTCGCAGCAGCGTGGCCGCGATCGTCGGCGGAGTGGGCAACCTGATCCATGATGGGATTATTGCCGGGGGAAAGGCGGGGAATATCCGGTTGGCTAAAGCAGCGTCCACGTACTGGGTAAAGATGCTGGGTGTAATAAGCCGGGGAATTGGTGTTGTGGCGGCGGGCATTATGGCGGTGTGGGATTTCAATAGCTTTCGAAAAGAAAGAGATAAAGGTAGTTATGGAATAGCTGCGCTCTACTTGATTTCAGCTGGAGCCGGATTAGGGGCTGCGCTATTTTTCAGTGGTTTCATCAGCGCGACAATAATGGGATTGTCGGCCACAGGTATCGGACTCATCCTGGTGGCAATCAGCATTGCCATCGCTCTGCTGATTGAGTTCTTCAAGACTGACGAGCTGCAAGACTGGCTGGAGCGTTGCTTGTTTGGCGCACTGGCACCAGGCGAACGTTATTCGAACCTGGACGAGGAAATGGAGCAGTTCGGGCTCGCCATGAAGGCACTGGGGTGCAGGAGCAAAGACGAAAAAGCTCCTACCACAGCCGTACCGGTGCACTGATTTGGACTTCACCGGCCTCGGGCGCTTTAGTGCTTATAAGCTCGACCGTCTGCTGACAGCTGCAGAAAAAGCAGGTCAGTTGCAGCGGGACGTGCAAGCTAGCGCGGAGCCACAAGACTGGCTGTCGGTGATCAAGATCGACAGCGCATGTCTTGAGCTAGCAGATCGTTGGTATTCGATCAAGGGTTCTGCGACTTGGATGGCGGTTTTTTTAATCTGCATTCTATGTGTTATGGCAATCGGAATTATCCCGACTTCTGACCAATGGAATGAACTCGGTCCTTGGCTGCTATTTGCGCTCGGCGTATCGATTGTTGCACCTCTACTGTGGTTCTCGATCTATGGTCTATGTCTCGACTGCTTCCGCCTAACCCACTACCCCATCCGATTAAACCGAAAGACGCGACGAGTTTACGCCTATCGCCCCGACGGCTCTATCATCACCGCCAACTGGGATGATCTTTTCTTATGCGTGGTTGAGAATGAGCTGACGATGGGCCAGACCAGCTACGACGTGCGCGCCCATGTCTTGGCAGACGACGGCGAGACCGTCGTCGATACGTTTACGCTGGCTTATGCGTATCTTGGTGAAGAGTCCGGGTTGATGCGCCTGTGGGAATACATCCGGCGTTACATGGAGGCACCTGACGGCCCGGCGCAGAGCTACAACACGACAGAAATGTGCATGCCGATCAACGGGCGAAAGGAAGGCGTGGTCTTCAGTCTGGTGCGCACATTCGCCTTGATGGTGAAGTGGCCAGCGCTACAGCTGCTGGCTTCCCCGCTCTGGGCACTGACCACGTGGGGCCGGTGGTTTGCGATGGCCACCTGCAAGGTTCCCGTGTGGCCCGCGGAGATTGAGGCCGCCTGCCAACCCGATCCCGATGACCCGTACGGAAAGGACTGGCGGAGTAATGGCAGGTATGACTTCTTGGAGTTCGGCTGGCCTGCCATTTGCCTCGCAGTGGGTTCGCTTGTGGTTCTCGCCGGGATCGTCTGGCTCGGCGAATTCATGTGGGGAACGTTCGAGTAGTCACGCATGGAAGTGGTCGGGCTGATGCCCAGGTGCCAACTCGATGGCGACCGAACTCGACACCGGCATGTCCCAAGTGGATGCGAGAGATTCGGGAATCTAATCGCTACGACCGCGATACGTATGTGATTCGTCGATCCATAGAAGTCCTGCGCACTAGCTTGCAACATGCTCGACTGGGTTCTACCCCGTTTTCGCGGACTGTTGAGTTAAGGCCATAAAGGCTTGGTCCCGAACATGGATTCTGCGTTGCATTCGGGGATTGTGGAAGCGTTCGATGTAGTCAAAGATGTCGGATCGTGCGTCGTTGCGGGTCAAGTAGCGTTTTCGGTGGATGCGTTCGCGCTTGATCATCCCAAAGAA